>CANQUV010000005.1 GCA_947627135.1 uncultured Clostridia bacterium
TATTCTTAATTTATAAAATCCAAAAAAATAATCATAATAATACAAGGAGTGAAAGGTATTGGAAAATAAGAAAAAACTTCGCAATTTATTGCTTTATTTGGGAATTCCTATTTTAATAATCCTGGTAATTGCAATGTTATACAGTTCAGCAGGAAAGCAAACTCCCACAACCTATGAGCTTGTACAATATTTTGAAGATGAAAAGGTTTCAAAATATGAGATCAATTACGGTACAGGAGAAATACGTCTTACCCTTAATGATGAAAATAAAACAAGGGTATCAGGTGAACTTGCCGATATCAGATATTTTCTTGATACAATCGAGCCTTATACATCTAAAGCAGATATACCGTATAATTTAATAAAAGCGTCGGATAATTCATTTCTGTTTGAACTTATTCCTACTCTTTTAATGGTAGGTGTGCTTGTTTTCTTCTGGTTCTTTATAATGAGGAAAATGGGAGGCGGAGGCCTTGGCGGAAAAGAAATGAACTTTGGCAAGGCTAAAATAAAAGATACAAACGATGAAAAGCGAAAGACTACATTTGACGATGTTGCAGGTGCTGACGAAGAAAAAGAAGAGCTTGAAGAAATCGTAGAATTCTTGAAAGCTCCCGATAAATTCAACACTCTGGGTGCAAGAATTCCAAAAGGCGTACTTTTGGTAGGCCCTCCGGGTACAGGTAAAACTTTGCTTGCCCGTGCGGTTGCCGGTGAAGCCGGTGTGCCGTTTTTCTCAATTTCAGGTTCAGATTTTGTAGAAATGTTTGTGGGTGTAGGTGCATCTCGTGTTAGAGACTTGTTTGAACAGGCAAAGAAAAACTCACCTTGTATTATATTTATTGATGAAATCGACGCCGTAGGCCGTCAGAGAGGAACAGGTTTAGGCGGAGGTCACGATGAGCGTGAACAGACTCTTAACCAATTGCTGGTTGAAATGGACGGTTTCGGAGCAAATGAAGGCGTAATTATGATTGCAGCAACCAACCGTCCTGATATTCTGGATCCTGCACTTATGCGTCCGGGCAGATTTGACAGACAGGTAATTGTCAGTTATCCTGATATTAACGGTCGTGAAGCTATTTTAAAAGTTCACGCTCGCAAAAAGCCTCTTGCACCTGATGTTAAGCTTAAAACAATAGCAAAAACAACAGCAGGATTTACAGGTGCAGACCTTGAAAACTTATTGAACGAAGCGGCACTTCTTGCTGCAAGAAAAAACAAAAAAGCAATTACAATGGAAGAAATCGAAGAAGCTACGATCAAGGTTGTTGTAGGCGCAGAGAAAAAATCCAAAGTAATGAGTGATAAAGAAAAGAAACTTACAGCTTACCATGAGGCCGGTCACGCAATTCTTTTCCATGAGTGCGAAACGCAGGATCCCGTTCATCAGATATCCATTATTCCCAGAGGTATGGCAGGAGGATACACAATGCCTCTCCCAACAGAGGATAAGTCTTACAGTTCAAGAAATGAAATGCTTGAAGATATTGTTGTGTGTCTTGGAGGTCGTGTTGCGGAAGCGCTTGTTTTAAAAGATATTTCAACAGGTGCGTCTAATGATATTGAAAAGGCAACTTCAACTGCCCGATCAATGGTTACAAAATACGGCATGACAGACGAGCTCGGTCCAATTTGTTATGGTCAGTCAAATAACGAAGTGTTCATCGGAAGAGATATGGGTCATGTTAAAGATTACTCTGAGGAAACAGCTGCAAAAATTGATGAGCTGGTTCTAAAAATAGTTAAAGGTGCTTATGAAAAGGCAGAAAAAATTATTTCTGCTAATATGGAAAAACTTCATGAAACAGCCGCATATCTTATGAAACATGAGAAAATGAGCGGTGAAGATTTTGACTCTTTAATGAACGGAACTTTTGTAGAACCTCCTGAAGCAGAGGATTCTGAAGAAGCAGAAGTTTTTGAAACAGAAAGCACCGAGAATTCTTAAAAAATTTGAAAAGACGGTATTAGGTTAGAAAAGTAAAAGTTTTTTGCGTTGCTTTTTTTCAAAAAAGCAACCGAGGATCAAAGGGCGAGGAGCCCTTTGGCGCCGCCCAATGCGGCGAAACAAAAATAATGCGGCGAAACAAAAATAATGCGGCGAAACAAAAATAATAATTCATATAAACATAGGCGGACATTTCCTTGTCCGCCTTATGCACATTTTATTAAGAGGTAAATTATGTCCATAGATAAAATTATAATAAAGGGTGCCAGAGAACATAACCTTAAAAATGTCAGCGTTGAAATTCCCAGAGAAAAACTTGTAGTAATTACCGGTCTTTCAGGTTCAGGCAAGTCATCTCTTGCATTTGATACAATTTATGCAGAAGGTCAAAGAAGATATGTGGAGAGTCTTTCCTCCTATGCAAGAATGTTTTTGGGTCAAACAGACAAGCCTGATGTTGACAGTATAGACGGACTTTCACCGGCAATTGCAATCGACCAGAAAACCACCTCAAAAAATCCACGTTCAACGGTAGGAACAGTAACAGAAATATATGACTATCTCCGTTTGTTGTATGCAAGAATAGGAATTCCTCATTGTCCTGTTTGCGGAAAAGAAATAAAAAAACAAACGGTTGATCAAATCGTAGATAAGGTTCTTACTCTTGATAAGGGAACAAAAATTCAAGTACTTGCACCTGTAATAAGAGGCAAAAAAGGCGAGCACAAAAAAGAATTTGAAAAAGCAAAAAAAAGCGGGTTTGCAAGAGTTAGAGCAGACGGAATTATTTACGATTTATCTGAAGAAATTTCTCTTGAAAAAAACAAAAAGCACACAATAGAAATAGTAGTTGACAGACTGGTTATAAAAGAAGATATCCGTTCCCGTTTGTCAGACAGTGTAGAAACCGCCTCAAAACTAACAAACGGTCTTGTTATGATAAATGTTATTGACGGGGAAGATCTGACATTTTCTCAAAATTATGCTTGTCCTGACCACGGAGCAAGCATAAATGAACTTACTCCCAGAATGTTTTCATTCAACAATCCGTTCGGAGCCTGTAAAAAATGCACGGGACTTGGTATTTTTATGGAAGTTGATCCAAGTCTGGTAATACCCAATGCCAATCTTAGCGTTAATCAGGGGGGAATTAAAGCAAGCGGCTGGGCTATGGAAGGCAACTCTATTGCTGCTATGTATTATGAGGCATTATCAAAAAAATACGGATTTTCTCTTGATACTCCAATTAAAGACCTGCCTCTTAAAATAGTAAACATACTTCTTTATGGAACAAACGGAGAAATTCTTACACTCCACCGTAAATCAGCATACGGTAAAAGTACATTACAAAGACCATTTGAAGGTATTATACCTAATCTTGAAAGAAGATACAGAGAAACTTCAAGCAACTGGATAAAGGAAGAAATACAAGGCTTTATGGCAGAAATTCCCTGTGACGAATGTAACGGAAACCGTCTTTCAAAGGAAAGCCTTGCAGTTACGGTAGGCGGAATAAATATTGCTCAATTTTGTGAAATGTCTGTTGTTAAGGCTATTGATTTCGTTAATGAACTTAAACTTAATGAAAAAGAACGATTTATAGCAAAGGCAATTATTAAAGAAATCAATTCACGACTGGGATTTTTAAACAGTGTTGGTCTTGGCTATCTGACACTCTCAAGAAGTGCAGGTACATTGAGCGGCGGTGAAAGTCAGCGTATTCGGTTGGCTACTCAAATAGGAAGTTCTCTGATGGGAGTACTTTATATTCTCGACGAACCCAGTATCGGACTTCATCAAAGAGATAATAATAAGCTTTTAGATACATTAAGACATTTAAGAGATTTAGGCAATACAGTAATTGTAGTTGAACACGATGAAGATACAATGCGTGCGGCAGATTTTATAGTAGATGTAGGGCCCGGTGCAGGTGTTCACGGAGGAGAGATAGTCTGTGCAGGAGATATTAAAGCTGTAAAGAAATGTGAAAATTCAGTTACCGGACAATATTTAAGCGGAAAAAGACAGGTTCCGATACCAAATAAAAGAAGAAAAGGCAATAAAAAGTATCTTCAGGTAATCGGAGCAACGCATAATAATTTAAAGAATATTGATGTTAAATTCCCTTTAGGCGAATTTATATGTGTAACAGGCGTTTCAGGTTCAGGCAAATCTTCCTTAGTAAATGAAATTTTATACAAACATTTAGCTTCCGAGCTTAACCGAGCAAAAACAAGAAGTGGTGCTCATAAAGAAATTAAGGGAACCGAGTATCTTGATAAAGTAATTGATATCAATCAAAGCCCGATAGGAAGAACACCACGTTCAAATCCGGCAACATATACGGGAGTTTTTACGGATATTCGTGAGCTTTACGCATCAACACAGGACGCTAAAATGCATGGTTTTAATTCAAGCAGATTTTCCTTTAATGTAAAAGGAGGAAGATGTGAAGCTTGTCAGGGCGACGGCATACTTAAAATAGAAATGCATTTTTTGCCTGATGTTTATGTACCCTGTGAGGTATGCAAGGGAAGAAGATACAACAGAGAAACTCTTGAGGTAAAATATAAGGGCAAATCAATTTACGATGTGCTTGAAATGACGGTAGAAGAGGGATATGAATTTTTCTCGAATATTCCTAAGATTGAACGAAAGCTGAAAACTCTGTTAGATGTAGGACTTGGATATATAAAGATAGGACAACCGGCTACAACACTGTCAGGAGGTGAAGCTCAGAGAGTTAAGTTAGCTTCAGAATTATCAAAAAGAGGTACAGGCAAAACAGTATATATACTTGACGAACCTACAACAGGACTTCATATTGCAGATGTACACAGGCTTATTGAAGTATTGCAAAAACTTGTAGACGCAGGAAATACGGTAATAGTCATAGAGCATAATCTGGACCTTATAAAAACAGCCGACTATATTATAGATTTAGGACCTGAAGGCGGAGATGAAGGCGGAATGATAGTAGCACAAGGAAGTCCGGAAGAAGTTGCAAAAAATGAAAAATCCTATACAGGTCATTATCTAAAGCCGCTGCTTGAAAAATAAAAGTGTAAAAAATTGTAAGAAGTTGCATATAAAAATGCAACTTCTTATTTTTTTGCATATATATTGGAGGTGTAATTAATGATTACAGTTGAAAAAAGCGGAAAAATCTACATTCCGCCAGAAGACGGGTTTATCGGATATGCAGGCGATAACCTTAACAAAACAATTGAAATATTATTAAAAGAAAGAAACCAAAAAGAAAATTTCTATCGAATTTACTTAAAATTTGATGATGAAACAGTAAACTATTTTATTGTTCAAATGCAAATAAAAGGCAATGACACAATACTGAACTGGAATATAACAGATGACCACATTTTTAAATCAGGAGTAGTATATCTTCAGATAAAAGGTTTTAATGCTTCAAAAGAAGTATTCCACACTGAAAGCGTACCATTAATTGTAGGTAACTCAATTGAATTCGGAAATTATTTTGCTGAAAAACAGATTTCGGAATTTCTTGAGAAAGAAAAGGAATTAAACGAACTTTATTCAGATATAGAAAATGCCAAGAAGTTTATCCCTTATATAGGAGAAAACGGCAACTGGTTTATTTATGATTATACAAGCAAAAAATTTGTTGACAGTAATATCACTGCAAAGGGTTCAGCGGAAAAATATCCCATAGAAACTACAATTACTGCGGCAGCTGATAACTCTCACGTACCGTCATCAAAGGCGGTATATGATCTTGTAAGCAGTCAAAAAAATGTTTACAGTCCCTATGTCAGCAGACTTTTAAATGCAGATGGAGATTTAATAAGAACAATATCAGAGAACACAATAACCTATAATTCAACTTACAGCAACAATTCAGCTCTTACTTATCTTTACATTTCTCCAAGAGTCACTTCTATCGGCATAAATTCATTCAGCGGTTGCAATAATTTGAAAACAGTAGTTATTTATAATTCAGAAAATGGAATTAATGTTGCAGAGAATGCATTCCCTATAACGGCAAAAATAATATATATGTATTCAGACCTACCGCAGAAAAATAAGGATAACATTGATTTTTTGAGCACACAAACAGGTAATTTGTCATATCTTAATACTAGGGACAAGACATCTTTAGTAAATTCTATAAATGAATTAAACACCACACACAATGATTTGAAGACAGAAATTGAAAATTCTGTACTGAAAACCGATATGTTTGATATAGGTGTATCAGTAGCTTACGACGCAAATATGAATATATTGGCAACACAGTCAAATAATCTGCTTACCTCCGGATCTAACGGTATGTATAAAGATGGTACTGTGTACGCATATATACCGTCAAAGGTAACAAGACTTCAAAGCGGAGCAATAAATTATAATGATTTAAAGTTGCTTGTTATAGATAACCGTGAAGACAAAATAGATCTTATTACTGCGAATATTCCTGAAAGTGTAAAAGTTATTTATACAAAAAAGATTTCCGATACAAATTCCAAAGATATTGTGCCTGTTGTTTTAATGAAAATGGCTTATGCAAATTCTGCCATTAAAAAAAATATATCAAATTTAACAACCAAAGCGGAAAATAATGAAGAGGAATTATCAAATGTAAAAAATGTATTAAATAACAAAGAAGATATCTTAAATAAGATAAGCAGTTCTGAAACTCTCATAACTGATCCTCACGATAATTACCCAAGTGTTTCGTATTTGCAACAAGAATATTATAATCGTGAAGATATAAATAAAATGGCAGAAAAAACAAGTAATAAAACAGATATAGATACAACTACAAATTCAACAACACTGTATCCGTCATTACAGCTTCTTCATAGTTATTATTATAATTATAGCGAAATAGATGATTTTCTTAAAGATAAATCAGACAAAAATACAACCTTTACAAAAACAGACTGTAAATTAAGATATAATCCAACATTAACGGTTGCGTTTGATGAAAATGATGTTGTGATAAAAACTTTTGCCGGAACAGCTATCGAAGTAGGAGAATTTACAGAAAATAAAAGAATAAAAAAGGTATTCATACCGTCAAATGTTAGGGATATTAGAGGAGGAGCTTTTGTAAACTGCACAAATTTAGAAGAGATAATTATAGATAATGTAGAAGGACAAGTAAACATTTATCAAATTCCTAGCGGAGAACCCGGAGGATCAATCCCGGCCTATGTAAATGTTATATATACAGACACATTTAATACCGTAGATGTATTGTGTAACGCTGTAAAATATTTGGGAGATACTGTTTCAGAACTGTCCGAGAAAATTCAAACAATAAATAATGTTGAAGCAATAAAAGATAAGGAGGTGTAAAGTATGTCAAAAGTAAATTGTATAGATGTATCAGCATTTCAGTCAAATATTGATTTTAATAAGGTCAAGAAAGACGGGATAAAAGCTGTAATAATTCGTGCAGGATACGGACGGGAAGCAAGCCAAAAAGATTCAGAATTTGAAACACATTATAAAAATGCAAAAGTGGCAGGACTAAAAATAGGAGCATATTGGTACAGCTATGCCGACAGTGTTGAAGATGCAGAAAGAGAAGCAAAGGCTTGTCTTGAATGTATAAAGGGCAAGAGTTTCGATATGCCTGTATATTATGATTTAGAGGATAACTCACAAACAAATATGGGTAAAGCTACTTTAACTGCTATTGCAAAAAAATTCTGCGAAACAATAAAGTCAGCAGGATATAGAGCAGGAGTATATGCAAACCTTAATTGGTTTAATAACTATCTTGACTATTCGGAGCTCAAAAAGCTATACAGCATTTGGCTTGCACAGTACAATGTTACAAATCAGCTTGAATGTGATATATGGCAAAACAGCTCAACAGGAAATATCAGCGGCGTAAACGGAGATGTAGACACAGATATTATTTTTAATGAAAACGTAATAAGTAATGATACAACTTCCGATACAGAAAATTCTAAACCTTCCGATTCTCCTCATTCAAATGATACAAAGCCTGATGTTTATTATTGCGTAAGAACAACAAAGGGTAAATGGCTTCCAAAAGTAAAGAACCTTGAAGATTATGCAGGATTAGAAGGAGTATCAATTACCGATGTTGCGATTAAGGTTTCAAAGGGTTCAGTAAAATACCGTGTTCATATTAATGGAGGCGATTGGCTGCCTTATGTAACAGGATATGACGCAAAAGATCCGGTAAACGGTTATGCAGGAAACGGTTCGGTAATAGATGCAATTGAAGTTTATTACAATACACCGTCTGATATAGTTAAATCAGAAGGATATTTAAAAGCAAAATACAGAGTAAGTCCGTTAAACAGTAATTATTATCCTTATCAGTTTGACGATGAAAAAACCGACGGTCAGGACGGTTATGCAGGAGCTTTTGGAGTTTCATTTGATAAACTTCAAATCGTATTAGTATAGAGAAAAAATAATAGAAAGGAATAACAAAATGGACTGGATAAAAATATTATTGTCGGCAGTTGCAGGTGCAATAGCAACCTTTTTTCATCAGTATGGTTTGATTATTTCGATAGTTATTATTTCTATTGCGATAGATTGTATAACAGGTCTTGTAAAAGCAAAAGTATCAACAGAGGGCTGGGACAGTAAAAAAGCAACAAAAGGCTTTTGGAAAAAAATCGCCCTTCTTGTTGCTCTTGCATTTGGAATGTTACTTGATTTTTTCATTCCAACGGCTTTAACTGAAATCGGAGTAGAAATACCTTTTCATTTACCTTTTACTCTTATTATAGGATGTTATATAGCCCTTAATGAATGTATAAGTATATGTGAAAACTTGTATATAATCAATCCTGAAATAATGCCGAAATGGATTGTAAGTCTTTTGAAAATAGCAAAAGACGATATCGAAAAAATAGATGACAATAAAAAATAAATTATAAAAATTAAATATAAACAATAAAAGCAAAGCGGATATTTCTCTTTGAGAGATATCCGCTTTAATAATTTTATAAATTTTTTGTTTCTGCCAAAAATAAGATTAAATATTTTTTGAAAACATAATGATATTTTGTATATAAAATGTAAAATAAAATCTAATATATTAACAACTGTAAGAAAATAATAGGTTGTTATGTCAATAAAATGAAAAAGGTATTATTTGTTGCTTTTTGTTGCGATAAATGATATAATACTAATGATTATGTGAATATAAGAAGGGCTGATAAATTTATGACACCGAAAGTTACTTTGCTTACATATACGCCAAACCCTGAACAAACAGTCGCAATGGCTGCAAAGCTTTGCTATTCTCCGTCAGGAATTGAAAATATTCGTGAGGGTCTGACAGAGGAGAAAACTGTATCTTTTGTAGAAATGCTTTCAGAGCTGGGTCATCAGTCGCCAATGGAACATGCAAGTTTTACTTTTGGAATAGAAGGTATATCCCGTGCTTGTTCCCATCAGCTTGTTCGTCATAGAATTGCATCATACAGCCAGCAATCCCAAAGATATGTAAACGGTGAAAATTTTGAATTTGTAACTCCCCCTGAAATAGAAAAAAATGAAAAGGCATATTCAGTATATAAAAAAGTAATTGATATGCAGTCAGAGGCTTATAAAGAAATCAGAAATGCTCTGGTCGTGTCTAAAATTCAGGAAAATTATCAGGGGAAATATACAGGAACAGACGAAGAAATTATGAGTTCTTTTAAAGAAGATAATAAAAAAGAGTATTCAGCATACATTAAGAAGGCTAATGAAGATGCTAGATTTGTTCTGCCTAATGCCTGTACTACCAAAATTGTATGTACTTTTAATGCAAGAAGTCTGGAAAATTTTTTTGCACATCGCTGCTGTAACAGAGCTCAGTGGGAAATTAGAATGGTTGCAGAGCAAATGTTGCTTGAATGTCTTAAGGTTGCCCCGACTCTGTTTAAAAACTGCGGACCTTCATGTCTTTTCGGAAAATGTCCTGAGGGTAATATGAGCTGTGGTAAAATGAAGGAGGTCAGGGCAAAATATGGCAGGTAATTTAATTGTAATAGAAGGTCTTGACGGTTCAGGTAAAGCTACGCAGACAAAAAAGCTAAACGATTATCTTTTAAAAAATAACAAGCCTGTTTTG
The DNA here is from genome assembly GCA_947627135.1 of uncultured Clostridia bacterium. Taxonomy (GTDB): domain Bacteria; phylum Bacillota; class Clostridia; order Oscillospirales; family Acutalibacteraceae; genus Ruminococcoides. The sequence goes on from CANQUV010000005.1 coordinate 10,041, forward strand.
CAGGTTACTTTTCCTGATTACGAAAGTCCAGCATCCTCACTTGTTAAAATGTATTTAGGAGGAAAACTGGGAAATGATCCCAATGATGTTAACGCTTATGCTGCGTCTTCATTTTATGCTGTTGACAGAATTGCAAGCTATTTGCAAAATTGGAAAACCGAATACCAAAGCGGTTTTACCATTGTTTGTGATAGATATGCAACTTCAAATATTATATATCAGATGGCAAAAATCCCAAAGAAAAAATGGGACAGCTTTATAGATTGGCAGTACGATTTTGAGTATAATAAATTAGGACTTCCCGCGCCGAATAAGGTTATATATCTTGATGTAGAGCCTGAAGTATCTCAAAGACTTATGCTTAAACGCTATAATGGTGATGAAAGCAAAAAAGATATTCACGAAAAAAATCTTGATTTTCTTTTAACTTGCCGAAAAAGTGCATTATATGCGGCTGAAAAATTAGATTGGAAGATAATTTCCTGTACAAAAGACGGAGATATGAGAACGGTTGACGAAATATTTACGGAAATTTTAAATTCACTATAAGGATAAGGTGATAATATGATTTATGTATTTCTAGCAGAAGGATTTGAAGAAACAGAAGCTTTAGCCACTGTTGATGTATTAAGGAGAGCAAATCTCGAAGTAAAAACTGTGGGAGTAGGAGCAAAGCAAATTACAAGCTCACATAACATAACGGTTTTAGCGGATATTGAAGATAAAGATATTGTTTTAGATGAAAGCTTACAGGCAGTTGTTCTGCCGGGAGGTATGCCGGGAACGATAAATCTTGAAAATTCCAAAACAGTTCAAAAGGCAATTAAATTTGCAAAAGAGAACGATAAATATATTTGCGCAATATGTGCGGCTCCATCTATATTAGGACATTTAGGTTTGCTTGACGGAAAAAAAGCAACCTGTTATCCCGGTTTTGAAACCAATGAGGATAAAGTAAAATATACAGGCGAGGGTACAGTTTGCGACGGAAAGATTATTACGGGAAAAGGTGCAGGAGTTGCTGTTGATTTCGGACTTATGATCGTATCACAGCTCGTATCAAAGGAAGCTTCAGATAATATCAGGAGTTCAATGAGATGCCCATAAAAAATATTAAGAAACATAAAGAACAAATAAGAAATGTTGCTAAAAAATACAGAACGAATTTAAAACCTGAAAAAAAGAAAGAGCTTGATATAATTATTCAAGAGAATTTTTTAAATTCAGATTATTATACAAACGCTCAAACAATTTTAGCTTATGTATCAAAAAATATTGAGATTTCTACCGATTTAATTCTGCAATCCGTTTTAGAAAGCGGAAAAAACCTTGCACTTCCTAAATGCAGAGAAGGAAATAAGATAGATTTTTTCATTGTCAGTGATTTATCACAGCTAAAAAAAGGCTTTTATGACCTTTTGGAGCCTGATAAAGAAAAATGTGAAAAATTATCTGATATTAAAAATTCAATTTGTTTAGTACCAGGTCTTGTTTTTGACAGAGAAGGTTACAGGTTAGGATTCGGCAAAGGTTATTATGACCGCTTTTTACAAAGTTACAGTGGTATATGTGCAGGAATGTGTTATTGTAAACTTGTAGAAGACAAACTTCCCAGAGGGTTTTATGACAAACCTGTAAATGTTGTATTTACAGAAAAATTTAAGTTAGATATATTCTAAATAAGGAGGGTATGCAGTGAGTAATTTTAATGAGCAAAACAGCGAAGAATATTCAGATGTAAAAAAGGCAAGAGAAGAAAAAATAAAGAATTTTAAAATAGATTATTCTCAAAATGAATCAAGTGTACAGACTGAAAATCCGATTTATAACAATAATGACTTTGACGGTGTATCGTATGATAATGAAATAAATTCATACAGCGGGGAAGATGTTAAAGAACAGATGACGGAAAACTCTCGTAAGGTACTAAAGCGTCAAAAGAAACTGCAAAAGAAGCAGGAGAAAAAAAGGAACAAGAAAAACACTCGTACTTTCCGTTTGATATGGCTTATAAGTGTAATAATAGTAGGTTCGGTTTTGGCAGTTTATCTGCTTGTGGGAATTAACGATATGCTTGCAATAAACCGTACCGGTGATGCACAGGTGTCTGTGAAAATTCCTGAATCTCCTACTCTTAAAGATGTTTCAAACGCACTAAAGGAATCTGGTGCTATAAATGAGCCCTCATTTTTTGAGATGTATGCAAAAATAACAAAGTCTGATGACGATTTTAATCAGGGTGTTTATACCTTAAAAACCAATCTTGATTATGAAGCAATTATTAATTTTTTGCAGGGCAACTCAAACAGAACGGATATTGTTAAGGTGACAATTACAGAAGGACAAAATGTACTTGAAGTTGCAGATACACTGAAAAATGCAGGAGTTCTTTCAGATACAGAGGAATTTTTGGCACTTTGCAACGATACATATTTTGATGAGGATTTTGACTTTTTACAAGATATGAAAAATGTCGGAAATCCAGAGGGCCGTTATTATAAACTTGAGGGTTATCTTTATCCCGATACTTATGATTTTTATATAAATGAAGAGCCAAAGCTTACGATTACTCGATTCCTTAATAACTTTGATGTATTAATGTTTCAGAAACAAAACATTGAAGGATATGATAAAAGAGTTAAAATATCCGATTTAATAGAAAAGAGCGGATATTCTATGGATGATATTTTGAATATTGCGTCAATTGTTCAGGCGGAGGCTGCAAATAATGAAGATATGTATTATATTTCATCAATTATCCATAACCGTCTTGAAAAAGGTGACGAAACCGGATCTCATTCTTTAGGTCTTGACTCAACAAAGTTTTATCCGTACAGAAGTGAAGATAAAGTTCCGGCCGATTTAAAATCCACATTCCATAGCAGATATGATACTTACGATTTTGAAGGTCTTCCTCCGGGACCAATCTGTAACCCCGGTATGCAGGCAATTCTTGCTGCAATCAATCCTTATGACACAAATTATCTGTATTTCTGTCATTCAAGTGACGGTACACCTTATTATGCATCAAGCTTTGATGAACATCAATATAATCTTTCGTTGGCGGGAATGAATTAATGAAAAGGCCTGAAATATTATCTCCGGCCGGAGATATGGAGTGTTTAAATTCTGCAATTAAATTTGGAGCAGACGCAGTTTTTCTTGCAGGAAATGAGTTCGGAATGAGAACAGCCTCGAAAAACTTTGATGAAACAAATTTAAGGGAGGCTGTAAAATATGCACACAGTGAAAGCGTCAAGGTTTATGTTACCTGTAATACATTACCTCGTAATGATGAACTTTTAAGATTACCAGAATTTTTAGAATTTTGTCAGGAATGTAATGTTGACGCTTTTATAATTGCAGATATGGGAGTGTTGGATTTATCAAAAAAATATGCTCCGAAAGTAGATGTCCATATTTCAACACAGGCAGGAATTGTAAACTATGGTACAGCTAACGCCTTTTATAATATGGGTGCAAAGAGAGTTGTTCTTGCAAGAGAACTTCCCATTGATGAAATAGCACAAATCAGAGCTAAAGTTCCCAATGATTTAGAAATTGAATGTTTTGTCCATGGAGCTATGTGTGTTTCCTTTTCCGGCAGATGTCTTATTTCAAGCTATATGACCGGAAGAGATGCAAATCGCGGCGACTGTGCACAGCCTTGCAGGTGGAAGTATCATCTATATGAAGAAAACCGTAAGGGACAATATTTTCCCGTAGAAGAAACAGACAAAGGAACCTACCTTTATAATTCCCGTGACCTTTGTATGATTGAGCATATTCCTGAACTTACAAAGGCGGGCATTTCAAGCTTTAAAATTGAGGGCAGGGCAAAATCATCTTATTATGTAGCGGTAACGACAAATGCTTATCGTCATGCAGTATCGGATTATATTAATGAAGGCGAAAAATATAAATTAAAGCCATGGATAAAGGAAGAACTTGATAAAATAAGTCACAGAGAATATAATACGGGTTTTTATTTTGGAAGTGAGCCGGGACAGGTCACAGGTAACGGCGGTTATATCAGACATTATGATGTAGTAGCTGTTTGTGAAAAGGAACTTGAAGGCAATAAGTGCGAAATTACCCAAAGAAATAAATTTTTAGTGGGTGATGTGCTTGATGTACTTCCGCCAAGCGGAATACCTTTTTTAACAAAATGTGAAGCCTTGGAAGATGTTTACGGAAATATAAGAGAAAGTGCGCCCCATGCCATGGAAAAACTATATATGATAACCGATAAACCGATTCCAAAAGATTCTGTTATCAGGCATAAAAGAGATTAGTAAAAAATTAAAAGTTTTGGTCGAGCTTTTTCAAAAGCTCGCGAGAATCAAAGGGCGAGGAGCCCTTTGTCGCCGACGGTGTCGGCGAAACAACCTGATGATAAATAAAAAAGCAAGTTGCTTTAAAAAATTAGGCGAGGAGCCCTTTGCCGCCGACGGTGTCGGCGAAACCTCCTTATACAATTAAAAGACTTGACAATTAAAATCAATAGACTTATAATTACAAAGTAATATTAATCAGACTGTGATGGGAAGAGTTTTCCAAGGTTTGTTCAGAGAGAAGCCGTTTGGTGCGAGGCTTTACAAATCATGGTTGACAGCCGCCCCGGAGTCACCGTGCGATGAGTACGGCGTATATCTGCGTTAAAGAATTTATCTGTAAGGATTCAAAGCGGGCAGAAAAATTCTGTCAATTTGGGTGGTACCACAGGAGTTTAGTGCTCTTGTCCCATGTGGGACAGGAGCTTTTTATTTTATTATAGGAGAGATAAAAATGAAATGGACAGGACTTAACGAATTAAGAGAAAAGTTTCTTCAATTTTTTGAAAGCAAGGAGCATTTACGTTTGCCCAGCTTTTCATTAATTCCAAAGGATGATAACAGCCTACTGCTTATAAACAGCGGAATGGCACCTATGAAAAAGTATTTTACAGGAGAAATAACACCTCCCAAAACAAGGGTAACGACCTGCCAGAAATGTATCCGAACTCCGGATATTGAGCGAGTAGGCATTACAGCCCGTCACGGTACATTTTTTGAAATGCTGGGTAACTTTTCTTTCGGCGATTATTTCAAACATGAAGCAACAAAATGGGCATGGGAATTTTTTACCGAAGTTCTAGAAATGCCGAAAGAGCTTTTATATTGTTCAATTTATGAAGATGATGACGAAACATATAAAATCTGGACAGATGAAATAGGAGTTGATCCGTCGCATATAGTCAGAATGGGAAAAGAGGATAATTTTTGGGAACATGGTCCCGGACCATGCGGACCTTGTACAGAAATCTATTTTGACAGAGGCGCAGATAAAGGCTGCGGAAGATCTGACTGTCATGTAGGATGTGAATGTGACCGTTTTGTAGAAGTTTGGAATGTTGTATTTTCCCAGTTTGAAAACGACGGCAAAGGCAATTACACATCTCTTGAGCATCCGAATATTGATACAGGTATGGGACTTGAACGCCTTGCATGCGTAATGCAGGGAGTAGATAACCTGTTTCTTGTAGATACAGTTCAGAATATAATGAAAAAGATTTCTGAAATTGTGGGAGTAAATTACGGAGAAGACGATAAAAAAGATATATCACTGCGTGTAATTACAGACCATGTACGAAGTACGACATTTATGATTGCAGACGGAGTAATGCCATCAAATGAAGGTAGGGGATATGTTCTAAGAAGACTTTTAAGAAGAGCCTCAAGACATGGTATTCTTCTTGGGTATAATAAGCCGTTTTTGTATAAGGTATGTGAGACTGTAATCAAAGAAAACGAAAAAGCATATCCTGAACTTGTTGAAAAAAAGGAACTTATTGTCAAACTTATTAAAGTTGAAGAAGAAAACTTTTCAAGAACAATTAATCAGGGTCTTGAAATTCTTAATAATATTGCAGATAAAAGCGATGATATGATTTTAAGCGGTGAGGACGCTTTTAAGCTTAATGACACTTACGGTTTCCCAATTGATTTAACAAAGGAAATTCTTGCAGAAAAAGGTATAAAGATTGATATTGACCGTTTTCATGAGCTGTTAAAACAGCAAAAAGAGCGTTCCAGAGCAAAGAGAAAGAATGCAGGAGCGGACGCTTGGATATCCGATTCAACTGACCTTTCAGATATTTCTGCAACCAATTTTACCGGATATACAGACAATGTATCTGTATCAAAGGTTCTTGCTATCATAAAAGACGGAGAAAGAACAGAAATTGCATATAAGGGAGAAAGCGTCATCGCAATACTTGATAAAACGCCGTTTTATGCAGAAAGCGGCGGACAGGTAGGAGATACAGGCGAATTTAAATCTGATACAACAACTGTTTCCGTAAGTGATACAACTAAAAATGAAACAGGTATCTTCTTGCATTATTGTGTAGTTTCAGAGGGAGCACTTGAAGTTGGCGATACAGTAACGGCAGAAATTGATATTGAGAGAAGACATGATATAATGCGTAACCATACAGCCGCACATCTTTTGCAGGCTGCATTAAGGCAGGTTTTAGGAAATCATGTTGAACAGGCAGGACAGCTTGTAAATGACAGCGTTTTAAGATTTGATTTTACACATTTTTCAGCTATGACGGCATCGGAATTACAAGAAGTAGAAGACCTTGTAAATAAAGTTATTTTCAGTGCAGTTGAAGTTGAAACAATGGAACTTCCTATTGAAGAGGCTAAAAAGTTAGGAGCTATGGCACTTTTCGGAGAGAAATACGGAGATATTGTAAGAGTAGTAAAGGCAGGAGATTTCTCGATAGAATTTTGCGGCGGTACACACATTGACAATACCTCAAAAATAGGTTTGTTTAAAATCAGACAAGAGGGTTCAGTTGCGGCAGGAGTACGAAGAATTGAGGCATTAACAGGTAACGGAGTTATCAATTTGCTTAATGAAACGATCGGAACACTAGTTTCTTCTGCTGAAATTCTAAAAGTCAATAATATAAAAGATTTTGAATCTCACTGTAAAAAGCTTTCGGAAGAACTTAAAGAAAAGGATAAAGAGATAGAAACTTTAAATAATCGCCTTGCAGCTTCAAAAGTTGATGATTTGTTTGCAAATGCAAAAATAGAAAAAGGCGTACGTATTATATATTCAGCATTTAATGATACAACTCCTGATATGCTTCGTACAATGTGCCAGAGAGTATTAGACGCTGCACCGAAAGCAGTAGTTGTAATAGCAGGAATGACTCCTGATAAAGTTACATTTGCCTGCGCCTGCGGAAAAGAAGCACAGCAAAGGGGTGCTAATGCAGGAAAAATCGTAAAAGCAGTTGCACAAATTGCAGGAGGCAACGGAGGCGGAAAACCTGATATGGCTATGGCTGGTGCAAAGGATGTTAAAAAAGTAGATGAAGCACTTCTCTCGGTAAGAGAAATAGTTTTATCAATGGTTAAAGACGAAGAATAATTTGAAAAACAAATATATTTAATATTAAACTGGGTTATTTGATTTCAGATAACCCTTTTGTTATGCAGATAACTCCTATTTATTGGTTTGTTAAAAAACATACGATGGAATAAAAGGTAATTACGGGAAAATAGATGCAATTGTTTTATTTATATGCGGAATAATAATAGTTACAAGAATAATTATTGCTATATTAAATAACGGCTCTTTAGCTGATGCTGAAGAAATAGAAAGCCTTATAGCCTCAATTATACAAGCAGTAAGTATATAATTAATAAATTAAGCCTATAATAAAATGAGAAAAAGTGGAATAGGATACGATTTTTATTATTCTTGATAAGAATTAAAAATAATTAATTTATAATAATTTAATTCAAAGGTCAAATTTAGTCAAAAAACTCTTGACATTTCCAGATAATGGTGTAAAATAATATTAGCACTCAAACATTGAGAGTGCTAAATAATAATTTGTATATTATAATTAAGGAGGATATATCATGACTATTAAACCATTACTTGACAGAGTTGTGCTTCAAGTTGAAGAAGCAGAACAAACAACAAAGAGCGGGATCGTTCTTTCCACAGCAGCTCAGGAGAAGCCTCAGTTTGCAAAAATCGTTGCAGTAGGCCCCGGAGGAGTTGTAGACGGCAAAGATGTTGAAATGTATGTCAAAGTAGGCGATAAAGTAATCGCAAGCAAATATGCAGGTACAGAGGTAAAAATTGACGGAGAAGATTACACAATAGTACGTCAGTCAGATATACTTGCAGTAGTTGAATAATAGCAGTTGAATAAATAATAAAAGCGGAGGTAATTATTATGGCAAAACAAATCGCATACGGTGAAGACGCAAGAAAGGCACTTATGAGCGGTATTGACCAGCTTGCAGACACCGTTAAAATCACACTCGGACCAAAAGGAAGAAATGTAGTATTAGATAAAAAATTCGGCGCTCCGTTGATTACAAACGACGGTGTTACAATTGCAAAGGAAATTGAGCTTGACGACCCGTTTGAAAATATGGGCGCACAGCTTGTAAAAGAGGTTTCTATTAAAACAAACGATGTAGCAGGCGACGGTACCACAACAGCTACCCTGCTTGCACAAGCACTTATCCGTGAGGGTATGAAGAATGTAACAGCCGGTGCAAATCCAATGATTCTAAAAAAAGGTATTGCAGAAGCAATAGATGTTGCAGTTAAAGCAGTATCTGATAACAGCAAAAAGGTAGAAGGAGCAAAGGATATTGCAAGAGTAGCAACAGTATCATCTTCTGACGAATTTATAGGAAAATTAATTGCAGAAGCAATGGAAAAAGTAACAACCGACGGCGTTATCACAGTAGAAGAATCAAAAACAGCAGACACATACAGCGAAGTAGTAGAAGGTATGATGTTCGACAGAGGCTATATTGCACCATACATGGTAACAGATACAGACAAAATGGTAGCAGAGCTTGACGAACCTTACATCCTTATTACAGATAAAAAGATTTCAAATACACAGGAAATTCTTCCTCTTCTCGAGCAGATTGTTCAAAGCGGCAAAAAGCTTTTAATTATTGCAGAAGATGTAGAAGGCGAAGCACTTACAACATTAGTTCTGAATAAATTAAGAGGTACATTTACCTGCGTTGCAGTAAAAGCTCCCGGATTCGGCGACAGAAGAAAGGATATGCTTCAGGATATTGCAACATTAACAGGCGGTACAGTAATTACATCAGATTTAGGACTTGAACTTAAGGATACAACAGTAGACCAGTTAGGAACAGCTCGCCAGGTAAAGGTTGAAAAGGAAAATACAATTATTGTTGATGGGGCAGGAGATACATCTGCAATTAAAGGCAGAGTTGCACAGATCCGTTCACAAATCGAAACAACAACATCTGATTTTGACAGAGAAAAACTCCAGGAACGCCTTGCTAAACTTGCAGGCGGTGTTGCAGTGATCAAGGTTGGTGCAGCAACTGAAATTGAAATGAAAGAAAAGAAATTAAGAATTGAAGATGCTTTGGCAGCAACAAAAGCAGCAGTAGAAGAAGGAATCGTTGCAGGCGGTGGTATTGCTTGTATGAACGCAATTCCTGAGGTTGCAAAGTTTGTAGAAACATTAGACGGTGACGAAAAAACCGGTGCAAATATAGTTCTTAAAGCACTTGAAGAGCCTCTCCGCCAGATTGCGGCAAATGCAGGTCTTGAAGGCTCTGTAATTGTTGAAAATATTAAAAAGGCTGATAAAGTCGGCTATGGTTTTAATGCACTTACAGAGGAATATACAGATATGATTGAAGCAGGTATTGTTGACCCGACAAAGGTAACAAGAAGCGCATTACAGAATGCTTCATCAGTAGCCGCAATGGTTCTTACAACAGAGTCACTTGTTGCAGATATTAAAGAGCCGGCACCCGCTGCTCCTGCTGCACCCGATATGGGCGGAATGTATTAATTTAACAGCAAGTACACTTTTTATCATACCCCTTTTATCTTTGAAAAAAACCGTGACCGATTTTGTCGGTCACGGTTTTTGTTCATAATATAAATATAAGCATAAATTGTTTTTTATAGTTTTAAAACTCGCTTTTTACCTGTCTCATAAACAAGTTACTCAATTCTTCTTTTAAGGGCTTGTTTTCAAACAAGACGTTATAAACGGCTCGTACAATAGGAACTTCAACATTATTATCTTCAGCAAGTTTAATAAGTGCCTTAGAAGTCATAACCCCTTCAGCAAGCTTATCATATTTAATTCCTTTGGCAAATTCTTCTCCAAACATTCTATTATGGCTCCAAGGGGAGAATAGTGTAGCTTCATAATCACCTAAATGACAAAGTCCGTAAGCACTCATTTCATTACCGCCAACAGCCTTGATTAATCTTGCAATTTCTCTTGTTCCTCTTGCCATTAATGCGCCTTTAAGAGAAGTTGAATTAAGTCCGTCGAGCATACCTGCTGCAATACCTATAACATTTTTAGCGGCAGCTCCTATTTCACTGCCGATTAAATCCGTACCGTAATAAAATCTTATAAGCTCACTTGTGAATTCTTCAACAAGCTTAAATTTAACTGTTTCGTTACTGCTATCGATAACCATGCAGTTGGGAATACCCTTAACATAATCCTGCGGATGTCCCGGACCTACCCAAACTGCAATAGGTGTTTTTTCCTCATCAACAAAATCTCCAACGACCTGACTGAGCCGTTTTCCGGTATCGACCTCAACGCCTTTCATACAAAGCACAATAATTTTTCCGGATAAATCGTTTTTAGAAATATCATTCATATATTCTCTTAAATGCTGGCATGAAATAGAAATAATAATTACTTCACCGTGAGCAACTGCCTTTTCCAAATCAGAAGTAACGGTAATTGATTTTGGATATGTAAGGTAAGAATTTTTGTGAGTGTTATAAAGTTCAATAAATTCAGGCGCATATTCAAGACCGCAGCTGTAAACATTATGCCCGATTTTATCAAGATACCAAGCAATACAGCTTCCCCAGCGACCGCAGCCTAAAACAGAAATATTCATATTAAAATCTCCAAAAATAAAAAGTAAAAATAAAAAGTAAAAATAAAATCCCGCCTGACCGTAAGTGCCGTTCATAACCTGCCTACGAATAGAACAGGTGGGTGTCTTCCCTTGTGCTTTAGGCTCCCTTCATCCGAGATGCGGGAGGTCTGCACACCACACAAGGAGTAAGACTCCCGATTTAAAAGTTGTAGGGTTATTTTGGCTCCATTCACGAATCAAGCAGGAATCTTTATATATAATAAATGATAATAAAATTATTCTTCTGAATCATCATCAAACAGCTTTTCAAAATTCTCTTCAAATATAGCTGCAAGCTCATCAGCAAGGACCTCATCTTCAAGAGTAGCAAGCTGTTCCTCGCCGTCTTCTTCAATAACTTCCATAATGTAGTACTCACCGCTGTCATTAACTGCATCTTCTGCATTATCAAAAACAGGGTACAAAGCATAGAACTTTCCTCGTTCATCCTCAATTTCTCCGAGAATTTCAAAGCTGTGTTCTTGATTTTCTTCATCGACTAATGTAATAAGGTCGGGAGCAAATTCGTTATCCATATACTACTCCTTAAAATTTAAAATTCAGATAAAACTTATCTTTTATATTTATTTTAACCTGTAAATATAAATTAGTCAAGGAATTTAATGTATAAATAAAATAAATATAAAATTCAACAATTTTTTTGCAAAATTGTTGACAAAACACAAAACCGTTGTTATAATTTTATTATTATTAAATTTATACATGATATATTTTTATTACTCCATATTATTACCTTAAAAAGTCGGCATATTGTATGTCGGCTTTTTTACTTTATTGAAAACAGCTTGTAAGAGTCGGGAACAAAAGAGCGTTTTAATATGAGGCTGTCTGCCCGAAGAAACAGCCCACCGGTCTCTTTTTGAAAAAAGAGACGCAAAAACTTTTAATATTCTTGACAATAACCTTTATTTTTAATATAACTTTGCTATTATTTTAAGGTTATTTGTTATAGAAAGTCTTTTTTACTTTATTGAAAACAGCTTGTAAGAGTCGGGAACAAAAGAGCGTTTTAATATGAGGCTGTCTGCCCGAAGAAACAGCCCACCGGTCTCTTTTTGAAAAAAGAGACGCAAAAACTTTTAATATTCTTGACAATAACCTTTATTTTTAATATAACTTTGCTATTATTTTAAGGTTATTTGTTATAGAAAGTCATTTGTACTTTCTTGAAAACAGCTTGCAAGAGTCGGGAACAAAAGGGTGTTTTAATATGAGGCTGTCTGCCCGAAGAAACAGCCCATCGGCTGTTGTATAAAACTTGATATTTGTTACAATAATTAAGATAATGAAATATATCTTGAAAATAATAAGAAATTGTTATATAATCTAAAATCATATAATGTGAAAATAAATAAATTTTAATATAAATTTGGAGATTTTAATGTTAATACCCTATGACAGTCTTCCGGATAATATGAAAAATGATAAAGTGAAGCCTTATTATGATATATTATCAAAAAAGAAGACAAGCCTGTATTTAAAAAGAATAACCGATTTGTTTATTGCAGTTATACTCTTGATTATATTGATCATTCCTATGATTATAATATCAATAGTAGTAAAATTTACATCAAAAGGACATATACTGTATAAACAGCAGCGTGTTACAACTTACGGTAAAAAGTTTAATATTTTTAAATTTCGAACAATGGTAGAGGGTGCAGACAAAATAGGTGCACTTGTTACATCAAAAGACGATGTTCGTGTTACAAAAGTTGGAAGAGTTTTAAGAAAGTATCGTTTAGATGAGTTACCGCAGATATTTCATGTATTGTCAGGAAAAATGAGTATAGTAGGAACTCGTCCGGAGGTACCTAAATATGTTGAAAAATATACAGATGAAATGTACGCAACACTTTTAATGCCTGCGGGGATAACCTCTTTTGCAAGTATAAAATTCAAAGATGAAGAAAAACTTTTGGAAAATTCTAATAATGTTGATAAGGATTATGTAGAAAAAATACTTCCTCAAAAAATGCGATATAATTTAAAGTACATTAACAGATTTGGTTTTAGAAGAGATGTTCACCTAATGCTGAAAACAATTAAAGAGGTTGTTTCATAGCATAATTTTCAGGAGAAAATATATGACTAAGATAAAGACATTTTTATTAAGCAATTCTAACTTTCGTATATGCTATATAATAGATTTGTTTCTTTGCAATTTAGCTTATGTACAGATTCCGGCTTATGTATTGCTCGTTTTTTTATTTGTTTGGGGAGTAATTCTTTGTTGTATAAATCAAAAACAGAATAATACATTTTCAAAAATGCGTTTCAGTATTTGGATAGGAGCATTTTTAATATGTAATTTAATTACAATGCTGATTAATTTTTCAGTTATGATAATAACCAGTTTTATTATGATTATGCATTTGTGTATATGCTTTATGTTATTTTACGGTATGCACACGGAAGAAAACATAAATATAAAAAAGGAATTTTATAAAATTTGTAAAATTATTATTTATCTGACTACTATTTTCGGAATTATAGGAATTACCTGTTTGTTATGCGGAGTTTCGTATGATTCGAAAGAATTTACATGGATAAAATTTATTATTTATGAAAACAGATTTACGGGAGTTTATGTAAATCCCAATATTTTAGGGTTTATTTCGGTAGTTTCGCTAGTTTGCTGTCATATTATAATGAAAGAAAACTTTTATGTTGAAGCAAATCAAAACAGGATAAGCAGAATTTGGGTAATTACCTGTATGGGAATAGATTTGTTTTCTCTTGTTTTGTGCGACTCAAACGCTTCGTTGGTTTTGATAATCGGTTATGTGATTACTTATGCGGTTTATAAACTTTTTTCAGCTGAAAAACATTTTAACGGAAAACAAATAATAGTAAAAACAATTGCATTGTGCGCTGTCGGACTGTTTGTTATAAGCTCGTCACTTTTATTCAGAACAATTTGTCAAAAGGGCTTTGCAGCAGTAATTAATTCAAATTTAACATCAAATGTAGTTATCTCTGAAAGCGATGTAAAAACTTCAAATGAATTAACTGAATCAGGAAAAGAAACAATCACATTTACTCATACAAATAAGAATCTTGACAGCGGAAGATTTAAACTTGCCAGAGAATCAGTAAATCTTTTTAAAATTTCACCGTTTATAGGGATAAGTAACGGCAATATTGTATTATATAGTGATGAATTTTCGGAAGGTGTATTAAGCTTTTCCTACCATTATTCAGATCTACATAACGGCTATCTTACTTTGCTTGTATCAACCGGTTTGCTGGGATTTGCAATTTTTGCAATATTCGGATTCAGGTTTGCTAAGCATATAGCTCAACATTTGTTTAAATCAAAAATATCGTTACAACAGGATATTTATCCATGTCTGTTCAGTTTTTTGTGTGCATATCTTGTTTATGCTTTGTTTGAAAAAGCACTTTTGTATGATATATCATTTATGGTACTATGGTTCTGGCTGCTTATGGGTGTGATAAGCACATATCTAAATAAATACGAACCTGTTTACGATTCACAGTATATCATTTACAAAAAAAGACTAAGAAGAAATATATTCTGATTTTGCAAGGTTTTTCTTGTATATTTCTATATATTGGGTTATAATATACCATAAGCAGAAGCTTATGGTATATTTTATTTAGGAGATACTTATGAATTACGGGTTTTTAAGAGTGGCGGCAGCAACTCCGAAAATAAGAGTCGCTGATTGTAATGGCAACGGAGCAAAAATAATTGATATGATCAAGGATGCTTACAATAATAAGGCATCGGTAATTGCTTTTCCGGAGCTTTGTATTTCCGGATATACATGCGGTGATTTGTTTTTGCAGAGGGCGCTGCTTAAATCAAGCGAGGTAACTCTGGAAGAAATATTGTCCCAAACTAAAGATTTGAATATTATATCACTGATAGGTATTGCTGTTCCATGCGGTGAAGCTTTATATAACTGTGTTGCTGTTTGTTTAAAAGGTAAGCTTTTAGCTTTAGTTCCTAAAATAAATATTCCTAATTATACGGAATTTTATGAGCAAAGACATTTTTCATCGGGTAAGGATTTATTCGTTGAAGATTTTGTTTTTGCAAATCAAAAAACGCTGCTGTCATCAAATATTGTATTTTCATCGAAGGATTTTAAAGAATTTCGTTTTGCAGTAGAAATCTGTGAGGATTTGTGGGTGGCAAATTCACCGTCAATAAATTTAACTAAAAACGGAAAAGCGTTACTTATTTTTAATTCATCTACAAGCGATGATGTGATAGGAAAAGCGCAATACAGAAAAGACCTTGTAAAAATGCAAAGCGGAAAATTATGCTGCGGATATATTTTTGCGGCTTCAGGTTTTGGAGAAAGTACGACCGATATGGTATTTTCAGGTCAGAATTTGATTTGTGAAAACGCAGTTGTACTTGCCGAAAGCAAGCGTTTTACAACAGGTATAACTTACGCCGAAGTTGATCTGGAACGACTTGACAGTGAAAGAAGAAGACTGAATACATTTCACTGTGACCCTGAAGAAAGCAAAAAAATAAAGCAAATTGAATTTTCACTAAAGGTTAAAAACTTTGATTTAACCAGAGAATTTTCCAAAACCCCCTTTGTACCAAGCTCAAAAACAGACCTTGAAAACAGATGTGAGGAAATTCTTTCAATACAGGCGACAGGTCTTGCTGTAAGACTGGAACATACAGGTATAAAAAAAGTTGTGTTAGGATTGTCAGGCGGACTTGACAGTACTCTTGCGCTTATAGTTTGTGTTCATGCATTTGATATGCTTAAAATAGAAAGAAAAAATATTATAGCAGTAACAATGCCATGTTTTGGCACAACAAAACGCACAAAATCCAATGCGGAAAAGCTTGCAGAAGCTTATGAAGTATCCTTTCAGGAAATTAATATAACAAAGGCAGTAAAACAGCATTTTGAAGATATTGGACAGAGTGAAAGTATTCAGGATGTTACTTATGAAAATTGTCAGGCAAGAGAGAGAACACAAGTACTTATGGATCTTGCAAATAAAACGGGCTCATTGGTAATCGGAACCGGAGATTTGTCAGAACTTGCTTTAGGCTGGGCAACATATAACGGCGACCAGATATCAATGTATGCGGTAAACTGTTCTGTGCCGAAAACACTTGTAAGATATTTAACAGCTTATGAGGCGTCAAAGTCTATGAAAAAACTAAAGACAGTTTTGCTTGATGTACTTGATACTCCGGTAAGTCCTGAACTTTTACCTCCCGAAAAAGACGGTACAATAGCACAAAAAACTGAAGATGTTGTAGGACCTTATGAACTTCATGATTTCTTTCTGTATTATTTTGTCCGATTCGGATATACTCCCATAAAGATATTTTATCTTGCAAACCTTGCTTTTGAAGGCGAATATGATAAAGAAATAATCAAGAAATGGTTAATCACATTTATAAGAAGATTTTTCAGTCAGCAGTTTAAGCGTTCCTGTCTTCCCGACGGACCAAAGGTTGGTTCTGTAACATTGTCTCCACGAGGAGATTTCAGAATGCCCAGCGACGCTTCATCAAATCTATGGATTAAAGAACTTGAAAAAATATAATAAAATAAAAGTATCGGTGATAACATTGAAACTTTATATAAACAGAGATATATCTTCTGTTACTTCACGCTTTGTGGTTTATGATGAACTTTGTAAAGAAAAGTATATAGTCACCTCATCAAATAAGTCATTGGAAAAGCTTAAAATTTCAGATTTAGAGGGTAAAGTTATTACAAAAATAAATCGACTTCCGTTGCCGCTGTTGAACGCTTATTCAATTACCAACGGCAAAAAGAATATAAAGTTCATTTTAAATCCTGCGAAAAATGCCGAAAATTGTTATTATTACGGAATAAGCTGGCATATAAGAGGCAGGGTATTTACAAAATCATTCGATATCTTAGATGTAGATAATTCTCTTATAGCAACCCAGGTTCGCAGTTTTGAAAAATGTGTAGACGGTTATGAGTTGAGTATAAATACAGAAGAGTTTGAGCAGTTTTGTCTTGCAAGTGCAGTATGCGTAAATCTAACTGCAACAATAAACAATCCTGCATTACAGACTGTATAAATTACGGAGGTATAAAATGGATAAATTACTTGAAATATTAAGTCAAAATTCTGATTTTACAAATGAGGAACTTGCGTCAATGTTAAATGAGCCGGAAGATTATATAGCGGCTCAGATTAAGGAATATCATTCCAGAGGAATAATAAAAGGTTACCACGCAACCATAAATTGGGATAAAGTTCCTGACGCTGATGTAACTGCGATCATAGAACTCAAGGTAACACCAAAGCCTGAATCTGGTTTTGAAGAAATGGCAAAAAGAGTAATGGAATATAGCGAGGTAAAGAGTGTGTATCTTATGGCAGGCTCTTATGACTTTGCGATTTTTGTTGAGGGAAGTACAATACAGGATGTATCTGCTTTTGTTTCCAAAAAGCTTTCAGCGCTAGACGGTGTTATATCAACGGCAACACATTTTATGCTCAAGTGTTATAAAGAACATGGAGTATCTCTAATAGACTTCGGAGAAGACGCAGATAAAAGGAGTTTAATACTGTGATAGATTACGATAATATACTTAACTGCACTATCAAAGAAGTTAAACCCTCCGGAATAAGAAAATTTTTTGATATTGCCAATGAAATGGAAGATGTAATATCCCTGTCGATAGGAGAGCCGGATTTTAAAACTCCATGGCATATAAGAGAAGCAGGAATAGACTCTCTTGAAAAGGGAAGAACATGGTACACTCCAAACAGAGGATTTGGAGAATTAAGAGAAGAAATTGCAAAATATTATAAGCGAAAATTTAATGTTGCATATATGCCTGATGCAGAAGTTTTGGTAACGGTAGGCGGAAGTGAAGCAATAGATTTAGCACTTAGATGTATGGTAGAAAAAGGAGATGAGGTATTAATACCTCAGCCATCTTTTGTATGCTATGAACCGCTTACAATAATGGCAGGAGCAACCCCCGTACTCATTGAAACAAAACAGGAAAATGATTTTCGTTTAACAGCAGAGGAATTAGAAGAAAACATAACTGAAAAAACAAAACTTTTAATACTGCCTTATCCCAATAACCCCACTGGGGCAATTATGAGAAAGGAAGATTTAGAAGCAATTATTCCGATTATTGAGAAGTATAATTTGTTTGTGCTTTCAGACGAAATTTATGCAGAGCTTACATACGGAGAAAAACGGCATATATCTATCGCCTCGTTTGAAAATATGAGGAACAGAACAATAGTAATAAACGGTTTTTCTAAGGCGTACGCTATGACAGGATGGAGATTGGGCTATGCATTGGGTCCCGATAAAATAATAGACCAAATGACAAAGCTCCATCAGTACGGAATAATGTCATCACCTACAACGGCACAGTATGCAGCTATTGAGGCTCTAAAAAACGGAGATAAAGATATAGAAAAAATGCGCAGTGAATATGATATGAGAAGACGATTTCTTTTAAGTCGTTTTGAAAAAATCGGTTTTGAATGTTTCGAACCATTCGGCGCATTTTACGCATTTCCCTGTATAAAATCAACAGGACTTACATCAGAAGAATTTTGTACTGCATTAATAAAAGAAAAACATATTGCGCTTGTTCCCGGAAATGCCTTTGGTGAAAGCGGAGAGGGATATGTTAGAGTATCTTATTCATATTCTTTGCAGCATTTAAAGGAAGCATTGGGAAGAATAGAGGAATTTGTAAAGGAACAAAAAAATGGAAATTAAGGTAAATGCACCTGCAAAAATTAATTTATCTCTTGATATATTAAAGCGCAGACCTGACGGTTACCATGAGGTATCTATGGTTATGCAGACAATAGATTTGTATGATACAGTAACGGTAACAGAAAACGATAGTAAAGAGATAACCATTTCATGTGATTATGAAGGAGTTCCCTGTGATAAAAAAAATATTGCCTATAAAGCTGCTGATTTATTTTTTAATTATACAAGAATTGAAAACCCCGGAATACATATAAACATTGATAAAAAAATTCCAACACAGGCAGGTATGGCAGGGGGAAGTACAGACGGTGCTGCGGTAATAATAGCTTTAAATAAAATGTTCAATACTTATCTACCCGTAAAAACCATGATGGAAATCGGAGCAAGATTCGGAGCAGATGTACCTTTTTGTATAGAGGGCGGAACACAGCTTGCAACAGGTATAGGTACTGATTTAAAGAAAATACATTCTTTTCCCGATTGCTATATTGTTGTATGCAAACCGAATGTATCTGTTTCAACAGCAGAGGCTTATGCTCTTTGCGATAAAATGAACTTTACCCATCCTCCTTTTACAAAAGAACTGGTAAAAGCAATTTATCTGAGGGATATTTACCTTATAACTTCATCTCTTTATAACGACTTTGAGGTTGCTCTTGATTTGGAAGAAGTAAAAAATGTAAAACGAATTATGTATAAATGTAAGTCAAGCGGTGCGTGTATGACAGGCTCCGGCTCTGCGGCATTTGGTATTTTTACATCTGAAAATAAAGCAAAAAAATGTGTTTTAATGCTAAAAGAGAAATATGATAATGTGTTTTTGTGCAGACCTGTTAAAGACGGCTGCAAAATTGTTGATTAAATTACTTAACACCTGTCCATAATCAAGTTGAAACTTGAAAAGGACAGGTGCTTTTTATGAAATTATTAAAATCAAAATTATTATTAAAATCATTTTGCTGTGCTTTTGTACTTACAGTAATGCTTACTTTAATTCCCTTTGAAGCAAGTTGTCAGGAGATTCAAAAGGATGTTTTCAGACTTCATATTCTTGCAAATTCCGATAGTGAAGAAGACCAGAAATTAAAGCTTAAAGTAAGAGATGAAATTTTAAAGTACACGGAAGATTTTTATAAATCATCAAATTCAAAAGAAGAGTCGATAAAAATTACTTCCGAACATCTTCAGATGATAGCAAATAAAGCAAAAGAAATAGTTTTTGAAAACGGATATGACTATCAGGTAAAAGCAAGAATTGCAGATGTTTATTTTAATACAAGAACTTATGAAAAAGTAACGATGCCTTCAGGAACTTATAAGGCTTTGCAAATAGAAATAGGAAAAGCGGAAGGAAAAAATTGGTGGTGTGTAATGTATCCGTCTTTGTGCGTAGGTGCATCAGCAAATTATAAGGAACTGAAAGATAATATGAATGAAAATGAATATAATCTTTTAACATCAGAAAAGACAGAATATAAATTTAAAATTATAGAATATTTTGAAAAAATAAAGTCATTTTTTCTGTAATGAGCTTTTTATGGTACAGTAAATATGTTATTATATAAATAAAGTTTTTAAAACTAAAATTAATAATCTTTTGAGGTGAATGGTTATGAAATTTTATAAGCCTGATGGAACCAAAATAACAGAATGGAAAGAGTTTGTTGAATTTTATAATTCCTGTTATTATTTAAATGGAGAAAAGGTAAAAGGCGCTTCTGGTAAATTTGTTATTCAAAACAGTATATATGCAGAAAGAGAAATCGAAAAATTGATAAAAAAAGGTATAAAAAATGAGATTGATATAGTTCATATTCTTGCATGGAAAATCGGTAAAATAAAACATAAAGAAAGTGATAAAAACAATAAGTTTGAATATTGTAAAGATTGGGCAAATGCTGAAAAATTCCAAATAAAACTCTATGGAGAAAACTTTGATGTAAGAGGTTTAATAAATTATATTATTGATAAAAAAGATTCCTTAATAATAGAGTCAGAGAAAAATCCACAGTCTGTTATAGAGAAACTTAAGAATAATTCACCTGACGGCATTGGTACAGTATATTTGATAACTCTTTTATATTTTATTTCAAAAGGTACATATCCGATATATGATCGTTTTGCCATGATGGCTGTTAATGCAATAATTGGTGATATTAAACCCGGACAAACGGTCAAATATGAGCAATTACCGGGAAAAAACAGCAAAAATTTTCCTAATGTGATAAAAAAATATGAAGAAAACTATGTAGTTAAACTTAAAAATATTTTTGGTGATGAATACAAAAATACCAGAGATATAGACAGAGCCTTATGGGTTTACGGACATCTTTTTAAGAGTAATTAAAAATTTATAAAAATGGTTTTATATATAAATATATAAAATATACATAAGGGGAATAACTGATGCTTAAATTTATTTTAGGTAAAAGCGGAACAGGCAAAACCTCATACATTAAAAATCACTTTACAGAGCTCTGTAAAAAAGGCAATAAAAAGCTGATGATGATTGTGCCTGACCAAAGCTCATTTGAAACTGAAAAAAGCTTTCTAAAGCTGTTAGGTCCAAAGCTTTGCAGAAATGTTCAGGTGTTTGGATTTTCCCGTTTGTGCGAGTATATTTTTACACAGACTTGCAATTTCAGAAATAATCCGATAGATGACGGAACCAGAAAAATAATAATGAGCCTTGCCATTGAGCAGGTGTCGGATAGTTTAGAACTTTTTTCCCAAAAAAGAGGCAGGACTTCCTTAATTGATTTAATGACACATTCTTATAAGGAGTGTGCAAAATGCAATATTACACCCGATATGCTTTTAGAAACTGCAAATGCAGTAGAAGAGGAAACTCTTTCTAAAAAGCTCAAGGAAACTGCTTATGTTTTAAAAGCCTATGACTCAATTATTTCAAATACATATATCGACCCTTGCGAGGACTTAACAAAAGCCTGTAATATTTTGCAGGAGAACAATATTTTTGCAGATTTTACAATTGCACTTGACTCATTCAGCGGTTTTACTTCTCAACAATATTCAGTAATAGAATGTTTAATGAAAGACAGTGAAAATTTTTATGTGGCTTTAACTTTAGACCCTGATGAAGATTTACCGTCAGACTGTTTTAAAACTACATTTGAAACCAAAAACAGAATTTTTAATATAGCGCAAAGAAATTCAGTTAAAACAGAAGCACCGTTTTTATGCGAAAAAAATCACAGAATAAAATTCCCCGAACTTAATTATTTGGAAGAAAATATTTACCGTAATTTAAAAACACTGTATCAAGAAATCCCAAACGATTTACATATAGTAAAATGCAGCGATATTTACGAAGAAGCAGACTTTGTTTCAAATAACATAAAAAAACTTGTTTCAGAAGATAATTTAAGATATAAAGACATAGCGATAATTTGCAGAAAAGCAGAAAAATATACTAATTATGTGTTGTCTGCATTTGAAAAGAATGACATTCCCTGTTTTACTGATTATCCTGAAGATATTTATATAAAACCGGTTATACGTCTTGTTTGTTCAGCATTTTCCTGTATAATAAATAATTTTGATAGAGAAGATGTATTGTCTCTTTTAAAAACAGGATTAACGGATAACACTTTTGAAGAAATTGCAGTTTTTGAAAATTATATTTTCGTTTGGAATATTAACCGTAACGATTTTAAAAGTGAGTTTAAAAATAATCCCAGAGGATTTTCTTCAGTTTTTTCTGATAACGATAAAACCGAGCTTGATATTGCAGAAAAGGTGAGAAATTCTGTAATTTTTCCTCTTGATTCTTTTAAGGAAAAATGTAAAGAGTCAACTGGAATGGAAATTTCTAAAGCTGTCTACGAGCTTTTATTATCTCTAAATGTGCCCGATAGTCTTGATAAATTATATAATGAACTTGAATTGCAGGGTAAAAAGGACCTTGCTGCACAGCAAATAAGACTTTGGAATATTTTAATGAGCGTTCTTGATAAAATGACGGCAGTCCTTAATAATACAAGAATTTCTGCTAAAAAATATTTTGAGTTACTGTCAATTCAGTTTGAAAATGTTCAAATATCAGAAATACCACAAAGTATGGACAGCGTTCAGTTCGGCGATGCACAAAGAATTCGACTTGACAGTGTAAAGGCAGTTTTCATAATAGGTGCAAATGAGGGAGAATTTCCGTCAATACCGTCCATATCAGGAGTATTCACCGAAACGGAGCGTAAACAGCTGGCGCTGGTCGACCTGCCATTTCAGGATTCGGCAGAGGAAATATCATTCCACGAAAAATTCCTTGTATATTCATGTTTGTCAGCGCCTTCAGAGAAACTCTGGGTTATTTATACTTCTGTAAATTCAGAGGGAGATTCTCTATCGCCTTCCGAATTTATTGTTGATATGCTTAATATTTTTCCGAAAATAAAAATTTTGGAGCCTGCATTGGAAAGTGTTGAAAATAAGATATGGTCTGAAATATCGGCTTTTGATTATTTTGCAAAAACTTATAAGATGAAATCAGATTTTCATAATCAGCTCAAAAATTATTTTTCTGGAAACGAAAAATATTCTTCAAGGATAACTACAATTGAAAGAGTTTTGGAAAATAAGCCAATAAGACTTGAAAAAAAAGAAATTGCTGAAAAATTGTTCGGCAATAACCTGAATCTTTCTGCAACACAAATAGAAAAATTTAATCTTTGTGCATTTCAGTACTTTTGTACATACGGATTAAAGGTCAAGGAAAGAAAGCCTGCCGCCATAGACGGACTTGAATTCGGTACAATAACTCACTATTTTTTTGAAAAGTTCTTAAAAATGCATCCTAAAGAATCATTAAAGGATTTAACAGTTGATTGCATAAAGAAAGACATAGATAAAATATATAAGAATTACGCCGATGAAAATCTTGGTGGATTAGAGAATAAAACAAAGAGATTTTTAAATTTGTTTGAAAGAATGAAAGATAACTCCCTTGAGCTTATACTACATATAATTTCAGAGCTGACGCAAAGTGACTTTAAACCTGTTGATTTTGAATTAAAAATCGGTGGAGACATTAAAGCCTATACATTGAAACTGCCAACGGGACACAATGTGTCTATTATAGGAAGTGTCGACAGAGTAGATTTAATGGATAAGAACGGCAAAAAATATATCCGAGTTGTGGACTATAAAACGAGTAAAAAGGATTTTTCTTTGTCAGATGTTTTATACGGACTTAATTTGCAAATGTTAATTTATCTCCATGCAATTGAGCAAAACGGTGCGGAGCGTTACGGAGAAAATATAATACCGTCAGGAGTTTTATATTTAAATTCAACTGCGAATCCTGTAAATGTTAAAGCAGGAGCAGACAGAAGTGAAATTGAAAAAGACCTTTCTGCAAATCTGAAAATGAACGGACTTGTGCTTAATGATATTGAAGTAGTAGAGGGTATGGATAAAACAGGAGAGGGAAAATATATACCGGTCAGTGTAAAAAGCGGAATCCCAGCCGCATCTAAAAGTCTGGCGAGCATAGAGCAAATGGGACATATATTTACTAAAATAGATGAAATAATAAAAAAAATGGCAGATAATTTATACAGCGGAGATATTTCTGCCAAACCCATTAAAGGAAAATCTTATAACGGTTGCGAATACTGCTTGTACAGTTCGGTTTGTAATTATAGAAACGGTAAGAGCAAATATAACTATGCAGAAGATTTTAAAGCAAAAGAAGTTATGGAAAAACTAAATGAAGAATATGGGAGGGAAGAGAGTAAAAATGAGTAGAAACTGGACAGAAAATCAGCGTAATGCAATTTATGCAACTAACGGTTCCGTACTTGTTTCAGCGGCAGCAGGTTCCGGAAAAACAGCAGTGCTGGTAGAAAGAATTATAAATCTCATTACCCGAACAGAATCTCCGGTGGATGTAGACAGACTTCTTGTTGTAACATTTACCCGTCCGGCAGCAGCCGAAATGAAAGAACGAGTTACAAAAGCTTTAAATAAATTGTTAAGCAAAGACCCTTTTAATAAAAACCTGTTAATACAAAAGCAAAAAATATATAAAGCGTCTATTTCAACAATAGACAGCTTTTGCATAGATATAGCCAGGGAATATTTTTATTTGTTAAATATTAAGCAAGACTTCAGAATAGCTGACGACAACGAACTTTCGGTATTAAAAAATGACGCTATGGAAGATACTCTTGAACATTTTTATAATGAAGACAGCAGAGATTTTAACCTGCTTGTAAAATCCTTTTCAAGTCCTAAAAACGATAAAACAATTGAAGATGTAATAGACAGGATTTACAATTTTTTGCTTTCCCATCCTTTTCCTGATGCATGGCAGTCTGAAAAGCTGTCAATGTATGATAATTACAGTGATGTAACGGAAACGGTATGGGGAAAAGAAATAATAAATTATACTAAATCGGCAGTAGAATACGGTATGGATACCTGTACATACGCATTATCTTTAATTGACGCTGAACCTTTGCTTATGGACAGCACACCTCATAAAATTCTTACAGCGTATAAAAGCGACCTTGAAAAAATATCACTTTTGTTAAAAGAAAAAAACTGGGATAAAATAGCTTTAGCTGTAAATGAATTTGAGTTCGGCAATTTCAGGTTCCCAAAAAAGTTTGAAAATGATGAATTGAAGAATCAGTTAAAGATTTTAAGAGAAAATGTAAAAGATACAATATTGTTAATTAAAAATTTGTTTTGCTGGAATAATGAGGAATGTAAAGCTGATATAGCTTATTTGTATCCTATTGTAAGAAAGCTTTTCCAGTGTGTAAATTATTACAGAAACAAGATAGAGGAATATAAGCTTCAAAAAAATATAGCCGATTTTTCAGATATTGAGCATTATATAATCAGACTGTTTGTAAAAGGATATGATGAAAGTAAAAGGCCTATTCTTACAGATACGGCAAAAGAAGTCTCAAAAAGATTTGACTACATAATGGTGGATGAATGTCAAGATGTAAACGAAGTTCAGGATCTTATTTTTAGGGCAATAAGCAAAGACGAAAAAAATTTGTTTATGGTAGGGGATGTCAAGCAAAGTATTTACGGATTTCGTCAGGCAATGCCGGAGATTTTTCTTTCCAGAAAAGACTCTTACAAAATTTATAATGCAAAAGAGGAAAACTATCCATCAAAAATTATCCTTGATAAAAATTTCAGAAGTAAAAAAGGTATTGCTCATGCAGTAAACTTCATATTTTCACATCTTATGTCAAAAGAAGTTGGAGATATGCAGTATTCAGATGAAGAAATATTAAACGCTGCCGCAGAATATCCGGATACACAGGATATTGCTCTGAATTTTGCTTTAATTGACAGAGATGATTTTTCAGATGATATTGATTTTACAGTATTGGAAGCAAGATATATTGCTCTTAAAATTCAAGAAATGGTTTTATCTAAATATCAGATAACAGAAAACAAAAAACAGAGAGATATAAGATACAGCGATTTTGCAATTTTGTTAAGAAGTACAAGCAAAACAGCAGAAATATATGTAAATGAGCTGATGAAAATGGGAATTCCTGCATATTCAGAAACAAAAGGCAGTTTTTTTGAAGCTGACGAAATTAAAGTTATGCTTAATTTTTTGCGTGTACTTGACAATCCTGTATGTGATATTCCTCTTTTGTCAGTTATGATGAGCCCAATTTACGGATTTACGGCAGACGAAATGGCAGAAATAAAATGCAGCGGAAAATTTTATAATCTGTATTCGGCAGTTTTTTCTTATGCAGAGAGAAACGGAGGTAAATCATCAGAATTTATAAAAGAAATATCAAATTTACGCACCTTTTCCGTAACAAACAGAGTTGAAGATCTAATAAGAGAAATTTATAATATTACAGGTTATAAATCGATTATAAGCGCAGTAGAAGAAAGACCAAATGCCGTTAAAAATTTGAATCTGCTCTGCGAATATGCGTCTCAGTATGAATCAAATGGTTACAAAGGACTTTCGGCTTTTATTCATTACCTTGATAAAATCAAAGAGTGCGGTTCTGATTTTGAGGCAGGTTCACTTGTAAACGGTGAAATTACTAATACCGTACAGATAATGAGTATTCATAAAAGTAAAGGTCTTGAATTTCCCATTTGTTTTTTAGCGGCGACCTCAAAGGTTTTCAATAAAAAGGATTTAAGAAAAGATGTTTTGCTTCATTCCGATTTGGGTATAGGTATAAGAAAAAGAGAAAATCTTTGCCGATATACTACAATGCCCAGAGAAGGCGTTGCATTGGAAATTTCAAAGACCCGTATGTCCGAGGAATTAAGAGTTTTATATGTGGCTTTAACAAGGGCAAAGGAAAAACTTTATATTATAAATTCTCAAAAAAATCCTTTAAGATATCTTGAAAAGCTGTCACTTGAAATTAATACAGGAGGTAATATATCGACCTATTCCGTCAAAAACGCTGCGTCTCTTTCTGATTGGATATTTATGTGTCTGCTTGCATATACATCCTTTACAGGTAATTTAAAAGACGAAATTAAGAAAATGGTACCTGTTCAAAAACAATCTTTGGAATTTGAAAATGATAAGTATCCATGGAATATTATGTATATAAATAAAGAGGTATGTGACCTGGAAAATTTCGAGGGCATTATTTCCCCGGAAATTTTTACTGACAACGATTATTTATTATCAGAACCTGACAGAGAATTTATAGAAGTTCTTAAAGAGAGGATAAATTTCAAATACAAATATTCGCCTTTAGTAAAACTTCCAACAAAAGTTTCGGCCTCTGATATTGCCCATAAGGATGCAGAAAAGTTTTTCTCAAAAATTTTGCAAAGACCTAATTTTATATCTAAGGATATTTTAACTGCAACTGAAAAAGGAACAGCTTTTCATAAGTTTTTGCAGTATTGTGATTTTGCAAATGCAAAAGAAAATGCTGAAAAAGAAATAAACCGACTGCAAAGTTTAAACTATCTATCAGAAGCTGAAGCACAGGCAATTTCCGATGATGAAGTTTCAAGCTTTATGAAAAGTACTATTGCACAAAAAATTCTTAAATCAAAAGAAGTGTTAAGAGAATTTCGATTTATGACATATATTAATGCAAAGGATTTTGATAATACAGTTTCCAAAGAGTTTGCGGAAGAAAAAATTCTGCTGCAAGGAGCTATCGACCTTGCATTTGAAGATGAAGGAGAGCTTGTAATCGTAGATTATAAAACAGATAAAGTAAAGAATTTAGACAGACTGAAAGAAATGTACACAAAACAGCTTTCACTATATAAAATAGCAATTGAAAGCTGTACTGATTATAAGGTGAAGAAATGCATAATTTTTTCACTTTATCTTGAAGATTATATTACTGTTAATTAAAATCAAAGTTTTGGTAAAAAATTTTAAAGTTTTTTGATAGCTTTCTTCAAAAAAGCCGGCAAAATCGAGGGGAGGGATCCTGTTACAATCATTTACCGAGAAGAAAAAATATAAATAATAAAAAAATAATCGGGCGACCATTGTTCGCCCGATTGCTTTAAAATTATTAAATTATTCAATTATATGGTCGCAGTAATTACACATTAAGTGACCGTCGTTTCCATAATGACAGTGCCTTTTTAAATAACTCTCTGTTGATGTAATGCAGTTTTTGTTTCTGCATCTGCTGTTTGTAAGCTGTGGCTTATAATAATCAAAGGAAAAGTCTTTATCATTAAGCAAAAGATATATTAAAGCCATTCTTCCATACATTCCGTAAACTGCCTGTTTAAAATAGCAGGCTCGTGGATCGTCGTCAACATTGACATCAATTTCATCAACTCTTGGAAGAGGATGAAGTACTACCATATCTTTTTTAGCCAGTGCCATTTTGTTTGTATCAAGAACGAAAATACCTTTTTGTTCTTCGTATTCCTTTTGTGTTAAAAATCTTTCCTGCTGAATTCTTGTCATATATAATACATCAAGATCAGGTATTGCTTCCTTAAGGCTTCTTACCTCTTTGTATCCACATCCGGCTTTTTTCAAAGTGTCCTTTATATACTGAGGAATTGTAAGCGCTTTTGTTGAAATAAGTACAAATTTATTATTTTCAAAATGAGACATTGTTTTTATAAGTGAGTGTACTGTTCTTCCGTTTAATAAATCACCGCATAAACCAATAGTCAGATCAGTAAGTCTGCCTTTTTCGTTGCTTAAAGTAATAACATCAGTTAAAGTTTGTGTGGGGTGAAAATGTCCGCCGTCGCCGCCGTTTATTACCGGAACTGCACTGAACATTGACGCAGCTCTTGCAGAACCCTCCGCAGGATGACGCATAGCTATAATATCTGCATAACCGCTTACAATTGTAATCGTATCTTTTAAATTTTCTCCCTTTGCGACAGACGAATTCATAGGGTTGTCGAATCCGATGGTTCTTCCGCCTAATCTAAGCATCGCAGTCTGAAAAGACATTTGTGTTCTTGTACTGGGTTCATAAAATAAGGTGGCAAGAATTTTACCATCGCAAGCATGCTGATATTTTTCCGGATTTTTCATAATATCCTCTGAAAGAGATATAACCTTTTCAAGCTGGCTTTTGTTTAGACTCTCTAAATCAATAATGTGTTTTTCTTTCATTCAATCATCTGCTTTCAATATTTTCTCTATTTTATCAAAATTTGACTTAAAATACAATATTTATTTCTTAAAATATAATGTGAATAAAAAATAAAAAAAGTTTGTGACACATATAATATTTTAAGGAGATGATAATATGTTTAAAAAGAAAGTTTTGCCAATAATAATTGCTTTGGCAATTCCGCTTGCAGTAGGAGGTTTGTCAGGTCTTTTAATATCAGGCTCAATGGGGTTTTACGATAATATAAATAAACCCCCTTTAGCGCCTCCGGGTATAGTATTCCCCATAGTATGGTCGATTTTATATATTCTTATGGGAATATCCTCATATCTTGTCTGGAAAGAAAAAACGCCAGAGTCAAGAATGGCACTGTATATTTACGGTATTCAGCTTGTACTCAATTTTGTGTGGCCGCTAATATTCTTTAACGGTCAAATGTTCTTTTTGGCGTTTATTTGGCTTTTAATTTTGTTGGGCACAGTAATTTATATGACTGTAAAATTTTATCAAATTAATCCTATTGCCGGAATTTTGCAAATTCCTTATATATTATGGCTTATTTTTGCAAGTTATCTTAATTTCTTTGTATTTTTCCTAAATTAGTACTAATAATGTTGCTTACAGTGAGAGTATTCATATTAACAAAAAATTCTATTTCAAAATTGTCAAATTTCATTTTGTAAATTCGGTTTTCATCATTTTGATATCCCGGTCTTGGATCGTTTGATAATATTTCTGTAAGTCCTTTTTGTTTTTCTTTGGGTATAATATCAAGAAGTTCTTTATTGATTTTAACATTTAAACATCCATGTATATTTTGCAGGGCAAATCCTCCTGTTGCATCAGGATGACAGTCAGTGTAGGAAAGATAAGGTTTAATGTCAATAATAGGTGTTTTATCCATCAAGTCGGCACCTTTTACATAAAGCACCGGACCGTATTCACTTCTATATTCAATTTTGCTGAGCTTAACAGATGAGATACCAATGTTGTTTGGCCTAAAAGGTGAACGTGTTGCAAATACGCCTATTCTCTTATTGCCGCCTAATTTGGGTGGTCTTACGGTTGGTGTCCAATTTTTATTAATAGTTTCTGAAAATTGCCATATCAACCATATATGTGAGTATTGCTCAAGTCCTCTAAATGCCTCTTTAACTCTGTATTCCGGCTCAAAAATTATTTTTGAAGTTAAATGGCTGCAAAGACCGCTTTGTCTGGGAACACCGAACTTTGTTTTAAAATCACTTTCAATATGAGCAATTATTTTGTATTCGTTCATAAAATCACCTTGAATAGATACATAGTATTTTCTGTTTAAAAAGTCAAATAATTTTGAATTAAAGATATAAGCATAAAAAGAAAAGTCGCTTTAAAGCGACTTTTCTTTTTGAAAGCAGCTATCTGTTACGATACAAAACGCATACTTGCTGCAATTATTTGTTAAAAGGTGCAGAGTATCGTTAAAATGAGCATACTTTAAAATTTTTCCTGCCTCTCTGCCAAGGCGATACTGTTCATTTTCCTGAAATTTAGGCAATATTTCTTCTAAATCTTTTCCGTCAACCCAAGTAAGCAACATATAAACATTTTTTTCGTTATTGCAAATTCCAAAATCAATTGGTAAAGACATGGTAAAACCAAGTTTTGAATATTTTGTTATAATTTCGTATTCTTTTTTCTTTACATCATACTGCTCAATATCGGATATTCTTAACAATTTCAGCTTTTCTTCTTTTGTTTTAATCAAATATTTACAATCACTTGACCAGCCTTTTGAAATTTTTTCAATAGTTTTCCAATTATTGCTGTTCTTTATATCTTCAAACATTTCAAAACCTCAATAAATTTCATTTTATGAAAAAGCTTTTCATATTTCAATGATACTTTGTAGAAAGAAACTGAACACCAATCTTAATACATATAGTTAGTATCAAAATTGGTGTTCAGTTATGGTGCCGGTGGCGGGACTTGAACCCGCACCCTATTGCTAGGAATGGATTTTGAGTCCACCTCGTCTGCCAATTCCAACACACCGGCGTATAGCGATAATAATTATACAATAATAATAATAAAAAATCAAGGAAAATTTTATTTATTCTTCAAAACAAAATTTAGTAAGGTAAATTGATATAATAATTTCATATAATAGATGTTAATTTTTTAACAATATAGGAAAAAACAAAAATTTTTCTATAAATTTATTGCTTATGATAAGATTTTATATTATAATTAATTAGTAAAATTATTGTGTTCAGGTAACACAAATCAGTTAACATAAATATATGTTAGTTTTGGAGGATTGTCAAATGGAAAAAAAAGAGCAACTTTATGAAGGAAAAGCAAAAAAAGTATTTGCAACAGAAAACCCAGACTACTGTATTGTATCTTATAAAGACGACGCAACAGCTTTTAATGGAGAGAAAAAGGGTACAATTATAGGTAAAGGCGTTGTAAATAACAGAATGAGTAACTTTATGTTTAAGCTTCTTGAAGAAAAGGGGATCGAAACCGATTTTGTAGAAGAGTTAAACGACAGAGAAACAGTACTTAAAAAAGTAGAAATCGTTCCTCTTGAGGTTATAGTAAGAAATAAAGCAGCAGGCAGTCTTTCAAAGCGTTTAGGACTTCCCGAAGGAACAGTAATGAAAGTACCGGTACTTGAGTTTTGCTATAAAGATGATGATTTAGGAGACCCGATGGTAAACGAATATCATATACTTGCAGCAGAGCTGGCAACCAAGGAAGAAATTGACAAAATTTCAAAGATGGCATTAAAAATAAACGAAATAATGGTTGAATTTTTCAAGGAATGTAAGGTAGATTTAATCGATTTTAAAATTGAGTTCGGAAGATATCACGGCAATATAATTCTTGCTGATGAAATTTCACCTGATACATGCCGTTTTTGGGATGTCGATACGCAGGAAAAGCTTGATAAGGACCGTTTCCGCAGAGATATGGGCGGAGTAGAAGAGGCCTATGCAGAAATGATGAAGAGAATAGGTCTTGGTTAATTCACCGATAAAAAATAAATAAAAGAATAAAAGCGAAGTAAAAAATATCGGATGGTGAATTCTTTGGATAAAAGTTTAGATAAATTTCCAAAAGAGGGGCTTCACGAAGAATGTGGAGTTTTCGGAATATACAGTGACGGCTCATTAGACCCTGCTTATTCTTGTTACAACGGACTGCTTGCGTTGCAGCACCGAGGACAGGAGAGCTGCGGCATAGCTGTAAGCGACTGCGGCGTTATGGATTACCATAAGGATATGGGTTTGGTTACGGAAGTATTCAACAATGATATTTTAAATTCTTTAAGCGGACAGATGGCAGTATCCCATGTCCGATATTCAACAGCAGGCGGCTCTGTGCTTGAAAATGCACAGCCGCTTGTTATGCGTTATGTAAAGGGAACGCTTGCAGTTGCACATAACGGCAACCTAACAAATGCAGTTGAAATAAGAAAAGAACTTGAAAAGCGAGGGGCAATTTTTCAGACGACTATCGACAGCGAAGTTATATGTTATGTAATTGCAAGAGAGCGTCTGAAATGTCATTCAATTGAAGATGCGGTTAAAAATGCCATGAAAAAAATTGAGGGAGCATATTCACTGCTTGTAATGAGTCCCAGAAAAATAATTGCTGCAAGAGATCCACATGGCTTCAGACCATTGTGTATGGGTAAATTAAACGAAACAGTAGTTTTTGCAAGTGAAAGCGCAGCACTTGATGCTTGCGGAGCAGATTTTGTCAGAGATGTTGAGCCTGGGGAAATCATTGTAGTAAATGAAAATGGTATTAAAAGTATCAAAACAGTGGAAAATCCCAAAAAGTCTCTTTGTATATTTGAGTATATTTATTTTGCCCGTACAGATTCAATCATAGATTCTGTAAGTGTATATGAGGCAAGAAAACAGGCAGGCAGAATTCTTGCAAGAGAATTCCCGGTAGAGGCAGATCTTGTAATCGGTGTACCTGAATCAGGAATAGACGCTGCAATTGGTTACAGTGAGAAGTCGGGAATTCCTTATGAAAAAGGAATTGTCAAAAATAATTATATTGGCAGAACTTTTATAAAACCAAGCCAGACCGAAAGAATGAAAAGCGTAAGAATTAAACTTAACCCACTTATAAATTCGGTCAAAGGCAAAAGAGTTGTTATGATAGACGACAGTATCGTACGAGGAACAACCGTAGACAGAATTGTAACAATGCTCCGAGAAGCAGGTGCAAAAGAAGTTCACATGAGAATATCATCGCCACCGTTTATGTGGCCCTGTTATTACGGAACAGATATCCCTTCAAGGGAAGAACTTATTGCCTGTAACCATACGGTTGATGAAATATGTAAATTAAGCGGAGCAGATTCTTTGGGTTATTTGCCGGCAAAATTTTTAGGCGAAATGATTTTTAACAAAAATAAAGGGTATTGCGACGCTTGTTTTACAGGCAAATATCCAGCCGCCATAACGAAACAGACATTTAAAGGTAAAGAGCGTGGCGGAATGAACTTTGATAAAAAAATTTCTTTGAAGGAGAAGAAAAATGGATAAAGATACTTATGAATCACCATTGTCAGCAAGATATGCAGACAAAGAAATGAAATATTTATTTTCACCTGATATGAAATTCCGTACATGGAGAAAACTATGGATAGCTCTTGCTGAATCTGAAAAAGAACTTGGTCTTCCGATTACACAGGAGCAGATCGATGAGCTGAAAGCCAACCGGGATAATATTAATTATGAAGTTGCACAGGAAAGAGAAAAGCTTGTTCGCCATGATGTTATGAGCCATGTTTATGCTTACGGCGTACAGTGCCCCAATGCAAAGGGAATTATCCATTTAGGAGCAACTTCCTGTTATGTAGGAGATAATACAGATATTATTATAATGACAGAAGCATTAAAACTTGTAAGAAATAAGCTGGTAACGGTAATCCGTAATCTTGCAAAATTTGCTGATGAATATAAAGCGCTTCCGACCCTTGCTTTCACACATTTTCAGCCTGCACAGCCAACAACAGTAGGAAAGAGAGCAACTCTTTGGATACAGGATTTGTTAATGGATTTGGAAGATGTGGAATATCAAATTTCAAAGGCAAAACTTTTAGGTTCAAAGGGAACAACAGGAACACAGGCAAGCTTTTTGGAACTTTTTGACGGTGATCATGAAAAAGTAAAAGAACTTGATAAAAAAATTGCCCAAAAAATGGGATATAAAGGCTGTTTTGCAGTATCAGGACAGACATATTCAAGAAAGCTTGATTCACAGTTTGTAAATGTACTTGCGGGAATTGCCCAAAGTGCAGCAAAATTCTCAAACGATATCAGATTGTTACAACATCTTAAAGAGGTTGAAGAACCTTTTGAAAAAAATCAGATAGGTTCGTCAGCTATGGCGTATAAGCGCAATCCTATGAGAAGCGAAAGAATAGGTTCGCTTTCACGCTATGTAATGGTAGATGTTTTAAATACATATTTCACAACTGCAACACAGTGGTTTGAAAGAACACTTGACGACAGTGCAAATAAACGTTTAAGTGTACCGGAGGCATTTCTTGCAGTAGATGCCATACTAAATCTTTATGCAAATGTTGCAGACGGACTTGTAGTTTATCCAAAAGTGATCGAGCAGAGATTAAGAAAAGAACTGCCCTTTATGGCGACCGAAAATATTATGATGGACGCCGTTAAAAAGAGAGGAGCAGACCGTCAGGTACTTCACGAGAGGATCCGTGTTCATTCAATGGAAGCATCAAAGGTAGTAAAGGAACAGGGCGGAGAAAACGA
Organism: uncultured Clostridia bacterium; assembly: GCA_947627135.1. Taxonomy (GTDB): domain Bacteria; phylum Bacillota; class Clostridia; order Oscillospirales; family Acutalibacteraceae; genus Ruminococcoides. The sequence continues at coordinate 45,178 of CANQUV010000005.1, forward strand.
TTTACTTGAAAGAATAGCGTCAGATGACGCTTTCGGAGTTACTCTTGAAGAGCTTGAATCTATTTTACAGCCTGAAAAATATACAGGCAGAGCAAAAGAACAAACAGAGGATTTCCTTGCAAATGATGTTAGAAACGCATTGGCGCCTTATGATAACATTAAAACAGAAAAACCTGAAATAAATGTTTAAAGCCAGGGTTTCAGCTAAAAATAGCAAAAGTTTTTTGTTTAGTACTTATAGCTATGAAAATTAAAAGTTTTTTGCTCAGCTTTTTTTCAAAAAAGCTGACGAGGTTTAAGGGCGAGTAGCCCTTTGTCGCAGCCTGCGACTGCAAAGCCTAACTGATAATTTATATAAAAAGGAGTATGAAAAAATGGTAAAGGCAATAGTCGGAGCAAACTGGGGAGACGAAGGCAAAGGAAAAATTACCGATGTCCTTGCAAATAACAGTGATGTTGTAATCCGCTTTCAGGGCGGTGCAAATGCAGGTCATACAATAAAAAATAACTACGGAAAATTTGCTTTGCATCAACTTCCGTCAGGTGTTTTTCACCAAAATATTACTAATGTAATAGGCAACGGTGTTGCATTCAGTGTTGAAAATTTTGTAAAGGAAATGCAAACTCTAAAAGAGGGAGGAGTTTCGGAACCAAAAATTTTAATTTCTGACAGAGCTCAGGTTGTAATGCCTTATCATGTAGATTTTGACTGCTACGAAGAAGAACGTTTGGGTAAAAATTCATTCGGTTCTACAAAAAGCGGTATCGCACCGTTTTATTCTGATAAATATTCAAAAATAGGTTTTCAGATTAACGAACTATTTGATGATATGGACAGTTTAAAGGATAAAATTAACCATGCCCTTGAAATTAAAAATGCAACTTTAAAAAATCTTTATAATAAACCTGAAATAACATTAGATGAAGTTTTTAATAAGCTTATGGAGTATAAAGAAATTCTTGCTCCTTATGTAGGTGACAGCTTCACATTCATACATAAAGCAGTTAAAGATGGTAAAAACATTCTTCTTGAAGGACAGCTTGGCGCATTAAAAGATACTGATTTCGGTATTTATCCTATGGTCACATCATCAAATACAATTGCAGGTTACGGTGCAGTAGGTGCAGGCGGTATTCCACCTTATGAAATTAAAGATATTGTTACAGTAGTTAAAGCATATTCAAGTGCAGTAGGTGCAGGTGAATTTGTAAGTGAAATTTTTGGAGAAGAAGCAGATAAATTAAGAATGAACGGTGGCGACGGCGGCGAGTTCGGTGCAACAACAGGTCGTCCCAGAAGAATGGGATGGCTTGACTTGGTTGCAACCCGTTACGGCTGTCAGGTTCAGGGAGCAACACAAGTTGCTTTTACGGTTCTTGATGCTCTCGGTTATCTCGACGAAATTCCTGTTTGCGTAGCTTACGAACTTGACGGAAAAGTTATTGACTACTTCCCCTCAACAACAAAGCTTAAAAGATGTAAGCCTGTATTAAAGGTGTTAAAGGGCTGGAAAACAGATATTACCGGCATTAAAAATTATAACGAGCTTCCCATAGAATGCAGAGAATATATTGAATTTGCAGAAAAAGAAATCGGAGTTCCTATTACAATGGTTTCAAACGGTCCGGCAAGAGAAGATATAATCTATAAATAATCAGTTTATTGGGGTTTGAAAGGAAATCAAATTATGAATATTCCGGAAAAAGAATTGGTGATAGTTCTTGACTTCGGCGGTCAGTATAATCAGCTTATTGCAAGACGAGTTCGTGAATGTAATGTTTATTGCGAAATTTTGCCTTATACAACAAGTATAGAAAAGATAAAGGAATTATCTCCGCGCGGACTTATTTTTACCGGCGGACCAAATAGCGTGTATGATGAAAAATCTCCACATATCGATAAGGAGATTTTTGAACTGGGGATTCCTGTTCTTGGTATCTGCTACGGATGTCAGCTTATGGCTTATACTTTAGACGGCGTTGTAACAGCGGCAACAGATAATTCCTCATGTGAATACGGTAAAGCAAAGGCATATTACAATATAGAAGATGTTTTGTTTAAATCACTTCCAAGTAGCGGTACCTCATGGATGAGTCATCGTGATTATATAAGTAAGGAACCAACCGGATTTAATGTTACTGCGCATACAGATGCTTGTCCTGTTGCGGCGATGTCTTGCCCTGAAAGAAAATTGTACGGAGTTCAGTTCCATCCGGAAGTAAACCATACAGATAACGGTAAGGAAATGTTAAGAGCATTTCTTTATAATGTCTGCAATTGTAAGGGCAATTGGAAAATGGAAAACTTCATTGACCAGACGGTTAATGAACTTCGTCAGCAAATAGGTGATAAAGGAGTTGTTCTTGGACTTTCAGGCGGTGTGGATTCTTCCGTTGCTGCCGCACTTTTAAGTAAAGCAGTAGGAAAACAACTAACCTGTGTTTTCGTTGATCAGGGATTAATGAGAAAAGACGAAGGCGATTTTGTAGAAGAAACGTTTACAAAGCTTTTTGATATGAATTTTGTTCGTGTTAATTGTCAGGAAACTTTTCTTTCAAAGCTTAAAGGAATCGATGAACCTGAAGCAAAGCGTAAGGTTATAGGCGAAGAATTTTATAAGGTATTTTGGGATAAAATCAGACAAGATTACGGTACAGGCTATTTTGCTCAAGGTACGATTTACCCAGACCGCATTGAAAGCGGCAAAGGTGATGCCGCTACAATCAAAACCCATCATAATCAGGTAAAACAGCCTAAAGATATTAAATTTGAGGGTATTATTGAACCTTTGAAAGACCTTTTTAAAGATGAGGTAAGAATCGTAGGCGAAATGCTCGGACTTCCCCAAGAACTTGTGTGGAGACAACCCTTCCCGGGACCTGGTTTAGGTGTAAGAATAATCGGAGAAATCACAGCAGAACGAGTAAAGCTTTTACAGGAAGCGGATGCAGTTTTGCGGGATGAAATGAGCAAATGCGGATATGAAAAAGAGTTAAGCCAATTTTTTGCCGTTTTGCCCGGAGTAAAAACAGTAGGTGTAATGGGCGATTCCCGTACATACGATGAACTTGTAGCAATCAGAGCAGTTACAACGGATGACTTTATGACTGCCGACTGGGCAAAAATTCCATACGAAATCCTGGGAAGAGTATCAAACCGAATTATAAACGAAGTTGAACACGTAAATCGAGTAGTGTATGATATAACTTCCAAACCACCCGGTACAGTTGAGTGGGAATAATTTCACGCCCACAAAAAAGCCCATAAAATAAGGCTTTTTGCCGTTTTGATGTCCTCGTGGCAACAAAATGGCAACATTATTCGGATCATTGCATAAGCAAAGAGCTATCAGATTTTTGATGTCTGATAGCTCTTTTTTATTTCAATATAGAATTCCCTTCTTCTCCATATCAATGATTTCCGGCGTGGTTTCATTGTATTTCCCGATGACCCAAAATAGGTAGTTTCTCAGGTTTATTATATCTTCTCTATCCAGTGCTACTGTCAAGTGGTTCTCTGTCAAGCCATCGTGCCAGAAGAATACTTTCCATTCCATGGATATGTCAGCGATTTCACGACCTGGCTGTATATACAAAAACTGAGGGTTGTTTCGTAAATCCTCTTTTGGCGACAGTTTAAAGCAGAAATCCGGCTCGATAAGCTCCACTGCTGTTGGTTTGGATAATCTGTCATTTAATAAATCTTCAAGGGTTTGTGCCAAGTCGTCAACCTCATAGGACAGAAATACTTCAGCATTTTCTTTATTGTAGTTGAGCCATGGCTCCGAAAAAAATGAAAAACTTACCTTGCACCAATAATCGTATTCATCACCGATGCGAGCATTCTGTTTCGTATACTGTTGAATTTGAAACCCTACGGTAATCCCATCCAGATCCATTCTAAGCCACATACATAAAACTTCCCTTACTTTTTTAGCTGTCTTTTAGTTTGCCTTTAAATTGTTCCACTAAGGCGTCGCTTAGCTCCTGCGACGGGACGCTTGCACAAGTCTGCGTATCGTCGTACTTTGGATAATGATAGCGCCAGTTATCATAATCTTCTCTTCTGATCTCGCCCGCCCTGAGCTTGTCCACCTGCTCTTTCCAAGCAGAGAGCATTTTCATCAGTTCGGCTGCGTCCTTGCCTTTGTCGGCGCTGACTTTTAAGCAGACGCTGCGGTAATCTCCACCCTTAAAGGCTTGACAGAACCTTGTAATGCGTGCTAATTCATCGTACACGCATTATAACATAAATAATTAGGATTGCCAAGAAGATTCCAAACGAAAAGGATTAATATTTTTTTGAAAACCACTTAACAAAATCAAAAATGCTTTATTACATATTTATAGGTTGTAGCAGTACAATAGCAATAAATAATTAAATTATCCATGCTTTAACAATAATAAAGATACGTAGATAAAATTATCAAAATCCCATAAACAGACTTGATTAGAATTAATTTTAGAGAAAATGGGAGTAAGTTAAGTGAAATTTATAAATAAAATTATCTGTAACGTACGGCAGGGAATACCCTGCCGTTATATTTTTAACGGTACTTTAAATATTTAAGAAACTTTTTTACTGCAAGAGAAGCATTTTTTTTACTTTTCAAAGCAAGACCTATATTACGGTATGCAGGAACATTAAGTTCTTTTGCTATTATTTTATATGGTATTCTTTTTAAAATTAATTGCGGTAAAATACTTATACCCAAACCGTTTTCGACCATGGACATAATAGCATAATCATCCCATGTTGTAAAATGGACTTTTGGCGTCAAATTATTTCTCTCAAATATTTCCGATATTTCTGCTTTTGCACCCTTCTCAAGCAGCATAAACGGTTCGTTGCAAAGAGATTTAACGGGAAATTTTTCACAATCAGCCAACTGATGATTTTCAGGAATAATAGCCATTAATTTGTCCTGTTCTAAAAAGACTGTTTCAAGTTCAGGGTGAGTTGGCAGTCGAAGAAAACCGCAGTCAACTCTACCTTCTAAAATCCAATCCTCTATTTCCGTATAATCTCCTAACAGCAATTCATAATCTATATTGGGATAGTCTTTCTGGAACTCTTTAATAATGTTTGGTATCCAATGCGTTGCAACGCTTGAAAAAGTACCTATTCTTATTAACCCCGACTGCAAACCGTTCAATTCATCAACTTGCATTTGTAGGTTTTCATATTCTGTAACAATATTTTTTGCGTAAGGAAGCAATTTTACACCATCGGAAGTCAATTTTACTCCGCTTTTATTTCTTTCAAGCAAAGTTACTTTCCATTCTTTTTCTAAATCTTTTATCATACGGCTTATACCCGATTGAGAATAATTCAGTATTTCGGCTGCTTTCGAAAAGCTGCCATACTCAACGGTTTTAACGAAAGATATATATTTTTGAATATTCATTTTTAACTCCGTTATTTTATATCTGATTTTATCATAGTAAATATGAAAAACATTCGCTTTTGTTATGATAATTTTATATTATAATAGAATTATTAAAAAATCAAGCAGGAGAATGCAATATAATGATAACAGAAAATGAAAATCAAATTTTAACATTAAAAAAAGGAAGAATAGAAAAACGCTCATTTATAAAGTACATATTAGCGTTGTTGCTTTTTGGAACAAATGGTATTGTTGCAGAATTTATAACATTAAATAGCTATGAAATAGTTTTTTTGCGAACTATGATAGGAAGTATTTTACTAATTGTAATATTCTTTTTATCAAAAGAAAAACTGACATTTTATAAATATAAGAAACAGTCAGTATTTATTTGTGTATCAGGAATTGCGATGGGAACAAGCTGGATGTTTCTGTATGAAGCCTACACACAAATTGGAGTTAGTATATCGTCTTTGGCTTATTATTGCGGACCTGTAATAGTAATGGTATTGTCGCCGTTTCTTTTCAAAGAAAAATTAACTTGGGTAAAGATAGTTGGATTTATATCGGTTTTTTAGGCATATTTTTTGTAAGCGGAACATCTATTCAATTAAGCGGAAATATGTGGGGAATATTTTGTGGTATTATGTCAGCTTTAATGTATGCATTTATGGTGATTTTTAATAAAAAGGCAAAAGATATTACAGGACTTGAAAATTCTATGCTGCAACTGTTTGTAAGCTTTCTTACAGCGGCAATATTTGTAGGAATAAAACAGGGGTATGTGATAAACATTAATTTTTCAAATATTATTCCAATATTTATACTTGGTTTGTTTAATACAGGCATAGGATGTTATTTATATTTTTCTTCTATCGGAAAATTGCCTGTACAGACAGTAGCCATTTGCGGTTATTTAGAACCACTGTCAGCAGTAATATTTTCGGTAATTTTCTTAAAGGAAACAATGCTGCCAATGCAGATAATTGGAGCTGTTTTAATTTTGGGCGGAGCAATTTTCAGCGAATTTCATATAAACAGATTTAATAATTTGAAGTTAAAAAATAAAAAAGAAATTTAAGTTGTATAATAAGTAATTAAGAAAAAATTATATTTAGGATATATAAAATATATAAATATTTTTCTTGACAAAAAGAGTATAACTACTATAATTAAATTAATATTTTGGGGTAATAAAATAAGTATTTATGATTTTAAGGTAAAAGATGTAAAAGGAACAGAGGTTGATTTGTCTGAATATAAAGGCAAGGTGTTTTGATTGTCAATACGGCAACAGGATGCGGTTTTACTACCCAGTATGACGGTCTGCAGGATTTGTATGAAAAGTATCAGTCACAAGTTTTTGGAATTCTTGATTTTCCCTGCAATCAGTTTGGCAATCAGGCTCCCGGAACTGAAGATGAAATAGTCAGCTTTTGTCAATCACGATATGGAGTTACATTTCGTCAGTTTGCAAAAATTGAAGTTAACGGAGAAAATGAATCTCCGCTTTATGTGTTGAAAAGCTATGGTGCATATTTGATTTTTACAATAATTTTAATAATTTCACATATAGATAATATGATTATCGTTTATTTTAAAAGTCAGCAAATATTAATTTCAGTAGATAATTATAAGTTAAGCGGTTCGCAAGATATGTTTGGATCTGTTATGGCAAAAGCCGCAATTGCTATATATATGCTGATTTTTGCAGGGTTAACTGCCGTAGTGATAATTGAATGTATAATTTCAATAATAATGCGTTCATTGAGGTATAAGAAAAATAAGAAAAATATTAAAGCAATTATATAAATTTTAACTGTCCTAACTTGTGTTGTCTATACAAATTAGGGCAGTTCATTTTAAAACTTCGTTAGGTTTATATCTTTAATTTTTTCTCTGTCTTTTCTTTATTCTCTGCCAGTTAAAAAATCCGTAAAAATCGTTTATAAAAAACATAACAAAACATATAACCATGGAAATATACGATAAATTTTGTATAGAGGCAAGTATCCATAATATAATTAAAATAATGTCATTTAAAGCATATCCTATACCGTAAAATGGACTTCTCATAAATGTCAGGTAAGATGCAAGAAAACTTGTTGTAATAGATAACGTACTGAAAAATAAATTGGCTGTGTCAAGATATTTTAAAATTAAATAAAATACAAAAGTAACAACGGCAGTTAAAATAAGCATAAAAATTATTTGCTTTCTTGACATTTTATTAACTTCAACTTCTGATGTTTTTTTATAAGGATGTTTTAGCCAAGATATAACGGAAAGTATTGCAATAGGAGAGGTCATACCAAGATATGTAATCATTTCTCCGTAATACTGAAAATAAAAAGATATAATCCCGTAAAAAACAGAAAAAACCACAGTAAGAATCTGACCTATTACATATCCTTTTGCTACAAAGATCAAAGCGGTTACCCCGATAAGTGAAGCGATAAGGGTAAGATAATCCTTTGAGTGTGAAAATATAAAAGAACAGCTAACAATAATAATTGAAGATAACCAAAGTGATAATTCAAATTTTGATAAATTTTTAAATGAACTTATAAAGTAATTTTTAAACCGCATAATATCTCCTAAAAAATAAGCATTCGTAAAACATATCTTCAAAGACCTAACGATATGTCAACGAATGCTTTTGCATTACTTCTACCCGGTGGCAGTTGTTTTAACTATTGTATTATATGTTATTAAAAAAATCAAGATTTATAAATATATCTTGATTTTTAGAATGTAATTGATTATAATTTTAATATTTTATAAAAAATAGGAGAAGATCGTTATGAATAATGTAGTTAAAAGTTATGAGAATTACAAAGAAGAAGAACGGCTAACTACGAATAATGCAAGAAGAATAGAGTTTATAACAACAGCAAAAATTTTTGATGAGCTGTTTACCGAAAAGCTAAATATTTTAGATTGTGCAGCGGGAACTGGAATATATTCATTTTATCTTGCAGATAAAGGACATTCTGTAACTGCAACCGACATAACTCCAAGACATATTGAAATTATAAACAAAAGCTTAATGAATAAAACTTATAAAATGAACACAGCTGTATTAGATGCAACTAATATGAATGTTTTTGAAGATGAAACATTCGATGTAGTTCTTAATATGGGACCTTTTTATCATTTAATTGAAAAGGAATCAAGAGATAAATGTATATCTGAATCTATAAGAGTATTAAAAAAAGGCGGTATTTTGATAATTTCGTATATTCCAAGATTTCTTGCTTTTCAGTATGTTGCAATGTCAAATTCAAAATATCTTAATAAAACACTGGCAAAGCAGTTAATAGAAACAGGTGTGTTAAGGCAAGAAGATGAAATGTGTTTTTGGACAGATACTTATTATTCAACCGAAAGTGAAATGGAAGAGTTGTTTAAGAATAAAAATTTAGAAATTATTGATCATTTTGCTCAAGACGGACTTACTCCGATGTTTTCAGAAAAGATAGATAATTGGAATGAAAAACAATTCAAGATTTGGTGTGATTATCATTACAGCGTATGCAGAGAGAAATCTATAATAGGTGCCAGTAATCACGTAATAATTGCAGGAAAGAAGAAGTAATTGCCTTTATTTTATTTACACATATAATATGTAATGTTATAATATAACTGCTTTAAAATAAATTTTAACTTTATTGTGAGGGTAAAGATGAAAAAAGGAATTATATTTGACCTTGACGGTACATTATGGGATACAACTGAAAGGATAACCCCTGCGTGGAACACAGTATTAAAGCGTCATAATTTAAGGCAGATTACAGTTAAAGAAATGCAAAGCTATATGGGAAAAACACTTGATGTGATCGGAAAATTAATGATACCCGATTTAGAATATGAAGAAAGAATGAAAATACTTAATGAATGTTGCCGTGAGGAACAGTCATATTTAAGAACTCATGGCGGAGTTTTATATCCCGATTTAGAGATAACACTTAGAAAACTTAAAGAGAAATATAATCTTTATATTGTGAGCAACTGTCATACTCAATATATAAAGTCTTTTTTTGTAGCACATAAACTTGAGAATTATTTTTCCGATAATGAATGTAACGGCAGCACAGGCTTGTCAAAAGGTGAAAATATCAAGCTTATAATTGAAAGAAATAAACTTGATAAAGCAATTTATGTAGGCGATACACAGGGTGATTTAGATGCTTCGGATTTTGCAGGAGTACCGTTTGTTTTTGCTGAATATGGGTTTGGAAACATAAATCGAAAAATATATGAAATCAACAATATTTCAGAACTAGTAAGTCTTTCGAATAAAATTTTATTTTAAGGTGATTTTATGAAATGTAATAGTTTAGATGAAGTAAGAGAAAACATTGATAGAATTGATAATGAAATTATTAAGCTTATTGCAGAAAGAGGAAGTTATGTATCCCAAGCTTCTTCGTTTAAAAAAAGTGAAAAAGGAGTAAAAGCTCCAAATCGTGTAAAGGCAGTTATTTCCAAAGTTCGTTTAAAGGCAGAAGAATACGGAGCTAATCCGGATATGGTAGAAAATTTATATCGTGAAATGATAACATATTTTATAAATATGGAGCTAGATGAATTTAATAGTAAAACATAAATATAAAACAAAGCAAGGAACTGTTTATTAGCAGTTCTTTTTCTATTTAAATCTATTTTAATTCTTAAATAAATAAAAACTCACAAAAATACTGTATTCATCAGTTACAGTAGTGTAACTCTCGTTTACAAACACAATATATTGTGATATATTTAATATGTTTAATTATGTAAATTTTTAATTACGGAGGTTACAATGGAAGCATATAAAAAGGAATTTATAGAGTTTATGGTTGACTGTCAGGTTTTAAAATTCGGCGATTTTGTAACAAAAAGCGGCAGACAAACACCTTTTTTCGTAAATACCGGTTTTTACAAAACAGGTGCTCAATTAAGACGCTTAGGACAGTACTATGCTGAAGCAATCAACGACAAATTCGGACTTGATTTTGATGTTCTTTTCGGACCTGCATATAAAGGGATTCCGTTATCGGTAGCGGCAACTATTGCAATCAGCGAAAAGTATAATACAGACATTCGTTATTGTTCAAACAGAAAAGAAATCAAAGACCACGGCGATAAGGGAATTCTTTTAGGAAGCCCGATCAACAACGGAGATAAAGTAGTTATTATAGAAGATGTAACAACAGCGGGAACTTCCATAGAAGAAACTCTTCCAATAATTAAAGCGCAGGGAGAAGTAGAACCAATAGGGCTAGTAGTATCAGTAGACCGAATGGAAAGAGGAAAGGGCGAGAAAAGTGCCTTAACTGAAATAGAAGAAAAATACGGACTTAAAACAACGGCGATAGTTACAATGGCAGAGGTAGTAGAACATCTTTATAATAAAGAATATAAGGGCAAGATAATAATAGACGATAAATTAAAGACTTCCATAGATGCGTATTATGAAAAATACGGTGTAAAATAAATTTCTGTAAAGAAAAGAGGCTGTTTTATGCCTGATAAAAACATACACAAAGGTCATAGACAAAGAATGAGGCATAAGTTTTTGCTAAGCGGTTTAGATGACTTTGAACAGCATCAGGCGTTGGAACTGCTTTTGTATTATGCAGTACCAAGATGTGATACAAACCCTATGGCGCACAGACTGCTTGAGCATTTCGGTTCAATATCAGCTATTTTTGATGCACCTGTTGACGTATTAAAGGAAGCAGGCGTTTCAGAAACTATGGCAACTTTGCTTAAAATCATACCTGAATTTTCCAGACTTTATTTAGACGATAAGTATAATAATAAGAACAAAATTATAAATTTTGATAATCTAATAGAATATTTTGTAAATAAGTTTGTAGGCAGAAATGAAGAAACGGTAATGCTATTACTGGCTGATGCAAAAGGCAAAGAGATATTCAGCGGAGTAATAGCTAAAGGTTCATTGAATACTTCAGATGTACCTGTAAGAAAAGTAGTAGATTTATCTTTGCGATATAATGCAAAAACTGCAGTACTTGCACATAATCATCCAAGCGGAGTAGCAATACCTTCATTAGCAGATATAAATACAACAAGAGATATATATGATGCCTTAAGTCATATTAATGTGCTTTTGGTCGATCATATTATAATTGCAGACGGTGACGGAATTTCTATTGCACAAAGCCAGTTAGGAGAAGGTATATTTTATTCATGTGATGAATAATTATTTTTATTTTAAGTTGGTTAAAGGGTAAAATATGATTTGTGATTTGCACACTCATTCAAATTTTTCAGACGGAACATATACTCCCATAGAACTAGTTAAAGAGGCAGAATGTAAAAACATTTCTGCCCTTGCTTTGTGTGACCATAATACAACAAAAGGCTTAAAAGAATTTAAGTCTGCATCAAAAAACAGTAAGGTTAAAATAGTATGCGGAGTCGAATTTTCAACTGCATATAGAGAAAAAGAACTTCATATTTTAGGACTGTTTATAGATGAAAAATATTTTGATTATTTAGAAAATATACTTGAAAAATATGCAGATTTAAAAGAGCAGAGCAATATTAATTTAGTAAAAAATTTAAATAATAAAGGGTATGATATTTCTTATCAAGAAATAAAATCAAAATCACCTTCTGGAAAAATCAACAGAGCAAATATAGCTTCAATGCTTGTGGAAAAAGGATATGTAAAATCTATAAACGAAGCCTTTAAAACTTTGCTTCATAAAAATTTTGGCTTGTATGTTCCGCCAAAAAAAATATCATCTTTTGAAGTTATAAAACTTTTAGATAAAATCAGAGCAATATCTGTACTTGCACACCCGTTTCTAAATTTAAATGAAAAAGAATTAAGAGAATTTTTACCTCTTGCAGTTAAATCAGGACTTAACTCGATGGAAACCTTTTATTCAAAATATGATAAAGAAACAACCTTAAAAGCTGTAAAAATTGCAGAAGAATTTAACCTTTTGCAAAGCGGCGGAAGTGATTTTCACGGAAAAAATAAGCCTGATATTAAATTAGGAATTGGAAAAGGAAATCTAAAAATACCGTATAGTGTATATGAAAAATTAGAAAATTTGCATTGTTTAAAAAACATACGGCAGAATTTGCCTGTTCAAGCGGACAGCACCGATAACACCATATAAAAACACTTTTTTATACCTGACAGTTTTGTAGCAGTTCCTATAAAGTAAATAATTAATAATAAATTTATTTAACATTTCAGGGGAAAGGAGAGCTTATGGAAAAATTTAAACTTGTTTCAAAGTATAAGCCGACAGGCGACCAGCCGCAGGCAATAGATACACTTGTAAACAGCATAAAGCAAGGAAATAAAGAGCAAACACTTTTAGGCGTAACCGGCTCTGGTAAAACCTTTACTATGGCGAATGTTATAGAAAAACTAAACCGTCCAACCCTTGTACTTGCCCATAATAAAACTCTTGCGGCACAGTTGTGTTCGGAGTTCAAAGAATTTTTCCCTGAAAATGCAGTAGAATATTTTGTAAGCTATTACGATTATTACCAGCCTGAAGCCTATGTACCCCAAACGGATACTTATATAGAAAAAGACAGCTCAATAAACGATGAAATAGATAAACTGCGACATAGTGCAACATTAGCATTGTCAGAAAGACGAGATGTAATAATTGTAGCATCTGTATCCTGTATATACAGTTTGGGAGATCCGATCGATTACAGAAATATGGTTATTTCATTAAGACCCGGAATGGAAAAATCTAGGGAAGAACTGCTTAAAAAGTTAGTAGAACTTCAATACGAAAGAAACGATATAAACTTTATCAGAAATAAATTTCGTGTCAGAGGAGATGTAGTAGAAATTTTTCCAGCTGCATCATCTGATAATATAATAAGAGTTGAATTTTTCGGAGATGAAATAGACAGAATTTCTGAAATCAATCCATTAACAGGCGAACTTATCGGTCTGCTTAAACACGCAGCAATTTATCCTGCCTCACATTATATTGTATCCCACGATAAAATGGACAGGGCAATAAAAGAGATAAACGACGAGCTTGATGAACGCCTTGCATATTTTCGTGAGAAGGGAATGTTGCTAGAAGCCCAAAGAATAGAGCAAAGAACAAGATACGATTTGGAAATGCTTCAGGAGATCGGATTTTGCACAGGAATAGAAAATTATTCCAGAGTATTGTCAGGCAGACAGCCGGGTTCAGCACCATACACGCTTTTGGATTATTTTCCGAAAGATTTCATTTTGTTTGTAGATGAATCTCATGTTACGCTTCCGCAGGTAAGGGGAATGTACGCAGGAGACCACGCAAGAAAGAAAACTTTAATAGATTACGGATTCCGACTTCCGTCAGCTTATGATAACCGTCCGCTCAATTTTGACGAATTTTATGAAAGGGTAAATCAGGCGGTTTTTGTAAGTGCAACGCCGTCAGATTTTGAAAAGGATAGAAGTTCAGTTATTGCACAGCAAATTATCCGACCGACAGGGCTATTAGACCCGGAAATTTCAGTAAGACCGACAGAGGGACAGCTTGATGATCTGCTATCGGAAATAAATATAAGAACAGAAAAGAAACAAAGAGTTTTAGTGACGACTCTTACAAAGAAAATGGCGGAAGATTTAACAGACTATTTTGAAACAATGGGAGTAAGGGTGCGGTATATGCACCACGATATAGATACTGTTGAAAGAATGGAAATTGTAAGAGATTTAAGGCTGGGAGAATTTGATGTACTGGTAGGAATCAACCTTTTAAGGGAGGGACTTGATATACCGGAAGTTTCGTTAGTAGCAATTCTTGATGCAGATAAAGAAGGCTTTTTAAGGAGTGAACGATCTCTTATACAGACAGTAGGAAGAGCCGCAAGAAATTCAGAGGGTACGGTAATTATGTATGCAGACAGCGTAACGCCATCAATGAAAAATGCAATTACAGAAACAGCAAGAAGAAGAGAAATTCAGCAGAAGTACAACGAAAAACACGGCATTGTACCCAAAACAATAGTAAAAAAAGTCAGCGAAATTCTTGAAATAACAACGCATAAAGAGGATAAAGATAAGGATATAAAAAAGCTGACAAAAGCGCAGAAACAGCAGCTTATCGAATCATTAACAAAAGAGATGAAAGCAGCAGCAAAGCTGCTTGAATTTGAACATGCAGCATATTTGCGTGATAAAATAAATAAGCTGAAAGGCAATTAAAAGAAGAGGTAAAAATGGCTAAAAAGAAGACTGCCCAATACGGCAACGACAGTATATCCTCATTAAAAGGAGCAGACAGAGTAAGAAAAAGACCGGCAGTAATATTCGGTTCAGACGGAATAGAGGGATGTCAACACTCTGTGTTTGAAATTCTTTCTAATTCAATAGATGAAGCAAGAGAAGGCTACGGAAAGAAAATCACTGTTACAAGGTTTTCAGACGGTTCATTTGAAATTGAAGATTTTGGCAGAGGCATACCTGTTGACTTTAACAAAAACGAAGGTAAATATAACTGGGAACTTGTATTTTGCGAGATGTACGCAGGCGGTAAATATAATAATAACGAGGGAGAGAACTATGAATTTTCACTTGGATTAAACGGTCTTGGACTTTGTTCGACCCAGTATTCGTCTGAATATATGGATGTTGATATACGAAGAGACGGATACCGCTATATGCTTCACTTTGAAAAGGGAGAAAATATAGGAGGACTAAAAAAAGAGCCGTATTCAAAAAAAGATACAGGAACCAAAATTCACTGGAAACCCGACCTTGATGTTTTCACGGATATTGATATTCAGCCCGAGTATTTTCTTGATATTATGAAGCGTCAGGCAATTGTAAACGCAGGCATAGAATTTATATTCCGCAACCAAAACGGCAGAAGCTATGACATTACAACTTATAATTATGTAAACGGAATCGCTGACCATGTAAAGGAACTTATTGGAGAAGACGGCTTAACTTCAGTACAAAGCTGTGAAACAGAGCGTAAAGTTAAAGACAGAGAGGATAAGCCTGAATATAAATGTAAAATAAATGTTTCATTTGCATTTTCAAATAAAGTAAATGTAACCGAATATTATCATAACTCAAGTTGGCTCGAATACGGCGGTGCGCCTGAAGCAGCAGTAAAAAATGCTTTTGTATATCAAATAGATAATTACTTAAAACAAAATAATAAATATAATAAAACAGATAAGAAAATCAATTTTACTGATGTAGAAGATTGCCTTGTAATAGTGATATCGTCATTTTCAAGTGTGACCTCATACGAAAACCAGACCAAAAAAGCTATTACAAATAAAGGAATTCAGGAGGCCATGACAGAATTTCTCCGTCATCAGCTCGAAGTATATTTTATAGAGAATCCATTAGAGGCGGAAAAAATTGCATCACAGGTACTTATTAATAAAAGAAGTAGGGAAGACGCAGAAAAAACAAGACTTAACATAAAGAAAAAACTTACAGGAAACCTAGACATAACAAACAGAGTGGCAAAGTTTGTAGACTGCAGAAGTAAGGATGTTTCTGAAAGAGAATTATTCATAGTAGAAGGAGATTCAGCACTAGGTGCCTGCAAGCAGGCAAGAGACCCTGATTTTCAGGCTATTATGCCAATAAGAGGTAAAATCTTAAATTGTTTAAAGGCAGGCTATGATAAAATATTTAAGTCAGAAATAATAACCGACTTATTAAAGGTTATGGGATGCGGAGTAGAGGTTAAATCCAAAGCAAATAAAAAGCTTTCTAATTTTGATTTAAACCAGCTCCGTTGGAATAAAATTATTTTATGTACAGATGCCGATGTAGACGGCTTTCATATAAGGACCATGCTTTTAACAATGATTTACAGATTGACTCCGACTCTTATTGAGGAGGGCAGGGTATTTATTGCTGAATCGCCTCTGTATGAAATAACAACCAAAAAGCAAGTTTATTTTGCATACGACGAAAATGAAAAGGAAAAATTTCTTAAAGAAATCGGGGATGAAAAGTTTACGATTCAGCGAAGTAAAGGACTGGGTGAAAACGAAGCCGATATGATGAACTTTACAACAATGAACCCGGCAACCAGAAGACTGATAAAGGTAATGACAGACGAGGCAGAAAGAACATCAGAGATATTTGACATTCTTCTGGGAGAAAATTTAACAGGTAGAAAAAATTATATTGTAGACCACGGTGCAGAATATATAGATAATCTTGATGTAAGCTGATTGATATAATATTAGATTAAATAAAAAAGGGAAAATGTTTGGAGGTGTATTATGTCACCGAGAAAGAAAACTCCTGAAAGGGAAAATAGAGAAATAAAAACAAAAGGCTATATTGAAGGAGCAGGAGAAATAGTAGAGCAGAAAATCGTTACAACCATAAAGGATAACTTTATGCCATACGCCATGAGCGTTATATTGTCCCGTGCGATTCCTGAAATTGACGGGTTTAAGCCGTCGCACAGAAAGCTTCTTTATACAATGTATAAAATGGGACTTTTGTCAGGAGGAAGAACAAAGTCAGCAAATATAGTAGGAGCAACCATGAAGCTCAACCCTCACGGCGACTCTGCAATTTACGATACAATGGTACGGCTTTCAAGAGGATATGAAGCTCTGCTCCATCCTTATGTTGACTCAAAGGGAAACTTCGGAAAATTTTACAGCAGAGATATGGCATGGGCGGCGTCAAGATATACAGAAGCAAAGCTTGCACCTATATGCAGTGAGCTTTTCAAGGATATAGATAAAGATACAGTGGACTTTGTTGATAACTACGATAATACAATGAAAGAACCCACTTTGTTGCCTGCAACATTTCCGTCTGTACTTGTTAATGCAAATACAGGTATAGCAGTAGGAATGGCATCAAATATTTGTTCTTTTAATTTAAGAGAAGTTTGCGAAACCACAGCCGCTTTGATCAGAGATCCTGACCACGATATTAATTCAACGATGCCGGCTCCTGATTTTTCAGGAGGTTGTCCAATAATCTATGACGAAAAAGCAATAAAAAGTGTTTACGAAACAGGCAGAGGAAGTATAAAGCTTCGTTCTAAATACCAATATGATAAAAAGGAAAATTGTATTGATGTATTAAGTATTCCCAGTTCAACCACCAGCGAAGCAATAATTGAAAGAATTATAGAGCTTGTAAAAAACGGAAAAATAAAAGAAATATCCGATGTAAGAGATGAAACCGGTCTTGACGGCTTAAAAATAACAATAGATTTAAAGCGAGGAACAGACCCGGATAAGATTATGGCAAAGCTTTTCAGGCTTACGCCTTTAGAAGACAGCTACGCCTGTAACTTTAATGTACTTATTGCAGGAGTACCCAGAGTAATGGGAATAAGAGAGCTGTTAAATGAGTGGATAGCATTCAGAATTGAATGTGTAAGAAGAAGAACATATAACGATTTACAAAAAAAATCAGACAAGCTGCATTTGTTAAAGGGACTTGAAGCCATATTGCTTGATATAGACAAAGCAATAAAAATAGTAAGAGAAACAGACGAAGAAGCCGAAGTAGTGCCGAACCTTATGATTGGCTTTGGGATTGACGAGGTTCAGGCAGAATATGTAGCAGAAATCAAACTACGTCATTTAAACAGAGAGTATATTTTAAAGCGTACGGAAGAAATATCAAAGCTTGAAGAGGAGATAAAGGATTTACAGGCAATTTTGCAAAGTAAGGCAAGGGTAAAAACGATCATTGTAAAAGAGCTTAAAGACGTTGCGGAAAAATACGGACAGCCTAGAAAATCAATGCTTCTTTATCTTAATGAAGAGGATTTTGAAGAAGAGATTGAAGAAATACCTGATTATCCGGTAAACATATTTTTTACAAAAGAGGGATATTTTAAGAAAATAACACCTCAGTCGTGGCGAATGGGCAATACACATAAACTTAAAGAAGGCGACGAAATTATAGACCATATTGAAACCACAAATAATTGTGAGCTTTTGTTCTTTACAAATAAATGTTTAGTATATAAAGCAAAGGCATCTGATTTTTCAGAAACAAAAGCAAGCGCCATGGGTGATTTTATACCTGCCAAGTTGTCAATGGAGGATGGAGAAACAGTTGTAAAAATGATACTGACGAAGGATTATAAGGGTATGCTTCTTTTTGCATTTGAAAACGGAAAGGTAGCAAAGGTACCTCTTTCAGCTTATGCAACAAAATCAAACCGAAAAAAACTAACGGGTGCATACAGCGATAAATCGCCGGTAGCGGGTATTGCTTTTGCAACGGAAGAACAGGAATTTTTATTAACTTCAAGTTCAGGAAGAATGTTACTGCTTCATTCAGCGTCAATTAATTCAAAAACAACCCGCAATACACAGGGCGTAGCGGTAATGAAGCTAAAAAAAGGCCAGAGATTGTTTTCAATTAAACCTTACGAGGAAGGCACATTCTCAAAGCCTTCAAGATACAGAACCCGTTCACTGCCTGCATTAGGAGCTATGCCGTCAGAAGAAGACACAACAGATCAGCTTAGCCTAATTTGACAATTATTTTACTTTTTTTAAAATAATACTTGCAAAATATTATAACTTATGATATTATAAATAGGCTATTTAATTGTAATATCGTATTTGAAAGGAAGATATAAATGGGCGTTTTTGAATATATTTTAGGCGGACTTTTAATTTTATTCTCTATTTTAATTATTGTTGTTATAATCCTTCAGGAAGGTAACCAAAAAGGCATCGGTGTTGTATCAGGCGGTGCTGATACATTTTTTTCAAAGAATAAAGCTCGTTCAATCGATGCAAAGCTTGCACGTTTGACAAAATTTTTTGCAGCAGGTTTTGTAGTATTTGTTATTGCACTAAATGTAGTTTCTCGTTTTCTTGGCTGATAACAGCTAACATATTTTTAAAAATACAAGCATAATTATAGACCGTCAGTAGTTTGACGGTCTATTTTATTTTTCGGAGTGTTTAAAATGTCAATATGGGAAATACTGCTTGTGATTTTTATAACATTAATACTTTTTGCAATAGTACATAAAAAGGATAAATGTAAAAAGCCGGTAAGAAGGGCATGTGTGTCCATGCTTACAGGGGTACTTTCTCTTATAGCTGTAAATGTAACAGGCGTTTTTACCGGAATTACTCTGCCGTTTAGTCTGTTATCGGTTTTAACATCAATTATAGGCGGAATACCCGGAGTTACTATGTTGCTGGCATTAAATTTGTATTTCTAAATTCATAGTATTATCAAATAATAAATTTAAAAAGATTTATTATAAAATACCATATAAATCCTCCAGCGCTTCTCCTACAAACTCTTTGTTTCTTGTAAGCAAAGCAATAGTAGTTTTGTAAAATAATTCAGGATTTTTATGGAAATTTGCCTTAATAAGTTTAGCTTGATTTTTATCGGGAGCAAATATTTCAAAATTTAAAAGTTCAACATTTCCGCCGGAAATACTGCATTTAACTTTATAACCGTTTTCCTGCTTTGTAATAAAAACAGGATTTTCCCGTTCAATTTTTCTTTTCTCAAGCAGAGATAATGCACAGGTGTAAGCTTTGTCCTTAACAGTATATGACAGCGTACTTTCAAGCTGGCTTGCAATCATTTTTCCGTTTTCGTTTACAAAATAAAGTTTTTCATTATCACTGCTGTTTTGGGGTACAATATTTTTGTGAGATATCAAATCATCAAAGCAAGAACTTGTTTCAAAATAATTAGCAAGTCCCTGTTTCTGGATTGTTTCAATAACAGCTTCTTTGCTCATAGGAACTCCCACAGAGTTAAGTAAATAACAAATTAAAGTCCGAATCTCATTTTTGCTTCTAATTCCGCCGGGAACAATACCCTCATCAAAAGTATCAAATGCCATTCTTTCACCTGCTTTAAAATAAAAATTTATATCATTATTTATATTGTACCATAAAAAATTACAAAAGTGTATATTTATTGACTAATTATTTTTATAATGATATTATTTGTTCAAGGAGGTATGAATAGATATGAATGTGGAACAATTTATGCCGTTTATTTGGTTAGGAGTTGCAGTATTGCTTGCCATTGTTGAAGTATCAACTACCCAGCTTGTATCAATATGGTTTGTTGTCGGTGCAGTAGCGTCAGCAATATCAACGGCGTTTACAGATAATCTGACAATTCAGATAATTGTGTTTGTTTTAGTATCAGCAATTTGTTTGGCTGCAACAAGACCTTTTGTAAAAAAAGTTACAAAAAATAAAAGAGTAAGTACAAATGCCGACAGCTTAATAGGAAAAATCGGTATTATAACAGTAGAAGTAAATAATACTCTTGCACAAGGCCAAATAAATGTTGACGGACAAATCTGGACTGCAAGAAGTAAGAATTCAAAACAAATTTTAAGTGTCAGAGAAAAGGCAAGGGTTAAGGAAATTTCAGGTGTTAAACTAATTGTTGAGCCTGTTGAAAATTTTGAGGAGGAATAATTATGGAAATAGGATTAATTATTGGAATTGCCATAATAGTTTTAATTATAATTGCAATTGTAAGAAATATAAAAATAGTACCGCAGGCTCATGCCTATGTAATTGAAAGACTTGGTGCATATTATGCAACATGGGATACAGGTCTTCATTTAAAAATACCTTTTATAGATAAGATCTCAAAAAAGGTATCATTAAAGGAACAGGTTGTAGATTTTCCGCCTCAGCCTGTAATTACAAGAGATAATGTAACAATGCAGATTGATACAGTAGTATATTTTGAAATTACCGATCCAAAGCTTTACACCTACGGTGTTGAACGCCCCATAAGTGCAATTGAAAACTTAACAGCAACTACTTTGCGTAATATAATAGGTGATTTAGAGCTTGACAGCACACTTACATCAAGAGATACAATCAACGATAAAATCAGAATTATACTTGATGAAGCCACAGACGCATGGGGAATAAAAGTAATCAGAGTTGAGCTTAAAAATATTCTTCCCCCAAGGGAAATTCAGGACGCCATGGAAAAGCAGATGAAGGCAGAGCGTGAGAGAAGAGCTAGAATACTTGATGCAGAGGGTGAAAAACGCAGTCAGATTCTGGTGGCAGAAGGTATGAAAGAAAGTGCGATCTTAAAGGCAGACGCTGTTAAAGAAACAAAAATCAGAGAAGCATCAGGTGAAGCTGAAGCTATCAGGGAAGTACAGCAGGCGTATGCAGACGCACTTAAAATGCTGAATGAAGCAGCTCCGTCAGATAGAGTTATTGCAATAAAAAGTCTTGAAACTTTCCAAAAGGTATCAGACGGAAAGGCAACAAAAATCATTATTCCGTCAGATATTCAAAATATGGCAGGTCTTATCAGTTCTGCGAAAGAATTGTGGACAGATGTACCAAATAATAATGAATAAATCAAATGTGCATAAGGAACTAACCTTATGCACATTTTTTAAAAATTTGAAAGTTCAGCAGAATATGTTGATTTTATAATTCTTCTATAATCATCAAAATAATTCTTTATTCTTATTGAAATTTTAATCTGTATCAAATATAATATTAAATATATGTAGATTTTTAATGGGCGTTAAATATCAGACCAGTAGAAAAGGAGATCAATTATGAAAAAAGTTGCTATTATCATGGGTTCCGACAGCGATTTTCCCGTTGTTCAGAAAGCCGTAAAAAAGTTAAAGGAATTTGATGTTCCTTATGAAGTTCATGTAATGAGTGCTCATAGAACGCCTGAAGCTGCCTGTAACTTTGCAAAAGAGGCAAAGAAAAACGGTTTTGGCGTAATAATTGCGGCAGCAGGAATGGCGGCGCATCTGGCAGGAGTTCTTGCAGCAAATACAACGCTTCCCGTAATAGGAATTCCAATCAAGTCAGCCGCATTGGACGGTATGGACGCACTGTTGGCAACAGTAATGATGCCAACAGGAATTCCCGTGGCAACAGTAGCGGTTGACGGAGCAGGAAATGCAGGTGTATTGGCAGTAGAAATGCTTGCTTTATCAGACGATACTCTTGCAGAAAAACTGGAAACCATGAAACAGACAATGGCAAAGGAAGTTGAAAAGAAAGATAAGGATATTCAGGCTAAGGTGGCAGAACTTTGAAAAGTTTAATTTTAACAAAAAAAGATAAAATTCATGAAGAATGCGGTGTATTTGGCTTTTATAAAAACGACGAAGAATTAAACACCGTAGATATAACCCGATACGCTCTATTCGGACTTCAGCACAGAGGTCAGGAAAGCTGCGGTATGTCAATCAATGAAAACGGAGAGTTTAAAATTGTAAAAGATATAGGGATGGTATCATCTGTTCTTAATAAAAAAGCAATAGAAAAACTGCCCAACGGTAAAATTTCAGTAGGTCATGTTAGATATTCAATAAAAGGCGGATTTTTAAGAGCAGAAACACAACCTATTGTAATGCGTTATATTCAGGGAGCAATTGCCCTTGCCAATAACGGATCGATAACAAACTTTCCGGAAATAAGAAAAGAATTGGAAAACGGCGGAGCACTTTTCCAATCTAATTCTCACGCAGAGCTTATTTCTTATGTAATTGCTTCAGAGAGAATAGATAAAGACAGTATAGAAGATGCGGTTATTAATGCAGTTAAAAAGCTAAAGGGAGCATATTCAATCGTTTTAAGTTCGCCCAGTAAACTTATCGGCGTTCGAGATGGTCACGGTTTTAGACCTCTTGCAATAGGTAAGCTTAATAACAGCTATATGCTGGCATCAGAAAGTTGTGTTTTTGATAGTTTAGGTGCAGAGTTGATCCGTGATGTTGAGCCTGGAGAAATGGTAGTAATAGATGAGAACGGACTTCACAGCTATAAAAATATTATATCTAAAAATCCGTCCTTCTGTATTTTTGAATATGTTTATCTTGCCCGTCCCGATAGCGTAATTAACGGAATAAGCGTATATTCAGCAAGAAACAAAGCTGGCCAGGTCCTTTACAGAGAACATCCCGTTGAAGCCGATGTTGTATGCGGTGTTCCTGAATCGGGAATTCCGGCGGCACAGGGATTTTCACAGGCGTCGGGAATACCTTTTATTACCGGTTTTGTTAAGAATAAATATGTAGGCAGATATTTAACTGATAATTCTTCAAGGGATAAAAGAGAAAACGTACTTATGACAAAGCTTACGGCCCTTAAAGCCAATGTTAAGGATAAGAAGGTAGTAATAATTGATGATTCAATTATTAAAGGAGAAACCTCTGCCCATATTGTTAAGCTTATGCGAGATGCAGGAGCAAAAGAAGTGCACATGAGAATAAGTTCACCGCCGTTTCTTAATACCTGTTATTTCGGTACAGATATAAGTAAAAATGATAACTTGATTGCCAACAGAATGTCAGTAGAAGATATTTGCAAGGCAATAGGGGCCGATTCTTTAGGATATTTAAGTATAGAAGGCGTAAGAGAAATTGCCGAGGGTTCAACAATTTCCTGTTGTGACGGTTGTTTTAGCGGCAATTATAAAGCAGACTTGCCAGAATCAATTTATGTAGATAAATTTGCACAAAAAATAGAAATATAAATGGAGTGTGGTTTTAATGAATAGTTTTTCAGAGAGCTATAAAGCAGCAGGGGTTGATGTAACCGCAGGATATAAAGCAGTCGAGTTAATGAAAAAACATGTTCAAAGAACAAAAACAGACGGCGTTGTATCAGGCATAGGCGGTTTCGGGGGACTTTTTGCCCCTGACTTAACCGGAATTAAAGAACCTGTTTTGGTAAGCGGTACAGACGGAGTCGGAACCAAGCTAAAACTTGCTTTTTTGCTTGATAAACACGATACAATCGGAATTGATGCAGTAGCTATGTGCGTAAATGATGTTGTATGCTGCGGAGCAAGACCACTCTTCTTTTTAGACTATATTGCAGTTGGAAAAAATGTTCCCGAAAAGGTCGCAGAAATAGTATCTGGAATTGCAGAAGGCTGTGTTCAGTCAGGCAGTGCGTTGGTAGGCGGAGAAACAGCGGAAATGCCCGGTTTCTATCCTGTTAATGAATACGATGTTGCAGGCTTTTCGGTAGGTCTAGCAGATAAAGCCGATATGATTGATTCTTCCAAACTTGAAGAAGGAGATGTATTAGTCGGTTTGCGTTCATCAGGCGTTCATTCAAACGGTTTTTCACTTGTAAGAAAAGTATTCGGAATAAATGAAGAAACAATCAATAATACATATCCCGAACTTGATAAACCTCTGGGAGAAACACTTTTAACTCCAACAAAAATATATGTAAAACCGATTTTAGCATTAATAAAAGAAGTAAATGTAAAAGCAATATCTCATATAACAGGCGGAGGCTTTTATGAGAATATCCCCAGAATGTTAACTGACGGTTTTTGTGCAAAAATCAATAAAGAGGCAGTCCCTGTGTTGCCGATTTTCAAAGTAATTCAAAGAGAGGGAAATATTTCAGAACACGATATGTTCAATACCTTTAATATGGGAGTAGGAATGGTCGCTGCCGTTGCTAAAAAAGATACAGAAAAAGCACTTGATATCCTTAAAGAAAACGGAGAAGATGCCGTTATTCTCGGCGAAGTAATAAAGGGCGAAAAGGGAGTAGTGTTTGCTTGATGAAAAATATCGTAGTTCTCGTATCGGGCGGAGGCACAAACCTGCAAGCCTTGTTGGATGCTCAGAATAGCGGAGAAATCAAATCGGGCAGAATAACCTGTGTTGTTTCATCAAACCCCGATGCCTATGCTCTTGAAAGGGCAAAAAAACACAGCATTGATACAGAAGTAATCAGAAAAAAGGATTATGAAACATTTGAAGAATACGATAATGCCTTAACCGAGCTTTTAAAAAGCAAAAAAGCTGATTTGATTGTGCTTGCGGGCTTTATGACAGTGCTGGGAAAACAGGTTATAAAAGCTTTTGAAAATAAAATAATCAATATTCATCCTGCATTAATTCCAAGTTTTTGCGGTCAAGGTTTTTATGGACTTTACGTTCATAAGGCAGTCCTTGAAAAAGGAGTTAAAATAACGGGGGCAACGGCTCATTTCGTAAACGAAGTGTGTGACGGCGGACCGATTATAATGCAAAAAGCAGTAGAGGTTAAAAACGGAGACACACCGGAAATTCTGCAAAGAAGGGTAATGGAGCAGGCAGAATGGAAGATACTTCCAAGATCTGTTGCATTGTTCTGTGAAGGAAAAATAAAAGTAGAAAATAATAAAACTATTGTGGAGGAGTAATAATATGAAACCTATTTCAATTGAAAATGATTTGAAATCAAATGTATATCCCGGCAGAGGAATTTTTCTGGGGAAATCTGCAAACGGAAAAAATGCAGTAATTGCGTATTTCATTATGGGCAGGTCTGAAAACAGCCGTAACAGAATCTTTGTTGAAGAAGGAGAGGGAATAAGAACTCAGGCGTTCGACGAATCAAAGCTTGAAGACCCATCGCTTATTATTTATGCTCCCGTAAGAGTGTTAAAAGATACAACAATTGTAACAAACGGCGACCAGACCGATACAATATATGACTTAATGGGTAAGGGAAAAACTTTTGAACAGGCTTTAACTGCCCGTGAATTTGAGCCTGACGATCCTAATTATACTCCTCGAATTTCAGGTATAGTTAATATAGTAAACGGAAAAATGGATTACGCACTTTCAATTTTAAAAAGTGCAAACGGAAACCCGGATTGCTGCGAAAGACATACTTTTACTTATGATAATCCTATTGCCGGAAACGGACACTTTATCCACACCTATATGACAGACGGAAACCCTCTCCCGAGCTTTGAGGGCGAACCGAAGCTTGTTGAAATAGGAAATGATGATATTAATACCTTTGCAGATAAACTCTGGAATTCATTAAATGAAGAAAATAAGGTATCACTTTTTGTAAGATATATCAATATAGAAACAAAAGAAACAACTTCAAAAATTATCAATAAAAATAAGTAATAATGGATAATACAGAAAAATTTTCAGGAAAAGCTGAATTTTATCAAAAAGCAAGACCCGATTATTCAGTGGAACTTATAAAATATCTAATAAATATTTTCAAAATAAAAAAGGACACAGTTATTGCCGATATCGGTTCAGGAACAGGAAAATTGTCAAAGGAATTTTTAAAATTAGGATGTAAAGTGTTTTGTGTTGAGCCGAATTTTGATATGCGTAAAACAGCTGAGAAAAATTTGTCTGAATATTCAGGTTTTGTTTCTGTAAACGGAACAGACAAACATACTTGTCTTGAAGATAAAAGTATTGATATTGTTACCGTAGCACAGGCTTTTCATTGGTTTGACCCAGAAAAAATTAAGAAAGAATGTCAAAGAATATTAAAAACTAAAGGCACAGTTGTTTTGGTTTATAACCATAGAGTTGCTGACAGCGACCTTGTTAAAGAAAACGCTGAAATTTGTAAAATGTACTGCCCGAATTTCAAGGGATTTAGCAACAAATTTAATAATGATGATGTATCAAAAATTGAAAATTTTTTTGATAATAAATATGAAGTAAAAAGTTTTCCTAATAATCTTGCTTACAATAAAGATATGTTTATAAATAGAATGATGTCTGCTTCATATTTATTGACTGAACAAGATAAAAATTATAATAAATATATTAAAGCCCTTGAGCAGTTATTTAAAAAATATCAAATGAACGGCATTCTTACAATGCCAAACGAAACAATTGCATATATAGGAACTTAGTAAAATCAAAATCTTAAAACAGGAGGAAATATAAAATGAACGAATTAGAATTAAAATACGGCTGTAATCCTAATCAGAAGCCGTCTAAAATTTTTATGAAAAACGGCAGTGATTTGCCGATTACAGTTTTAAACGGAAAGCCGGGATACATTAATTTTCTTGACGCTTTCAACAGTTGGCAGCTTGTAAAAGAATTAAAGGAGGCAACAGGACTTGTTTCAGCGGCATCTTTTAAGCATGTAAGTCCGGCAGGTGCGGCGGTAGCAACAGAGCTTTCAGATACATTAAAGAAAATTTATTTTGTAGATGATTTAAAGCTTTCACCCCTTGCAAGTGCCTATGCAAAGGCAAGAGGAGCAGACAGAATGTCATCTTATGGCGACTGGGCGGCATTATCTGACGTTTGCGATATAGAAACAGCAAAGCTTTTGCAGAGAGAAGTTTCAGACGGCGTAATTGCACCGGGATATACCGAAGAAGCTCTTGCAATTTTAAAGACAAAGAAAAAAGGCAACTACAATATTGTTCAGATAGATCCCAATTATATACCCGAAGAAATCGAGCATAAGGATGTATTCGGAATCACCTTTGAGCAAGGCAGAAACAATCTGAAAATTGATGAAGATTTCCTAATGCAGAATATAATTACAGAAAATAAGAATTTAACAGAGGAAGCAAAACGTGACCTTTTAATTGCACTTATCACATTAAAATATACCCAGTCAAACTCTGTTTGTTTTGCAAAGGAAGGACAGGCTATCGGCGTAGGGGCAGGACAACAGTCAAGAATACACTGCACACGCCTTGCAGGAAATAAAGCTGATATCTGGTATTTAAGACAGCATCCAAAGGTAATGGATCTTCCCTTTGTAGATAATATCCGCCGTCCTGACAGAGATAACACAATAGATGTATATATTTCAGACGATTACGATGATGTTCTTGCAGAGGGTGTATGGCAGCAGTTTTTTAAAACAAAGCCCGAACCTTTAACAAGAGAAGAAAAGAAAGAATGGCTCAAAACCCAAAGCGGAGTTTCATTAGGATCAGATGCATTTTTCCCGTTTGGAGATAACATTGAAAGAGCAAAGAAAAGCGGAGTAGAATTTATAGCACAGCCGGGCGGTTCGATTCGAGATGATAATGTAATTGAAACCTGTAATAAATACAATATGACAATGTGTTTTACAGGTATCAGATTATTTCACCATTAATAGAGGTTAATGGAAAAAGGAGATTAATATGAACATTTTAATGATTGGTTCAGGCGGAAGAGAACACGCATTAATAAAAAAACTTCTTGAAAGTCCCAAATGCACAAAATTATATTGTGCTCCCGGAAACGGCGGTATATCAAAGGACGCAGAAATTGTTAATATTTCTGTAATGGACAAAGAAAAAATGGTTGAATTTGCAAAGGAAAATGCAATCGACCTTGTTTTTGTAGCTCCCGACGATCCTCTTGCCGACGGTATGGTAGACGCTTTTGAAGAGGCGGGGATCCGAGCATTCGGTCCCAATAAAAAAGCGGCTGTGATAGAGGCGTCAAAGGTTTTCTCAAAGGATCTTATGAAAAAATATAATATTCCTACTGCTTCTTATGAAACCTTTGATAATTCAAAAGATGCAGTTGAATTTATTGAAAAGAACAATACTTATCCGATAGTAGTTAAAGCTGACGGACTTGCTTTGGGAAAAGGCGTAATTATTGCAAAAGACTTTGAAGAAGCAAGAGAAGCCGTTACTTCAATTATGGAGGATAAAAAATTTGGCGAATCAGGAAACCATATTGTAGTAGAGGAATTTTTAACAGGTCCGGAGGTTTCGGTGCTGGCATTTACAGACGGCAAATGTGTTAAGCCAATGGTAAGTTCAAAAGACCATAAAAGAGCTTATGATAATGACGAGGGTTTGAATACAGGCGGTATGGGAACAGTCAGTCCAAATCCTTATTATACAGAAAAAATAGCAAAGGTATGTATGGATACAATTTTTGCACCTACGATCAATGCTATGAATAAAGAGGGAAGACCTTTTAAAGGATGTCTTTATTTCGGACTTATGATTACTCCAAGCGGACCAAAGGTAATTGAGTATAACGCTCGTTTCGGAGATCCTGAAGCGCAAGTGGTTCTTCCAAGACTAGATACAGATTTGGTAGATATTTGTGAAGCTGTAATTGACGAAAAGCTATCAGACCTTGAAATCAAATGGAAGGATGGTGCAGCAGCTTGCGTAGTTATTGCAAGCGGCGGTTATCCTGTTGCTTATGAAAAGGGCAAAGAAATTTCAGGACTGGATGAAAACGGTCAGCTCGACGGAGTAATAGTTTACCATGCAGGTACAAAGCTTGAAAACGGAAAATTCCTTACAAACGGAGGAAGAGTTTTAGGAGTAACATCAGTAGCTGAAAACCTCGATAAAGCACTTGAAAAAGCCTATAATGCAGTATCAAAAATTAAATTTGACGATATGCACTTCAGAACAGATATAGGCAGAACGAAATAGTATTTTATAATATTTAAAGGAAAAAATGTTTGAAATATAAATATATTAATTATGTAGTGATTGCAGCAAATCGGGAGGTTTGCTATAAGTAATCGCTTTTAAAACCTCCCATAAGGTATTTAATCTTTAGGAGGTAACAAAATTGAATAAATTTAATAAAAATCATAATTATATAAATAATCCTCAAGATGAAACCTTTACCTGCAAAGTATGCGGAAAGATAGTTTCATTATCGGAAATGGGAAGCAGATACAGAAATCATTGTCCAAATTGTCTGTCAAGCATTCATCTTGATATAATCCCGGGAGACAGAAAATCAAGCTGTAAGGGTATAATGGAGCCTGTGGGAGTATGGTTGCGAAAGGGAGGAGAATGGGCTATAATTCACCGCTGTAAAG
This sequence comes from uncultured Clostridia bacterium, assembly GCA_947627135.1. Taxonomy (GTDB): domain Bacteria; phylum Bacillota; class Clostridia; order Oscillospirales; family Acutalibacteraceae; genus Ruminococcoides. The sequence continues at coordinate 75,111 of CANQUV010000005.1, forward strand.
AGTGTGGAACACTTAGCTCAAACCGAACTGCAGCAGACGATAATCCGCTTAAGTTGCTAACCATTGTTTTAAAACCCTTGACAGAATTGCCTTTTCCCATTGATTATTTTGAAAGGCTTGTTTTTGACCATTACAGTCATAACGATCACGATAATGAAGAGGAATAAATTGATTTAAAACTTATAAAAAATTTAAAGTCCGGATTTTAAAGTCCGGACTTTTATTCATCATTATTTAATGTTTTGCCGACGCTGTCGGCGAAATCGTTTTCCTCCGCCATATTTTGGGGTTTCGCCGACATTATCGGCGACAAAGGGCTTCTCGCCCTTTGAACCTCGTCAGCTTTTTTAAAAAAAGCTGAACAAAAAACTTTTAATAATCTTGACAATAACCTTTTTTATAAATACAAATTTATAAAAATTTGAAGTTATTCTTGTAACTAATTCTTTATAAAAGCTGAAAAAACATTCATTTGCCTTAATTTAAAATCAGCCGTCTTACAAATTTGTAAGACGGCTTCTTTTAACTTGCGTTTTTAATTTCTAATCTCAATCTGTCAGAAATCATAGCAATAAACTCACTGTTTGTAGGCTTGCCTCTGTCATTGTGGATAGTATATCCAAAGTAAGAGTTAAGCACTTCAACATCACCTCTGTCCCAAGCTACTTCAATGGCATGTCTTATAGCTCTTTCAACTCTGGAAGAGGTAGTATTATATTTTTTAGCAACAGAAGGGTAAAGTTGTTTAGTAACAGCATTAATAATGTCAGGTTTTTCAATAGACATAATAATAGAATCTCTTAAATAGTGATATCCTTTGATATGAGCAGGAACGCCGATTTCATGCAAAATAGAAGTAACTTTAATTTCCAAGCCAAAGCTGTCAAAATGAGTTGATGCATTATTGCTTTGAATATTGCCTTTAACCATTTTTGAAAATCTTTGTGCAAGCTGATTTACGCTGTACGGCTTTAAAACGAAATAAGCTGCTCCGCAAGACATAACTTCTTTTTCAAGCACAGGGCTGTGAAATGAAGAAAAAACAACAAATTCCGGCATTTTACAGTCATTTTTCTTAATGGAATTCATTACGCCGATAGCGTCAAGGCGAGTCATAAATAAATCCATTAAAACGATATCAGGCTGTTCCGCAATAATTTTTTCGCACAAAGTTTCACCGTCTTTTTGGCAGAAAATAGGAAGTATATTGTTATTCTCCAATTCTTTTAGATCATTTTGAGAATATTCTACCGCATCTTCTGTAATAATAAGTTTAATTCTGTTATTCATTGTAAGATCCCCCAGTTTTTTATTTGTTGAAATCATATTACCACATAATTATAAAATTGGCAATAGTTTCCGTGAATTTTTTTTAAAAAAACTGGAAAATGTTGTTATAAAATTAAATTTTTCCGCATTTTAATACAATATATTGAGTTTTGTTTCAAAATTCGATTTCATATTCTCTGCTATTACACAATACCCCTTATTTGGTTCATTTACAAACACATGATTTATAATTCCGACCAATTTTCCATTCTGAACAACAGGGCTTCCGCTCATACCCTGAACAATGCCTCCTGTTTTGTTTAGCAGTTCTTTATCGGTAATTTCAATTACAAAATTTTTATTTGTTTTATCACTTGTGTCACCTATGCTAATAATTTTTGCTTCAAATTCCTGGACGCCGCTGTTATCAATTGTAGAATAAAAAACAACTTCTCCGGTTTTTATTTCATCTTTTTTAGCGATTTCAAGTTTTTGTTTGTCAGAGCTTATGCTGTAAAATTTTCCGTAAATGCCCAGCTCGCTGTTAAGATTTATATCACCTATATTTTTTTCAGTTAAATAACCGTTGAGTGTGCCTGCATTTCCGCTTGTACTTTTTGTAATTCCGTTAATTTTTGCACTTACAACTTCTCCTGTTTCAAGAGGCATAAGTTCTTTTGTGTCAATATCGCATATTCCGTGACCAAGTGCTGCATAAGTCATATTGTTGCAGTCATAATAAGAAATTGTACCGATTCCTGCGCAGCTGTCTCTTACCCAAGCTCCTATTTTATAATTGTTATCATTGCAGAGTTTCGGAGTAATATTAACACTTATTTCTTTGTCATTTCTAATAATTTTTAACTTTATTTTTTTCCCATTTGAATTTTCAATAATTTTTTCAAACTGCTCGTTACTTGATATTGCTTTATTATCTGCCATAATGATGTTGTCATTAACTTTTAATCCCGATCTTATGGCGGGACATACTTTTTCATTTTCACAATTAAATTCTTCCAGCTTTACAATTAATGCACCTTTGGTAAACATTTTTATGCCAAAAGAATCACCGCCTAAATAAACATAATTTTTATTATTGTTATCCGCTGCATAAGCACAAACGGGGTTTGCAAAAATGAAATTTAAGCAAATTAAAAACACAGTGGCAACTCTAGTGCATTTGTAAAATCTTTTCAAAATTTCACCTTCTTTCTGTTGCCACTTTTATTTTGTGATAAAATAGTATATAATAAAGTGGTAAATTGAATTACCTGTTTAAATTTGTATTAACAATTTGATTTTTAAAGATAAAATTAAATTAAATTCTTTTATTTAACAAACTTGCCAAGGAGATTATGAATGAATAAAGATAAAGTCTTTAATGTATCTTTAAGTGATAAAGAAGTTCTTGAACGTATAAACAGTGGAAAAGTTAATATTGATTCATCTTTACCAACAAAATCAGTAAAAAGAATATTTTATGATAACATAGTTACACTATTTAATATTATAAATATAATTTTATTTGTACTTTTAATACTTGTAGGTTCCTATAAAAATTTGCTTTTTATGGGAGTTATAATATGTAATACAGCAATCGGGATTTTTCAGGAAATTCGATCAAAAAAATCAGTAGATAAACTTTCAATTCTTGTTTCAAAAAAAGTAAAGGCGATAAGAAATAAAAAGGAAACGGAAATTCCAATAGACAAAATTGTTTTAGACGATATTATTTATTTAAGCAGAGGAAGTCAGGTGCCATCTGATTGTATTATAATATCAGGGTCAGTTTATGCAAATGAAAGCCTGCTGACAGGTGAATCAGATACAATTTTAAAATCGGAAAGCGCACAGCTTTTTTCAGGAAGTTTCATTTCTTCGGGGGAATGTTATGCAAAGGTAAATAAGGTAGGTGCAGATAATTATGCGTCTAAAATACATTCAGAGGCAAAATACATAAAAAAAGTAAATTCTGAAATAATGAATACACTTAAAAAAATTATAAAAGTATGTTCAATAATAATTTTTCCTGTTGGCTTAACATTATTCTGTGCAAAATTTTTTGCTGATGGTTTTTCAATGCAGGAATCGGTAGTAAGTACAGTAGGAGCTCTAATAGGAATGATTCCCGAAGGACTTGTTCTTTTGACAAGTTCAGTACTTGCAGTTTCTGTAATTCGGCTAACACGAAGTAAAGTGCTGGTACAGGAACTTTATTGTATAGAAACACTTGCAAGGGTAGATGTATTGTGTCTTGATAAAACAGGAACAATAACCTGCGATGAAATGGAAGTTACAACAGTGAAAAGCTTTATAAAAAATGAAGAAGAAATAAAGCTTGCACTGGGCTCAATTGCTAAAAGCACTAAAGACGATAATTCCACGATTCGTTCAATAAAAGAATACAGCAAAAATTTTAGTTTTTTAAAATCAAAAAAAGTCATTCCGTTTTCTTCAGATAAAAAATGGTCGGGAGCAGTTTTTGAAAACGGAATATCTTATGTAATCGGAGCAGGGGAGTTTGTATTCAAAGACAAAGAAAAATACAAAAATGTATTTGATACCATATATTCAGTTAATGATCCGGTAAGAATTTTATCACTTGCAAAAATCAATAGAGAAATAAATTCTGATGATGATTTAGAAGATGCAGTTCCGATAGGATTAATTCTTATAAAAGATAAAATTCGCAGTAACGCTAAAGAAACAATAGGTTATTTTACTAAACAGGGTGTAGATCTTAAGGTGATTTCAGGTGACGGAATAAATACCGTTTCCAATATAGCAAAGGAAGCAGGAGTTGAAGGAGCAGATTTAGCAGTAGACGCAACTGTTTTGACAACAGATGAAATGGTAACCGAGGCGGCAGAGAAATATAATGTATTTGGAAGAGTAACACCGCAGCAGAAGAAAATACTAGTAAAATCCTTGCAAAAAAACGGACATACGGTAGCCATGACAGGTGACGGAGTAAACGATGTGCTGGCGTTAAAAGAGGCAGATTGTTCAGTAGCAATGGCATCAGGAAGTGATGCTGCAAGAAATGTTGCACAGCTTGTACTGGTAAACAATGATTTTTCTTCAATGCCAAAGGTGGTAGCAGAGGGAAGAAGAGCGATAAATAATATACAGAGAAGTGCTTCACTGTTTTTGATAAAAACAATTTATTCAATGGTATTGGCGATAGCATTTATATTTGTGAGCTCACAATATCCATTTGAACCTATACAACTGTCGTTTGTAGGAGGGCTGACAATAGGTCTGCCGTCATTTGTACTTGCATTACAGCCAAATAAAGATAGGATAAAAGGAAACTTTTTTGCAAATATAATTTCCCGAGCAATACCCGGTGCATTTGTAATAATAATGAATATACTTGTAACGACTTTTGTAGGCAAATATATTGGTTTCAGTGGAGAAAGCATATCTACAATAGCAGTATATTTAACGGCATTTGTCGGACTTCTGATGGTAATACGACTGTCGATACCTTTTAACGGTTTAAGAATAACGTTAGTTGTTGTTATCACAGTTATGTTAATAGGCGGATTTATATTATTTGACAGTATGTTATCTTTAGTTCAGCTAAATATGACAGAATGGATATTTGCGGGATCTTCAGCAGTAGTTTCATTTATGATATTTAATATACTTTACTCAGTATTTACAAGTTGTACAGCCAAAAGGTATATTAACGGAGAGAATTAAAAGTAGTAGAGAGGGAATAGTATGGAATATAGATATAATAAAACAAAGGAAAACTTAAAAAAAATAATAGAAAGTGAAATAAATGGTCATAAAAAATATGATACTTATAATGAGATTAAAGGAAAAATAGATAAAGATAAGGTCAAATTATATGTAGAAAGTGATATACCGCCAACACTTAATACATATTTTAAAAATTATTTTGTAGGAACATTATCGAAAGCTGATGAAGAAACGGTACTCAAAGGCAGATTTTCAATGAAACCGTATAAAATAGTTTTACTGGTAATATTGTTTTTGGTATGTGTTGAAGTAATTGTATATAATATAGTAGTAAATAATCCTCTTGAAAACATTATACCTGCAATAGCTATACTTTTTGCAGAGGCAGGACTAATTACATTACAAAAAATAGTATCAAAAAAAGATAAAGAAATAATTAACAGGTATTTAAGAAGCTTGTAATTTAGAATAAAATGTAGGTTTATGCACCCTTTTATAGGGTGCGTTTTTAATATAAAACAATAAAGAAAACAAAGAATTGTAACGAAATTGAAATAATTTGAAAAATAAATAAAAAAAATTTAAATTCTCTACTTTTGTCTAAAGAACAAGTGACGTTATTGTAATATATTACATTCAATATGTAAAAATATACAAACTTAAAAATAATTTTTGTATAAAATATTTTAAATAATTCGGAAAAAGAAGAATTATAAAAATTAAAATTCTAAAAACAAAAATTACAACTTTGTATAAAGTTAATAAAAAGGTCAAACAATTTGACTGAATTTAATATAAGTGCTATAATACCAATATAATATAATACGTAATATGTTAAAGAGTTTGAGGTTTTAATTATGACTAAAAAATCTTCCCAAACTGAAAATTCAATAAAAAGAGATAATAGTGCAATTATTGAACGAATAAAAAGTAAAATGAAATTAAAAACAACGGTATTGGTATCAATAATTGCACTGCTTGCTGTTGGAACAGGAACGCTTGCATGGTTTACGCTTAATACATTTTCAGCGGTAGATAATCTTGAAATGACAATTGGTACCGGAGCGCAGCTTTTAGTTTCAACAGAAGACCACGGAACAGACCTGTCACTTTATACAAAAGAAATAACCAACGAAATGATAAATGAATATTTAAGGGAGTATGATACAGACCTTTCTAAAATATTACTTGACCCGTTAACATCTGATAAAGGAATAGAGTTTTTCACACAATCAGGTGCAAAAAGGACAGAGAATGTAGGAGGATATTTAGAGTTTCCGATATATTTTATCGGAACAAAAGATATGTATGTACACCTTACCTCAGATAATACTGCAACGGATAAAGAAGACGGAACAAAAGTTTCAACAACGGAAACAGGAGCAAAAGCCGATGTGGTAAATTGTCCGAGAGTATCTTTTGAAGAAAACGGGAATACAGTGATATATGAACCGAATCGAGGAACATCTGTTGCAGGACAAACAACTTTTGATGTACCTACCCCAATGATTTATACAAATGGTACTAGACTTTTTCATCTTGACGCAATGAAGCCAAAGAAAATCATGGTACGCCTTTGGATAGAAGGAGAAGACCCCCAGTGTGATGACGATGTTCAGAATGCTCAGTTAACAGTAGCACTGTGCTTTATGGGAACAGACGAAAACAACGAAGCTATTGCATAAACGAAATATAAGACTAATTACATATATGATTTGACCTAAAAATTAGTAAAACGGTTTCAAAAAAATTAAGGAATCAATTCGGGAGGAATTAAAATTGTTTAACAAAAAACCTAAAACAGAAGAACAGTTTACTCCTTCTGATTTAACTAAACTTTCTGATAAAGGAGATAAACAGGTTAAGAAAGGGCAGGGAATACTAAAAAGGTTTTCAGCAAGAAGAAGTTCAAAAGAACTTTCAAGGACCCAACGCTGGAAACGCAGAGGTTTTTGGATACTTTTAACACTTGTAATACTCCTTTTTATACTGTGGATTATTTCAATGATTATTTCTCAGTATGGAGATTTAGTTATCAGTATTGAGAGAAGCGCAAGAGGAAAAGGAATCACAGTAAGCGAAACAGATAAACTGGAAGACGGCGTAACAATTTTAAGTGCAGAAAAGGTAGCCCAAGTAACAAATATTACTTATGATTGGCTGCCACTTAATGAACTCGATACAGAAAACGGAAGTCATAACGGTAAGAACTACCTTGCATATACATTCTACCTTCAAAATAACGGAACAGAAAAGGTAGATTACACAGGAGAACTTCAAATAAAAGGAGTTTCCAAAAGTATGGATGAGGCAGTCCGAGTTATGGTATATAAAAACGGCAAACCTGCAATTTATGGTAAACATCAGTATAAAGGCACAGAACCGGAAACAGACGCAACCGCCTTTGCAAGTGATACCACCATAATGAGCACATCAACTGAAGATTTTCAACCCGGAGATGAAGATAAATACACAATTGTTTCATGGGTTGAAGGAAACGATCCTGAATGTATTAACGATATAATGGGTGGGTACATCCGAATGAATATGCTTTTCAGTATTGCTGACGAAGAAGAGCAAACTCAATAAAATCGTTAAACATTGGATATATTTATTAAAACGATCCTCTGTGTGTTTGGAGGAAATTAAATTTAAGGAGGATATTCTCATGAAAACACAAAAAAGCTTTAGGAAGAAAGCGTTATTATCTTCCGTAGCAATGTTGTTGGTAGCAATGGTAGCTCTTGGTTCTGCAACATTTGCATGGTTTACACAAAGCCCAACAGCAACAGCAAGTGGCTTAGTAATGAAAGCAACAGCTTCAAATGGTTTGAAGATTCTTACTCAAACTCATAAAGTTGAAGATAGTGGTGCTGCTTATGGTTCAAGTGATTACTTAAATTACAAAGGTGGAGCGTCATCAACAGATCCTGTTTATTTAAATCCTGCATCTTATACTTTTGATACAAGTGGAGGATCTCTTACCGGTCCTTTTAAAACAACAGCTGAATCAGATAGTTCTGCAACCGCTAAAGCAGATGCAGCAGTAAGTAATGCAGTAGAGAGTTACACTGGTACTCTTGATGTATATGCAGAAGAAATTTATTGTAAATTAGTTGGTGCAGCTGACACTTCTGCTACTACAACACTTTCTCTTGCTAGTTTAAATGTTACTACAAACAATACTCCGTTAAGAGGAGCTCTCAGAGTTCTTGTTGCATATAAAGGTCAAATTAAAGGCGCTTATGCAATGACAGAAGAAGAAAACTCTTCATTAAAACAGACTGGTGATTCATATAATGATGCTAAAAATGATTCTAATATGTCATTTACAGCTTGGACAAATGTTTCTAATGTAGAACTTGGTACACTTGGTCAAACAGGTGACGATGCAGTTAAAGTTTACATCTATCTCGATGGCGAAGACAGCGACTGCTATTCTCAGAACATTTCTATTAGTGATATTATTACAAGTGTAGAAGTAAATCTTTCTATTCCTACAACATAATATTATTTAATAATTATTTCAATAATTCAGTGTAAAATTCAGATTGGAGATTCCCGTTAAATGCAAATACTAAAAAAAACAATAAACATAATAATTGACATTTTAATCATCATAATGCTTATTGTGTCTGCACTTGTTGCAGGTCTTGCAATAGCATCTAAATCAGACGGAGTCCCCAATCTTTTCGGCTATGCCCCTATAAGTGTTCAGTCCGACTCAATGGTTCCTACCTTTGAGTCGGGTGACCTGATTATATCTAAAGTTGTAGATGAAAACACAGAACTTAAAGTTAATGATGTTATTACATTTCCAACCAAGATAAACGGCGAAGATGCATTAAATACTCATAGAATTATAGATATTCAAACAACAGACGGTTTTGTTTTTTATACAACGAAAGGCGATAATAATGAAATAGCTGATAATGATCTTGTTCCCGGGTTAGATGTTCTCGCAGTATATACAGGTACAAACTTTAAGGGAGTCGGTGCCTTTTATGACTTTATAACAAGTCAGTTTGGTTTCTTCCTGGTAATTTTGCTTCCGTTAATAATTTTCTTCTTATACGAATTATTCAGAGTAATTAGAAACTTGATCGAATATAATAAGGAAAAAGCTTATAACGAAGCAATAAAAACAGCAAATGCTGTGCAAAACATCGGTCTTTCTGATGAAGAAATGAAAATAGCCGTTGAAAAATATCTTGAGCAACAGGCTAAACAGGAAGAACGATCCGTGTCGGTTGATGATAATACAGACACAAAAACAAAAGAAAACGACACAGAGGAATAATATATTCTATAATCTTTTCTGCAGGTCAGCATGCAGAAAAGATTAAATCCTGTGTATATACAAAAAATTCTGGAAAATTCTTTTTAAGAACATTAAAAGGAGAGTTATCGTGGATACTATTTTTGGTTTTTTATTTGAGTTTTTAGGCCAGTTTTTCTGGTCCTTGTGGTCAATAGTTCTCGCAATTTTCAATGGTATAGGAGGAGCATTTGATTTTCCTGCATACTTGAAAATCATAGATAATTATACTACGGAGCTTGGCGGACTTGCCTGGGTAATAGCAATAGTTGCAATTATCGCTTTAGCGGCAGTTTTGTTCTTAATCGTTTTCCTTATTGTAATGTCCTTAAAAAAACTTTTCCGCTTCCGCAAAAAAGTTAAAGATACAAACGATTTGGTTGATGAGGTAAACGCTCTTAATAAAGAGGTTATGCGCCTTAATCTTGAAAAAGACAAAATTCTGTCAATGAAGGTTTCACAAATCGGACTTAATCCAAACGAGATTTCCGAGCTTACCGGCGAAGAGATGGAAGCTCTTACAGACGGAGAGCAAGCTGCTGAAGGTGAGCCCAGATTTTATAAACTTAATGAAATTGACGATCTTTGGAAAGATTATGTTCCGCCGGTTTATGATAATAATATTACACTTCCTGAATTTTGTGACAGATTCAGAAACTTTGCATGTTCTAGGTTGGGTCTTTATTACGACATAAAAATTATAAGATTGTTTATTGCAGCCTTTGCATCAACAAGACTTGTTATCCTGCAAGGTATTTCCGGTACAGGTAAAACATCACTTCCTTATGCATTTGGAAAATTTATACATAATGATGCGGTTATAGCTTCCGTACAACCGTCATGGCGTGACCGTTCAGAGTTGTTCGGATACTTCAATGAATTTACAAAACGCTATAATGAAACAGAACTTTTAAGAGCGATGTACGAAGCATCTTATAACGAAAATGTTTATGCAGTAATTTTGGACGAAATGAACATTGCCCGTGTTGAGTATTACTTTGCAGAAATGCTGTCAATCCTTGAAATGCCGTCCCGTGATGAATGGGTTGTAGATATAGTACCAAACTCATGGTCAACAGACCCAGTACATCTTAATAACGGACAGCTTACGATTCCGCCGAATATGTGGTATATCGGAACGGCAAATAACGATGATTCAACATTTGCAATTACAGATAAAGTATATGACCGTGCGATGCCTATCGATATTAATACAAAAGGTGTTGCATTTGATGCTCCTGATACAGAGCCCGTATATATAAACTATAAGCATTTTGAAGATTTGCTCAATCAGGCAAAGGCCGAAAATCAGGTATCTGAAGAACTGCTTAAAAAAGTTAATTTACTTGATGATTATGTTATCAAGCATTTCCGTATCGCTTTTGGTAACCGTATTGTAAAGCAAATGCGTGATTATGTACCTGCTTATGTAGGCTGCGGCGGTACAGAAGTAGACGCTCTTGATTATGTTCTCGCAAGAAAAGTATTTCGTAAATTTGAATCATTAAATCTTTCATATATTAGAGATGAAATTGACGGACTTTGTGCTTATCTTGATGAACTCTTTGGAGAAGAGAATATGAACGAATGTAAAGACTACTTGAGAATGCTCAAGAAGCTTGTATAAATTTTGATAAAATAAACAAATTTAGAAAGGTGAGTAAAATTTATGAATGACTTTAGCAAGTATTATCGTGCATATATGTATATGCAGGAAATCTTAACACAAGATTTTACTCACAAATATTTAGAGCGTTGTATGGAGGATTCCGATAACGGAAAAGATATCCTCACAGGTAAAACCAATGAAAAAGTTATTGATATGGATTGGGTTATAGCATTTGAAGACGCCCTTCCATATATTCAAAACGCCATTGATGAACAGCGCCGATTTATTAAGCAGGTAGAAAATGTTGTAAGAGTAGAAAAGGCAAAAAAAATTACAACAGATTCAGTAAAACACTTAGCACAGCATACAAATTTTATAGCTAAAGTTGAGGGAGATAAGGTAACCCCAAATAAAATTTTAAATGTTGAAAGAGAAGAAAGTTTTGAGATTTACGAAAACAGATTTCTCTATACTCTTATCAATAATGCATTAAGATTTGTAGATGATAAATATTCAAACCTTAAAAATGCACCTACCGATTCTTATAATGAAATAAAGATGAATAGACATCTTGTTTTGAATCAACAAATTGTAGATTTTAAAATTGATTACATAAATGAAAGTCATGAAACAGTTGCAGAAGATCTTGATGTAGTTGATGTTTCCACTTTATCAGATTTTGACCGTATCAGAAGAATTAGACAGACGCTCAATGATTTTCTTGCAACACCTTTAATGAAAGCACTTGTAAAATGCACATTGGTACGTCCGCCTATTCAGCAAACAAACCTGCTTAAGAAAAATCCTAATTTTAAAAAAGCAGTAGATTTGTGGAATTTCCTTGAAAGCTATAAAAAAGCAGGATTTGAAATTGTTGGTGAAGAGTACACAGGAGAAATGCCTGAAGATGTTCAAAAAGATATGTATTTGGCTATGGGTTTTGAACATTTTATGCTATCAATCAGTACAAATTCTGGTTTAAGGCGTATGCTTCAGGAAAAATATGAAGAAGAAAATAAACGAATTGAAGAAGAAAATAAAAAGCCTGAAGAAGATTTAAGAAAAATTATAGAAGCACAGATAACCGCTCAATTCCAGGAAGAAATGAACGATTATTTGAACCAAATCAGAGATAGAGAAAAGAAAATTATAGAGCTTAATGCAGAAATCAAAAATTTAAAGTTAATTATAGACCAGAGAGAGCAACAAATTCAGGTTTTAAAAGGTCAGGTATCAGCATTAAGAGATCAGGTTGAAAAACTTGAAGATGAGTTAAAGAAAACAAAACTCAAGCTGGTTGAAGCAGAGAATAAAATTAAAGAGCAGGAAGAGCTTATTGAACAGCAAAAAGCTGAAATTGAAAAGCTCAATGCAGAAATTGAAGCTAAAAATCTTATTATTGCTAATCTTGAAGCTAAAAATCTTGAACTTGAAAATCAGGTTGCAGCGCTTACAGAAGAAAATAACAGCTTAAAGGCAAAAATCAAGGAGTATGAAGCTGAGATTGAAAGCCTTAAAAAGCAGGTGTCAGATTTAACTCAAAAGGTAAAAGAGTGCGAGGAAAAAATATCAGCACTTGAAACTAAAGTATCTGAGCAAGAGGTTACAATACAGACGCAAACAGCAACAATTTCAAGTTTGGAGAATAAAAATACAGAACTTGAAAGCAACCTAAACGCTGAAATTGAACAGCATAAACAAGATGTAGCAAACCAAAAAGCTGATTATGAAAATCAGCTTGCAATTCAAAAAAATGATTATGAAACACAAATTACCAATCACATAAATTCTTATGAAACAAAGCTTAAAGATGCAGAAAAAGCCCATAATGAGGTTGTAATTTCTTTGAAGGAAGCAAACACAAAAGAGCTTGAATCAGTTAAGCAATCTTGTGAAGAAAAAATCTTTAATAATAAAAAGGATTTTGAGGCAAAACTTTTAGATTCTCAAATTGCTTTTGATAAAGAGAAAAAAGAAATCGAAAAAAATAATTCAAAGAAGCTTGAGTCACAGAGAAAGCTGTATGAAAGTAAAATCAATGCTGTTACAAAAGAGAAAGACAAAGCTTATTCAGTTGAAGAAAGAAAGTTTAAGTCAAAACTTGTAAAGCTTGAAAAACAGATGAATACAAATTACAATAATAAGATAAAAGAAATTAAAGCACAGGCAGCAAAAGAAGTTGCAGCAGCAAAGAAAAAAGCAAAAGAAGAAATAAAACTTGCAAAACAAAAAGCAAGGAAGAAAATGTTTACAGAAGAAGAACTTCAAAACATTGACTGATTAACTGCTGATAAATACAGAAAGGAGTATTAAGAGTGAAAAAAACAAAATCAACACTTTTCAGAAACTTAATACTTACTTTGGTATTATTGGTTACAATTTTTTTAGTAGTACTTGCATGGTTTTCAAGCGTGAAAAAAGCAACTGCAAGCGGACTGAATGTAAAATCTGCAACATCAATGGGATTAGAAGTTTCCTTTGACGATATAAATTATAGCTACAATATTTCCGATCCATTAGAAAAACAATTTCCCTTAATTTCCTCAGGAGACGGTCAAAATTTCTTTATACCCTTGCTCAATCGTTCAACTGGAGAACCAATTCTTTCGTCTTCGGATGGTAAATACCAATCTAAACGAGCAGCAGAGGCAAATCAAGATTATTATGAAACTGATTTATGGTTTAGAAGTAACGAAAAACTGGATATTAATTTAAGAAACGACAGTAAAATATCTCCTAAGGACATTAATGATAATGAAAGAAAAAGTACATTTGGAAATTTTTCAGAAGATTATATAGCCGGAGCAGCAAGAGTAGCATTTTTTAATGTTGATGCAAACGGAGATGAAACACTCAATAATATTTGGATCCCGAATAAAAACTATGAACTATCAAATCAAAGCAACTTTTCTCCAATAGAGATATATACTGATGGTGGAGGAGAACTCAGTTCTGATCCTGACGATACATTTGGTTTAAATGATACTTCAAAATATGAAAAAGCTAATTTATGGATTTGGGAAGGTCATGCTGTAAAAAATAATAGCGAAATTAATAAACTCAAAGATCCAAGGCAAATTTATTTAAATAAAGCAGATGGTATTTATTATGGTGCAATTGATGTAGAATCTAGTTTAGAGTTAGACCATTATATAAATATAACAAATTCAAATAAATATGAAAATAAAGATACTGAATTAATAGGAAGCAAAAGTGATGAAAAAAGTTTAAGTAATTATGAATTCAATAATGTAACTTATAATTATATTGGTGCCTATTTGGATGAACATAGATATAATATTACTGTAAATAATAATGATAGTGTACAATGGGGTAAATTAAATGTTGATGCAGACCCACATAAAGAGTTATTTTTTAATTCAATAGATAGATTTCAAATTTTATTTTCTTATAATAACAATACAAATAAATTTATGGTTATAGATTTTGTATTCTATAATAGTAAAAGCGGCGAAGTTGGCGGAGGTACCGGTGGTTTCGGTGGAGATAACAAATATTATAAGCTTGAAACTAATAAGTCAGTTGTTTTAACAGGTACAAATGATACTGGATTATATGCACTTTCCGCAGCATCAAATAATGTTTCAGCAAAAAGGATTTCATCTGAAATAGTTGATAGTTTACCTTATGTAGACAGCCAGTATTTATTCAGTGTTGAAGCAGGTTCTTCTGAAGGTTTGTATAAGTTAAAATCAACTGCCGAACAAAAATATTTGAGTGTGAGTAGTGAAGGTAAAATTTCACTTTCAGAAACCCCATCAGTATTTTCAGTTGTTGTGGGAAGCGATTCAAAAGGTAATGATGTACCTGTTTTAAAATGTAATAGCTTTTATATAATATTTAATGGTACTGATTTTACGACATCAGCAGAACTTATTTCTGCAACAAATATATACCAGGGTAATTCATTCAGCTTCACAGATAATGGAAATGCAGAATCAAATTATACATATATTACGTCTGATTTATCATCACCGACTCCCCTTGCTGCCGGTAAATACTTCACAGATATTTCTGATGCACCAACTATTGCGTCATTAAGCGAAATTGATCAAAGCGGCTACTATAAGGCACATATAAAAGTGCGAATATGGGTAGAAGGAACAGATAGAGAAGCAAAAACACCTCTTGCAGGCGGAATATTTAAAAATCTGCTAGTGTTTGAGGGACAAAAAACAGAAGAAAAAACATAAGGAGGAAATAAAATGCAAACCGGTAAAAAGAAAAAACTAATAATTGCAAATTCAATCCTCTTGTTGTTTTTGATGATAGGTTTTGTATTTGCATGGTTTGCTTCAAATTATAGCAACGAAGTAGATTCCAATCAAATAGAAGTAATGGCAGATAACAGTCTTCAATTATCGCTTACGGGAAATGAAAATGATTGGAAGTCTAATGTTAATTTAACAACAGATAATTACTCAAGTGATTGGTTTAATACAATAAAATTCACAGATATCACGGGTTCAGGAGACGGTAATTTTTTAAGACCTGCACTTATGCAGGGAGATAATATGGCTTATGTAAATCCTGCTGAAGAGTGGTCTACACCTATTAAAAACGAAATAGACGGTGATTATGTCAGCTTTACTTTATATATGCGTTCAAAGGATCCACTTAAAGTAAAATTAGGAGACGGCTCCTATGTTAAACCGGCAGATGAAAGTTTAAAAGGATCAGGTGTTATAAATCCCAGCGGAGGAACAGGAGCATATAAGTATTCTAAAGATATTGTAGTGGGTGCATTAAGAGTTAGTGTAAAAAAACCTGATAACAGCTTTTTCACTTGGATTCCACGCCCTGATATTTATGTTAACCCAGATGAAACAGGACAAATTACATTTAATAATATTAATTTAAACCAAGTTTCAGGTCCATCATTTACTCATAATTATTATCCTGCAAGACAAGAATCTCCAGTACAGCTTGACCCTGATCAAACCGTAACAGGCAATATTACAGAAAAGAATGAACAAATATTGGTTACATTAAACGGACAAAAAGATTCAAATGGATATTATACAAATCAAGTTGATATTAACATTTGGCTTGAAGGAACAGATAATGAAGCACGCCGAGCATTTGTAGGCGGAAAATTCAATGTATATTTAAATATAATATCAGAAGATACTACTGAATAACTAGAATTATATAATATTAAGGAGGTGTTATAATGGAAAAAGAAAAAATAAAGTTATTTTGTAATCAAAATAAAAAAATATTAATTTCCATTGTAGCACTTCTCGAAGCAATAATGGTTATTTGTGTTGCAACTTTTTCCTGGATAGAAGGAACAAAGGACGGCACAGTAAGAGAAAATGAAGATTCAATTGTTTCTGCCGGAGCAGGCCTTATGTTTGAAGACATAGAAGGTAATGCTATAAGTAAAATAAAATTGCCTTCAATCAATTTAGAAGACTGTTCAAGTGTTGACGGCAGAAATTTTTTCTTTCCCACAACAGAAAGTGAAGGTACTGCTACAAATAAATATGTATTCAGAGCAGGAACAGATGCAGATAAAAACACAAAATATATAAGTACGGATTTTACTGTTGAATCACTTGCAACATCAAAAATTTTTATAGATATAAATTCAAGTGTAAGATGCGCCGATGAAAATCAAGGAATTTTAAATGCAATAAGAATATCCCTAAATTTTAATGACGGCAGTGAACCGATAGTTTTTTGTCCCGGACTAATTTCCGGTGAATATCATGAGATTAATAATGCAGTGTTAAGTATTAATACTTCAGGAACTGCAACTACTACACAAACAGATCCTCATGCTTTCAATGAATATTATTATAGTACAGATAATCCTGTAGCAACTGTTAATGCAGGAGAAACAAAACGAGTAACATTTTCAATGTGGCTTGAAGGAACAGATAATAACTGTTTAATAAGTAATATACCATCAAATAGTATAAATGTAAATTTGGTACTTTCGACAACAGAAAACCGTTCAAAAACCATTAAATTTATTGATTACTCTCCAAATAGTTGGATTAAAAATAAAGCAGACAACGGTAAGGAAGTTAATATGTATGCTATTGATAAGTCCACAATAATAAACGGTAATTTCAGATCAGGTGCACGTTATTATATGGAGCGTCAGAGTGATGGCATTACATATATAGGAAGCCTTCCTGAAGAAGTAGATGATGTAATGTTTGCCCGATTTGATCCGAATAATAGTAATATTGATTATAATACTTGGGCTGAAAACGAATCAATGAGTACATGCGATTTAGATGAAAAAACATATTACGCAATCGGACGAGGTAAAGATGTTGATAAAGTAAACTATGGTTACTGGGTTAAATCATCTTGCACAGGTGTTGTTGATTTGTATCTGACCGAAGCTAATAAGGGAGAAATATATTTTACAAATACAAATAATTGGAATGATGTAAAAGCATATTTCTATAAAGGTAATAGTGATGCTGATGGATCGTGGCCGGGTCGTTCGATGATAAAAACCACCGATGAAGATGAAAGTTATTCTGCTAACAATTACAAAATTGGTATTCCGTCAAATGCTGATGGGGTTATATTTAACGGTGCAGGCGGTCAGACTGTTGATATACCTTTAAATAATAATAAGGATAAAGGATACTATTTAACAGGTTCAAAGACTGGTGATAAATATAATGTATCGGCGTGGAGTGATTCTACCCGTAGCAGTGGTGTATTCAGTAATTATGTCGACTCAGGTAACATCACAGCACCAAATCTATATTACCAAAGCAGTATATACGGAGATCAAATATATAATGTAGGAATTATTGCTAATTCAAAAGGATTATTTGATCCTCGAACTACATCCAGCTTTAACAAAGATACTAACTTCGGATTAGCTATGGAATATGCAGGAGATAATGATCAAGGTCAACATGTGTATCATTTGATAATTCCTGCAGACGCTACCAATATTAGATTTAACGGTTATGGTAACAGTTGGGTAGCTTCTACCGGTTCGCTTGTAACTAATAAAAATAGTGGCGTACTGAAAAAAGGTTATTGGTACACAAGTTCTAATAACAATGATACTTGGACACCTGATAACAGTTGGCCCAAAAATAATTGATAAAAAAGTAATTTATTTAAAGGAGGTGCTAAAATGAAAAGATTTAATGATTTTAAAAAAAGTAAATTTAATCTCAGACTTTCATTTATAGCACTCACCTTACTTTTTATTTCATTAATTACAATGACATACTGTTGGATAGAAGGTTCAACGCAGATAAAAATATTAAATGAAGGAACAGATATTTTAGTTAAGAGCACTTCAAATCAAAGTAAAGTTAAATTAGATGAAAATTATACTACAAATTCAATTGACCTTTCAAATTATATTGATAATGTAAACAATCTTTATTTTGCACCTGCACAAATGACAAATAGTAAGATACAGATTAAAGATGGAAATAGTTTTAGAGCAGCAACAACTAACGATATAGGAAACAACTATATAGAATTTGATGTAAAAATTAAAGTTAATAAAGAGCATAAATTCAGATTTTCCGATACAAGCGAAATAACTGTAGGAGGAAATAAAGTTAATCCTATCAGAGTGGCATTAAAGCTTGATAATACACCGATTACAAGGGTATATTCTTCAGAACTAAAATACACAGAAGACAGTAATGATGAAACAAATAGAGATGCTTTTTTAATATCCGATAATAATGAACATAATTTAAAGGTCATTATTTGGTATGATGACGCTGTGTCAAAAAGCACAGGTTTTAACGGCGAAGGTCAAACTGTAAACTTTAATTTTGAACTTGAGGCAATAAGTAATTGCGTAGCTCTTGAATTTGTTGATAGAACAACTTCAGAAACTGCAAATAATCTTATCGATGGAAAAACTATGAAAGTAGCCGTAGCTGGTAATGTATATTCTATGACCAGACAAAATAATCATTCATATAAAACTGAAGAAGAAATTCCTATCACACCATTAACAAAAGCTGGAGCAGAATTTCGTTGTTATGACGGCAGTGCATTAGTATCAAAGTGGTCAGCTCCGGCAACAAATATCAATAGAAAAACTTATACTGCATACGGTGATTTAATTGATTCAGGTGGTCAAGGTACATGGGATGATGTAGTTCAGGTTAAATTTATAGATAATACAGTAGATAAATCCTTTAATAAATCCGGAAACCATGTAACTTTGTATAATGGTATTGACGGTACTAAGTCTTATAATATGTACCATAATACAGCAAGTGATTTCTGGACAGGATATGCACCAACAGAAACATTTACTTTAAATAAAACTCTTTGCTTTAATTCAAGAAACAGCAGTTCAACAAGTATAAGCTTTTGCGAAGCAGCAGCGAATTTTGCAGTTGCTCCGGCTAATCCTACATACAGTGTTTACGGCGATTCAGGTGACACAGGAGAATATAGCGATAAATCCTATGTAGGAAAATGGTGTGATAATTTTGATTCCATCACTGTTAGATCTTATGATAATACGATTTCAGCATTAAGCGGTGATTTCTGGGTTTCATTTGATAGCTGGAAAACCAAATATAAAGCTGTAAAAAGTTCATCAGGTCATTGGTCATTTAATGTTCCAAACGATGAAAAAAATCCGTTAGATTTCCAAATCGGTACTTATGAATTTAACGGAGAAAACCGTACAAAAACAGAAAATGACTATATTTATACAATAGAATCAACTACAAAAGGCAGTTGGGAAGGCAGTGCACCTACAAGAAATGTTACTGTAAAAGATGCACCGCATGCAAATGTTACAGTTACCTATAGAAATTCAAACGGTGGAAATGAATCAATCGCTGAAGGACAATCGGCACAAGTTCCTCAGGATACTGTTCTTACACTTAATGCACAAACTGCAACAGGTATTTCTGCAAGTGCATTAAACGGACATAAGTTTACAAGATTTACAGTAAATACAACTAATTATAATCAAAATAATGCACAGGTTACCGTAGGAAACGCTGATTTAACAATATCTACAACCACAACTCCGTATGATTTCTATATCGGCGGAAGCGGATTAAGTGAGTTTGCTGGCTGGGAAGATGGCAAACTAATGACTTATAATTCATCAACAAACTCAGTAAGCTATAAAGTTACAAATACAGCTTCAAGCGGAAATCTAATTAAAATTTCAGAAATTGGTTTTTCAAGCACATATAGAGATAATCAAACATATTCTGTAACGCTTAATAGCCCCAAGATTTCTCGTTCGGGAAGCGTAACATCAGTTATGCTTTCTTCTGCTACTGGAGAACTTAAGGATACTGCATTAGAGTTTAGTGCAACAGCAAATTCAACAATTACTGTAACATATAAACTTGATACAAATACAATAACATTAGCAGGTACAGCACCGCAAACTAATACAGTTTACCTTAGAAACTCAGCAAATTGGTCAACGCCTAAAGTACACTATTGGAAAAATAACGGTGCAAACGGAACAAATTGGCCCGGAGTAAATATGACAAAAGTTTCCGGTGATATTTGGAAGTATGAGATTCCAACTGAATATAATAGAGTTCAGTTTAATCAGGGTACTAGTGATAATCAAAGTTCTGATTTAACAATATATAATAATTACATTTATGATAATAACACTAAAACTTGGTCATCATACGATCCAAATGCTAAAGTTATGTCAGATTATTATCTTAGAGGTACGCTGACAGATTGGGATCCTGGTAAACAAATGAGTTATCAAAGCGGAAGCAGTACGATAGTAGAAACTACTGTTACTCTTACGGCTAATACTACTTATAAAATGAAAATTTATCACAATGGTACTTGGTACACAAATTCTACAACTGTAACTGGAAGTTGTTCTGGTTTAAGTTTTAACGATACTTCTGCTGGAGCAGGTGATTTTAATTTTAAGCCTACCTCATCAGGTACATATAATTTCAGTTTTAATACCTCAAGTAAAACTATAACTATACAAAAGCAATAATAGGGAGGTGATACCATGAAAAAATTTAATAAACTTGGATTGCTATGTGTAATAATAATGCTTATAACAGTTCTTGCAATTACAGCTTCTTTTTCATGGTTCACCAGACCATACGGAGAAAAAAATGCACACTCTTTATTTTTAGAAGGCGTTACCGCTGTTGTAAAATCGCAGGATTGCACAGTTGTTACTTATGCATCATCAATGCAAAATGGAGTTTTAGTTACGGAAGATACATCGGTTGACACTGCAAACACTTTTACAATTCCTGCAAGCGGAGTACAATATTTTACAACAACAGTAACTAACAACTCTGCATCGGATACTAATATTTCTTTAATGAATCTTTCATTAAACAATGCAGAAAATACAACCATAAATCTTTTGTCTCCTATAAAAACGACCTTACAATATCAGAATAATATGACATTCGCTAATCATTTAAAAGTTGAAGCAAATAAAACTCTGAATGTAGAATGGTATATTTATAATTCGGGCAGTTCAGATATTACAGTATCATTTAGAGATTTGCCTCAAATTTCTTATAATAAATAAGGAGTCCCTTTAGTGAAAGCGAAAAAATCCTTGATAAAAAGAATATTAAATATAATGTTAAGCGTGATTCTTTTTATTCTGATTGCGGTAATTGCGATAACAATTGTTATGCGTGTTTCTGGTAACACTCCAAACCTTGGCGGATATATGATTTTCCGTGTTTCATCGGGAAGCATGGAACCTGAATTAAAAATTGGAGATGTTATACTTACAAAAGAAGTTCCTGATATTACTTCTTTAAAAAAAGGCGATATAGTAACATATAAGGGACAATCAGGTGATCTTACCGGTAAACTTATAACTCATCAAGTTGTAAAAGCTCCGTATAAGGAAAATAATACTTATTATTTTCTAACTAAAGGTTTAGCAAACCAAGATGCAGATTCTCCTGTTTCAGAAAAACAACTTGTGGGCATAATGGTTTGTAAAATCCCGTTTCTTGGAGAATTATATGATTTCTTTCTTACACCGTGGGGACTTATAGCTGCAATACTACTTATTATTCTTGCTTTTTCCGGAGAGTTTTGGAATATATATAAGCTTTCTCACGAAAAAGAGAATCTTCCTGAAATGTCAGAGGAAACTATAAAAAATGCAATAGAAAATTATCAAAAGGAAAAAAAATCAGATTTAAAGGATACGGATATTGAAAAGAAAATTGTTGAAGACAGTATGGAAATTGTTTTCGAGAAAGAAAATATAAAATCAGAAGAGGCTGAACCGCTAGACCATACAGATGAAACTAAATGACATTTTAATTATGGATGGTTATACATTATAGGGTTGACTTGTTTTTTGTAAGTCAACCCTTATTATATTGTAAAATTTTTATATATAAAACCTACATTATAAACTGGCTCTATGTCAATAGTTGGGGTAAACCCGAAAAAAGAAAATTAGATATAAGCAAGCGATAGCAAATTAAGCTGTCG
>CANQUV010000006.1 GCA_947627135.1 uncultured Clostridia bacterium
CTCTACTCTTTTTTTATTTTCTTATTATTTTTATTTCTGTAGGCTCTATTTGTTACCCCAACATTTATTATAGAGCCATAAATAATAAGAACAGGCATTGTACAATAAGTATAATGCCTGTTATTTTACATAAAAAATATTTGGAAGATATTGTTATATTATATTGAAAAAATTGGGGTAAACTATTGATAATATTTACAAATTATTATATAATTAACTATATCTGTGAAATGTGAAATTTTGCAATAATATAAGAAAGTGAAAGGAAGCTAAAAATATGAAATTAAACAAAGTTTCAGTTGATGACATCAATGTAAAAGGAAAAAAAGTTCTTGTTCGTTGTGATTTCAATGTACCTCTTAAGGACGGAGTTATTACAAATGATAATAGAATTACAGCTGCTTTACCCACAATTAAAAAATTGATCAGTGACGGCGGACAGGTTATCCTCTGCTCACATTTAGGCAAACCAAAGAACGGTCCGGAAGAGAAATTCTCACTTGCACCTGTTGCCGTAAGACTTTCCGAGCTTTTAGATCAGGAAGTTGTATTCGCAAACGACGATAATGTTGTTGGAGAAAATGCAAAAAAAGCAGTAGCTGAAATGAAAGACGGAGATGTTGTTCTTCTTCAGAACACTCGTTTCAGAAAAGAAGAAACAAAGAACGAAGAACCCTTCTCATCTGAACTTGCTTCTCTTGCAGAAGTATTCGTTATGGATGCTTTCGGCAGTGCACACAGAGCTCATTGTTCAACAGTTGGAGTAACTGCTCATATTAAAGAAACAGCAGTAGGTTATTTAATGCAGAAAGAAATCGACTATCTTGGAAATGCAGTAGAAGATCCTGTAAGACCTTTTGTTGCTATTCTGGGAGGAGCTAAAGTTGCAGATAAATTAAACGTTATCGCTAATCTTCTTGATAAATGCGACACTCTTATCATAGGCGGAGGTATGTCTTACACATTCTTAAAGGCTATGGGCAAAGAAGTAGGAACTTCACTTGTTGATGATACTAAACTTGACTATTGTAAAGAAATGATTCAAAAGGCTGAAAGCCTTGGCAAACAGCTTTTACTTCCGGTAGATACACTTGTAACAGATTCATTCCCTGATCCAATCGATAAGCCTGTTGATGCAGCTTCATCCTCAGTAGACGATATTCCCGCTGATAAAATGGGTCTCGATATTGGCCCTGAAACTTCAGAGTTATATGCATCTGCCGTGAAATCAGCTAAAACAGTTGTATGGAACGGTCCTATGGGTGTTTTTGAAAATGAGACCTTTGCAAAAGGCACAATTTCTGTTGCTAAGGCACTTGCTGAAACAGACGCTACAACAATTATCGGCGGAGGCGACAGTGCTGCGGCTGTAATCAATCTGGGATTTGCTGATAAAATGAGTCACATTTCTACCGGCGGAGGCGCTTCTCTTGAATATCTTGAGGGTAAGGAACTTCCTGGTATTGCTGCGATTGCAGATAAATAATTTATAAATTAAAGGGCGGGCTCTTATGTTCGCCCTCAATTTTCCTATAAAGAACATAGAAAGGTGAAATATAATGGACAAATCAAAAAGAAAAGCAATTATTGCAGGTAACTGGAAAATGAATAAAACGCCTGCCGAAGCTAAAGAACTTTTAACAGCAATCACTCCTTTAGTAAAAGATGCTGACTGCGAAGTTATCGCTTGCGTTCCCTTTGTAGATTTACAAACAGCTCTCGAGGTAGCTGAGGGTACAAATATTAAAATCGGTGCAGAAAACTGCCATTGGGAAGAAAGCGGTGCTTTTACAGGTGAAATTTCTGCTAAAATGCTTACTTCAATGGGAGTTGAATATGTAGTTTTAGGTCATAGCGAAAGAAGACAGTATTTCGGTGAAACAGACGAAACAGTAAATAAAAGAACAAAGGCTGCTCTTGCAGCAGGATTAAAGCCAATCGTTTGCGTTGGTGAACTTCTTTGGGAACGTGAATGTGATATTACAGAAGAAGTTATTGCAAGACAAATTAAGCTTGACTTGTTTGATGTATCTAAAGAAGATGTTAAGAAAACAGTTATCGCTTATGAGCCTGTTTGGGCTATTGGAACAGGTAAAACCGCTACTGCTGATCAGGCAGAAGAAGTTTGTGCATTTATCCGTGCGACTATTGCAAAACTTTATGATCAGAAAACAGCAGATGCTGTTACAATTCAGTATGGCGGTTCAATGAATGATGCAAATGCTGACGAGCTTCTTTCAAAAACAAATGTTGACGGCGGTCTTATCGGCGGAGCTTCACTTGTTGCAGAAAAATTTGCTGCAATCGTAAAAGCTGCTTCAAAATAATTAAAATTTAATTGCAATTGTGCATTTAAAGGAGAAAAGTATATGAAAAAACCTTTAATTCTTATGATACTTGACGGCTTTGGAATTGCTCCCGATAAGGGAAACGCCATTAAAGCTGCAAATAAGCCTAACCTTGACAGACTGTTTTCATCAAATCCTGTAACTCAAATCGGCGCTTCAGGTATGGATGTAGGTCTGCCAAACGGACAAATGGGCAACAGCGAAGTGGGACACACAAATATAGGTGCCGGAAGAGTTGTTTATCAGGAGCTTACGAGAATTACAAAATCTATTGAAGACGGCGACTTTTTTGAAAATGAAGCTCTTAGTAAAGCTATGGATAATGCTTTAACCAATAATTCATCACTTCATATTATGGGATTGCTCTCAAATGGCGGTGTTCACAGTCACAATACCCATTTATACGGTATTCTTGAAATGGCAAAGAGAAAAGGTCTTAAAAAAGTTTATGTTCACGCTTTCCTGGACGGCAGGGATGTTCCTCCGTCAAGCGGTTCAAAGTTTGTTGAAGAATGCTGTAACAAGATGAAAGAAATCGGCGTAGGAAGAATTGCAACCGTAATGGGAAGATATTATGCTATGGATAGAGATAACCGATGGGAGCGTGTTGAAAAGGCTTATGCTGCGATGGTTTACGGTGAAGGAAATCAGGCAGAAGATCCGTTTGAGGCTGTTGAAAATTCTTATAAAGAAGAGGTTACAGATGAATTTGTAGTTCCCACGGTTGTTGAAGAGGGCGACACAATAAAAGAGAACGACAGTGTTATTTTCTATAACTTCCGTCCTGACAGGGCAAGAGAAATAACAAGAACATTTGTTGACCCTGACTTTAACGGTTTTGAACGAAAAAAAGGCTTTTTCCCGTTAACTTATGTTTGTATGACTCAATATGACGCAACTATGCCGAATGTAGAGGTTGCATTTAAGCCTCAAAGCTTAAAAAATACATTGGGTGAGTTTATTTCCGATAAAGGTATGAATCAATTGAGAATTGCAGAAACGGAAAAGTATGCTCATGTAACATTTTTCTTTAACGGCGGTGTTGAAAAACAATATCCCAATGAGGATAGAATTCTTGTCAAATCACCGGCAGTTGCAACTTATGATTTACAGCCTGAAATGAGCGCTTATGAAGTTACGGATAAACTTGTAGAGGCAATCGAAACAGGTAAATATGATGTTATAATTCTTAACTTTGCAAACTGTGATATGGTTGGTCATACAGGAGTTTTTGAAGCGGCAGTTAAAGCAGTTGAAGCAGTTGATACCTGTGTAGGAAAGGTTACAGATGCGATAGCAAAAATGGACGGCGTTGCTTTAATTACAGCAGACCACGGAAACGCTGATAAAATGGTGGACGATGACGGCGAACCATTCACTGCGCATACCACGAATCCTGTTCCGTTCTGCGTTGTAGGTTATCCCTGCAAATTGAGAGAAGGCGGCAGACTTGCAGATATTGCTCCTACAATGCTTGAAATTTTAAATCTTGAACAACCTAAAGAAATGACAGGTAAATCACTTATTGAAAAATAATTTAAAGGCGATGCAAAAGCATCGCCTTATTTTATATGTAAAAGTTGCAATTGAGGAAATAAAAATGAAAGGTAGCTGTCAAGAAAAGAAAAAGTTTTTTGCTCAGCTTTTTTTCAAAAAAGCTGACGGGGTTTAAAGGGCGAGTAGCCCTTTATCGCAGTTTTACTGCGATAAATTAATTGTTTATCAAATAATATATATTGGAGGTGAGCAAATTTCTTTGTAAATTTATAATTATTGCCAAATAAAATTACTAATGGAGGAAATTATGAACAAAAGTGTACTTATTATCGGCGGAAGTTATTTTATAGGAAAATCAATTGCAGAAAATTTATTTGATAAGGGTTACAATGTGACTCTTTTGAATAGGGGAACAAGAGAACCTTTTAATAAACAAATAAAACAGATTTCCTGCGATAGGGGAAATTTTGAAGAAATGAAAAAAGCATTGGAAAATAAGACATTTGATTATATCGTAGAAACAAGCTTTTATGATATATCGTGGTCAAAGGTTCTTTTGAAATCTTTCAAAAATATTTTGAACGCAAAAGCGTTTATTTTTATAAGTTCAAGCGCTGTTTATGATGTAGAAAATCTGACTATTCCTTTTTCTGAAACCGATTCTCTTGCAAAAAATAAATATTGGACGGAATACGGAACAGGCAAGCTGGAAACAGAAAAGTTATATACGAACTTTTTTAAAAATACAAATGTTCGTCTTATAATTTTAAGACCGCCCTATGTTTATGGGGAAGAAAATTACGCACAGAGAGAAAGCTTTATTTTTAATAATATAATAAACAATATTCCTGTTATAATACCCATAACAAATTTTAAGCTGCAATTCATTTACAGCAAGGATCTAGCAAAGATCGTTGAATATTTTATAAATGAAAATAATGAAAAACTTGTTATTTGTAATGTAGGAAATAAAGATGCACTTACTTGTAAACAATGGGTTGAAGCCTGTTCTGAAGCGGCAGAAAAGAAAGCAGAGATAATAATGTTTGACTATAAAAAACATAATTATGCAATAAGGGATTTCTTTCCGTTTTTTGATTATGACAATGTTCTTAATGTAGAAAAAATAAATGAAAGAATTTCGGTTGAGACTGATTTTGTACAGGGCCTTAAAAACTCATTTAATTGGTTTTATAAAAATAAAAATAAAATAGAATTCAAAGTTAATGTAGAAGAAAACATACAAAAAATTTTGAAAAAAATAAAGTTATAGATATTAAGAAAAAATAATAAATCGGTAAAATCAGATAAAAAAAGTATTTTGAAAAACAGCGAGTATTTGAAAAAGTAAAAAATGATAAAAGTTAAGAAATAATCAAAAAGCGTGTATCATAAGATACACGCTTTTTGGGTTAGGTAATATATGGAATCGTTTTTAAATCAGTTGTTATAATTAAAATTCAATCACAATTTATATTACAATTATAAATATTAAATTTTTATATATTAAGTTGTAAAAACATTTAATAACAATTTAAAAACCGTAATGTCATACTTGCTCATCAATACAAAATTTTGAATAGTAATTTATTCCAATGTATAAAAACATTACGCATATAAGAAAAATCAATTTCATAATAAAGTTAAAACTTTATTTCCAAAATTAAAAGTCGTAAGTGCAAAGCACCGAAATTGCAGGGAATAAATTATACGCATACAATTAAAATTAAATTTATAAAAATTTTAAAGGGACATTATCGGAGGCTTGGAAAGATCACTTTCAGCTTGTATTACTTACATTTCTCTTTAATTTTTATATTTGCACATTGTGTGCTGTAAATTAAGTATTAACAATTATGCTTTAAATCTTTCCTATAAATAACTTGAAAAGTTATTTTCTCATTGGACTCACCCACTTAATTTATTTAAGGAGGATATCTCCTTTTCTTGTTTATATTATATTATTTTATTTAACAACTGTCAATAGTTTTGTTAAAAAATAATATACAAACATAATAATGCTTTTTTGGTTATTACACCTAACACTATATTTAAAATAAATAAAAATAGTTTTATTTATCGTTGCTCTTAAATAATTCTATTTATTGGTTTGTTGCTTCGGATTGATTGCTGCTTTCTGAGTTTTCTCCTGTTTTAATATGCATCATACCGTTTGCATCTATTGTATAATCACCTTTCGGAATTATCTGTGAAATTGGTACTATTTTATATCCTTCTGCCTGTATGGATTCAATAACCATCGGGAGCGCTTCCGGGGTGTTTGTTGCACCATTGTGCATAAGTATGATACTTCCACACTTTATTTTATCTGTTATGTTTTTAACAATTTGCTGTGGACTGGGGTCTTTCCAGTCTAGAGAATCTACATCCCACTGTACGCAGTACATATTATTCTCTTTTACTTCTTTTACAACAGGATTGTTGTAGTCACCATAAGGTGCTCTGAAAAGTGTAGGACATTTACCTATTAATGATTCTATTTTTTTGTTACATTCGGTTATTTCGGTTTTCATTTCCGATTGTGCCAGCTGCGTCATATATGCATGGGTGCTGCTGTGGTTCCCTACATCATGACCCCTTTTTGCAATTTCTTTTACTGAATCAGGATATTTTTCCACCCATTCACCTACTAAAAAGAAAGTGGTTTTAACATTGTATTTATCTAAAATATTTAATAGCTGCTCTGTTTGTTCGTTGCCCCAAGCGGCATCAAAGGACAGCGCAACCTTTTTTTCTTGAGTATCTACACAATAAATAGGAATTTCTCTTGTTTCTGCGGCAGTTTCTGTTGTTTGAGCAACTGCTCCTAAAGATATAATTCCGGCAAGCACAGCGGCAAAAAGACAAATCGTTAAACATATAATCGTTCTTTTGGTTATTATAAAAAGCTTCATAAAAATCCCCCCATAAAGATATATGAGGGGATAATATTAATTTATTCAGTTATAATAAAAAAATCTTGCATTTACAAAAAATCGTAAAAATTAATGGAGAAGTTTAAAAAAGTATAGTTTAAAAATCTCTTAAGAAAATTCAAAGGAGATAAGGTGCTTTTTAATAAATTTTCACGAAATAATTCTCAAAAGCTTTTTATGTGCTTTTCAAAATATTTAACAAATTACTTTTCTAATTCCCACTTAACTCCCTGCGGCGTATCAATCAATACAATTTTTTTTGCTTTTAGCTCATCTCTTATAGCGTCTGCTGTTGACCAATCTTTGTTTTTTCTGGCTTCATTTCTTTTTATGATCAATTCTTCGATTTCTCTATTAAAATCGTCAGAAACAGATATATTAGAGTTTTCTGAAGAAGTTTTACCTCTTAATAAATCAAGAGATAAAACATAATCAAATTCTTTAATGAGTTTTCTTTTTTCACTGTCTGATAAATTATCAGCTTTCAGCACATCGTAAACACAGGTTAATCCTAAAGATGTGTTAAGGTCGTTATCCATAGCGTTTCTAAAGCTTTCACGGTAAGAGATGAGTTTTTCCTCGTTTACGGTATCTTCACATTTAAGATTTGCAATTCTGTTAATAAGTTTAATATATGACTTTTGAATATTATCCAGACTGTCATAGCTGAAAGTAAGCGGTTTTCTGTAATGAGACTGCAAACAGAACATTCTGTATGCAAGTGGGTCGTAGCCGTTTTCTTCAAGTAATGAAACGGTTAAAAATCCGCCTTTTGATTTGCTCATTTTACCTCTTGCATCATTGAGATGAAGAACATGAAACCAATATTTACACCATGGGTGACCTAAAAATGCTTCACTTTGAGCAATTTCATTTGTGTGGTGGGGGAAAGCGTTATCTATGCCGCCGCAGTGGATATCAAGGTGTTCTCCTGAATGTTTAATGCTTATTGCAGAACATTCAATATGCCAGCCCGGATATCCCATACCCCAGGGACTTTCCCATTTTAACTCCTGATCTTCAAATTTAGATTTTGTAAACCACAGAACAAAATCACTTTTATTTTTTTTATTTTCGTCAGCGTCAACGCTGTCACGAACACCCACAGCAAGGTCTTCTTCTTTAAAGTTGCCGAATACATAATAATTATCAAGCTTTGAGGTGTCAAAATATACATTACCTCCGGCAATATAAGCGTAGCCTTTTTCCAGTAAAACAGATACCATATTAATAAAATCATTAATGCAATTTGTTGCAGGTTCTACAATATCAGGAGTTTTAATGTTCAGTTTTTTACAATCTTCAAAGAAAGCTTCTGTATAAAACTTTGCAATCTCCATAACTGTTTTATGTTCTCTTTTTGCTCCTGCCAGCATTTTGTCCTCACCGGTATCGGCGTCGCTTGAAAGATGTCCCACATCTGTAATATTCATAATTCTTGTAACATCATATCCGCTGTAACGAAGATATTTTTCAAGAACATCCTCCATAATATAAGTTCTTAGGTTCCCTATATGTGCAAAGTGATAAACGGTCGGTCCGCAGGTGTACATATTAACCTTTTTATCTTTGTATGGGATAAATTCCTGTTTTGTTTGTCCCAGTGTGTTATACAAAATCATTTTTGCTTTTCCTCCATACTTTGGATTTTTTTCTCCAGCGATGCAATTTTTGTTTCAAGATTGCAAATTGCTAGAGAAACAGGGTCGGAATAATGAATCTGATCAAGGGGATCCATCTTAACTCCGTTTATTTTAACAATTCTTGCAGGAACTCCGACAGCAGTGGAGTTTGCAGGAACCTCGTTAAGCACAACGGCACCTGCGGCAATTCGGGCATTATCTCCAACAGTAAAAGGTCCGAGTACTTTTGCCCCTGCACCTACAAGCACATTGTTGCCCAGGGTAGGATGACGTTTACCTGTATCTTTGCCTGTTCCTCCAAGTGTGACGTTCTGATAAATTGTGCAATTATCACCTATAACGGTAGTTTCTCCTATTACAACTCCCATACCATGGTCTATAAAAAGACCTTTTCCGATAGTAGCTCCTGGATGAATTTCAATTCCTGTTTTGTGTCTGCTTCTTTGTGAAATAAATCTTGCTAAAAACTTAAGATTATGTCTTAAACACCAATTAGCTCTTCTGTGTGACCTTACAGCTTTAAAACCTGAATATAAGAAATAAACTTCAATTTTTGATCTTGCGGCAGGATCTCGCTCTATAACAGCGTTAATATCTGCCTTTAAGGTTTTAAACAAGTTAATCACCTCCGTTTTAAAATAAAAAAATTAATAAATCTTTTTCAAAATTTGATAACGTTAAAGTAAAAGATCTTTCTATAACAAATAAACCTTAAAATAATGGAAAAGTTATATTAAAAACAAAGGTTATAGTCAAGAATATTAAAAGTTTTTGCGTCGCTAAAAAAAGAACTGTGTAATACACATATTCGGGAAGACAGCACCATATAAAAATACTTTTTGTGGCAGACTGTTTCCATTAGTTTCCTATAAAGTAAAAAACGCCATCCCAAAAGGGACGACGCAGTCGTGGTTCCACCCAAATTCAGCAGTAAAAATTTACCGCTCTTTAATACCTTTAACGCAGATAATACGCACAGAGATACTGATACTGTTCTCTGACTGACCAAACAAAAGCAGTTAAAATTTTTTGCTTGTTCAAAATCAGGGATTAGTATAAAAATTCCCCCTGTAAGCTCCAAGGTGCATTTCACAGAATACTTACCAAGAACATTTTCAGCAAATATGTTCCTCTCTGATGGCAGAAAAACTGCTACTTTTCCTTTTCAACGCATTTTAAACTGTTTACATAATTATTATATACAATTTACTGGAAAAAGCAAACATTATTTTTGAGTAATAAATTTTTTGTTTTCAAAAACATAAATTATTCCCGATAAAATTACAAAGAATGTAGAAATCCAAAGCAAAATTTCTCCGATAATAAAAAACAGAAAAGTTAAAAAGCTGTAAATATTATTAGATAGGGGGATAATTCCCATATTTATAAGTTCCAGTGCATATTGCAGTATAAAAATAGTGATAATAGCAATTATTTGCGTTACGGTTTTTATTTTACCAAAAATATTTGCGGCTACTACTTTGCCCTTACTTGCCGCCATCAGCCTTACTGATGTTACGGTAAATTCTCTGAAAAGTACGATTATAACTATTATGCAGTCGCTAATTCCTAAAGCAACAAAGCAGACAAGTGTGGAAATAACTAAAATTTTATCGGCAAGCGGGTCAAGAAATTTACCGAGATCAGTAACTAAATTGTTTTTTCTTGCAATTCTTCCGTCAACACAATCTGTAATTGAAGCAACTGAAAACAAAATCAATGCCGCAATAAAATGATGGGGAAAATCAATAAGTAAGACGGCAATTAAAAGCGGGACAAGAATTATTCGGATTAATGTAAGTTTATTGGGTAAATTCATATTATACCTCATTTATTTAATCATTTCACCAACAGGGTCACAACCCAGATAGTCGTTGATTCTGACTTTTACAAAATCACCTACCTGCGGTTTTTGCCCGTTTATCGTAAAGAATACCAAACCGTCAACTTCAGGAGCGTCTGCCTGTGAACGCCCGAAATAACATTCGGCATAACGGTCATAGCCTTCAAATAAAACTTCAATGGTTTTGCCCTTTAGATTTTTACAGTATTCTTCCATAATAAGCTGTTGCTGTTCCATAATAATTTCAGCACGCTTTTGCTTGATTTCTTCATCAATTTGTTCATCCATAAGGGCAGCTTTTGTATTTTCCTCTTGTGAATAAGCAAAACAGCCCAGTCTTTGAAATTTCATTTCCTTTGCAAAAAGGGCAAGCTCATTAAAATCTTCTTCTGTTTCTCCGGGAAAACCTGTAATAAATGTAGTTCTTATTGTAATATCCGGAATTTTACTTCTCAATTTATTTATTTTTTCACGAAGGGTTTCCATATTTCCCTTACGATTCATTCTTTCCAATACAGCCTCATTACAATGCTGCATGGGTAAATCTATATATTTTACAATTTTTTCTTCATTTGCTATTGTATCAATAAGTTCATCTGTAAGGCTTTCAGGATAACAGTAGAGCAATCTTATCCACTTTAATCCTTCAATTTTACAAAGTTTCTTTAAAAGTTTTGCAAGAGAGAGTTCTCCATATATATCAGAGCCGTACTTTGTTGTATCCTGTGCAATAACAATAAGCTCTTTTACGCCGTTTTCAGCTAACTCTTTTGCTTCCTGCAAGATGTTTTCCATTTTACGACTGCGGAATTTTCCTCTTATTAAGGGTATTGCGCAGTATGAGCAGCAATTTGAACAGCCTTCTGCAATTTTTATGTATGAATAATAATAGGGAGTACTTTGGATTCTTTTTCCTTCAAGGGGAAGAAGAAGCTTATCAGGGAAAACTTCCGGTTTTTCATCTTTAAGAGTTTGTTCCACGATCTCGGCAATATTTTGATTTGCACCGATTCCGGCAACTGCGTCGACCTCAAAGAGATTTTCCGCAATCTCTTGTTTATAGCGTTGTGCAAGGCAGCCTGTAACAATTATTTTCTTGATTTTTCCCTCTGCCTTTAATTTGCCCAGTTCAATAATTTCATCAATGCTTTCCTGTTTTGCAGATTCAATGAAACCACAGGTATTTACTATTGCTACATCTGCGTCTGCAACATCCTCTACAAGCTGATAGCCGTATTCCCTTAAAGAATACATAAGCATTTCTGCATCAACTCTGTTTTTTTCACAGCCAAGAGATACCATTCCCACTTTAAAATTCATTATAATACTCATCCTCAATATATTCTTTTATAACGCTGTTTATGTCTGAATATCCGTAACCCATTCTCTGTAAGGCGGCAATACATCGTCTTTTTACCTTTTCATCAGCCAGATTTTTAAGATATTTTTTTTCTATTACAGCCCTTATGTTTTCTTTGGGGTCAAATTCAGTATCATCAAGAATTTCATCAATTAAATCTTTATCAATGCCTTTTTGAATAAGCTTGTATTTTGCTCCCCTTTTAGATAAATGCTTAATGTTTAAAAGTTCGTCAAGATATCTTCTTGCAAATTTTTCGTCATTAATAAGACCCAGTTCTTCCATTCTGTCAGCAGCAAGCTGCGCCGATTCTTTATCGGCGGTTTTAGAAATTTTATCAATCAGTTCTTTTTTTGAGTGGTCTCTGGTCGATATAAGCCAAAGTGCCTTTTCCTTTGCTCTGCGAATATTTGACATCTCTATGTATTCTCTTAACTTTTCATCGTCAATTTCAAGTCCGGGTCTGATTCCGTTTTCTATTATAACTCTGGTATCAAGCCTTACGGCAAGTTCTCCGTCGATATAAACCGCAGATAGATATTTTTTGCCTTTTTTTATTTCTGTTATTATCATTAATCTTCAACCAAAACATCAATTTTTTTAGATGAAGAATTTTTTAAGGATTCTTGATTTTCTTCAGCAACTGCTGCGGCAGCTTTAACCGTTGTTCCTTTTTTTGCTTTGGGAGATTTCTGGATTTTATCAAGATTAGCCATAAGAGCGTCTTCAATTTCTTTTGCAAGTTCTGTGTTTTCTTTTAATAATTCTTTAACCTTATCTCTTCCTTGTCCGAGCCTTGTGCCGTTATAGCTAAACCATGCACCTGATTTTTGAACGATGTCTGCATTTACCGCAAGGTCTAATAGTTCGCCTATTCTTGAAATGCCCTCGCCGTACATAATATCAAATTCAGCTTCTCTGAATGGGGGCGCCATTTTATTTTTAACTACCTTTGCTTTTGTACGTGAACCTATCATTTCTCCGTTTACTTTGATAGTTTCGCTTCTTCTTATGTCAATTCTTACTGAACTGTAAAATTTTAAAGCACGACCGCCTGTTGTAACTTCAGGATTTCCGTAAACAACGCCCACCTTTTCACGAAGCTGATTAATGAAAATAGCTACGCAGTTTGATTTAGATATAGCGCCTGCAAGCTTTCTTAATGCCTGTGACATAAGTCTTGCATGAAGACCTACATGGCTGTCACCCATTTCACCCTCTATTTCTGCTTTAGGAACCAGTGCTGCAACAGAGTCGATAACGATTACATCGATAGCACCGCTTCGGATAAGAGCCTCGGCAATTTCCAAGGCGTCCTCACCTGTGTCAGGCTGTGAAACTAGAAGTGAGTCTACATCTACGCCGACAGCGGCGGCATAAGTAGGGTCGAGAGCATGTTCAACATCTATAAACGCAACATTACCGCCGTTTTTCTGACCTTCGGCAATACAGTGAAGTGAAAGGGTTGTTTTACCTGATGATTCAGGTCCGTAAATTTCTACAATTCTTCCTCTGGGCAGACCTCCGATTCCCAGAGCAATATCAAGAGAAAGCGAGCCTGTTGAAATATGGCTTACATTCATAGAAGAATTCTGACCTAAACGCATAACGGCACCTTTGCCGAACTGTTTTTCTATTTGATTTAACGCTGTTTCAAGTGCTTTATTTTTATCTACTGCCATTTTATTTATACCTCCGTATTTGCCAAGGGCAACATTTAAAATCTTATGATATTATTATAAATTATCGGTGTAGAAAAAGCAATAATTTATAAATAAAAAAATCGAACAAAAATTCTACTATGAAGACAAAGTCCCAATTATAGCCCTTTGAATATTGCCTAAATCCAATTTTTCTTTTATATCAGTAAATTTTTCGCCGGTCATTAAAGTCTTTACAGTGTCAAACTGATTTTCACCCAGCTCAAATGCCATATATCCTCCGGGCTTTAATTTTTTTGTCCAGTTTTTGATTATATATCTGTAAAAGTTATATCCGTCAATTCCTCCGTCCAGAGCAAGACGGGGTTCTTTTTTTACCTCGGTTTGAAGGTTTTTTAATTCTCTTGTTTTTATATATGGCGGATTAGATATAATTATGTCAAAAGAACAGTTGCTAAAATTATCGGCACATTCAAAGATATCTCCTTTTACTGCCTTAACACTGCTGTTGTTTTCTTTTATGTTTTCTAAAAGATATGGAAATGCATATTCTGATTTTTCAATTGCTGTTACTTCTGAATTTTCTATCTCCTTTGATAATACAATGCCGATTGCTCCGCTTCCGGCACATAGGTCCAGTATTTTTGGGTTTTCAATTTTTTGAGCTGCTTTTAGACAAAGATTTATTACCTCACAGGTGTCTTCTCTTGGAATTAATACGCCTCTGCCTACTTTGAAATTATATCCCATAAAGGTCCAACTACCTAAAATGTATTGCAAAGGTTCAAATTCCGAACGGATGTTGACAAGTGAATCAAATTCTTCAATTTCAGATTTGTCAGCTTCTTTTTTGCCGTTTGCAATCAGCATGGCTCTGTTAAATCCGAATACTTTTTCTATCAAACATAAAGCATCAAAGGCGGGAGATTCAATTCCCGCCCTTTGTAGTTTATATTTAGCTTCTTTATAAAGATTTTCAATTGTCAAATCGGTTTTTCCTTTCAAGTAATTATCTTACTGTCAAACAATTATTTAACAATATCCGTTCCATCGTCGGGGATAACTGCTTTCATAGCTTTTATTGCAACCTCAATCATTTTTTCGTCCGGCTCTTTTGTTGTAATTCGCTGTGCCCAAAGTCCGGGGGCCGCAATAATTCTTGTTATTACATTATCGTGTTTTCCGCAAATTTTAATAAGCTCGTATCCGACTCCGCAGGATAGGGGGAGGAGTAAAATTTTTATTACAGGTCTTAATGCGGAAATTCCAAATGGAGCAACAGGAACAAACAGACCTATAATAATTCCTATAATAAGCATTAAAATCATAAAGCTTGTTCCACATCTGGGATGAAATCTTATTTGCTTTTTTACATTTTCAACAGTAAGCTCTTCTTCATTTTCGTAGCAGAAGATCGTTTTATGCTCTGCTCCGTGATACATAAATACACGCTTCATTTCTGTCATTCTTGAGCATACTACTATGTAAAGAAGGAACAAAGCTATTTTCAAAATGCCCTCAAAAACTGATTTATAAAAAACTACATCACCCGATGTTCCTTTGAAAGCAGGAATAATATATGAGGTTAAATCAAATAAAAAGGTGGGTAAAAAAAAGAAAAGAAAAACTGCAAGTAAAACACCTAAAATTGCAGAGAATACCATAAGAACTTTGAGAAATTTATCTCCGAATTTTTCGTCGATCCATTTTTCAAATTTAGTGGGTTCTTCTTCCTCAATTTCTCCTGCTTCAATAGCTTTATTTGCAGAAAGCATCAGCGCTTTGTAGCTTAAACGCATTGAATCCACAAGTCCTGCTATACCTCTTAACAGAGGAAGCTTAAATGCTTTGAATTTTTGTCCGAGTGTTGTAATTGATATATCTTCTGTGTAAATTTCATTAACATCTGTTCTCACGGCAACAGTAGTTCTTTTGGGACCTCTCATCATGATGCCCTCAATTAAAGCACTTCCACCGATAGATGTAATTTTTTTAGTACTTGTTTTTGCCATATTTATACCTTCCAAGTTTATAATTTTTATTGTCATAATAAGGTAGGGTTTCGCCGCCACCTACGTCGGCAAGGGGAAATTTAAAGCATTTGAATTTATGTTCATTTTGATTTACCTCCGCCGACGGAGACAGGAATTCTATGCCCTTGAGTTCGATTTTTTTAAAAGAACATCAAAAAACTTTACTTTTTTGACAAAAATTTTTATTTATCGATAGTAATTATATGTTCAACATTAGTTTTTTCAAATATATTTTTAAGTTTGTCCTTATAAAATTCAGGATAGGCTTTGTATTCAGAATACTTTTCAATCGGTATCCATTCAGGAGTTTCTTTAGCTCCAAATTGATTAATGCTTATATTATTATTTGTTAATTCCTGTGTTCCTCTTGGTTTCATAAGAAAATGAAAAGCAATTTCGTGACAGTTAAGATTTTTGAAACTTTCTTTATCAATAAAAAAGTTTTCTTGAATAAATGCAAGGCGTTCAATTTCATAATGAACTCCTGTTTCTTCAAAGATCTCGCGCTTCACGGCATCTTCTGCACATTCTCCCATATAAACTCCTCCGCCTACGGAATAGTAATAAGAATTTTTGTTATTTTTAATCATAAGAACGCAGCCATTTTCAATTATTATTGCGGCAGCACGATATCTGAACCAATTATTATCACTTGTAAAACAGCAGTTTATATTTTTATTATCCATATTACCTCAAAAGTTAATAACTTTTAACTTCCTCTAAATTTATATTATCAATATTAATTTGAAAGTTTGAAATCTTCACTTAAATTTTAATGATTTCCTGTTTCGGAATATCAGGCTGCTGTCCCTCTTTATAAACAGGGAAGGTAAGGGTTACTGTTGTACCTACGCCTTCTCCGCTTTCTATGTCGAGAGAGCCGTGGTGAAGTATCATAATTTCGTCTGCAACGGCAAGTCCTATACCTGAACCGCTCACCTTTTGGTTTGCTTTATAAAACTTTTCCTTTACCTTCGGCAAATCCTCCGGAGCAATTCCGCAACCGGTATCTGTTACTACAACCTTAATTATATCAGGTTCGTTATCTGCATCATAAATAACCTGAATTGCTACAACTCCTGATTCCGGCGTGTATTTTAATGCGTTATCTATAATATTTAAAAAGACCTGTTTCAACCTGTTTCTGTCACCGTAAACCGGCGGGAATACAGTTTCAGGCTCATCATAAAGCAGGTGTTTGCTTTCTGATAAGGCTCTTTCTTTAAGCATATATACTGTTTCATCCAGCTCTGCCAAAATATCAAGCTTTTCACACATAAGTACCATTCTTCCGCTTTGCAGACGGCTGAAATCAAGCAGTTCTTCAACAATACTTGTAAGTCTTGAGGACTCTTTAATAATAACATTCATACCTTTTTCAAAAGTACTTCTTTCAATTTTACCCTCTTCATTAAGCTGCATTGTTTCAGCCCATCCTTTAATAGCTGTCAGGGGTGTTCTTAATTCATGGGACACACGGGAAATGAAATCGTTTTTCATTTGATCGGCTGTCTGTAAGTCTTTTGACATATCCTTTACTGCATCGCAGAGTTCACCGATTTCGTCGTCATATTTTTTATTGATTGTAACGGAAAAATCACCTTGGGCAATTTTTTTTGCAGTATCGGATAAATCACGTACAGGCTTAACAATAGAGCGAATAAAGTAACTTCCGGAAATTACAACAAGTACAATAATAAGAAGTCCGGCCAATATTATGATTATTGAAAAGGTTAGGATTGTGTTGTTTACATTTTCTGTTGAGGAAACATACCTTATTGCTCCCACGCAAGTGCCGTTTTGATTAGTTATAATATGGGTTTGTGCAGAAATACTTTCTCCGGAATTTAAGTTGCCACTGTATATTCCTATGCCGTCTTGATTTGCATTTGCAAGTTCAAAATCAGGAATATTTTGATTTTCGTCAGGATTAAAACCGGTTGAAGTCATCATGACCCTGCCTGTTGAGTTAATTACCATAACTTCCATTCTATCTTTATAGTTGAAGTTTTCTACATAATTTCTGGAAGTGGAAATAAAGGTGTTTGAATTGTCTGTCTGGTAATTTGGGAATACGGCAGAAAGTTCATTACAAGCTGATGATAAAACCTGCTGAACGCTGTTATTATATATGTAAGAAACGGCAAAAATCAAGCTTATTACAATTAGTATTACTATTGTTAAAATAACGCTTAAATTGTTAAGCATCCAACGCTTTGTAATACCTTTTGAAAAGTCACGAAACAAATTTTGCCGCCTCCTTTTTATATTTTAAAATTAGCTTATGATTTATAGATCAAGCGTCCCATTTATAACCGAGTCCCCATACAGTAATAATATATTTTGGGTTAGACGGCTCATCTTCAACTTTCATTCTTAGTCTTCTTATATTTACATCAACGATTTTTTCTTCGCCCACATAGGCATCGCCCCAAACATGACTTAAAATATCTGTTCTGTCAAGAGCAACTCCGGGATTTGAAAAAAAGTACTCCATAATTTGAAATTCTACCTGTGTAAGCTCAATTACCTTTCCGTTTTTAAGTAAAGAACGGTTTCTTAAATTAAGAGTAAATTCACCTGATTTGAGTTCTTCTTTAAAATTATTTTCAGAGTGTGACTGGGCAAGTGATACCCTTCTGTAAAGAGAGTCTACTCTTGCAAGAAGTTCGCTGGGTGAAAACGGTTTTGCTACATAATCGTCAGCTCCCAGCATAAGTCCTGTTACTTTGTCCATTTCCTGTGTTTTTGCTGAAAGCATAATTATGCCTATTCCGCCGTTGCGGTTTCGTAATTCTTTACATACCTGAAATCCGTCTATTCCCGGCATCATAACATCAAGAATTGCAACATCAAAGTCGCCTCCGCAATCATCATATTTTTTTAATGCTTCTTCTCCGCAGTCTGCTTCTACAACCTCATATCCGGCTCTTTGCAAATTTATAACCACAAAGTCACGGATAGCGGCTTCGTCTTCGCAAACAAGTATTTTTTTCATAATTACAACCTCCGTTTTAATTACGCATTAATCTTTTTTAAATAAATAATTATAATTTATTAAATTAATTTATTATGAACTCTGAGAATAGTTTGAACGATTTTTGTATTTCATTTTCTGTAAATTTATATGAGCCTTTATTTTCATAAATTTTACAGCAATATGCACTGGAGCCGTTTTCCTTAATAAGAGAATAACCGTCGTTTTTGCCTGTTGTTGACCATTCTTCTGAATTATAAACCTTAATTGTCAAAAGCTTATTATTGGCTTTCTCTCCGTTCCATTCGTAAATTGTCATTGAATTGTCCTGAGTGCCTATTTGAGCAGTTGTTGTATCTTTTAAATTATCAGATAACTCAAAATAATATGCAAAATTGTAGTTTACTATCATATTAGAAACTTCAATTAGATTTTTTGTGGTTGTATCAAAGGTATTCCAAATTGCTTTTGTTGCAACATATTCTTCGTTTTCGTTGCTTGTATGAGGCATTTTTGTAAGAGTAGGAATCTCTATAATTTCATTTTTATCAATATCTGTACAGTAGGTTTTTCCG
This sequence comes from uncultured Clostridia bacterium, assembly GCA_947627135.1. Classification (GTDB taxonomy): domain Bacteria; phylum Bacillota; class Clostridia; order Oscillospirales; family Acutalibacteraceae; genus Ruminococcoides. The sequence continues at coordinate 18,874 of CANQUV010000006.1, forward strand.
TCTCGAATTGTGGGGTTTACATAATCTGTTGAATCCGAATATAAACCGTTTATAAGTTGGTTAGACTGCAAGTCGAAATAAATCAGCTGTGTACAAATTTTATCTGTTGCTACAATTCCATCAATAAAAGCTGCAGTTTGCTCCTTGTTTAATTTTCCGCTTATTATACTGTCAAAGCTTGTTATAGCATTATCAATTTCAGTGGCTGAAACAGAGTTAATTGTTTTATTACTCTCATTATAGCTTAAAAGAGAAGCGTTCGAGTTTGTTTCTGTATTGATCGATAATGTTAAAATATCATTTTTTAAGTCGTTGTTAAAGTCATTGATAACAAGATCTGTGTAGGTTTGAGAAATTTCTATGGGTGTTGACTTACCGCTTGTATATGTATAAACATTAAGTTGATTTACATTTGAATTAAATGTTTTATAACCTACAATAATATCAAGGTTCTTATCTCCCGTAACATCGGAAAACTCAACTCTGTCTATATTTGTATTTTTTGTTTGGGCATCGCCTGCTAAATTCCAACCCTCTGAATTTTCATACATAATTAGTATATGGGTAGTAGTGTCCGCTGTACCTGATGTTTCATAAAAAGCAATTGCTTCATTTTGAGAGTCGCCGTCGAGATCATACATTACGATAGCAGAACGAATACTTCCGTTTTCCGGGTATTTTAGTTTGTAATTATTTCCGGAATTTTTTTCAATTAATTCAATTATTTTTTCTTCGTCACCTGTTGCTTTCGGCGGACGCATAAGGTTTGTACTGTCAGCACTTATTGGAGAGCAGCCGCTCGTTGTAAATAAAAGTATAAAAGCAATTAAAATTAATTTTAATTTACTTTTCAAGGGAAGCCCTCCTTTGTTGTAATTAAACAGGCTTAATTTTTACTATGCAGAATTTAATTTTGATGCCCTCTTGTGAAAACATTTTTTCATGCTCTGTTTCAACATTGTCTTCATAACCTGCTTGGTGCAAATCGGTTGTTTTATAAATTATTTCAAAACCGTTTTCCTTAAAGTATTCAAGGCTTTCAAGAAAAAGTTCATCGTCATCTGTTTTAAAATGAATTTCTCCGTTTTCTACAAGAAATTCTCTATACATTTTTAACTTATTAGGATATGTTAAACGGCGCTTTTTGTGTTTTGTTCTCGGCCATGGATTACAAAAATTTATGTAAATTCTTTCTATTTTATCTTCAGGCGAAAAAATTTTATCAATTTGTTCTACATTGTATGCTGTCATAAGAATGTTATCAATTTGCTTTTTTTCTGCCTCAAAAAGCTTTACAATAGTTCGCCTTGCTACACCCAGCATATCGCTTTTTATATCTACTGCAATAAAATTAACTTCAGGTTTATTAAGTGCGGTTTGTCCGACGAATCCGCCTTTTCCGCATCCTACTTCAAGATAAAGAGGCTGTTCCTTTTTAAAGTGAGTTTTCCATTTGCCTCTGTAAGTTTCAGGTTCCTTTACAAAAAACGGACAAACTGCAAGTTCAGGTTCTGCCCAAGGTTTTTTTCTGATTCTCAAACTGTTTCACTCAATTCAAAATGTATTTAAAATCATTCATAATACTACATATAGTTATTCAATAAAATATTATATCAAATTATTACAGGTTTTGCAATTATTTTTTAATAATTTTGACAATCAAAGTTAATATTATATAAAAGAAATTTATTTTTGTAACAAGTAAATAAAAAACAGGTGTATAATTTGTAATATACACCTGAATTTATTAATAAAAATTTATTAAAAAATAAAAGTTACAGTTAAAAAATAAAAGTTTTTGTAATGAAGGGGTTTTTGAATTGTAAAAGCAAAAGTTTTTACGATAATTTTTTTAAAAACAGAACGGGGAGGGGTTTGGGAGCAGATTGTTAACTCCGACTGTATCAGTAAAATTTACTGTTACAATTATAAGTAATTGATAAGATCTGTGCAGGTGTTGGAAGCTTCAAAAACAGTTTCGGGGAAGTTTTCGGAAAGCATTTTAACAAGAGGTAATACCACCACATTTTCTGTTTTAAAGTGACCGGCATCAATTACGGATAAATTCATATTGTTTGCATCAAGAATTTGGTTGTGTTTGATTTCGCCTGTCACAATTATATCTGCACCCTTTGATTTAGCAAGATAGATTTCGCTTCCGCCTGCTCCGGAAGAAAGGGCAACTTTGCTAACTATATTATTAAGTTCTGTATATCTTAAACCCTTGCAGTTTAGTTTTTGTTTTACAAAACTTGCAAAATCAAACTCGCTTAGGGGACTTTTTAATTCACCTAAGGCTAGACAAATTTCCTTATCTTTATCCATAAAATATTCAATATTTTTTAGCTCCAGCGTATTTGCAAGACAGGTATTTACACCAAATTTTGTTGATAAATCCAGATTAGTATGCAGACAAAGTGCAGAAAGGTTATTCTTAATTAGCAAATAAGGAATATCATTTTGAGATATGTGTTTTATTCCGTTAAAAATAACAGGATGATGGCTTATTATAAGCTGTGCATTTTTTTTGGCCGCTTCATTGACAACCTGTTTTGTAATATCAAGGCAAACTATAACCTTTGAAACACTTGTGTTTTCATCACCCACAAGAAGTCCTACATTGTCAAATTCCATAGCAGAATTTAAAGGAGCAAATGTTTCAGAATAATTTAAAATGTCTTTTATAGTATTCATAATTTATAATTCCTTTTTCAAATTTTCTGCAACGATCTTATACTTTTCATTTCCTTTTGATTTGTTTTCAAGATTTCTTATTTCCATTTTCAAAAACTCTCTGTCAAGAGCATTTTTTTTAGGGGACAGTTTTCCTATATATGTAAATTCTTTAGAAATATTTTCAATATTTCCACTATATTTTACAAGCATTACCGTGTAAATTTTTCTTTCTTTACAGCAGCTTTGTTTTATAATTTCAAATCCGTTTTTATATAAAAATTCTACAAGCTCATTGGATCTTGTCATTGGCTGTAAAATAAAATGTTTCTCTTTATTTTTTGCATAAGGCCAGCCGTTGATAATTTCTGCAATTGTTTCTCCGCCCATACCGGCAATTATAATGTCTTGTGCTTCATCATCATTAATTCTTTCAAGACCATTGCATAAGCGGGTTTCAACCATATTTTCCGCATGGTATTTTTTTATGGTTTTTATTCCGTTTTGCAAAGGCTCCTGCCCGATATCACAGGCAAGAGCCGAAATTGCAATTCCTTTTTTGCATAACCATACAGGCAAATATGCGTGGTCTGTTCCGATGTCTGCAACCTTTACGCCATTTCTTACAAATGATGCGCAAAGGTTAAGTCTGGAATCAAGGTTAAAAGACTCTTTCATTATTTAACAGCAGCCTGAAGCTTTGCAACTAAATCGTCAGGGTCAGTTCCATGAACCATACAAGCTTCTTCAATAGTCTCTCCTCTTGAAGCAGGGCATCCAAGGCAGTGCATACCGATTTCAAAGAAGTATTCTGCTGTATTAGGATATTCGTCAAGGATATCGCCTATAATAGATTTTTTTGTGATTTCTGCCATAATAATACCTCCGTATATTAATTTACCAATATAATAACATACTTTTTAAAATAAATCTATACTAATTAATATAATAACCAAAATTAAAGACAATATTGTATTTATATGCTGATACAAAAAAATAAACGCCTCAAAAAAGAGACGTTTAAATTTTGCATAGGTTGAGAAAAATATAAATTTAATAATTTAATCAGCTTATGCCATTTCTGCTTCTTTTCTCTTTGCAAAGCATTCGCTGCAATAATATTCTTTTCCTTCAGTAGGTTTAAAGGGAATTTTAGCTTCTCCGCCGCAATCAGCACAAATCGTGGTAAATATCTCACGGTTAGCTTTGGCAGCGTTCTTTCTTGCAACTCTGCATTCCTTGCAGCGCTGCGGCTCATTTACAAAGCCTTTTTCAGCATAAAACTCTTGTTCTCCGGCGGTAAATACAAATTCTTTTCCGCATTCTTTGCAAATGAGAGTCTTGTCTTCGTACATTGGTTTTACCTCGCTTTTGGTATTTATAGAATTATCCCGTGACGGAATTGCACCGCCGAAACTTTTCGGGACATATAATCTGAACATATATTTTTACAGTTTATTCCTGAAGTTTTTTCTTTATACGCTGTAAAGCATTATCTACCGATTTCTTTGAAAGACCTGTTTTTTCTGAAATTTCTTCATAGTTAAGCCCTTTTAAATAAAAATAAGCAACAGTTATTTCCCTTTGAGATAGGCTTTGTTTCATTTGTATTAAAAATTCTTCTAGCCTTTCTTTGGAAACAACAAGTTCTTCCGGATTTGACTTGTTATTATCTGAAAATTCAAAATCATCAATTTTGGAAAATCGGCTGTCGTCAATAGAAACGATATTTTCTTTTGGAATAGTACCTTTTGACTTGCTCTTTCGAATTATTGAAACAAATCTGTTTTTAATGCATACAGCGGCGTAGTTTTTAAAAGAAGTTTCAAATTTTAAATTAAATGTTTTACATGCTGATAATAATCCCAAAAGACCTTCTTGAGTAAAATCACATATATCGTATTCAGGAATACAGTATGTATGGGCTAAATAGGAATTGAGCCCCTTATATCTTTCTACGATTTCTTCAAAGGCGTTATCATCACCTTTTTGTACTAAATAAGCAAGCTGACGGTCGGATAATTTTGAATAATACTTTATATTTTCGTTTTCCAAATATGACCCCCACCTTGCAGATATTTTACTGCATTAACATAATACCATTTTAAACCATATAGTGTCAATGATTTTTTATAAAATTGGCAAAAAATATAATTGAGATGTGTGGTTTATGTAGATAATATACAATAAATTGACAAATACTTACAATGTTCGTATTGTAGTACATTATAGTTTGTGTTATAATTACAATAGTTTTAACAGATTATACTATTTAAATGAGGGATTAAAATGTTTGTTAAATGCAGGAGTTTCGGATTATACGGAATCGACAGCTATGAGCTTGAGGTGGAAGCCTCTGTTTCAAGCGGGATACCTGCCTTTGAAATTGTCGGTTTGCCTGATACTGCCGTAAAAGAAAGTCGTGACAGGGTAAGAAGTGCCATGAAAAACTGCGGTTTTAAATTTCCTGCTGCAAGAATTACAATTAACCTTGCACCTGCCGATATCCGTAAAGAGGGGCCGATTTATGACTTGCCGATTTTAATTTCCATATTAAAAGCAACGGGACAGCTGTGTGAAAATGTTTCAGACTGTGCATTTATCGGCGAACTGTCTCTTTCAGGAGAGTTAAGAGCGATAAACGGTGTTTTGCCAATGGCAATTAAAGCAAGAGAAACGGGAATAAAAAATTTGTTTGTTCCTTTTGATAATGGAAAAGAAGCAGCAGTTGTGGAAGGTGTTTCCGTATATCCGGTGAAAAGTGTTTTTGAACTTATGCGTCACTTTATAGATAAAGATTTTAAAATTCCAAAGGCATTACCCGATAAAAATGAGAAATATGAAAACTTTTGTCTTCCTGATTTTTCACAGGTAAGAGGTCAGGCAGAAGCAAAAAGAGCTATGGAAATTGCAGCGGCAGGTTCGCATAATGTGCTTTTAATAGGACCTCCCGGTTCAGGTAAAAGTATGCTTGCAAAAAGAATGCCTTCAATTTTGCCTGATATGACTTTTGATGAAAAAATTGAAACAACTAAAATTCATTCAATTGCAGGTATTTTGCCGAAAGATGGCTCTCTTGTATCGCAAAGACCATTTCGCTTTCCTCATCATAATATAAGTTCAGTTGGTATGACAGGCGGCGGCTCATTTCCAAAACCGGGAGAAATTTCACTTGCACATAACGGTGTTTTATTTCTTGATGAGCTTCCGGAGTTTTCTAGAAATACAATGGAAGCGCTCCGTCAACCAATTGAAGACGGAATAGTTACTATTTCAAGAGTGAAAAGCACTCTTCAATATCCCTGTTCATTTATGCTTATTGCCGCCATGAACCCGTGTCCCTGCGGATTTTACAATCATCCTTCAAAGAAATGCAGCTGCTCTAAAAATATGATTTCAAAGTATTTAAACAGAGTATCGGGACCTATTCTTGACAGGTTTGATATTCACATAGAAGTTCCGCCTGTTGAGTATGAGGATTTATCGTCATTTAAACCCGAAGAAGGCTCTGCACAGATTAAAATGCGAGTAGATAAAGCGAGAGAGATTCAGCGTGAACGCTTTAAAGGTACAAAAATCAACTGCAACGCAAGAATAGATACTGAAATGTTTCATAAGGTTTGTGAAATTACAGAAGGAGCAAATAAGCTATTGAAAAATGCCTTTGAAAATATGGGACTTTCCGCAAGAGCGTACGACAGAATTTTAAAAGTTGCAAGAACTATTGCTGATTTGGATAACAGTACCCTAATTAAAGAAGATCATGTTGCAGAGGCTGTTCAGTACAGGAATTTAGACAGAAAATATTGGGGAGGAAATGTAAAATAAATTATGAGAAGAAAAGACCGAGAAATTAAAGATATCAATAAAATTTCAGAAATTATAAATAGTTGCAAAGTTTTGCGTTTGGGAGTTATATCTGAAGAGGGAGTTTACATTGTTCCTGTTAATTTTGGATATGAACTTAAAGATGGTATATTTTGTTTTTATATTCACGGAGCAAGAGAAGGGAAGAAAATAAACTGTATTATACAAAACCCTTATGTTTGTGTTGAAATGGATTGTAATCACAAGCTTTCAAAGGGTGAAAAAGCATGCAATTACAGCTATTTTTACAGCAGTATCATCGCAAACGGAAAAGCAGAAATTCCAGAAGATGATGAAGAAAAATTAAAAGGCTTAAAGCTTATTATGAAACATCAGACAGGCAAGGAGTTTGAAATAGATAAAAATGCAGTTAAAGCTGTTTCGGTTATAAAGATAACAGTTAAAGATCTTTCTGCAAAAGCTCACTGAAAATTAATTGTAAAAATTAATAATATAGATTAATATGTGTATCAATGAATAGAATAGCAAAAGCAGGATTAAGTTTGCTCAATCCTGCTTTTTTATTATTCATTAATTATTATTTTTATAAAACATATTTATATATCATAAATTTCAAAATTCTTTTTGGATTTTTTATAAATATATACATTCATCACCGCATAAATTAAAATTCCTGCAATAAGTACAATTAGTTTTTCCGTAACATAAATATTATCGCTTGTATCAAGGCGATCCCTTACAAATGGAACAATGTGCGCACAGGCTTCTGCAATACAAATATAAATAAATATTACAATGGAAGATACGGCAAACGGTTTGCCAACCTTTTTAACATCTTTATAATATATTCCAAAGAAAACAACATTAAAAATTCCAAGCATAACAAATGAAAGCCCGAACAATGCTATGTTAGCGTCCATTCCCACAGCATTTCCGGGTATCCCCATATTCTGGCGGATAATTGCAAAGGGAACAGCAATCAACATTTGTAATAGTTCAAGAATTACTACCAATGTAAACCTTGCTTTAATAACGTCTTTTTTGGCAACAGGCATAGTCATTGTAAAAAATACATCGTTATTTTCTCTTCCGTTTAAACAGGTAAAGAAAACTGCAAGACCAGTGTAAAAAAAAGTTACATAATACGGGTAATTGGGAACTATAAGAAGTACAGATAAAAACAGAAATAAAATTGCCGTTGGGTGCATTGTAAGATGTACTTCTTTTTTTAATAAATTTTTCATTACAATATCTCCTTTTCAATATGTACCATAATATCTTCTAATACAGCTTTAGTACAAGCACAGTTAAATAAAGGTTTATCTTCTGCCTTAATTAACCCCGTATAACCTTTTTTGGCTCTTTTCAAACCTATTATTTTATTTTTCAGATCTTCATTTATAATGTTATCTTCAAACTCAATTACTTTGTAGCTGTTTGTAAAACTTTCAATACTATCTTCGGCAATAATTTTACCGTTTTTAATATAAATTATATTATCAGCACATTTTTCAAGGTCCGATGTAATATGAGTTGAGAATAAAACTGTTATGCCTTTATCTGCTAAATTCATCAGTATTTCAAGTATTTCATCTCTTGAAACAGGGTCAAGTCCGCTTGTGGGTTCGTCCAGAATTAAAATTTCTGCATTATGAGAAAGAGCAAGAGTTAATGAATACTTAACTTTCATTCCTTCCGATAGTTGAGCGGGCGTTTTATTTTCATCAAGATCAAATTGTTTCATATATTTTTTATATGTGTTATTATCCCAATTTTGATAAAATGATTTTGTAACATTAGTTATGGTTTTAAGCTTTTTATTTAAATAGTAATTTACTCCGCCTAAAAGAAAAGCTATTCTTTGTTTTATTTCAAATTCATTCTCTTTAAAACTTTTATTAAAAAATATCACCTCACCGCTTGTAGGGTTAACAAAATTTAAAAGTGATTTGAGAGTAGTTGTTTTGCCGGCTCCGTTTCTGCCGATAAAACCTGTGATTTTTCCCTGCTCAAGAGAAAAATTTACATTTTTCAGGCTGAAATCTTTGTAATTTTTACAAAGACTTTTTACCTCTAGTACATTCATTTTATTTGTCCCCCATAGTTAAAAAATTACATAAGTTTTATAAGTGTGAAAAGTATAATTTGTAATACTTATTATACTAGTTTAAAGATAAATGTCAATAAAAATATTAAAAATTTTATTCAATATAAAAATCCCGCAACAGTTAAGTTGCGGGATCAATTGTTATTTCAAATGTTTTATTATTGGATTATTGACATTATAAAGTTAATGATGGCGCAGAGTGAACTCTTGAGGCAAGCTCGCTGTTTAGCATATATAGACCTTTTGCATCGGATCCAAATAATTCCATTTTTGTAATTAAGTCGCCTGCATTTTTTTCTTCTTCACCTTGTTCTTTTACAAACCAGTCCAAAAGCTGCATTGTTCTGAAATCTTTATCTTCAAATGCCGCTGCATAAATAGTGTTGATCAAAGATGTAACATATTGTTCGTGCTTCAAACCTGCTTTAAGAGGTGCCATATTATCTGTTAGATCACAGTCAGGCTTATCAATAGCTTCTAAAGTTACCTTTTCTCCGTTGTTATGTAAATATTGAAAGAAGAGCATTGCGTGATCACGCTCTTCCATGGCCTGAATTCTGTACCAGTTTTCAAAGCCGTCAAGCCCAACTGATGCATAATAATTTGCAAATTCTAAATATAAATATGCAGAGTAAAATTCCTTGTTAATTTGTTCGTTAATTAATTTTGCAACTTTTTCATTCATAATAAAAACCTCCTTGAGTTCCATTATATGGAATTCCTTTTCTAAATAATTATAGCACAACTTATAAATAATTCAATACAAAAAATTTTGAATAAAATAATGAAAAAGTATTGACTTAATAGGTATATTTAGCTGTATAATTAAAGTGTAATACAAAAAATATAATGTTGATTATTTTTAACTATTTAAGGAGAATTAATATGGAAAAGTCGGATTTTGCTGAAAAATACATAAAGAAAATGCTGGGAAATGAAGAAATGCCCCTTGCAAAGACTGATCCTGAATTTACAGGATTTTTTTCAAACTTTATTTTTGATTATGTGGCAAAACAAAATGATTTAGATGACAAAACACGTTTTATGGCTATTTTGGCAACACTGTTAGGCTGTGGCGGAAAAGAAGATTTTAAAATAATTCTTAAAGGTGCTTTGAATTTTGGAATGACTGCCATAGAAGCAAAGGAAATAATTTATCAGTCAGTGGCTTATCTGGGAATAGGCAGAGTTTATCCGTTTTTTGAAATTGCAAATAAGCTATTTATAGAAATGGGAATAAAACTTCCTCTTGAAAATCAGTCGACTACAAATTGTGAGAACCGTCTGCAAAAAGGAATTCAGGCACAGGTTGATATTTTTGGAGAAGGAATGAAAAATTTTTATAAATCAGGCCCGGAAGAAAGCCGACACATTAATCGTTGGCTTGCAGAAAATTGTTTTGGAGATTACTATACAAGAACAGGTCTTGACTACAAACAAAGAGAAATGATTACATTTTGTTTTTTGTCAGCGCAGGGAGGATGTGAGCCCCAGCTTACAAGTCATGCAGCGGCAAATATGAGAATAGGTAACGATAAACAATTCTTAATTAAAATTGTTTCACTATGTGTTCCGTACATAGGTTATCCCAGAAGTTTAAATGCATTAAGATGTATAAATGAGGCAGAAAAACAATTTGAAGAAAAATAAAATTTTAAATTTAAATAATTTAGAGAGAGGTAGAATACTTATGACAAAAAATGAATTTGACAATGAATTAATTTTTAAATGCGGAGAGCCGAACACAGCCTTTTCGCAGTTTTTTCAGGGACAGTCATATCTTAATATGCTGACGACCCAAGGTGTTCCGATAGGTAATGTAGTGTTTGAACCGGGTTGCAGAAATAATTGGCATATACATCACAAGGGCGGTCAAATTTTACTTGTAACAGCAGGAAAAGGATGGTATCAGGAATATGGAAAAGCAGCACAAATGCTAAAACCGGGGGATGTTGTAAATATTCCTCCGGAAGTAAAACATTGGCACGGAGCTGCTAAAGACAGTTGGTTTGCACATCTTGCAGTTGAAGTTCCGGCAGAGGGTTCATCAAACGAATGGCTAGAACCCGTTACTGACGAAGAATATGAAAAATTATGATAAAAGAAGTATGCAAAATCAAAAGCCACCGATTTGAAACCGGTGGCTTTTGATTTTTGGCCCGCCTGAAGGGATTTGAACCCCCATTCTCCAGAATCGGAATCTGTTGCGTTATCCTGTTGCGCCACAGGCGGATATAACCACAGAGAAATTTACACTCCGGCTTTAAGGCGTCGGTGAACATATTTGGTTCAGTGAAGTTTAAATCCATCACTGAACACGCCATGCTACATGAACTCTGATTGTTGAAAGCAGAGCTTTTAATGAAGCAAATTATTTATGTATTAAGATAATTCTCCCCATAAATCGTAGGCGTTTTCAAGCTGTGCGTTTAAGTATTCAAGTTTTGATGTAAGTTCCATAAGCTTTTCATAATCGGAAGTTATTTCTTCATTTTGCAACAGCTTATTTGTTTCGTCAATTTTTTGTTCCAACTCTTCAATCAGTTTCTCTGTTTTTGCAAGCTGTGTTTTTCTTTTTCTTTCTTCCGACTGCATTTGCTTTCGAAGTTGATAATCGTTCTTTGGTCTGATTTTTTTCTCGAATTTTTCAGAAACTGTTTCTGTAATATTATCCTTTGTTTTTTCAAGGTAGTTATCATAGTTGCCTAAATATTCCTTTAAGCCGTTCTTTTCCATAACAAGTATTCTGTCTGCCAGCTTGTTAATAAAGTAACGGTCATGGCTTATTACAAGCATTGTTCCCTTATATTTTTTTAGGGTGTTTTCCAGCTGCTCACGAGATGCTGAATCAAGATGGTTTGTAGGTTCGTCCAGAAGTAGAAAATTACTTCCGTCAAGCATTAACTTTAAAAGAGATACTCTTGCTCTTTCTCCGCCGCTCATTTTATTAAGAGGTTTGAAAACTTCATCACCTTTAAATAAAAAAGAGCCTAATGCAGTTCTTACCTGTGTTTGTGTTAAATTAGGAAATGCATCCCAAACTTCATCTATCGCTGTTTTATTAAGATTTAAATTTTTCTGCATTTGGTCAAAATATCCTATGTCTACATTTGAACCATATTTGATTTTTCCTGTGTCGGAAGCTGTTTTACAGGTTAAAATATTAAACAGTGTTGTTTTTCCGCAGCCGTTTGAACCGATTATAAATACCTTTTCACCTTTTCTTATATGAATGTTTACGTTATCAAACAAATGCTTTTCACCGAAAGATTTTGATAAATCTTCACAAATTAAAACATCACTGCCTGTTTCTCTTTTAATGTTAAAATTTATATGTATTGTTTCAAGTTCGCTTTCAGGTGTTATAAGCTGTGCTTTGATTCTGTCTGCCTCTTTTTGCTTGCTTTGTGCAGTAATAAAATTTTTTTCTCTGCCCCAACGCTTTTGTTGTTCTACAATACCCTCAATACGCTTTATTTCTTTTAAATCATTTTCATATTTATTTTTAAGAGCTTCCTTTTCAGTTTCTTTTTTCTTTATAAATTCCGAATAATTACCCTTGTAAGCTCTTATTTTATTATGCTCAAGCTCAATAGTTCTATTTGTTACATTATCAAGAAAATAACGGTCGTGACTTATAATAATCATAGAACCTTTAAAATCCTTGATAAAACTTTCAAGCCAGTTTACAGATGTAATATCCAGGTGGTTTGTAGGCTCGTCAAGAAGTAAAAGGTTTGCTTTTGAAAGCAGAAGCTTTGCAAGACTTAATTTTGAACGTTGCCCTCCGCTTAATTTGCCGGTAGGCATCGTAAATTCAGATTCTTTGAATCCCAGACCTAAAAGGGAAGAGCGGGTACGGCTTTTATATGTAAGTCCTCCTAAATTTTGATATTTTTCAATGAGGTAGCTTTGCTTATCAATAAGAATTGAAAGCTTTTCATTTTTAGTTTCATCGGTTGTGTGATTAATTTGTTCAATTTTTATTTCAAGATTTTTAAGCTCTGTTTCATATTCTGTCAAGTAATTAAAAACAGATAAAAGCTCGTCAAAAACATTCCTGTCCGGATGATTGCAGGCATGCTGTTCCATATAGCCTAAAACAGTGTCTTTTGATATAAATACATTTCCATCTGTTTGGTTGAGTTCACCGTTGATTATTTTGAAAATAGTAGTTTTGCCAACACCGTTAGCTCCGATAAATCCAATCTTGTCGCCTTTTTCAACATCAAATGTTACATCAGAAAAAAGATTTCTTTCAATAAAATCCATCTTCAGCTTGTGCAACGATAAGCTTGACAATGCTATCTTCCTTTCTTATTAATAATCAAAATTTTAATATGTAAAATATTTAATTTCGAGCATAATATATAATACTATAAGAACCTTTGAAAATCAATAAAAACATATATGTATAAAATAAAATTTGCTAAAAATTCAAAAAAAGTGTTGACAAAAAGGCTCATATATGATATATTAATCAAGCGTCAGAAAACGCTGGTGTAGCTCAGTTGGTAGAGCAGCTGATTTGTAATCAGCAGGTCGGGGGTTCAAGTCCGTCCACCAGCTCCAAAAAGCCTACTGTTTAGGCAGTAGGCTTTATATATGGGAGATTTCCCGAGTGGCCAAAGGGGACAGACTGTAAATCTGCTGGCTATGCCTTCGGTGGTTCGAATCCACCATCTCCCACCATAATGGTTGTGCAAAAAGATATAACCGCAAAAAAGTCCGATTTTATCGGGCTTTTTTTGTTATATTCTCTGTAATTTTTAAACACATAACCGTAGTTGTTTTTTGCCCTTTTCCAAACTTTTGGAGATTCGAACCCTCGAAAATACAATTTAATAATATAAATTACAGAGTCGATTTTATAAAAATATAAAGTTGTTTTTTTTATTGATTATTATCCATGCTTGTTTGATTTTCCTTTCAGCATACAAAATCACCTCATAAATTAGACATACTATATGTCTAATTTATGAGGTGCGTTTTATAATTACAAAGAGGGAATTAAGTTTTTGGTTTATTTTAAGTGTTAAGTTTTCGGTTATCCTTTTGAATCATTATAAAGGGAAGGCTCAAATCCTGCAAGATACAACTGGATAAATGTTGCATTGGTTATGCTTATATTTTCTGTATAAATATTAACAAGTGCATTGGATTTTTGTATATCATTAAGCCCTTTTAAGCCTGAGAGATACAATTGAATAAAAGTAACATCTGTTATTGATACAATACCGTCAAGATTAACATCACCTAATTTAAATACACTGTAATCAAAAATATTATCTGATATATCAGGTTCATCAACATATAGATCTACAAATTTGAAACCGTTTTCTTTAGCGTATTGTTCTGCAGCTGTTGAAGCATAACCGTTTATAACATAGTCGGGTATTGTTACATATTTATAGTGTTCATTAGGATAATTGGTTACTCCAAATGCAGATGTTCCGATTTCTTTTATATTTTTTCCCAATACTATTTTGCTTATGGGAGAATTTATAAAAGCTTGTTTACCGATTATTTCTACAGAGTCGGGAATTTTTAGATTAGTAAGAGAACGACAGTTATAAAATGCATAATTTTCAATAACTTTTAAATTATTACCCAAAACTACTTCATTTAGTTGATTGCAGTCCATGAACATACTATCTCCGATTTTAGTTAAGCTTTCGGGCAGGATTACTTTTTTCAAATTTTCGCAGGTTGAAAAAATACTGTTTTGAACTTCAATCAGAGATTCTTGCAAAGTGATTTCCTCCAATCCACAACACATAAATGCCCAAGATTCAATAACTGAAACATTATTGCCCAGATCAACTTGTTTGAGGTTACGGCAAGATGCGAACATAGTTTCAGGCAATATAACCTCGTTTGAATTTGCAAAGTAATCTTTAATTATAATATCGCCGTTTAAATTATAATCAAAATTAACATTACACGGTTCATCCTCTTTATAATAGATTTTAAGTTCCACACTGCTGTTTTGTAAAGGAAAAGTATATTTATCATCAAGTTTTACAATATCGGTATCATCTGATGTGAGAGAGATAATTGTTCCGACAAAAGAAGTGACTGTACATTCGTCATCTGTTATTGTAATATACGGTTTAAAGTTTTGTTTTTCACTTACCGAATTTACGGAAAATAAATCATCAGAGTCGCTGCTTCCTGATATATTACCCACAAAATCCAGTCCGCTGACCGTATTTCCCAAAACTGTTGAATTTATAATGTTTTCGGAAAACCATGTGTTTCCATTAATGCCTCCGGCATAACTTAATGATGTTATTTCAGAATTTTCTACTGAACAATTTTCAACTATACCATTAGCTACTGATCCTGCAATTCCACCTGCCGTAGCGGCAAAACCATCTGAACGTATTTTTGAGTTTATAACATGGCAGTTGTAAATTTTTCCGCTTGCAAGCATACCGACAATACAACCACAGTTATTTGTTCCGTTTACCGAAGCTCCGTCAATAGTCAGGTTTGAGATACTTCCGCCTTCTACCATTCCGAATAATCCTGTATAAACCGGTGATGTTTCCTGCTTTTCAGGTGCTTTAAATTTAATATTTTTTATTATATGATTATTACCCTCAACTGTTCCGCTAAATGTGGTGTTTTTGAACAAGGGTTCAAATTCCATATCGTATTCTGAAAAGTCCAGGTCGCAGTTAAATACAATGTTTTTAGAGATTTCTGCAGCATTTTCGGAATTGTTTAGATTGTAATAATTAATAAAATCTTCTTCACTGTTTATATAATAAAAATAATTATTAATTTTATTAATAGAAGTATTTAAACAATAATATGCGTTGTTAACTTCATATTGTAAAGCGTCGGTTTTATTAAGTACTGCTTTAGCATTTGCAAGGTCTGAATTGAGTTTATTTACTGAAGTTTCATCTATTACATTGCTTATAACTAAGTTTTCAGCAGTATTTACTGCATTTTCAAGCTCTGTTGTATCTGCTTTGCGCATAGAATTCTGCGTAAATGCCTTTATTTCCGCATAACCGTATTCAGAAGAAGCATCTGCGCAGTCATACCAACCCTCACCCTGTTTTGTATTGTCATAATAATAGCATTTACCTCGTTGGTAAGTCCTGTTTAAATACATTTTAGTTTGTATAGAAAAAAATGATTTTTCGGGATTGTGGTTGGTTATAACTACCGAAAAATTGTCACCCTTATTGAGTTTTACGGGGTCGGGAAGTTTAACGGTATGAATTCCATTAAAATCTGTTGAACCGTCAAATTTTGTTAATAACTGTCCGTCAACAGGTGAAGAATAATTATTTGAAAGTCTGTAAACAGATGCAGTATAATCCATAGCACTGCCTGTTGATACAGAAATTTGTGTTAGATATTCTTCTGAGTTTGCTGTAAAAACATTTGCAGCACTATCAGCGTTGCAGTTTGAATTAAAGGTAAATTGATGTTGATAAATATTATCAAAATCTTCTGCACTCTGCATTATAAACTGAGAAAAAAAGTGTTCATTGTTTCATAAGACATCCAAAAATATCCACCGTCACTTGAAGAACCCCAAGTGTCTCCCCAACTGTTTTTGCAAAGCCATGCACCGTCGTTTTTGGGCTGACATCCTTCTATAAAATTTTCTTTGCTAAAATTGTCATTCCAGCCTATTATTGCAACTACATGCGCTAAATTACTATGGTCATCATGGTCAGCAGCAGAGAAACCGTCATCGTAATAAGAAACATAATCATCAGCATACTTATAATTTGAATTAAAGCATGAATATGATACAGCAACAGCTCCGTTTTCCATTAGTTTTTCCTTAATCAGTTCAGTATCTGTGCCAAGATTATTAAAATCTTTAAGGCGATAGTCAGAATAAAAACGCATTGTTGACGGATAACCAACGATTACGTTGCTGTAAGGCATAAGTGTTTCGGGATATGTTCCGAATCCGCTGATAAGTGATTCAGCAACTATAGATGAATTTCCTCCGTTTCTGCCTTTTAGAGGGTCTTCTATATAATCGTTATATAATGGAGAAGACGAGTCATTAAGATTGGTATGAATATACCATGATAGTCCTCCCTCTGAAATGTCAAGTTCATTTATTTTTTCGCCGGTATAATCTGAGGCAAGCTCAGGCTGAGAAAGAATATTTGATTCAATAGATGCTACTGAGAAATGAATATGAAAGAAAAAGAAAATGTCATAAAAATTTAATATAAAACAACCCCGTTTGTAAGGCGATAATGCTTTACAAACGGGGTTAGATTTTATTAAAAAATATTTTTTAATATTTATAAAATACTTTTTAATTGAACACTTTCAAAATTTTAAACTTCGGCAATAACCTCAACTTCAACAAGAACGTCCTTGGGAAGCTGTTTTACTGCTACGCATGAGCGGGCAGGTTTTTCTGTAAAATACTTGCCGTAAACAGCATTAAATGCGGCAAAATCGTTCATATCCTTTAAAAAGCAAACTGTTTTAACTGCTTTTTCAAGTGAACTTCCTGCTGCTTCAAGAACGTTTTTAAGGTTTGTGCATACCTGCTCTGTCTGTTCTTCAATTGTTACAACTTCAACATTTCCGCTTGCAGGATTAATTGCAATCTGACCTGATGTAAATACAAGTCCGTTTACAACAACGGCCTGTGAATACGGACCTATTGCGTCTGGAGCATTTTTTGTGTAAATTTTTTCCATAATTAATTACCTCCGATTGAATTAGTTTAAACAAGCTTTAAGCCTGCATTTGTTAGAGCGTCTGTAATTTCTTTAACATGGTCATAGTTTCTTGTTTCCATTACAATTCTTAAGTAACAGCCGTTTATATCTGTTCCCTCACTTGCTCTTTCGTGGTGAATTGATATAACATTTCCTCCTTTATTTGCAATAATTTCAGAAACCTTTAAAAGCTGTCCGGGCTTATCCTGTAATTCAATGCAAACAGTCTGCTGTCTGCCTGAAATTAAAAGACCTCTTTTAATAACTCTTGAAAGAATTGTAACGTCAATATTACCGCCAGATACTATGCAGACTACTTTTTTGCCTTTAACGGGCAATTTATTAAACATTACAGCTGCAAGCGGAGCAGCGCCTGCTCCCTCTGAAATCATCTTTTGAGTTTCAATAAGTTTAAGTATTGCGGCAGAAATTTCATCGTCATTTACAGTTACGATATCGTCAACATATTTTTTTACAAGGTCGTATGTAAGTGTACCGGGTTCTTTAACCTGAATACCGTCTGCAACGGTAGAAACCTTATTAAGACAAACAGGCTTTCCTTCTTTAATTGATCTATACATAGACGGAGCGCCCTCAGCCTGAACGCCGTAAACCTTAATATTAGGATTAAGGTTTTTAATTGCACAAGCAACACCTGAGATAAGTCCGCCGCCGCCGATTGCGGCAACAACAGCGTCAACGTCAGAGAGTTCGTCCATAATTTCAAGACCGATCGTACCCTGACCTGCAATTACGTTTTCGTCGTCAAAGGGGTGGATAAAGGTATAGTTATGTTCATCTCTTAAACGGAGAGCCTCGTTGTAGGCGTCGTCATAAACTCCGGGAACCATACAAACCTCGGCACCGTAGCCTTTTGTAGCCTCTACTTTAGAGATAGGAGCGCCGTCAGGCAGACAGATAAGAGATTTAATACCGTATTTTGTAGCAGCAAGAGCAACGCCTTGGGCGTGATTACCTGCCGAGCAGGCAATTACACCGTGTTTTTTTTCTTCATCAGTAAGTTGAGAAATTTTATAACCTGAACCTCTAACCTTAAAAGAACCTGTTATCTGCAAATTTTCAGGCTTTAAATAGACCTCACAATCATCACTGATTGCAGGTGCTTTAATGATATTTGTTGGTCTTATAACATCTTTAAGTACATAAGAGGCATGATATATTTTGTCTAAAGTAAGCATAACAATCTTCCTTTTCAATTTTTGATGCTCTTATCATTGTAGAGCAGAAATCAAATAAAATCAAGATTTTTTACAATTTATTCTTAAAAATCTCCCTTTTTGCAAGGTAATCGGATTTAACAAGACCGTATATTGCATCATCACAAAGTCCTGTATTATTTCTTGCACCTTGTTTTTTGGTACCTTCATAAATCAGTCCGCATTTTTTCATAACCTTGCCCGAATTAGGGTTATTTACATCATGAGAAGCAGAAACTTTGTTTACATTAACTTCATCAAATAAAAATTCAATTACTCTTGAAAATGCTTCTGTCATTATACCCTTATGCCAGTAGTCTTCGCCTAAGCAATAGCCGACTTCTGCTTCATCTATATCTTCATTTACATTAGTAACGCTTATACTGCCGATAGCCTGACGGTTTTCTTTAAATTCTATAATCCAGTTATATGTTGAAGGTTTTTCATAGCTTTCTATGCACATAGAAATATACGCTTGTAAATCTTCTTTTGATGTATAAGGAGTCCAGGGTAAAAACTTTGTAACATTCTCATTTGTTGCCCAGTTATTAAACATATCGTCGGTGTCGTCTAAAGAGTACCGCCTTAAAATTAATCTTTTCGTTTCAAGTACAACAGTTCCTTTGTGGTTCATAATATCAACTCCTTTTAAAAAGTTTGTTATTAAAATTTTTATCTTTTACTTTTTATAAATTAAAATCTCATTGTAAGTCCGATACGGTTTTTATCAGGGTCAACGGAAATTATTTTAACGTTTACAATATCGCTGACTTTTAAAACCTCGCTTGGGTGCTTGATGTATTTATCGCAAATTTGAGAAATATGAACAAGACCGTCCTGATGAACTCCTATATCAATAAACGCACCGAAATCTATAACATTTCGTACAGTTCCTTTAAGCTCCATACCTTCCTTTAAATCTTTAATGTCAAGAATATCGCTTCTAAACATCGGTGCAGGCAGTTCATCACGAGGGTCCCTGCCCGGCTTTGCAAGCTCTTTTACAATATCATTAAGAGTTGGAATGCCCACGCCGATTTTCTCAGAAACATTATTAATATCTTTTTTGCTTAAACGAAGTTCTATATCTGAAATGTTGCCCGACTCTACATCTTTTTCGGTATAGTCAAGAATGGTTAAAAGCTCGTTTGCGGCTTTATAGCTTTCAGGGTGAACGGAGGTGTTGTCAAGTGGATTTTTGCTTTCGGGAACTCTCATAAATCCTGCACATTGTTCAAAGGCTTTAGGACCTAATTTAGGAACTTTTTTAAGCTGTGCTCTTGATGTAAATGCACCGTTTTCTTCTCTGTAAGCTACAATGTTTTTGCATACGGTATCGTTAAGTCCCGATACCCTTGAAAGCAGGGCGGGGGAGGCGGTGTTTAAATCAACGCCGACAGAGTTTACACAATCCTCTACAACACCATCGAGGGCTTCGCCTAAACGCTTTTGAGGCATATCGTGCTGATATTGTCCAACTCCTATTGCCTTTGGTTCGATTTTAACTAGCTCTGCAAGAGGGTCTTGCAAACGCCTTGCAATAGAAACGGCACTTCTTAAGGTAAGGTCAAGTTCGGGAAGTTCCTTTGCAGCAAGCTTTGATGCGGAATAAACAGAGGCTCCTGCTTCATTTACAACCATATAATAAATTTGTTTTTGACAGTTTTTGATTGTATCAGCGGTAAACATTTCTGTTTCCTTGCTTGCTGTGCCATTTCCTATGGAAATTATATCTACATCATATTTTTTAATTAAGTCAAGAAGTTTTGCTTTTGACTGTGCAATTTTGCTTTCTGAATGTGTCGGGTAAATTACTGCGGTATCAAGAACCTTTCCCGTATGGTCAACAACTGCTGCTTTACAGCCTGTACGGTAACCTGGGTCAAGGCCTAAAACGACCTTGCCCTTTACGGGAGGCTGCATTAAAAGCTGCTTAAGATTTAATGCAAAAACTTTCATCGCACTTTCGCTTGCGTTGTCTGTTAAATCGTTTCGTACTTCTCTTTCAATAGACGGATAAATAAGTCTTTGATAAGCGTCGTTACAAGCTTCTTTAACAAGCTGTGTGCTTTCGCTGTCGCCGTTTAATATTAGACCGTAAATTGAGTTAAGGCATTTTTCATCGTTATTTGCAACCGATACCTTTAAAAATCCTTCTTTCTCACCTCTGTTAATTGCAAGAAGTCTGTGGTTTGCAATTTTGGAAACAGGTTCATTGAAATCATAATATTGGGAATAAACGCTTTCTTTGTTTTCATCAGTCGCTTTTGATATTACAGTTCCGTAAATGTTCGTAAGATTTCTTACTCTTTTTCTTATTTCGGCATTATCGGATACCTGCTCTGCAATTATATCCATAGCACCCTTGATTGCTTCGTCAACACTGCTGACTCCTTTTTCTTCGCTGATATATTTTTCTGCTTCTTCAAAAGGTGAAAAGGATATGTCCTGCTTTAAAATATCTTCAGCCAAAGGTTCAAGTCCTTTTTCCTTTGCAACAGACGCTCTTGTTTTTCTTTTAGGTCTGTAAGGACGGTAAATATCCTCAAGCTCGCTTAACGTTTCTGCTTTGTCAAGTGCTTGAGAAATTTGCTCTGTCAGCTTTTCCTGAGCGTCTATTAAATTTCTGATTTCTTCTCTGCGTTTGTCAAGATTACGGTAGTATTCAAGCTTTTCGCTGAACTCTCTTATAAGCTGATCGTCCATAGAACCGTGCATTTCTTTTCTATATCTTGCTATAAAGGGAATTGTGTTACCCTCGTCAAGAAGATTTATTATATTTTGAGCGTATTCTTCTTTAATGCTGAATTCTTTAGAAAGTACCTGTGAATAATTCATTTTTTCCTCCGTGCTGAAAAATCTGTTTTAAATTATACCACAAATAAATAAAAATGCAAAAATAAGAGCAAGGTATTTAAGCCTTGCTCCTGAAAGGTTTATAAATGAATTAAACTTTTTAAGATAATGTTTTTGGAGTTGTAATAATACAAAATGTTTCTGATAGTATTTCTTGTCTCCTTTATGCCTATATCTTTTTCGTCTGTGTCGCAGTCAATACCTAAAACTCGTTTAAGGTTATACTCTAACCATTCAAGCCTTGCATAATTACTGTGATAAATAACTTCCCAATTTATTTGTGAAAATGAGCTTTGTTTAAGATATTCGTTTATCATAGCTTTGAATAATTCAAGGTTAATGTTATTTATATAAAAGCCGGACCAGCTTAATGCTGTTTCATATAATTCAAGAACAGGATTTGAATAACATAGACATTCCAAATCAATAATGCGATAATCGTTTTTGTTCCATAATACATTTTTACAGTCTAAATCGTTATGGCAAATAGTAGAAATATGGGGTAGATTTTTTATTGCGATATTTCCGGTGTTTTGAATTTCATAAATCTGAGGTAATGCAGTATTAAGAAGTTCAAATAATTTGAAATTTACTGTTCTTAATTTATTCAAGTAGAATTCCCAATTTATATGAATTTCAGGAGGTGATGTTTTTTCATATTTTACATCTACATTATGTATTCTTGAAAGTACCTTTCCGATTTCCTCACAATGAAATTTTTGTATTTTATTTTCTTTAACGGGAGTTCCGTCAAACCAATAAAACAGATAAAAATAGTTATCGTCCATTAATTGCATTTTTTTGTTGTTAAAGCTTATTGCAGGAAGTATCGGAATATTATGTTCCTGTAATAGCAATTCCAATTTTTCGGCAGTTGAAAAGTTGTTTATTGCAGAAGGTCTTTGCATAATATACGGATTTAGCAGTTTAACTGCAAATTTCCCCTTTGTGGTAAAAAGAGAATACATTTTATGAGTTAAGCCGCCTGTCAGTGGTTTTGGTTCTTCAGTTAATTCCCCGATATTTAACTTTTTACATATTTTTTCAAAGATACTTTGCATTTTCCGGATCCTCTTAACTTTTTATTTCAGGGACTGCGGGGGTTACATAAGCTGTTTTATTTGTAAGGTAAATAACCATTCCCGGTTTTGCTCCGTTTGGTTTATTTACATTTTTAACCTGTGTATAATCAACGGGAACGTTATTGCTCAGTTTTGCTTTACTGTGATATGCGGCAATTTGTGCGGCTTCTGTAATTACTTTTTCCGTCGGTTCTTTGCCGTCAAGAACAAGAATTGTATGTGAGCCGTGAATATCCTTCGTATGAAACCACAAGTCTGTTTTCCTGGCATTTTTTAATGTGAGCTTATCGTTTTGCTTGTTATTTCTGCCTACGAGAACCTTAAAACCGTCAGAGGTGAAATATTCAAATGGCGGTAATGCCTGAGGTGGTTTTTGTTTGCCTTTTTGCGTTTTTATATATCCTTGTTCCGAAAGCTCAAGTCGGATTTGAGAAAGATCTTTTTCGCTTTCTGCTCTGTCTAAAGTATCAAATACAGATCCAAGATATACAAGTTCGTCTTTTCCGTTTTTTATTTGCGTTGTCAGCATTGTTTCTGCTGTTTTTGCTTTTCGATATTCTTTATAGTATTTCTGAACATTATTTGCAGGCGAAATTGCAGGGTTCAGCTTAATTTCTACGATTTTATTTTCGTCATAAAAATTCTCAACCTTTATGCTGCTTGCTCCTCGTTCAATTCTATATAGATTTGCCTGCAATAAATCACCTTTTATTCTCAATATGTCACGTTCTTTACATTTTTCAAGCTCTGTCTTTTGAAGATTAATTTTTCTTGAAATTCTTTCAATAATATTTGATAAGGTTTTATGCAAATCATGACTTTTAACTTTCATTCTGTCGGCTTTGTCACGCTCAAAATAGAAAGAATCAAGCAGTTCTGAAAAGCTTTCATATTCTTTAACAACTGCACTTTCACCGTATTGAGTAATGGGTATAAATGAAATATCAAAAGGTTTGTTTTCTCCTGCTCTTATTACCATAAACGGTTTTCCTGATGAATTTTTAGCAATTTCTTTTAAATTTTCAAGCTCGTTAAAAAGGCTCAATTTTTCAGAAACGCCCAGTTTCTTATTGGATATCTGATTTCCGTTTGCTGTAAGATTTTCAAGTTCTCTGCAAATAATGGGAGAAACTCCCTGCAAGGTATTAAGTAAGGCTTTATTAAGCGACATTTCAGAAAGCTCTTCTGTTGCTTTTTTTATAATTTCATCGGGAGTATGTTCTAAAATGTTAAGTTTATTCTGTGCAGGGGGCAAATCGTATTTAATATTTGGCAGTACAAGTCTTTGTGAACTCATTGTCAAATCAACACGCTTTAAAGAGTCTATAATAATGCCTTTTTCGTCAGTTAAAATTACATTACTGTATTTGCCCATAATTTCAACAACAAGTCTAAGGTTTACTTTATCTCCCAATTCATTAACAGATGTAAAATTTAGAAATATTATTCTGTCTAAAGAGGGTTGGATGATTTCTGTCAGCTTTGCACCTGAGAGCCTTTTTCTTAACAGCATACAAAGCATTGTAGGTGTGGGAGGATTTTCCGGAATTGATGAGCAGATATTTATTCTGGGAGAATTTGCACGGGTTGAAATTAAAAGTCTTTTTGAACCTTTAAATGTACGGAACACCATAGAAATTTCGTCACGGTTCGGCTGGTATATTTGGGATACTCTGCTGTCTGTTAAATTTTCTTTAAGTTCTTTTGTTATATGGTGCAGAAAAATTCCGTCCAGTGCCATTTTTACTCCTCCTTGTTTTTCATATTTTGTTTCGCCGCATTGAGCGGCGACAAAGGGCGTTGCCCTTTGAACCCACGAGCTTTTGAAAAAGCTCGACCAAAACTTTTGCTTTTCTTTTATAGAAGTGTTGCTTTTCTCTTTTAAAACTCTTGCATTTGTTTTATTTATGATACTTTCCGTTTGTAGAAATTTCAAAAGCTCTGTAAATTTGCTCGCACAAAACAACTCTTGCCATTTGATGGGGAAAAGTCATTTTAGACATTGAAAGCTTAAACTGAGAAGTGATTTTAACTTCTTCTGAAAGTCCCCATGAACCGCCGATTACAAAGTTTATTGTACTGAATCCGTTTAGTGCAATATCATCGATCTTTTTGGAAAATTCCTTTGATGATATTATTTTGCCCTCAATACATAAAGCCGCCGTGTAAGAACCTTTTTGAATTTTACTTATAATTCTTTTACCTTCTTCGTTTAAGGTTTTTTCAATATCGGAGCTTGAAGGATTGTTTTTAATTTTTTCTTCATCAAGTTCAATTATATTAAATTTACAAAAGACAGAAAGTCTTTTTTTATATTCATCAATAGCTTGAGTCCAGTATTTTTCTTTAAGTTTTCCTATACAAATTATGTTTATATTAAGCATTAAAAGATTACTGCCTTTCCGTTTGTTTCTTCTGAAACCACCTCAAGAATAAAATCGACATTTCTTTTCATATTACAAGAATTAAGTGCGTTTAACGCAGTTGTAAGAGCAAGCTCCGGAGTGTTGTTTTCACGGCTTAAATGACCTAACATAATTCGTAGCGTTCCGTTCTTAACGAATTCAGGCAATTCCTTTGCACAGCTTTCATTTGAGAGATGTCCCTTGTTTGATAAAATACGGTTTTTTAAATAATAGGGGTAAATTCCGTTTTTCAAAAGTTCTATATCGTGGTTTGATTCAATAACCGCAAAGTCACTTGTAATAATACCGTTTCTTACTTCATCTGTCATTATACCTAAATCAGTTGCAATTATTGCCTTTTTGTCATCTGCGGTAGTAACCTGATAACAACAGCTTTCTGCTGCATCATGACTGGTGTTGATTCTTTTAATAAGCATATCTGAAAGTGCAATTTCATTTTCAATTACATTTGTTTTAAATCTGTTTGACAACTTTTCTGTTCTTTCTAATTCTCTGAGAGTACCCTTGCTTGCAAACACCGGCGTTTCGTATCTTGACGCAAGTACCTTTAATGCAGAACAGTGGTCTGTATGTTCATGGGTAATGAATATAGCCTCAATATTTCTCATATCAAGACCGTTTATGCTCATAGCATTTTCAATTTGTTTACAGCTTCTGCCGGCATCTATTATTATTCCTTTGCCTGAACTGCCTATGTAATAACTGTTTCCCTTACTTCCGCTGAAAAGCGGTACAACTTTTGCCAAATCATATCCCTCTGTTTTACAAAATAAATAAAGGGGTACAAAAATGTACCCCGTAAAGTTTAGCAAAATTAAGCGTTTGCTTTAGCTTCAATCTCTTCTTCAAAAACAACTTTCTTAATATTTGCGCCTAAAGCACTGAACTTTTCAATTATTTCTTCGTATCCTCTTTCAATGTACTGAATACTTAAAATTTCAGTAGTGCCTTTAGCACAAAGGGCTGCAATAATCATAGCAACGCCCGCACGAAGGTCGGTGGCTTTAACAGGAGCAGCAGTAAGCTCTTTTCCGCCTTCAATGATGGCCAGTCGGCTTTCAACAGAAATTTGAGCACCCATTCTTAAAAGTTCGTTAATATATTGATATCGGTTATCCCATACGTTTTCGTTTATGATGCTTGTACCGGGTACAGTTGTAAGTAACGCTGCAAACTGAGGTTGGCAATCAGTGGGAAAACCCGGGTGGGGCATTGTTTTAATGTTACATTTACGAAGCGGACGCTTTGTTGCGTCAACCCTTACAGATTCATCGTATTCAGTAACATCAACGCCCATTTCACGAAGTTTAGCTGTAATGGCATCTAAATGTTTGGGAGTAATATTTTTAACTAAAATATTACCTCTTGTTGCAGCGGCGGCACACATATATGTTCCTGCTTCGATCTGATCGGGAATAATTGAGTAATTAACTCCCCTTAAAAAGTCAACACCTTTAATTTTAATAACATCTGTACCTGCACCTTTTATATTTGCACCCATAGAGTTTAAAAAGTTTGCAAGGTCAACAATATGAGGTTCTTTAGCAGCATTTTCAATAATGGTTTTGCCTTCTGCTTTAACGGCAGCAAGCATAATATTCATTGTTGCGCCAACTGATACAACATCAAGATAAATATGGTTTCCTATTAAACTGCCGTTACAGTCAAGGTCAATAATTGCACCGTCTATCAATTTTGAATCAGCGCCTAAAAGCTGAAAACCCTTTAAATGTTGGTCGATAGGACGAACACCAAAGTCACATCCGCCGGGAAGGGCTACTTTTGCTTTTTTATATTTTCCAAGCAAGGCACCCAGTAAATAATAAGACGCACGCATACCTCTTACAGAAGGTGACGTAGCGCAATAGGTGTTTATATGTGTTGGATCTATATATAATGTTGATTTATTTACTCTTTTAACTTCGGCACCCATACTTTGTAAAATTTTGCCTATAAGGGTAACATCACTAATGTTGGGAATATTTTCAATTGTACAAGGTTCATCACAAAGAATAACTGCAGGGATAATTGCTACTGCGGCATTTTTAGCACCGCTGATTGAAACTTCACCAAATAATTTATTTCCGCCCGTAACTACAAATTTTTCCAAGCTTGCACACTCCAATACAATTTTGTATGATATACTTATTGTTTAATATTTAATAAAAATTATTTTAAAAGATTTATAATATCGAAAAAGAAAAAACCGAATATATTGTGTTCAATTATTACAAAACTATTAAAAAACACAAGTTGTTGTGGTTACAATAAAGTTAAAAAATTTTCTTTAACATAAAAACTATAATACATTGTGTAACTAAAGTCAATGATTAAAATAAAACTGTAACCTATTTTTAGCAAACTTGTATGCAAAACAGAACAATGTTGTAATTTTTATTTTAAAATTGACCAAATTTTGTAATAATTAATTTATTATTGCTTTTAAGAATTATAAAGCGCACGAATTTTAGGTAAAAGTATTAAAAGCCTGATATTTATATGTAAAAATTCTGAAAATTTAATATTCACCTTATATTTAAGTATAAAAAACTTATGGTTATTGTGTTTTTTATTTATTTTAAAACAGTTATAGTTAAATTTATTAAATTAAAATTAAAGTATATGTGTAATTTCAGGATACTAAAATATAATTTTAAATAATAAAATAAAGGTCTGTTAATTTTTTTGAAAGTTATAAATTAAATAAATTAACAATAATTTGTATAAAAATATGAAAAAATTGTGGAATTTTTATTGTTTTTTTTGGAAGAATAAGTTATAATAACCTTACATAAATATATCAATAAGTATAAAACTGTATAATTTAAACTATTACAGTCTGTAAGTGATATATAATTTAGTATTAAATAAAGTAAGGAAGTGCATAAAATGGCAGATTATTTATCTCCTTTAGATGATTTTTTAAGCGGTAACAGTTTAAGCTCATATAAATATATGGGTGCTCACCGTGCAAACATGTTTGGTCGTGAGGGTGTCGTGTTTAGAGTGTGGGCACCGCAGGCAAAATCGGTTTCAATAGTAGGTGACTTTAACGGCTGGGATATCGATGCAACCTTCATGGGTAAAATAAGCGATGCCGGTATTTGGGAGTGCTTTATTTCTGATGTTATAGATAATTTAAGCATTTATAAATATTGTGTTGAAACAGCATGGGGCGAGCGTTTTATGAAATCAGATCCATACGCTTTTTATGGTGAATTAAGGCCAAATAACGCCTCAATGTTTTACGATTTAGAAGGTTATCAATGGAATGACGATATATGGCTTGACAAAAGAACAAACAACCTCGATAAGCCATTAAATATTTATGAGATTCATGCAGGCTCTTGGAAAAAGTATGATTTCGGATACGGTGAAAGCTTTAATTATCGGTCTCTTGCAGATGAGCTTGTCCCCTATGTGAAGGAAATGGGATATACTCATATTGAGATGATGCCTTTAACCGAATATCCTTTCGACGGTTCCTGGGGATATCAGGTAACTGGATACTTTGCACCAACATCCCGTTACGGAGAACCTAAAGATTTTATGTATTTAATTGATAAATGCCATCAGGCAGGAATAGGAGTCATTATAGATTGGGTACCTGCACATTTTCCAAAAGATGCACACGGTCTTGCAAGATTTGACGGAAGTGCCTGCTATGAATATGAAGACTGGCGCAAAGGTGAGCATAAAGAATGGGGAACATATATATTTAATTACAGCAGATATGAAGTTAAAAGTTTTCTGATGTCAAGTGCTAATTTCTGGCTTGAAGAATATCATATTGACGGCATACGAATGGATGCAGTTGCTTCAATGCTTTATCTTGACTACAATAGAAATGACGGAGAATGGGTACCTAACTGTTTTGGAGGCAAGGAACATCTTGAAGCAGTTGATTTTTTAAAACAGTTAAATACAAGCATACTTGAAGCACATCCGGACGTTATGATGATTGCAGAGGAAAGTACAGCATGGCCAATGGTAACAAAGCCTGCTTCAGAGGGTGGACTGGGCTTTAATTATAAATGGAATATGGGTTGGATGAACGATATGCTTGCATATTTAAGAGAAGACCCGCTTTACAGACCTTATCACCACGGAAAAATCACATTTTCTCTTGTATATGCTTTTTCGGAAAACTTTATTTTACCGATTTCTCACGATGAAGTTGTTTACGGAAAATGTTCTCTTATTAATAAAATGCCCGGGGATTTAAACCAAAAAGCAGCCGGTGTAAGATCATTTATGACTTATATGATGACTCATCCGGGCAAAAAGCTTACATTTATGGGTACAGAACTGGGTCAGTTTAATGAGTGGAACTTTGAAAATCAGCTCGATTGGCAGCTTCTGGCAAATGAAACAAATCAAAATATCAACAAGTTTTTTAACGCATTAAACCACTTTTATCTTGATCATGCTGAATTATGGCAAGAAGATTATTCATGGAAAGGTTTTCAATGGATAAGACATGATGATCATGAAAAATCAATTATCAGTTTCAGAAGAATGGACAGAAATGAAAATGAACTTATAGTTGTTGTAAATTTTCAGCCTGTTTTGAGGGAACAGTATGTGATCGGAGTTCCTTATGCAGGTAAATATGCAGAAGTATTTAATACAGACAGTGAAGAATTCGGCGGAAGCGGTATTACAAACGGAAAAGAAATTAAAACAAAAGTTAAAAAATCAGACAATATGGCACAATCGATTTCAATTACAGTTCCGCCGATGAGTGCAGTTATCTTTAAACTAACAGAAAAAAGCGTACCCCGGAAAAAGAAAACTGTTGCAAAGAAATCAAAAACTGCTGCTGAAAAATTAACAGAAAAAAAATCAACGGAAGCTGAAAAGTCTGAGAAAAAATCAACGGAAGCTAAAAAACCTGATCAAAAGGAAAAGTTAAAAGCCGAAAAATAATTGAACATAAAAAGTTTGGCAAAGATTGAAAAAAGATTTCAGGGTTAAGTGATTCAGCACATTGTTGCAGTCTGTGACTGCGAAATCATATTAATAATTAATAATAAAATCGGTTGCAATAAAAATATTAAAAAGTTTTTTGTTTCATTTTGTGACCTTAAACCTAAAAAAATAAAACAAATCTTTACTTTTTAAATTTTTAGTAGTATAATTTTATCAAATGAAATAGGGGAGCTTGTGTACAGGCTGAGAGGAAATGAACTGACATTTCGACCCATAACCTGATTTGGATAATGCCAACGAAGGGACATAGGTTTAATTTTATTATTAAAACAATTTAGTGTGTCGCTGTTGGCGGCACACTTTTTTGTATGAATTTAAGGACAATAATATGAAATTACAAAAAAATAACCTGCTTTTATACTTAGTAACAGATAACAGATGGGCGATTGATACAGAATCCCTCTATAAACAAATTGAAAAAGCAATTTTAAATGGTGTAACGATAGTTCAGTACAGAGAGAAAAATCTGGGGAATATGAAAAATGAAAAATATATTGAAGAGGCTGTTAAAATAAAAGAATTATGTAATAAACATAACATTCCTTTTATTATTAACGATGATCCGTATTTTGCAAAAGAAATTAACGCAGATGGAGTTCATGTGGGACAGGAAGATATGCCTGTAATAAAAGCAAGAGAAATTTTAGGTCAAGACAAAATCATCGGGACAAGCGCACACAATGTGGGTGAAGCTGAAAAAGCAGAAAAAGAAGGCGCTGATTATATCGGTGTAGGTGCAGTTTTTGGTTCAAAAACAAAGAAGAATGTATCAAAAATGACTCCTTTACTTTTAAAGAAAATTGCAAACTCTGTATCAATTCCTGTTGTAGCAATAGGAGGAATAAATGAAAACAATATCGATATGTTACAATGTACAAATATTTCCGGAATAGCGGTAATTTCTGCAATTTTAGCAAAAAATGATATTGAAACTGCAACGAAAGTTTTAAAAGAAAAAGCAAGAGGTGTTGTTAATGTCACAAATTAAAGCAGTACTTTCAATTGCAGGTTCTGATTGCAGCGGAGGTGCAGGAATACAGGCCGATTTAAAAACCTTTTCTTCGCTAAACGTTTACGGAATGAGTGTTATAACCTCTGTTGTTGCCGAAAATACAAAAAACGTTTTATCTGTTTATGATTTACCGGATCATATAATAAAAAGTCAAATTGAGGCTGTATTTGAAGATATTGAAATTTCAGCAGTAAAAGTCGGAATGATAAAAAGCAAAGTAATTATGCAGACGGTTTTTGAATCCTTAAAAAAACATAATGCACAAAATATAATTTGTGACCCTGTAATGCTTGCAAAGGGCGGGAAAGAACTTATGGATAAAGATGCTGTAAAATATCTTATAGACTTTGTAATTCCCTGTTGTAACGTTTTTACTCCCAATATTCCCGAAACAGAGGTTATTTTAAACAAAAGTATAAAAACGGAAGATGATATGATAAAGGCATCAATTGAAATTTGTAAGCTGGGCACAAAATCCTGCCTTATAAAGGGCGGTCATTTTGAAGGTGAAGCAATAGATATATTATATATGAATAATCAGGTACATAAATTTATATCTGAAAGAATAAATACAAAGAATACACACGGAACAGGATGTACTCTGTCTTCTGCAATAGCATCCTTTATTGCAAAGGGCTATGAAATTCCAATGGCTGTGAGCAAGGCTAAAGCTTATATTACCGGGGCTATTGAAAATTCACTTGATATAGGAAAAGGAAACGGACCGCTAAATCATTTTTACAATATAAAATATACAAATTAAAATGGAGGTTTTCATGAGAAATTACAAAACACAAATGGAGGCAGCAAAAAAGGGTATTATAACTCCTGAATTGAAAACAGTTGCAAAAAAGGAATATATAGATGAAGAAAAATTAAGAGAACTGGTTGCCTGCGGACAGGTTGCAATTCCTGCAAATGTAAACCATACCTCACTGTCTGCTGAAGGAATCGGTTCAGGGCTTAAAACAAAGATTAATGTAAATCTGGGTATTTCCGGTGACTGTAAAGATTATTCAGTAGAAATGCAAAAGGTCCAAATGGCAATAGACTTTGGCTGTGAAGCAATTATGGATTTAAGCAACTACGGAAAAACCAACACTTTTAGAACAGAACTTATAAAAATGTCTCCTGCTATGATAGGAACAGTTCCTATGTATGATGCAATCGGATATCTTGATAAGGATTTGCTGGAAATTACGGCAAAGGATTTTTTAAAGGTAGTTGAGGCTCACGCAAAAGAGGGAGTTGATTTTCAGACAATTCATGCAGGAATCAATAAGCGTGCAGTTGAAGCATTTAAAAGACAGGGCAGACTTACAAACATAGTATCCCGAGGCGGCTCTCTGCTTTTTGCATGGATGGAAATGACAGGTAATGAAAATCCATTATATGAGTATTACGATGAAGTTCTTGAAATTTTAAGAGAATATGATGTAACTATAAGTCTTGGAGATGCGTTGCGCCCCGGCTGTATTAACGATTCAACAGATGCGGGTCAAATTAGCGAGCTTATAGAGCTTGGAGATTTAACCAAGCGAGCATGGGAAAAGGATGTTCAGGTAATGGTAGAGGGACCCGGTCACATGGCGATGAATGAAATTGCAGCAAATATGACAATTCAAAAAAGACTTTGCCATAATGCACCTTTCTATGTTTTAGGACCTCTTGTTACAGATATTGCACCGGGATATGACCACATAACATCAGCAATAGGAGGGGCAATTGCAGCGGCAAACGGAGCAGATTTTCTTTGCTATGTAACTCCTGCGGAACATTTAAGACTACCTGATGTAAATGATGTAAAAGAGGGAATAGTAGCGTCAAAAATTGCAGCACACGCCGCAGATATTGCAAAAGGAATTCCTCACGCAAGAGATATTGATAATAAAATGAGCGATGCCCGTAGAAGAGTAGATTGGGATGAAATGTTCAAATACGCAATAGACGGTGAAAAGGCAAAAGCATATTTTGAATCTACACCTCCACAGGACAGACACACCTGTTCAATGTGCGGAAAAATGTGTGCCATGAGAACAACCAATATGATTTTAGCAGGAGAAAAGGTTAAATTCTGCACAGAAAAATAAGGAGAAATTATGATTACAATAAACGGAGAACAGTTTGACTTGCAGGAGATAAAACTGTCTGATTATTTAAAGGCGAAAAGCTTTATGACGGAGCGTATTGCAATTGAATTAAACGGCGAGATTCTTCCAAAAACAAAATATAATGAAACAATTTTGAAAGACGGCGATGAAGCAGAGGTAGTCAGTTTTGTGGGCGGAGGCTGATTTATAAATTAATCGGGAGATTTATATGGAAATAAAGCTAAACGGGAATACAACAAATTTTAAAGGCGAAACACTTTTTGATTTATGCAGAAACTTCGGTTTTAAAGAAGACGAAACCACAGTAAAAATAATAAACGGTTTTCAGGTTTCAGAAAATACGGCTTTAAAAGTAAAAGATGAAATCGTACTTATTAAAAAAGGAGAATATCCTAATGAACAAGAGTTTGAATGTATGCTTTCAGCAAGACATACACCAAAGGTTTATGAAAAGGTTAAGAAATCCCGTGTTGCAGTTGCAGGTTTGGGAGGACTCGGCTCAAATATAGCAATAAATCTTGCCAGGACAGGTGTAGGAACTCTTCACTTAATAGATTATGATGTTGTAGAACCCAGCAATTTAAACCGACAACAATATTTAATAAAGCATTTGGGAATGGAAAAAACAAAAGCGCTGAAAGAACAAATTCATGATATAAATCCGTATGTAAAGGTTATTGTTCATAATGAAAAAATAACCGAAGAAAATTGCCTAAGAATTTTTAAAGATGATTTTATAATTTGTGAAGCCTTTGACAACCCGGAATCAAAAGCTATGCTTGTTAATAAACTGCTTGAGAAAAGAAAAGATGTATATATTATAGCTTCTTCGGGGATGGCAGGATATTTCAGCAGTAACAGTATTAAGACAAAAAAGATTACAGACAGATTTTACGTTTGCGGCGATATGGAAAACAGTGCAAAACAAGGTATGGGACTTATGGCGCCAAGAGTATCAGTTTGCGCAGGGCATCAAAGCAATATGGCGCTTAGAATTATTCTGTCTGAATATGAAAGTTAGGAGATCAAAAATGAATAATGACCAACTGATTATCGGAGGACATAAATTTGAATCAAGATTTATTTTAGGTTCAGGCAAATATTCTCTTGAACTTATAAAAGCCGCTGTTGAAAATGCAGGGGCACAAATTATAACTCTTGCATTAAGAAGAGCGATGTCGGGAGATGTTGCAAACATTCTTGATTATATACCAAATGGGGTAACCCTTTTGCCTAATACCTCAGGGGCAAGAAACGCACAGGAGGCTGTAAGAATTGCCCGTCTTGCAAGAGAGGCAGGATGCGGAGATTTTGTAAAAATTGAAGTTATAAACGATTCAAAATATCTTTTGCCTGATAATTATGAAACCATAAAAGCAACGGAAATTCTTGCAAAAGAGAATTTTGTTGTAATGCCTTATATGTATCCCGACTTAAATGTTGCAAGGAGCTTAAGAGATGCAGGAGCTGCCTGTATAATGCCTTTAGGCGCGCCCATAGGCTCAAACAAAGGCATTTGTACAAAGGAATTTATAAAAATAATAATAGATGAAATTGATTTGCCTGTAATTGTAGATGCAGGAATCGGCAAACCGTCGCAGGCTTGTGAGGCTATGGAGATGGGAGCATCTGCTGTTATGGCCAATACTGCAATTGCAACTGCCGGAGATATTCCCCAAATGGCAGGGGCCTTTAAAAAAGCAATTGAAGCAGGCAGAACTGCATACCTGTCAGGTATGGGCAGAGTGCTTAAAAGCGGTTCTTCAGCATCTTCTCCATTGACAGGATTTTTACATGATTGAGGCGATAAAATTGGAACAGAGAATAAACCACATGGAATATCTGCCCGATATGGAGCAGATTAAGTCTGATATAATGGACAGGGTAATATCGGAAACTGAAGCTTACGATTATAATAGATATACGCAGTCAGATGTAAATATTGCACTTTCTCATCAGACTAAAACTTTAGATGACTTTAAAGTACTTTTATCACCTGCGGCTATGCCTTTTTTAGAAGAAATTGCACAGCAGGCAAAAATGGAAACAAAAAAGCATTTCGGAAATTCAGTTTATATGTTTACACCCTTGTATATTTCCAATTACTGCGAAAATTACTGTATTTACTGCGGATTTAACTGTAAAAATAAAATTCATAGGGCAAAGCTGAATGAGACAGAAATTGAAAAAGAAATGCAGGCTATTGCAAAAACAGGTTTGCAGGAAATTTTGATTTTAACAGGCGAAAGCAAAAAAATGTCTGATGTTAAATATATAGGAGAAGCCTGTAAGATAGCAAGAAAATATTTTAAACTTGTAGGTCTTGAGGTTTACCCTATGGACAGTGATGAATACGCTTATTTACATAAATGCGGTGCAGATTTTATCACAGTTTTTCAGGAAACATATAACTCTGATAAATACGAAACTCTCCACCTTGCAGGGCATAAAAGAGTTTTTCCTTATCGATTTAATGCACAGGAAAGAGCTATAATGGGAGGTATGAGAGGAGTAGGATTTGCAGCATTGTTGGGACTTTCCGATTTCAGAAAAGACGCTTTTGCAACAGGTATCCACGCATATTTTATTCAAAGAAAATACCCTCACGCAGAAATTGCATTTTCATGTCCAAGACTTCGACCGATTATAAATAACGATAAAATAAATCCCAAAGATGTTCACGAACCACAATTGTTGCAGGTTATTTGCGCTTACAGGCTTTTTATGCCTTATGCCGGCATCACTATTTCTACAAGAGAATGTGAACGGTTTAGAAATAATATAGTTGATATTGCCGCAACAAAAATTTCTGCAGGAGTAGATGTAGGAATCGGCGGTCACGGAGATAATGAGCAAAAGGGCGATGAACAGTTTGAAATTTCAGACACAAGAAATGTAAAAGAAGTTTATGATGCATTAATTAATAAGGGATTACAGCCTGTTATGAGTGATTATATTTATGTTTGATGTTATTTGTATTACAAACCGTAAGTTATGCAAAGATGATTTTTTAAAAAGACTTTCTAATATATCAAAAAGTAATGTGAGTAAAATAATTTTAAGAGAAAAAGATTTGACGGAGGAAGAGTATTTTAATTTAGCTGAAAAAGCCTTGAAAATCAGCTCTGAATTTAATAAAGAGATTATTTTGCATAATTACTTGTCTGTTGCAAAAAGTATGTCACAGACTAAAATTCATCTACCTTTGAATATACTGAAAAGTTGTAAAAATATAACAAAGGATTTTATCTCAGTGGGAACTTCAGTCCATAATATTTCGGAGCTGAAACTGGCAGAAAATTTAGGTGCAGATTATGTATTTGCAGGTCATATTTTTAAAACAAACTGTAAAAAGGATTTAGAACCTAGAGGAGTTGAATTTTTACAGAACATTTGTGATAATTCAAATGTTCCCGTTTATGCAATAGGGGGAATAAATCTTAACACGATATCAAAACTTAAAAGCATTAATTCTAAAAATTTTAAGGGTATTTGCATAATGTCAGAATTTATGACCTGTGTTGACCCTGTAAGTTTTGTCAATGAAATATTAAATAAGCTGAACCATTAAAAAGTTTTCGAAAACAAATATACACATTATTTTCGGAAACTTTTTTATTTAATTTATTACATTATTTGTTTAAAATTTTTTGGATATTTTATAATAAGGTATTTTTATATTATTTATGCTTATAAAAAATATGGAAAATGGAGTTTGGCAACTTCAAGTTGACAAATTTCAAGGCCTAAGTGGTGGAAAAAACAGATAATTTTATTATAATAGTTATGTTTTCGAAAATAAATAAAATTTAGGGAGATATTTATATGTCAGTTGAAATAGGCGAAAAAATAATGATATTAAGGCAATCAAAGGGTCTATCTCAAGAAAAATTAGGCGAAATGCTTAACGTATCCCGTCAGGCAGTTTCAAAATGGGAAACAGGACAGACAATACCTGATACTGAAAAGGTTATTTTAATGAGTGAACTTTTCAAAGTTTCAACAGATTATTTATTAAAGGATGAAGTACCTGAGAATTCAAATCAATCTGATACAATTAATCAAACATCCGATTATAGGTATAAATCTAAAATAGGTTTAAGCGAACGAATACATTTTGAGCGCAAAAGTAAAAAAACATTTTTCGGGATTCCGCTATATCATATAAATGTTGGTTTGGGAATGTACAAGGCAAAAGGAATTTTTTCAATAGGAATTGTTTCAACGGGAATTTTTTCAATCGGTTTAATTTCATTGGGATTGCTATCATGGGGATTTTTGTCTTTTGGTTTGCTTGCTGTTGGAAATTTAGCGTTAGGAATAATTGCAATTGGAAGTGTTACCGCAGGTATTGCTGCAATTGGAGGAGTAGCTTTAGGAGTACTAACAATTGGCGGCCTATCAATCGGAGTTTATTCTTTGGGCGGATGTGCCATAGCTTCACAAATTGCATTAGGCGGATATGCACAAGGGTATATTGCAATAGGAGATATTGTATCGGGACAGCACATATTACATATTGAAGGCGTTGTAACCCCTGAAATCAAGATTAAAATTTACGATTTAATTATTAAAGAACTGCCAAATACACCGTTATTTATAATAAATATGTTTGTATAAATATTTATATAAACAAACAAAAAACAGGCTGATCAAAATCAGCCTGTTTTTCTTTGTATCAGTTTTTTTAATCAATCGTCAATTTCTTCAAGGTCGATTTCGGAAACTTTTCGAAGTTCCTTTTTATTGAATAAATCATACATAACAGGAACTATATACAAGGTCATAAGAGTTCCGTACAAAAGTCCTCCAATACATACTATTGCAAGGGGTTGAATCATTTCTGTACCTGTACCTGTTCCTAAAGCGGTAATTAAAAGTCCGAACACTGTTGTAAGCGCTGTCATAAGGATAGGCCTCATTCTTGTTTTGCCTGCTTCAACCAGAGCTTCTCTTTTTTCTTTGCCCTCAAGACGAAGTTGGTTTACATAGTCAACAAGCACTATGCCGTTATTTACTATAATACCAAACAGCATTACAAATCCCAGCATGGCCACAACGCTTACATCCTGTCCCGTAACAAGCAATCCAAGAAAGCCGCCTGTGCAGGCAAGAGGTATTGTAAACATTACTATAAACGGTGATTTAAGGCTTTGAAATTGTGCTACCATTATCAGATATATCATTATAACGCCTAAAAGCATCATAAGCATAAGCTGACCCATAGCTTCCATTGTTGTTGCGTCTGCTCCGGCATATTCAATTGTAAATCCTGCCGGAAGCTTATAATCATTAAAAAGTTTTTTTACCTCATTTGTAACTGAAGTTGTTGTATAGCCGTCTTTTATTGTACCTGTAATTGTAAGGTATCTCATTTGTTTATCATGGCTTATAGAATTTAATGACTCAGCAAGTGAAATTTCGGAGATTTCAGAAAGTCTTACTGATTTTTCGTCACCCTCTGTTGTGGTATAAGTTATCTGCATATTTCTTATATCGTCTATGCTTGTTTTTTCATCACCGGTATCAACAACTACAACATCCATATCAGAACCGTCATCGTTTGTTAGTGCAGTAGAGGTGCTTTCTGTTGTAAGTGCGGCGGCAATTTGCTGATAAACCTGCGCAACTGTCAGTGACTTTTCAATGGCTCTTTGTTTGTTTACGGTTATTTTAATTTCAGGTGTGGTAGATTCAATACCGGTGTCTGTTTCTTCAATTCCTGCAATACCGCTCATTTTATCTGCCATATCTTTAGCAGTACTTTGGAGCTTTTCAAGGTCATCGCCGTAAAGTTTAATGGATACACCTTCACCCATAAGAGCACTCATAGAACTCATTGAAGAGCCTCCGTTTACTTCAACCTCACACGGCAGAGATGAAAACTCTTCTTCCATCTTTTTGGTTATATCAATGCTGTTCTTTTCTTCTTCAGGCTTTAAAACGCAGTATGCTGAAATTGAAGAAGAGTCTGCCTCTCCTGATGACATACCTATCATGGCGGATGTATTTCCTATCAAAATGCCGACAGTTTCAAAACAGTCGAATTTTTCCTCAAGAATACTGTTCATACGGTCAGCAACATCAGTAGTATCTTCAAACTTGCTGTTTACAGGCATTTCGGCGGTAATTGCAATTTCCGTTGAGCTCATTTCAGGCATAAAGCTGAAACCTCTGATTAATGCAAGGGCTGTACTTCCAAAAAGAACTACAACTGCAATAATTAAAGCAATTGCTCTGTGTTTAAGTGTAAATCTTATGGACCTTTCATAGTAAGCAATCATCTTGTTAAATATTTTGTGTTTCTTTTCTTTTGTTTTGCTAAACATTTTTTGTCCCATAGCAGGAACAAGTGTAAGAGCAACAATCAAGCTGGCAAGTAATGAGTATCCGATGGTAAGTGCCATATCGGTAAAGAGTTGTCTTGTAATACCTTCAACAAACACGATAGGTAAAAATACGCAAATTGTTGTAAGAGTAGAGGCGGTAATTGCTCCGGCAACTTGTTTTGCACCGTTCATAGCTGCTTTAATCGGAGGCACTCCCAAACTTCTTAAACGGTATATATTTTCTATAACAACAACGGAGTTATCAACTAACATACCTACTCCTATTGCAAGACCGGAAAGAGAAATCATATTCAGTGTAACACCGCTGAAGTACATTAGGACAATAGCAAAAATTACACTGATTGGTATTGAAAAAGCAATTACTATTGTAGGTTTTATATCTCTTAAGAACAAAAAGAGAATAATTATGGCAAGCAGAGCACCATATAACAGGTTTTGCAAAACGCTGTTTACTATAAGATATATATAGTCGCCCTGATTCATAAGGCTTGTAAATGTTAAGCCTTTATTTTCTTTGCTGAGCTCTTCAAATTTTGCATTAATGTTATCGGATACTTCTGCAGTTGCATAGTTTGATTGTTTTGTAAAACTTATAAGAAGTCCGTTTTCGCCGTTAATTTTTGCATAAATTTCATCGGAATTATCAACAATAAAAACATCTGCTACATCAGAAACTTTTACAGGGTCGATCCCTTCCATTCCCAGATCAAAAAGGACAAGGTTTTCAAGTTCTTCTTCGCTTTTGATTTTATCACCAACACGTACCAGATATTTTTGGTTTTCATCATTTGTAATATATCCGGCAGGCATAGAAAAGTTCTGTGCAGTTAAAATACCGGATATGTTATCCATAGTTACTGTGTTATCAACATTTGCAGCTTCTTTTGCCTGTTCTTCTTGTTCCTGTAATTGTTCCATTGAGGTATCAATTTCCTGTTTTGCAGAGTTAAGCTGGGTTATTGTTGACGTAAGAGCCGACTGATTTGCAATAATTTCAGACATAGCACTACTCATTTGAAAATTAGCAGCACTCTCTTGAGAAGATAGTTCGCTTAAAGCAGAACTTATACCTTTTTCTCCGCTTTCAATCTGCTGTATGCCTGTATCAATAGCATTAATACCCTCATCAATTTGTTTAATGGAATCTTTCATTTCAGGAACAGTATTATTGAAAAAATCATCTACGCTGTATCCTAATGATGATACTGTTGTTTTAATTTTTTCAATTGAGTTTACAATTTTATCAAGAGTTTCTTTAGCGTCCATCACTCTTTGAGGGAGTTCAACTTTTGTAAAACCGAAGTTTTTAAGCTGTTCGTCAATAGTTTCAAGTTCATTTATAACTCTGTTATAGTCATCAGTACCCGATTCGTATTTAGCAAGTTCTTCAACTAAATTTAAATAAGTTTCATTAAGTTTGTTTAAAAACTCATAATTTTCAGTAAGACTTGATTGTTGTTCGGTAAGTTTTTGGTAGCTTTCCTGAAGTTTTATTAGCTGTTCATAGATAGCCTGAATCTGACCCTTTTGAGTTAAAAGAGTTTGCTTTTGATTTAAAAGTTGTAATTTAGTCTGCAGGATTTCAAGCTGTTTTGCATTTAACTCACCTGATGCATTTGACAGTTGTTCTGATATTTGC
The DNA here is from genome assembly GCA_947627135.1 of uncultured Clostridia bacterium. Taxonomy (GTDB): domain Bacteria; phylum Bacillota; class Clostridia; order Oscillospirales; family Acutalibacteraceae; genus Ruminococcoides. The sequence goes on from CANQUV010000006.1 coordinate 59,887, forward strand.
TTTTGCTGTTCGTTCAGAGCACTTTTTGCATTTTCAAGCTGGGCGGATCCGTTTTCAGCTTTATTGATATTATCGGATATAGTTTCTTTTGCATCATTTAACTGTTCTTCTGCCTCACCGAATTTATCGTTAAGAGTCTTTTCTATTTTTTTGTTTAAAGCGTCAAGCTTATCTTGATTTATAACAACATTTTCGCTTTCTTCAAGAACACCCATTGTAGAAATAGATGCAACACCGTCGATGCCCTCAAGCTGATTTTGAAGTTTATCTTCAAGATATTCTGAAAGTTCTGCACGGTCTTTACCTTCATAGTTAACTGCCGCCATAGCAACAGGCATAATATTAGGGTTAATTTTTATAAGCATAGGTGTGCCGACACTCTCAGGCCATGCACCTTCTATGGTATCAATTTTTCCTTGTATATCAACCGATACGGAATCCATGTTTGTAACTTCCTGAAACTCAAGCATTAACATTGAGTAATTTTCTGATGAGGTAGAAGTAACATTTTTTATATTTTCCAGTGTAGCCATAGACGATTCAAGAGGCTTTGTTACCGTTGTTTCAACAGTTTCAGGACTTTGTCCCGGATATGTAGTAACAACTACCACATAAGGCAGATCAAGGTTTGGCATAAGGTCGGGGGTCATTCTGGTAAAAGAAACGATACCCAGAACTATGACTATTATAACCGCAACAAATACGGTCATAGGCTTTTTAACGCTGAATTTTGATAACATAAGTACTTTCCTTCCAAATCAATGCGTTGTCATGATTTTTATAAACGCTGTATTATAAAACAAAAATTATCTTTTAGCTTCAAATCCGTTTTTTAGGAGTTCTAATTTTTTAATAAATACGGCTCTTTCTTCGACTGCATTATTTTGCAGCACAAATATATTCATAATACTGTTTTTTAAAATAATGTTTATAATGGAAATAATATATATTATTTCATCTTTTGTTGAGCAATTAAGATAAATGGGATTAATATATGAATCTATAATAGCTTCCAATGTTGTTTCATAATCCTTTGAAGGATATCTGTAACGCAAAAAATCTGCAATTAAGTCTTCATTTGCTCTCATGCTTAAAAGAAGATTTTTAGAAAGAGTTTTTTCATTTTTACTGTTTATAAGTTCTATAATCCTATCATAAAGCTCAACAGTCAGATCAAAAAGATTTCCATTATTCTGTTTTAGAGAATTTTTTGAAAATTCTGTAATTTGCTGGGCTAGATCTGCAATTAATAAATCTATAATATCTAATTTATCGTCAAAATATTGATAAAAGCTTCCCCTTGAAATATTTGCATCCTTAACTATTCGGTTGATGGAGATTTTTTCTCTGGGATATTCGCTCAATTCTTTTTTTATTGCTTTTATAATTCTGTTTTTCTTCTCTTGCGGAAGATTGAGAAAAGTTCTCTTTATCATATATATTTCCTCCCATAAGTAATATACTATGACAAGTTGTCATAATTTTAATACTTTTAATGGTTAAAGTCAACATATAATAATCAAATTTTTTGTGCAAATTTATTTTTTATAATGTCTGATACCTGTCCTTTTGTAATGCGTATTAAATCATCGGGAGATAACTCAATCTGATAACCTATTTTTCCTGCGCTTACTATTATTTTATCAATGTACTTTGTCGAAATATGATATGTAGTTTTGTATTCCTTTTTCATTCCAACAGGAGAACAACCTCCTCTTATATACCCTGTTATTTTCAAAATATCCTTTACGGGTATCATTTCCACTGATTTTTCAGCTACGCTTTTAGCGGCTTTCTTTAAGTCTAACTCGTCTTCAACCGGCAAAACAAAAACATAATAATTTCCGCTGTGACCCTTTGTTACCAAGGTCTTAAATACCTTTTTAGTGTCTTGCTTCATTAAATTTGCAACTGTTACACCGTCAACGGGATCTTTTCCGTGAGGATATTCGTAAGAGTTATATGCAATTTTATTTTTTTCAAGTATTCTCATTACATTGGTTTTAATTTCCGACATATTTATTCCTCCTGATCTCGATTAAATATTATACTTTATAATTAATTAAAATAAAAGTAACTTTGGGTTGAAATATGTAAACTTTTACTTACATTTTAAAAAAATTTTCATATAATATAATTATTATATAAAAAGTAATGACTTTTTTTGTGTTTTGTAGTATAATAAACCAATTCACTTATTTTATATAAATTTAAGCGGAGGAATTTTCTATATGACGAATTTTTTGGTAAGAAAATTCATCAGGAATTATAAAAATATAAAAGATATTAATGTAAGAAATTCTTATGGGGAATTTGCAGGTATTGTGGGAATAATTTGTAACACAATTTTGTTTTTTATGAAAATTATTGCAGGTACTATGTTCGGATATGTTTCAATTACGGCAGATGCCGTAAACAATTTATCTGATGCTTCATCAAGCGTTGTTAGTTTAATGGGATTTAAAATGTCCGGAAAGCCCGCTGATGAAGAGCATCCTTACGGACACGGCAGATATGAGTATTTATCAGGTCTTATCGTTGCGGTGCTTATAATGGTAATCGGGGTTGAACTTTTAAAAAGCAGTGTAGAAAAGGTTATATTTCCAAGTGAAGTTGAATTTAGTTTAATTGCAGTTATTGTACTTGTTTTATCAATTGTAATAAAGCTGTGGCTTGCATTGTTTAATTACAGTTTAGGTAAAAAAATAAAATCAGCCACATTAAAAGCGACCGGTGCGGACAGCAGAAACGATGTAATAGCAACAATTGCTGTGCTTTCGGCGATTTTAATTTCATATTTCTCCGGAATACAGCTTGACGGCATTATGGGTATTCTTGTATCATTGTTTATTTTATACAGCGGTATCGGCATTATTAAAGATACATTAGATCCGTTGTTAGGAAGGGCACCTGAAAGAGAGTTTGTTGAAGAAATAAGAAGAAAAATTCTCACTTATCCCGGAGTGTTGGGAACTCACGACTTACTTATTCATGATTACGGACCGGGAAGACAATTTGCAAGTGTTCATATTGAAATGGCGGCAGAGGGAGATATTCTTGAAACTCACGATATACTCGATACCATAGAACGTGATTTTAATAAAGAGGGACTTAATATGATAGTTCATTTTGACCCTATTGTAACATCAGGGGATAAGGTATCGAATTTAAGAACATGGATATCTGAAAAAATCGCACAAATAGATAGCAACCTGACTATACACGACTTAAGAGCAGTTACCTGTAAAACTCACACAAATATATTTTTTGATTGTGTAGTACCGTCGGATTTTAACATGACTGAAGAGGAACTGAACGAAAAAATATGTAAACTGGTAAGCGATGAGTACCCATCCTATAAGTGTATAATAACCTTTGATAAAAGCTTTGCGGCGTTACCCCATTAAGTAAATAAAAGATATAAAAAAGCAGGCGATGTGATTTTTCACACCGCCTGTTTTTTGCATAAAGTAAAAGTTTTTTTGTTAAGTTTTTTTAAAAAAGTTTGCGAAGGTCAAGGGGTGAGAACCCTTTTTCGCCGCCGAAATGCGACGAAGCCGACTTTCGAAACTGACTTTAAAAAAGTTAAATAAAGATCAATGAACCGAAACTGGTTTTTAACAAAAAATATATCTAACATAAATATACACAGAAACAGCTGACAAAAAGAAGAAACCCTAAAAAGGGTTTCTTTAAATTTATTTTTTAAGAAGTTCTTTAATTCTTCTCACAGCTTCAATTGTGTTTTCTCTGTCTCCAAATGAAGTTAATCGGAAATAACCCTCGCCGTTTTTGCCGAATCCTTCGCCGGGAGTACCAACAACGTTAGCTTCATTGAGAAGAAAATCAAAGAATTCCCATGACCCCATATTATCAGGACATTTTAACCATATGTACGGTGAATTTTTACCGCCTGTATAGTAAATGCCCAGTTCATCAAGAGCAGAAGAAATAATTTTTGCATTTTCCTGATAGTATGCAATATTTTCTTTGATCTGCTTTTGACCTTCCTGACTGAATACTGCCGCAGCAGCACATTGAACCGGCCATGACACACCGTTAAATTTGGTAGCTTGTCTTCTGTACCAAAGTGCGTAGAGATTTTCACCGTCTCGCTCTAACTGCTTAGGAATTATTGTGTAGCCGCATCTTGTACCTGTAAAACCGGCAGTTTTTGAAAGTGAACAAAATTCAATAGCACAGGATTTTGCACCCTCAATTGCATAAATACTTCTGGGAAGGTCTTCGGTAATAAATGCTTCATAAGCAGCGTCATAGAGGATAATTGCATTATTTTTATTTGCATAATCTACCCATTCTTTAAGTTGGTCATAAGTATAAGCAGAGCCTGTGGGATTATTGGGGGAGCAAAGGTAGATAATATCTGCCTTTACATTTTCATCAGGCATAGCGGCAAAGCCGTTTTTCTGATTTGACGCTGCATAAATTATTTTTCTGCCTGCCATAATGTTAGAGTCAACATAAACGGGATAAACAGGGTCGGTTACTAAAACTGTATTATCTGCTGAAAAAATATCTCCGATATTTCCGCAGTCTGATTTTGCACCGTCTGAAACAAATACCTCATCAGCAGGAACATCTACCCCAAAGCTTTTGTAATAATCGGATATTGCCTGACGCAAAAATTCATAGCCTTCATAATCCGGATAACCTTTAAAGCTCTCTTTTTTTGCAAGGTCATCAGCACCTTTTTTCATAGCTTCAACAACAATGGGAGCAAGGGGAAGGGTAACATCTCCTATACCCAGCTTGATTACTGATTTATCTGGATTTTCCTTTAAAAAGTTATTTGTTCTTTTGGCAATCTCCGCAAACAGGTAGTTTGGAACAAGATTATTAAAATTCTTATTTGTTTTCAATGTAATTTTCCTTTCAAGTGATTTTCTCTTTCATTTTTGGTTTAGTATTATTATTTAAGGGAAGCCTTAATAAATTCTCTGAATAAGGGGTGCGCAGAGTTAGGTCTGCTCTTGAATTCGGGGTGATACTGAACTCCTACATAGAAGTCATTTTCAGGAATTTCCACAGCTTCAACCAAAAGTCCGTTAGGTGAAGTACCTGTAATTTTCATACCTTTTTTCTCAAAAAGTTCTCTGTATATGTTATTGAATTCATATCGATGACGGTGACGTTCTGCAATTTCGCTTTTACCGTATGATTTTTCCATCATAGTGCCCTTTTTAATCTTGCATGGATAAGCTCCCAAACGCATCGTACCGCCTTTTTCCTCAATACCCTGCTGTTCGGGCATAAGGTCAATAACATTATGTTTGCCGTCAGGAGAAAATTCACCTGAATTTGAATCTTCAAAACCAAGAACATTTCTTCCAAATTCAATAACTGCAGTCTGCATACCAAGACAAATTCCCAGATATGGTATATTATTTTCTCTTGCATATTTTGCCGCTGTAATTTTACCCTCAATGCCCCTGTTGCCAAATCCGCCGGGAACAAGAATACCGTCAACATCTCCTAAAAGATCATTAACCGTATATTCTGTTATCAGTTCGCTGTCAACCCATTTAATATTTACATGGGCAGAGTTTTCGTATCCTGCATGACTTAATGCTTCTGCAACGGAAAGGTAAGCGTCGTGAAGCTGAACATATTTTCCGCAAAGTGCAATTGTAACCTCTTTGTTTCTTGAATTGATTCTCTCAAGCATAGCTTCCCATTCGCTCATATCTGCTTTTGGAGCATTGATATTAAGTTCACGGCAAACAACATCACTAAAGTTATTTTTTTCAAGCATCATAGGAGCCTGATATAAAACAGGAAGGGTAATATTTTCAATAACACAGTCAGGTTTAACATTACAGAAAAGAGCAATTTTCTTAAAGATACTTTCTTCCAAAGGCTCATCACATCTTAAAACAATAATGTCAGGGTTTATGCCAATTGAACGAAGTTCTTTAACAGAGTGTTGTGTTGGTTTAGATTTGTGTTCTTCAGAGCCTTTTATGTAGGGAACAAGGGTAACATGAATAAATATACTGTTTTTGCTTCCTACTTCAAGAGATACCTGTCTGATAGCTTCAAGAAACGGCTGGCTTTCAATATCGCCCACAGTACCGCCGATTTCGGTAATTACAACATCGGCATTAGATTTTTCGCCTACATTGTAAATAAATGATTTGATCTCATTTGTAATGTGAGGAATTACCTGAACTGTTTCACCTAAATAGTCGCCTCTTCGCTCTTTGTCAAGAACATTTGAATATACCTTACCTGTTGTAAGGTTTGAATATTTATTAAGATTTTCATCAATAAAACGTTCGTAATGACCTAAATCAAGGTCAGTTTCCGCACCGTCGTCTGTTACATAAACTTCACCATGCTGAAATGGACTCATTGTACCGGGGTCAACATTGATATACGGGTCCAGCTTTTGTGCAGCTACTTTAAGTCCTCTTGCCTTTAAAAGACGACCAAGTGAGGCTGCGGTAATTCCTTTACCTAATCCGGAAACAACTCCGCCTGTTACAAATATGTATTTTGTCATAAACTTTTACTCTCCTTATACTTCAACTTCACCCTCAAATACTTTTTCAGCATTACCTGTCATATAAACTGTATCGTCTGTGTAATTTATTACAAGATCTCCGCCTTTAAGCTTAACAGTTATGTCTGTTCCTTTTTTGCAGAAACCGTTTTCACAGGCAGCAACAGCAACGGCACAAGCCCCTGTTCCGCATGCCCATGTTTCGCCTGAACCTCTTTCCCAAACTCTCATTTTAATTGTGTTTTCATTGATAACCTTTACAAACTCTGTATTAACCCTCTCCGGGAAAATCGGGTCGTTTTCAAATAAGGGACCTAAATTTTCAAGGTCAAGACTGTCTACATTATCAACAAATACTACACAATGAGGATTACCCATAGATACACAGGTAATGTTGTATTCTTTTTCGCCTATTGTTACAGGTTCATTTATAATTTTTTCTTTTTCTGATTTAACCGGAATTTCTTTAGGGTCAAGAACGGCTTTACCCATATCAACTCTTAAGCGCTTAACTTCTCCGCCTCTTGTATATGCCTTAAGGTGTTTGATTCCGCTTAATGTTTCAATTGTGATTTCGCTCTTTTCATTTACATCTATCATACCGTGGTCAAAGAGGAATTTGCCTACACATCTTATTCCGTTTCCGCACATTTTGCCCTCGCTTCCGTCAAGATTAAACATACGCATTTTTGCATCTGCAACACTTGATGGGCAAACAAGAATAATTCCGTCACCGCCGATCCCGAAGTGTCTGTCTGAAAGTCTTACAGCCAAAGCCTCAGGATTTGATATTTTCTGGTCAAATGTAGAACAGTATATATAGTCGTTTCCGATGCCCTGCATCTTGGTAAATTTAAGTTTCATCTTATGCTCCCTCATGTTGTTAATGTCAACAAGTTCTGTATTGTGTTCCGAATAACGGCTTATCAAGCAATCTGCCAAGGCATTTGCGGTGTCTATTGAAGTTAAACACGGAATGTTCCTTTCAACAGTTTTTCTGCGTATTTTAACTGAATCTCTTGATGGGATCCTTCCCTTTGATGATGTTGAAATTACATATTGAACCTTACCGCTTTCAATAAGAGTAAGAGTGTTATCTTCGTGGGATTCGTGGATTTTCTTAACTGTTACGGCATCAATACCATAGGTTTCTAAAACTTCTGCCGTACCTTTAGTAGCGTAAATTGTAAAGCCCATATCAAAGTATTTCTTTGCAACCTCGCCGATTTCTTCTTTATCAGAATTACGAACGGTAATAAATACACCGCCGTTTTTCTTCATTTTATAGCCTGCTCCTATAAGACCTTTATAAAGTGCTTCTTCCAAAGTTCCGGCAATACCAAGAACTTCACCGGTAGATTTCATTTCAGGACCTAAATGGTTATCAACATTGATCAGCTTTTCAAAGCTGAAAACAGGTACTTTAACGGCTGTGTAACAGCTTTTTCTGTAAAGACCTGTTCCGTAACCCATATCAGAAAGTTTTTCTCCAAGCATTGCCCTTGTAGCCAAATCAACCATTGGTACTCCTGTAACTTTACTGATATAAGGTATTGTTCTTGAAGAACGGGGATTTACTTCAATTACATAAAGATCTCCCTTATAAATAAGATACTGAATATTTACAAGACCTTTTGTTTTAAGTGAAAGAGCAAGGTTTTTAGAGCTTTCTATAATAATTTCAGTCATTTCATCTGAAAGATTCCACGCAGGATAAACTGCAATTGAATCGCCTGAATGAACGCCTGCACGCTCAACATGCTCCATAATACCGGGAATTAAAATGTCCTCGCCGTCACATATTGCATCTACCTCAAGTTCCGTACCTTGTAAGTATTTATCAATAAGAATCGGGTTTTCAATATTCTGTGCAAGAATAATTGCCATGTATTCTTCAACATCAGCTTCGTTAAAGGCGATGATCATATTCTGACCGCCCAATACATAAGACGGACGAAGCAAAACAGGATAACCAATATTTTTTGCAACATCAAGCGCTTCTTCGGTAGTCATAACAGTTACGCCCTTTGGTCGCTTAATATTGTATTTTTCAAGAAGTTCGTCGAAACGCTCTCTGTCTTCGGCAGTATCAATAGCGTCATAAGATGTTCCGAGAATTCTTATACCGTTGGTGCTTAAAAATTCAGTAAGCTTGATAGCTGTCTGACCGCCGAATGCAACAACTACACCATAAGGTTTTTCTGTTTTAATAATTCCCATTACATCTTCTTTTGTAAGAGGTTCAAAATAAAGTCTGTCGGCGGTATCAAAGTCGGTAGATACTGTTTCAGGATTGTTGTTTATAATCACAACGTCATAGCCTGCTTCTTTTAACGCCCATACACAATGAACTGAAGCATAGTCAAATTCAATGCCTTGACCTATTCTTATAGGACCTGAACCTAAAACGATAATAGTTTGTTTTCCGTCGTTAGTTTCTTTAATAAATTCTTCTGCTTCATTTTCTTTATCAAAGGTGGAGTAGAAGTACGGGGTTTCTGCAGCAAATTCAGCAGCACAAGTATCTACCATTTTATAAACGGGAACAAGAGGTTCGCTGATTTTACAGCCTGAAAGCTTCTCAATCGTTTCGTCAAGAAAGCCCATATTTTTAGCTTCGGTATAAAGCTCTTGTGTAAGGTTTCCGTTACTTAATTTTTTATCTGTATTTACAAGATTGATCAGCTTTTCAAGGAACCATTCGTCAATCATCGTAATATTATGTATTTCTTCAACTGTAACTCCACGTTTTAACGCTTCATATACACAGAATATACGCTGGTCGTCACAAACACTTAAACGGTCAACAACAGAAGCGTAAGACATTTCCTGAAACTGTTTGTCATCAAGTGTGTTATGAGAAATTTCAGCACCTCTTACAGCTTTCATAATGGCCTGTTCAAAAGTAGGAGCAATAGCCATAACTTCGCCTGTTGCCTTCATCTGGGTGCCAAGTGTACGCTTTGCATAAACAAATTTATCAAAAGGCCATTTGGGAAGCTTAACTACAACATAGTCAAGTGCAGGCTCAAAGCAGGCGTATGTACTGCCGGTAACTGCATTTTTAATTTCTGAAAGAGTATATCCGATTGCAATCTTAGCCGCAACTTTAGCAATAGGATAGCCTGTTGCCTTTGAAGCCAAAGCAGATGATCGGGAAACTCTGGGGTTTACTTCAATAACAGCATATTCAAAGGTTTCGGGATTTAATGCAAACTGACAGTTACATCCGCCCTCAACCTTTAATGCTGAAATAATATCAAGAGCTGCACTTCTTAACATTTGATACTCTTTATCGGCAAGTGTAACAGTAGGCGCAATAACGATGCTGTCGCCTGTATGAACTCCAACAGGGTCAAAGTTTTCCATTGAGCAGACAGTAATAACATTTCCCATACTGTCACGCATAACTTCAAATTCTACTTCTTTCCAGCCTGAAATGCATTTCTCAACCAGAACCTGTGTGATGGGGGAAAGCTCAAGACCGTTGGAAGTTATCTCCCTTAATTCATCTTCATTATTAACAATACCGCCGCCTGTACCTCCCAGTGTAAAAGCAGGGCGGATAATTACGGGATATCCGATTTCATCTGCAAATTTAACGGCAGTCTCAACATCGTTTACAACTAAAGACGGAATAACAGGCTGATTAATTGACATCATTGTGTCTTTAAACATTTGTCTGTCTTCGGCTTTATCAATAGTTTCCGGGTTTGCGCCCAAAAGCTGAACTCCGTATTTTTCAAGAAAACCTTCCTTTGCAAGCTGCATTGAAAGTGTTAAGCCTGTTTGTCCTCCAAGGGTGGAAAGCAAACTGTCCGGACGTTCTTTCTTAATAATTCTCTTAACTGTCTCAAGGGTCAAAGGTTCAATATAAACTTTATCTGCCATGGCGTTATCCGTCATAATTGTTGCAGGGTTTGAGTTTACAAGAATAACCTCAAGTCCCTCTTCCTTTAATGCGCGGCATGCCTGTGTTCCTGCATAGTCAAATTCGGCAGCCTGACCTATTACGATAGGACCCGATCCGATCACCATTACTCTCTTAATGTTTGGTTTTAGTGGCATATTATCATTCCTCAACTTTATAATTCACTTACTTAATTCATTGTTTATATTATTAATTCAGTATTACTTTTTGTTGTTTTTCATCAGTTCGATAAAACGATCAAATAAGAACGCTGTATCGTGAGGTCCTCCGCATGCTTCAGGGTGGAACTGAACGGAAAATGCGGGCATATCAGTATAGTTGACGCCTTCGCAGGTTCTGTCGTTACCGTTTACAAATCCTTCTTCTGCATTATCAGGCAGGCTTTCACTTACAACTGCATAGCCGTGGTTTTGACTTGTAATGTAAACACGATTTGTTTTTAAATCAACAGCAGGTTGGTTTGCTCCTCTGTGTCCATACTTAAGTTTTGAGGTTTTTGCACCTTGTGAAAGCGCTAAAAGCTGATGACCTAAACAAATTCCAAAAATGGGGATTTTCTTATCACAAAGCTTTTTGATTTCTTTAATAATTTCCGTATTTTCGCTTGGGTCTCCCGGTCCGTTTGAAAGCATTATTCCGTCAGGATTCATTTTAATTATTTCATCAGCGCTTGTGTTTCCCGGAACAACCGTTACATCGCAGCCTCTTTTAACAAGCTCCCTGCATATATTGTACTTTGCTCCAAAATCCATAAGCGTAACCTTTAGGTCGTGTGTTTCGGATTCAAACAATTCAGAATTTTCAGCAACAACGCTTTTTACAGCTTCTGTAATTTTGTAAGACTTTATTTCTTCAACATCTTTTTCAAAATTATCGAGACTATAAGTTAACTTACAGTTCATAACACCGTATTCCCTTACTATTTTTGTTAAGGCTCTTGTGTCAATGTCATACATAGCAGGTATATCGCTGTTTTTTAAAAAGGTGTCAAGATCCCCCTCACAACGGAAGTTAGAAGGAGCTTGGCACCAATTTCTTACTATATAAGCTTTTAAAAACGGAGAATTACTCTCAAAATCAGAGGGAATAACTCCGTAGTTTCCAATTAGTGGGAAGGTCTGAATAACCACCTGACCGTAATAGCTGGGGTCGGTGAGTGTTTCAAGATAGCCTGTCATAGCGGTTGTAAAAACAAGCTCTCCTGTGGTTTCTTTTTCGGCGCCGAAGGCTTTGCCTTCAAAATAAGTGCCGTTTTCCAAAATTAAATATGCACTGCGGCTCATAAATATAACATTCCTTTCACAAAATGCTGTATTAGTTTTCGTATGTTTTAATTACCTGTTTTGCAATTTGTATTTTGCTTATGCGCAAGTCCATAGCCTGTTTTTCAAGGTAATGGTGGGCCTGCTTTTCCGTCATAGTCAGACACTGCATAAGCAGAAGTTTCGCTCGGTTAACTAGTTTGACTTCTTCAACCATATTTTTAAGCTTATCGTTCTCCTGAACTACTCCGAGTATGCGATTTCTGTAACAATCAGTAAAAATTAAATAATGATGAAACAGATGTTTGTTAATTGGTCTTGAAATTACAAGTATGCCATATTTTGTAAGTTCTTCAAGTACATCAGCCGAGTGCTGTTCGTGAACAATAACAACAACGCATGCTTGTGTATTAGTTGCGGCAAAAATTGCAAGATCAAGTCCTGTTTCATTTTCAAGAGGAATATTTATTAAAATCAAATCATATTCCTCTTTGCCAATAAAATCCTTGGCAGTTGCCGAGCTGCTTGCAAGGCTTGAATTCTTATAGCCCTCCGAGTATAGCAACTGAGCAAGGGATTCTGTACTTTGCTTTGTTTTAGAAATAATCAACGCTTTTTTCACAGATATCACCAATGTATAATTGTAATGTATTTAGTCGAAAATGTTATTACTTATAAGAATTAAGATAAAAAAATTTAATAAATATTTTTTCTGTTATTGTAAAAGGAATGCTTTCAAGGAAAAAACTGTTTTTTCATTTCGACTATTTTATTTTATGAATATTAAATATTAAATAAACTAAAAATTTGCAGTGCATAGAATTAAAGTAATTAAAAATTTTTATTATATTTTTTATATAAACTAATAAAGCCTCCTTTAAAGTAATATTAAATAATACGAAAAATAAAAGTTATAAAAGATTAACAAATGAATTTTAAATTCATAAAATATGATGTATATAAAATCCTTTGTAATGCTATATATAACTTAATTATATATATTTATATAACAAATTTATTATAAGACTTTAAAGGCAGGCGTGTCAATAGATAAAAGCATAATTTTATAAGTTAAATTGCAAAAAATAATTTCAAATAGTTAAATTCTTTAAATTTTTAGCGATAAATTTAAAAATTTTGCAAGAAATTAATAAAAACTTGCAAAATAAAAGGAAAATTTAAAATTGCTATTGACAAAACTATAAATAGAGTATATACTTGCAGTAATGACACAGCAAAGGCGCTGTAGGCATAGTCCTACGGCGCCCTTTTTATGTCTAAACATTATAAAAAACGAATGGGAGAGTGCAAAAATGGCTAATGTTCCAGAAATGTTCGGTTCAATGGTTTTTAACGAAAAAACCATGAAAGAGAGACTTCCTAAAGCAACATACAAAGCTTTACAGAAAACAATTCAAAACGGTGATCCTTTAGATATTAATGTTGCAAACATTGTAGCAAATGCCATGAAGGATTGGGCTATTGAAAAGGGATGTACACATTTTACACATTGGTTCCAACCAATGACGGGAATTACAGCTGAAAAACATGACAGCTTTATTAATCCCACAGATGACGGCAACGTAATTATGGAGTTTTCAGGAAAAGAGCTTATCAAAGGCGAGCCTGACGCATCTTCATTCCCAAGCGGCGGAATTCGTGCAACATTTGAAGCGAGAGGATATACGGCATGGGACCCGACATCTTATGCATTTGTTAAAGACGGTACCTTATATATTCCGACTGCTTTTTGTTCATATACAGGAGAAGTTCTGGATAAGAAAACTCCGCTTCTTCGTTCTATGGAAAGAATCAGTACAGAGGCAGTAAGAATTTTGAAACTTTTTGGCAAAGACGAAGTAACAAGAGTTACCACAACAGTAGGACCTGAACAGGAATACTTCCTTGTGGATAAAGAACTTTATGACCAGAGAAAAGACCTTATTTTTACAGGCCGTACGCTTTTCGGAGCAAAAGCTCCTAAAGGACAGGAACTTGACGATCACTATTTCGGAGCAATTAAAACGAGGGTTGCAGCATATATGGCGGATCTTGACAATGAGCTTTGGAGTTTAGGCATTTATGCAAAAACAAAGCATAACGAGGTAGCACCTTCACAGCATGAGCTTGCACCTATTTTTACAACAACAAACCTTGCAACAGACCATAACGAGCTTACAATGGAAATTATGAAAAAAGTTGCAGAACGTCACGGTCTTGTATGCCTGCTTCACGAAAAACCGTTTGCAGGAGTCAACGGTTCAGGTAAACACAACAACTGGTCAATTTCAACTAATACAGGCGAAAACCTGCTTGATCCGGGAAAAGAACCTGCAAAAAACACCCAGTTTTTACTTTTCCTTGCTGCAATTATCAAGGGTGTTGACGAATATCAGGATTTATTAAGAGTTTCTGTTGCATCAGCAGGAAATGATCATCGTTTAGGCGCTAATGAAGCTCCGCCTGCTATTATTTCAATGTTTTTAGGCGACGAACTTCAGGCAGTTCTAGATGCGATTGAGAAGGGCGTTCCTTATGAAGGATCTGAAAAAATAAAAATGCAGATGGGCGTTGATGTTCTTCCGGACTTTATGAAAGATACAACAGACCGTAACCGTACATCTCCGTTTGCATTTACAGGCAATAAATTTGAGTTCAGAATGTTAGGTTCGGCTCTAAACATTTCCTGTCCTAATATTATGCTTAATACAATTGTAGCTGAAGAGCTTCAGCAGTTTGCAGATGAGCTTTCACAGGCATCTGATTTTGATACAGCAGTTATTGAACTTATCAGAAAAACAATTAAAGAGCATAAGAGAATTATCTTTAACGGTAATAACTATGCTGACGAGTGGGTTGCTGAAGCAGAAAAGAGAGGTCTTTACAACTTAAAAACATTACCTGAAGCTATGGCTCGTTATGTAGATAAGAAAAATATTGAGCTTTTTGCAAAACATAATGTATATACAGAAAAAGAAACCAGAGCAAGATGTGAAATTCAGCTTGAAAATTACTCAAAAACTATTAATATAGAGGCTCTTACAATGCTTGATATGGCAAAGAAAGACATTCTTCCGGCAGTATCAGCTTATATAAGAGAGCTTACAGATACAGCGCTTGCAAAAAAATCACTTTCTGCTGATATTCCAACAGATGTTGAAACAAAGCTTGTATCTGATTTAAGCCAGAAGCTTGTATGTTTTTCAAAGAAGATTGAAGAGCTTGAAAACGCATTGATCTCTGCTGCTGAATTCGAGGACGATGCACAGAAATATGCAGAATTCTACTGTAATGAAGTTTTTGTAAAAATGCAGGAATTAAGAGCAATAGGCGATGAAATGGAAACAGAAACATCTTCTGATTACTGGCCATATCCGACATACGGAGATTTGCTTTTCAGCGTATAAAAGCGTATAAAAAATAACAGTTAATTTAACTTTATAAACTAATTAATTTTTTAAACACAAGGATGTGTAAAATTAAGCAAAGACTTAATTTTCACATCCTTTTTGTTTTTATATTTTTTACATTAAATTTTACATAAAATTAAAAGGAGAGATGAAAATGGAAGTAGAGAGTGTTGTTAGTGAAGCTTTGAATTCTACCATTTTTGGTACCGAGGGTGTATGGTTTTTAATTGGTGCCGCATTGGTATTTTTTATGCAGTGCGGATTTGCAATGGTTGAAACAGGTTTTACAAGAGCTAAAAATGCAGGTAACATTATAATGAAAAACCTTATGGACTTCTGTATTGGTACAGTAGTATTTATGTTGCTTGGGTTTGGACTTTTGTGCGGTGAAGATGCTTTGTTCGGTTTAGTCGGTTTGCCAAACTTGCAAATTTTCACTAATTTTGCTAATTTCCCATGGCACAATTTTGTATTTAATATGGTATTCTGCGCTACTGCAGCTACTATTGTTTCGGGAGCTATGGCAGAGAGAACAAAATTTGCTTCTTACTGTATTTATTCACTTATCATTTCTGCAGTTGTTTATCCTATTGAAGCACACTGGATCTGGGGTGGCGGCTGGCTTTCACAGTTAGGTTTTGTTGATTTTGCAGGTTCTTGTGCAATTCACATGGTAGGCGGTATTTCTGCTATCATAGGTGCAATCATTCTCGGACCTCGTATTGGTAAATACGGTAAAGACGGTAAGGTAAATGCTATCCCCGGTCACAGTTTAACACTCGGTGCATTAGGCGTATTTATTCTTTGGTTCGGCTGGTATGGCTTTAACGGCGCTGCTGCTGCTGCAACAGATAATTTGGGTCAGATTTTCTTGACTACAACAATTGCGCCTGCTGTTGCTACTTGTGTAACAATGCTGTTTACCTGGTTTAAAAACGGCAAGCCTGATGTTTCAATGTCACTTAACGGCTCACTTGCAGGTTTGGTAGCCATTACGGCTCCCTGTGCAGATGTAGATGCTTTAGGTTCAGCTATTATAGGCTTTGTTGCAGGTATTTTGGTAGTTGTAGCCGTTGAATTTATTGATATTAAATTAAAGATAGATGACCCTGTCGGTGCTGTTGCTGTTCACGGCGTAAACGGTATTTGGGGTACACTTTCAGTTGGTCTTTTCGCAACAGGTCAGGGACAGGACGGTGTTACAGGTTTGTTCTACGGCGGCGGATTTGAGCAGTTAGGACTCCAGGCTTTAGGTGTTGTTAGTGTAGCTGCATGGACTATCGTTACTATGATTATTACCTTCCAGATTATTAAGCATACGATCGGTCTTCGTGCAACAGAGGAAGAAGAACTTTCAGGTCTTGACCTTACAGAGCATGGTCTTATCAGCTCTTATGCAGACTTTATGCCTGCTGTTGTATCGACCGCTTCTCTTGATGAATTCGGTGCACAGGTTACAGGAGATGCACCTGTTACGGAAGCTGTTCCTGTTCAGCTTGCAGGCAGATATACTCCTGCTGCAGAAGGCGATATTAAAATTACAAAAATCGATATTCTTCTTAAGCAGAGCAGACTTGAAGCTCTCAAGAATGAAATGGATAAACTTGGAATTACAGGTATGACAGTAACGCAGGTACTCGGCTGCGGCGCTCAAAAGGGAAAAGCAGAGTATTATCGTGGTGTTGCTCTTGAGAGTAACCTCCTGCCTAAGATGAAAGTAGAAATCGTTGTATGTAAAGTTCCTGTTCAGTCAGTTGTAGATGCCGCTATTAAAGCACTTTACACTGGACATATCGGCGACGGTAAAATCTTTATCTATGATGTTGAAGATGTTGTTAAAGTAAGAACTGGTGAAACAGGCTACGATGCAATGCAGGATGTAGAATAATTTAACCTATCCTTTTTAATTCACATAAATCAAACGCCCCTCAAAGCGAAAGCCATGAGGGGCGTTTGGTGTTATTTTAAGTTGTTTGTATTGCAGTTAAATATATGATATAATTGGCACAGTAAATCGAGGGTCTGCGGAGTTGATAATATGTTTGAAGAAAAATTTTTTGTTCGTAAAAAATTAAACCGTGCTAAGTTGATAAGCTATGGATTTTCAAAAGAAGCAGATGGATATCGGTATCAAACAATAGTAATGAACGGTCAATTTCGGTTAAATGTATTTATAACAAATGACGAGGCAGTATCTACACAAATGATTGACAGTACATCTAATGAAGAATATTATCTTTATAAGGTGGAAGCGTCCGAGGGTGCTTATGTAGGTAAAGCCAGAACTGTTTGTGAGAATTTGCTGAAGGATATTTCTAAAAAATGCTTCGAGCCTGATATATTTCGCAGTAAACAAACTATTGCTGTTATAGAATACGTACGCAAAAGGTATGGAAACGAATTAGAATTTTTGTGGGAAAAATTTCCTGATAATGCTGTATGGCGTAGAAAAGATACTCATAAATGGTATGGAGCTATTTTAACGGTTTCAATGAGAAAACTTGGACTCAGCTCAAATGATATCGTTGAAATAATAGACCTGCGGTTAAATCCTGAACAGATGATAAAAACAATAGACAATAAGAAATATTTCCCCGGTTGGCATATGAACAAGAAAAGCTGGTACACAATTATATTGGATAATTCAGTCCCAACCGAAGAACTTTACCGCAGAATTGATGAAAGTTATGTTTTAGCTAAATAAGGGAGGATTTTAAATCCTCCCTAAATTTTTTACTTTATAGGAAACTGCCCTGAAACAGTCAGGTATAAAAGTGTGTTTTAATATGAGTCTGTCTGCCCGGAGGAACAGTTCACCGGTCGCTTTTTGAAAAAAGCGACGCAAAAACTTTTAATATTCTTGACAATAACCTTTGCTTCTAAATATAACTTTGCCATTATTTTAGGTTATTTGTTATAAGAACCCTTTTTTTACTTTAACTGCCCGGAGGAACAATTCATCGGTCGCTTTTTGAAAAAAGCGACGCAAAAACTTTTAATATTCTTGACAATAACCTTTGTTTCTAAATATAACTTTGCTATTATTTTAGGCTATTTGTTATAAGAACCCTTTTTTACTTTAACTGCCCGGAGGAACAGTTCACCGGTCGCTTTTTGAAAAAAGCGACGCAAAAACTTTTAATATTCTTGACAATAACCTTGCTTCTAAATATAACTTTGCCATTATTTTAGGCTATTTGTTATAAGAACCCTTTTTTAATTTAACTGCCCGGAGGAACAGTTCACCGGTTGTTAACCCTCGCAAAATTCAATGCCGATAGATTTTGCGGCTTTAACAAGCTCGTGATTTTTTGGAACAGGCTTTGCTTTGCCTGCAATATCTTCAAGCTTATTGTGTGTAATTTTATTGTTCTTTAGTGCAACGGTTACGCCGTAATGCTCGTCTTTAATAAGCTGTGCGGCATAAACGCCAAATTCTGTTGCAAGAACTCTGTCATAAGCAGAGGGTGTTCCTCCCCTTAAATAATGGCCCGGAACCATACTTCTTGTTTCTATGCCTGTTTTTTCTTCAATATATTTAACAACAAGCGGAGTAACGGTGGTACAGCCTCTTTTAGCAATACGCTCCTTGCGTTTCATTTTTTCTTCATCTTTTGAAAATGCTCCTTCGGCAACAACCACAATAGAGAATACATGACCGTCTTTTTTTCTTTGAAGTACAGCTTTTGCAACCTTTTCATAGCTAAATGGCATTTCCGGAAGAAGAATAACATCTGCTCCCCCTGCAACAGCTGAATACAGTGAAAGCCAGCCTGCTTTGTTTCCCATAATTTCAACCACCATTACTCTTGAGTGGCTTGTAGCTGTTGAGTGAAGTCTGTCAATAACCTCTGTACCTATATCAACAGCAGTGTGAAAACCGAAAGTCTTTTCTGTTCCATAAATATCGTTATCAATAGTTTTTGGAAGTCCTATTACATTAAGTCCGTTCTGTGACAAAAGGTTGGCGGTTTTATGTGTTCCGTTTCCTCCCAATGTAAGAAGACAGTCAAGTTTCATTTTTTTGTAGTTATCTATCATATTTGATACTTTATCTACATTGTCGTCACCTATAACCTGAATTTGCTTAAAAGGTTGTCTTGAAGTTCCCAGAATTGTTCCGCCTTGAGTTAAAATACCTGAAAAATCAGGCTTTTTCATTTCTTTGTATTCACCGTTTATAAGTCCTGTGTATCCGCCTACTATTCCGTAAATTTCAATATCGTTGCCTATAAGCTCGTATGAAGCTTTGGCTACGCCTCTGATTGTTGCGTTCAGTCCTGGACAGTCGCCTCCGCTGGTTAAAATTCCTATTCTTTTTTTCATAAAAGTTTCCTCCTGAAAATTTATTATTTTTTTTCTTTTGATTTTTTAGAAACGGTTTTTGCTTTGTTTATTATTTTTACATTATTTATTATGTTATCAGCACTGTTTTTATAGGCCTCATCATAAAGCTCTAACTGTGAATTGTGCTTTTTTGCTCTTGATGACGGTGTAATCAAGGTGTAGTTTCCTTCGCAGTCCATTCTTCTAGCCTTTTGATTATCCCATAATGCAAGCTTCATAATTTTATTAAGTTTCATTTTTGCTTTATAATCGTAAACAGGCGTAGCAACCTCAACCCGCTGTGAGGTGTTTCTTGTCATAAAATCAGCAGAAGATATAAAAAATTTTCTATCCTTTCCAACTCCGAATATATAAATTCTTGAATGTTCCAAAAGTCTGCCTACAATACTTCTGACTTCAATGTTATCTGTTTTACCTTCAATTCCCGGAACAAGACAACAAATACCTCTTATAACCATTTTTATCGGAACTCCCGCCATGGAAGCCTCAATAAGTTTTTCAATTAAATCTTTATCGGTAAGGGAATTTAGCTTTAAAGTAATAGCAGAGGGAAGCCCTGTTTTTGCTTTTTCAATTTCTTCGTCAATGAGCGAAATCAAATTCGTTTTTAAGCATAAAGGAGCAACCATTAGCTCTTTTGTTTTTTCAACAAACCTTCCTTCTTTTAGACAGGCGAATACTTCTCTTGCATCTTCTGTTATATTTTTATTGCAGGTGAATAATGCTAAATCAGTATATAATTTTGCTGTGGATTCATTAAAGTTTCCTGTTCCGATTTGAACTATATCGCCTTTGCCGTCTGTCATTTCTATTAAAAGAAGTTTACAGTGTACTTTATAGTTTGGCATACCATAAATAATTGTACAGCCGGATTCTTCAAGAATCTTAGACCAGTCAATGTTATTTTCTTCATCAAATCTTGCTCTTAATTCAACAAGACAGGTAACTTTTTTACCCTGTTTTGCAGCGGAAATAAGCGACTGAACTATTTTAGAGTTTGATGCAAGTCTGTAAAGTGATATTTTTATTTCATTAACTCTTTTGTCTTTTGCCGCCTCTTCAAGCAAATCTATCAGCACCTGAACACTGTCAAACGGATAGCAAAGAAGAATATCTTTTTTTCTTATGGTGCTTATAATTGAGTTTTTCTTTATTGATGCAGGATACTGCGGACTTAAAGGTTTATAGTAAAGTTTCGGATAGTTGTTTTTATCAAGCTTTTTTTCAAGCAGTGAGAAAAATCCCATATTAATAGGAGTGTTTTGATGAAAAAGTTGTTTCTTTCCAAGGCAAAGATTGTTTTTTAAATGTTTCAAAATTTTCTCGCAGTTATTGCCTGTATATTTAAGTTCAACAGGCGCTAAAGTTCCCCTTAATTCAATAAGACGAGACATTGTTGTTCTGAAATCAACATCAAAGTCATACAAACCTTCGTTTACATCAATATCTGCATTTCTTATGACCGAAAAAACAATTTTTTCTGTTATTTCAAATTTTTTGAAAACAGAATTAATAAACATTAAAATTAAATCTTCCATAAGTATAAATCTGCAATTGCCAGAAGGTAAAAATACAGCTTTAGGCAGTGATTTTCTTATGGGTATAAGTCCAAACTTTGACCCCCCGTTTTTCTTTTTCAGAGTAACTCCAACAACGGGTACACCGTTATCAAAGAAAGGAAACGGGTGCTTTTTTTCAATGATAAACGGAGAGATAAAAGGAGCGACATCCTTTTCAAAAATTTGTCTCAAAACAACCTTTTCAGCGTTAGTAACATTTTTCTCTGTTACCTTTGTAAAATATTTTTTACCGTCGTTTAAAATTTGTTCAAAGGTTCTATCAAGTTCTGGTAATAGGCAGCTTGTAGCATAAAAAATATCTTTAAGCTGCTTTTTTTGAGATTTATCAGCATCGCCGTTAGTTTCTTCAGATTCAATTAAAAGCTGGTCTGTAATAGAACCTACCCTTACTCTGAAAAATTCTTCATAATTGCTTTGAAAAATTGAAATAAAACGAAGTCTTTCCATAAGAGGATTATCCTTGCTTTTGGCTTCCTCTAAAACACGCTCGTTAAATTTTATCCAGCTTAATTCACGGTCAATAAGTAAATTTTTTTCTTTCATAATAACCCCCTTATAAAAAAATTTTTAAAATTTAATTCATATAAAGTACATTAAAATAAGAATAAAATATATGTAAAAAGTTTATGTTTTAAAATCAGGGAAAATTTGTAAAAGTAAATTTATTATAATTATATAACTTTATAACATATTTTTCAACAAAAACAAAGTGGTTTTTTATGTTTTTTTGTTTAATACATAAAGTTAGAATAAATGTATCATTAATAAATGTAGATCATATTTTTATCTAGTATTTCCAAAAGTTACAGGTTCAATAAATTATTTTGCATAATGGTATTAATATACTAACTTTAAAAGTCACGGTAAAATTTTAAAAAATATTAAATTTTAATTAAATAGGTTGCAATTTTAATTGAAATAATGTAATCTTATAAACACAACACAGCAAAGGAGTTAATATTATGCTTAATAATGAAGATTTTGCTTCTGATGTTCAGGAAGAGGCGAATATAATTGTTCTCACAGATGATGAGGGCAACGATGTAGAATTTGAATTTCTTGATACAGTTGAATATGAAGGCAGCGAATATATTGTTCTTATGGAAAATGTTGAAGATACTGAAGAAGTAATAATTCTGAAAATAGAAAGTCTAGATGATGAAAATGAAAATTATGTGGGCGTAGATGATGAAGAAACACTTAATGCAGTATTTAAAATTTTTAAGGAAAGATTTAAAGACGAATTTAATTTTACCGACGAATTTAAATAATAAAAGTGACCCCTGCTGTAATCAGCAGGGGTTATTTTAAACATTTAACAGTCTTTTATGTAAATTTGATTTTTCAAGTATTTTAGCAAAGGGTAATCCTAAAATAAGTACAACAGCAAGCTCTCCCAATGCAACAAGTCCGCCTTGAATTAGGAAGTTTTCAAAGTGAAATCCGCCTTCAATTAAGAAAAACTCAATTTCAAATCCTACAATAATACCGTTAATCAAAGCAGGCATTAAAGCGGCGGGTAATGGAAGCGAAAATAATCGCTTGTTCCTGAGCAGATACATTAAAATTGCGGCAATCAGACTTGCAAGAGATCCGAATATCATATCATAAGGACCCAAGACTGCAACGGAGCTTATGTTTGCAATAATACATCCAACAAACAGTCCGGGAATGGCGGCAGGGGTAAACAGTGCGAAAACTGTCATAACCTCAGATATCCTAAATTGTACAGCCATAGATGCAGTACCCGGCAGAAGAACATTCTGCAAAATTGTAAGAGTTGCGTAAAGTGCAGCAATTACCGCGGCCTGTACTAAGTACAGGGTAGTTGATTTTTTTTTCATATTAAATTTTCCTCCGTAGTGTTTTTTTATGGTCTGGATTTTGCGAACAGACCGGCAATATAATTTTGCCAAGGAAGATAATACCACTTTTAATACGGAAAATCAACCCAAAAGATAAAAACAATTTTAAGTAATAAAATAAACTTTATAAAATCCAAAAACAGCCACCCTGTTAGAGGTGACTGCTTTTGGATTTAGAAGTTTTGAAATTAACGTGAAAAATCGTAGATATCAAATTATAAGTGTAAACTTAATCAACTTTTGCCTCACCGGTATCACCGAGCAAGTTGAATCTGAAAAGTTTACTTTCATCTTCTTTGTTTTCGCAAACGATATACGCCTCTGCAATTTTGCCGCCCTCAATAAGCTGAGTTAAGCCGACAAGCTGACAGAGTTTACTGCGCAGGTTAAGATGATCTCCTTCGCGCGTAACAAGAAATACGTTGCCCTTGCAGGTATCAAGCACGGCGAGGAATTTTGAAACTTCGATGTCATGTAAACTTAAAACTGGTGTCATGACAAATCCTCCTTAAAAATATAATATTTTTTCGTGCGCCATTTACCATTTGGCAATTTATAAGTATTAGCAATCAAAAATGATTGGTAATAGTCAAGCGGACTATTTACTTGACATTTACTATTATATTCAGAAATTTGGAAATGTCAACAAAAAACAGAAAATATTTTTGTACAATATGAAAAATAAAAGTAATAAATACACAAACACTAGTGGAATAAATTGTGCAATTTTACTATATGTGTAAAATGTTTACAAACGAATTTCAAAACTATTTTGACCTTTTTCGTTAATGTGAAAATAAAACTTTATATCTGAAAAATTCTTTTGTGTATTTTTGACAAACTTAAAAATTCTTTATCTTGTTTATTTTTATGTTATAATATATAATCAATTTGTACTTATTAAAGAAAGGAATATTGTTATGTTAAATGAATATTACAGTCATCTTCAAAGCGGTACGGATATCAGAGGAGTTGCCTGCGACGGTATTAAAGGTCAAAATGTTACCTTAACTGATGAAGTAGTAAAAGGAGCTTCTTTGGGATTTGTCAATTGGCTTTGCAATAAAATAAAAAAAAAACCTGATGAACTTACTCTTTCAGTAGGCAGAGACAGCCGTATTACAGGCGAACATATTTCCTCTTTAGTTGTTGAGCAGTTTTTAAGTGTTGGTGCAAAGGTTTTAAACTGCGGTCTTGCGTCAACTCCTTCTATGTTTATGACAACTGTTTATTTAAACTGTGACGGAGCAGTTGAGATCACCGCAAGTCACCATCCTTTTAACAGAAACGGTCTTAAGTTCTTTACAAGACAGGGCGGGCTTGAAGCAGAAGATATTATTGATATTCTTCAGTTTGCTCAAGATGAAAAAAATATTCAAAAATCAAAAAGCGGTCAGGCAGAAAACATAGATTATATGTCTAGGTATGCTGAAAATCTTTGCAATATTATAAAGAAAGAGGTTAATGCAGATGATTATGAGCAGCCGTTGAAAGGTTTTAAGATTGTTGTTGATGCAGGTAATGGAGTAGGAGGATTTTACGCAGACAAGGTTTTAAAGGTGCTTGGTGCAGATACAACAGGCAGTCGTTTTCTTGAGCCTGACGGCACATTTCCCAATCATATTCCTAACCCTGAGGATAAAACTGCGATGGAATCAATTTGTGAAGCCGTGCTTGAAAGCAAGGCGGATCTAGGAGTCATTTTCGATACTGATGTTGACAGAGGCGGTGCCGTTGACAGCAAAGGTAATGAAATTAACAGAAACCGTCTTGTAGCGCTGGCATCGGCAATTGCACTTGAAGGAAATGAGGGAGGAACGATCGTAACTGATTCAATCACTTCAAGCGGACTTAAAGAATTTATTGAAAATACACTGGGTGGAAAGCATTACCGTTATAAAAGAGGATATAAAAATGTTATTGATAAAGGACTTGAGTTAAATTCAAAGGGGATAAACTGCCCGTTGGCTATTGAGACCTCCGGTCATGCTGCTATGAGAGAAAATTATTTTCTTGACGACGGAGCATATCTTTGCACAAAAATAATTATAAAAATGGCACAGATGAAAAAGCAGGGAAAAGAGCTTGACAGTATTTTAGAAAGTTTAAAAGAACCGATCGAAAGCAGGGAATACCGTTTCAATATATTGGAAAAGGACTTCAGAGCCTGCGGACAAAAAATTATATCTGACCTTGAAGATTATGCAAAAAAACAGCAGGGCTGGATATTAGCAGACGACAGCCGAGAAGGAGTGCGTGTATCTTTCGGGAAAAATGACGGTGACGGATGGTTTTTGTTAAGACTTTCAGTTCATGACCCGAATATGCCTTTAAATATTGAAAGCGACAGTATTGGCGGAGCAGAGATCATATATAATAAATTTAAAGAATTTTTAAAGACAACAAAAGGGTTAGAGTATTAATTTAAGGCATTCAAAGTTTAATTTAATAAAAATAAAAGCTTAAAAATTATAGGCTGCAACTTCCCATAAAACCTGAATTGCAACCTACGGTTGCATAATTGAAAACCAGAATGTATAGCCTGCGTCAGAAAAATTTTGTATAATAAGGTCAGAAATTTCAAGGAGGAAAATTATGAATATTGAAATTGCAAACAGGCTTTTACAGTACAGAAAAAAGAATAATTTATCACAGGAGGAACTTGCAGGTAAAATAGGAGTAAGCAGACAGGCGGTTTCAAAATGGGAAAGGGCAGAGGCTTCACCGGATACGGATAATTTAATTTTACTGGCAAAGCTGTATGGTGTTACTCTTGATGAACTGCTTCAGGGTAAATCAGAGCCTGAAAAAGTAAAAATGGAAGAGGAAAATATTAAAGCTGATGATAGTGAAAATTTGAAAGCTGAAAACATAAATTTTGAAAGTAAAGAAAATAGATCAAATAATAATGAAAAAAATGATAATACAAATTATGTAAAATACGACAAGGTAAGTTTTAAAAATGGACTTCATGTACATAGCAAAGACGGTGACCATGTTGATATAAGCTTTAAAGACGGAATAAATGTTCACGATAAAAACGGAACAAAGGTAAATGTAGGCTTTAATGGTGTTTATGTTGAAGAGAACGGAGAAAAAAAGGTTTATACAGATGAAAACGGTCATGTATTTTACAGTGATGAGGTAAATAAAAAACAAAAGAAAAAGAGTATCTGGAATAAATTTCCTTATCCTATTGTTGCAGTTATAGTATTTTTATTATGGGGATTCAGCGGTATATATATGGGATTTAAGTTAAGCTGGATAGTATTTTTGACAATACCGCTTTATTATACTTTGGTTGACGCAATAATAAAAAGAAAGCCCAGCCATTTTTGTTATCCTGTATTGATAGTAATTGTATATTTGCTTTTCGGATTTTTAATGGGACTTTGGCATCCTATGTGGATTTTGTTTTTAACAATTCCTGTTTATTATTTTGTATGTGACTTTTTTAAACCAAATTCAAAGAGTAAAAATAAAGAATAGAATTTGGGGTATTTAAAAAAGAATTTTTGAAATAAATAAAAATTAAAGAAAGTTATTGTGAAAGGTATTTTTATGGGACAGTTCCTCTGCTATAATATAAGTAAATAAAATAAATTTTTAAGGGGGTAACATTATGAAAGACGACGATTATGGCTATTTCGGAAAAGGCTTTGAAGGATATTCACATTATATGCAAACCTTTGAAAGCACCCACAAAAAATCTTCAAAAAGTTCACAGAAAAAAACTGTAAAAGATGAAAAAAATGAAGAAAATCAGCAAACCGACAATGAATCTTCTCCAAGTTTAGCGCAAAAAGTTGTGATACTTATATGTTTTTTTCTGTTCCATGTAGTATTTGTAATTTTTTTTGCTTGTATATCAAGTGGAAATCCCGGTGCTATGCTTGTGGGTGTATTAATATGCTTAGCGTGTATTGCTGTATCGGTTTTGCTGATAAAGATTTTCTTTTAAAAAATTTAACGCTTGAATATTTTCATTATAAAATTAAAACCTTTCGGAAAATATACTCCGAAAGGTCTTAATTTTATTTTACTTTATCAAAAAATCAAAACTTGATCTTTTCATTTATATAATCAACAAGCTTATCAATAGAAATTCTTTCCTGCTCCATTGTGTCTCTGTCACGAACTGTTACGCAGTTATCTTCAAGTGAGTCAAAATCATAAGTAATGCAAACTGGTGTTCCGATTTCGTCCTGCCTGCGGTATCTCTTTCCGATTGAACCGGCGTCGTCATACTCAACCATAAAGTTTTTGCTCAACATATCATAAACCTCTTCTGCTTTTTCTCCCAGCTTTTTAGACAAAGGCAGTACAGCTGCCTTAAAGGGAGCAAGTGTCGGATGAAGGTGAAGCACAACTCTTGTGTCTTTTTCATTAATTACTTCCTCATCATACGCTTCCACCATAAGTGCAAGGAACAGCCTTTCAACACCAAGTGATGGCTCAATAACATAAGGTACATATTTTTCGTTTGTTGTAGGGTCAAAGTATTCAAGACCTTTTCCGCTTGTTTTAATATGCTGATTAAGGTCGTAATCGGTTCTGTCTGCAACTCCCCAAAGTTCTCCCCAGCCAAATGGGAATAAATATTCAAAGTCGGTAGTTGCTTTTGAATAGAAGCAGAGCTCTTCTTTAGAATGGTCACGCAGTCGGAGATTTTCTTCTTTAATATTAAGTGAATACAGCCAATCTCTGCAAAAACCTCTCCAATATTCAAACCATTCAAGGTCAGTTCCCGGTTTGCAGAAAAATTCAAGTTCCATTTGCTCAAATTCACGAACTCTAAAAATAAAGTTGCCCGGAGTAATTTCGTTTCTGAAGGATTTACCGATTTGAGCAACCCCAAACGGAACTTTTTTGCGGCTTGTTCTCTGAATATTTGCAAAGTTTACAAATATTCCCTGTGCGGTTTCGGGTCGAAGATAAATCTCGTTCTTGCTGTCCTCCGTAACACCCTGATATGTTTTAAACATCAGATTAAACTGACGGATATCCGTAAAGTTGTGCTTTCCGCAGTTTGGACAGGGTATTTCTTTCTCATTTATGTAATTTGTCATCTGTTCATTGGTCCAGCCGGCAACATTAGTACCGTCAAAATCTTCAATCAGGTTATCGGCTCTGTGGCGTGTCTTACATTCCTTGCAGTCCATAAGAGGATCGGAAAATCCTCCTAAATGTCCTGAAGCAACCCAGGTCTGCGGATTCATAAGAATCGCAGAATCAAGACCTACATTGTATTTATTTTCCTGAACAAACTTTTTAAGCCAAGCCTGCTTTATATTATTTTTTAAAGCCATGCCCAGCGGACCGTAATCCCAAGTATTTGCAAGACCTCCGTAAATTTCAGATCCGGGATAAACAAATCCTCTGTTTTTACAAAGTGCAACAATGGCATCCATAGTTTTCCTAGTGTTATCCATTTTATTCCCTCTTTAAAATAATAAAATTCAATAAGTATAGTACTATTATCTTAAGTGATTGTCAAGAAAAAACAAATTAAATTATAACTTAATTAAAATAATCAGAAAAATAAACCGTAAAGGCGAATTTTTAGCAACTTGTGAATTATTGCTAAAAATATCAACCCTTTTTTATTTATAAATACTATTGTTAAAAGAGTAAATTTATTTTATAATTATAGTACTCAAAATGTAAATTGAGATATAATTTTTAGGAGGTTAAAATCAATGAAAAAAAGAGTTATCAGTATAGTACTTACAGTTGCTTTACTGCTTTCAGTAGCATCTGTTGGACTTATGTCTGTAAGTGCTGCTGACCAAAATTCTGCTGCAAGTGGTGCAGATGAAAGTTTCTATTTTACAATTCCTGATTTCTGGATTGAACAATACGGATTTGTACCTGGTACAGGTGCAGGCACCACAACAGTATATTGCCATGTTTTCCAAATCGGTAATTTAGACCCTGATTTTGTAGGATTTTCTTGGCAGACAAGAAATGAATTGTGTACATACGATCCTGAAACAGGTAAATATGTATATAAAGTTGGTGAAAAATTTAAAAATACCCCATTAAAAGATGGTGCTGACTACGGTGTAATCTTTAGTGCAAAGAATACTTCCGGAAATAAAAAAGCAACTCAGACTTATGACTTAACAATGGGTACAGATTGCTATGGTGATGAAGTTTATGTTGTTGATACACTTTATCAGAACCCAATGGATTCACAGCAGTCAGCTTATGCTACTTATTGGAAAAATGAGGATAATGCTGCAAAATACGGCCCTCATGCCGGTATCACAAGTTTAGGTGTACTTCAGGGCGAAAAATATGCTCCTCATGAAGACAAAGTTCTTGCTGTTGCAAACTTTATTAAAGATTACAATGCAAACATTCCAACTAATGAGGATCCACAGGTTTGTGTTACACTTTGTACTAAACTTGAGGTAGAACCTTATGATGTATATGCAAAATATGAGGCATTATATTCAGATTTGATTGAAGCCGGAACTATTCCTGATCTTCAAACAGTTGCAGGTTATTTAGGTTTAGCTTATCCACCTGAACCACCTTCAACAACAACTCCAACAGAGACAGAGCCGACTGATACAACTCCAACGGAGACAGAGCCGACCGACACAACTCCAACAGAGACAGAGCCGACTGATACAACTCCAACAGAGACAGAGCCGACTGATACAACTCCAACAGAGACAGAGCCGACTGATACAACTCCAACAGAGACAGAGCCGACTGATACAACTCCAACAGATACAGAGCCGACCGACACAACTCCAACGGATACAGAACCGACCGATACAACTCCGACAGATCCGGTTCCTACATACTATGTAGCAGGCGACTTCTTTGAGAATACATGGAAAGAAAATGAAAA
>CANQUV010000007.1 GCA_947627135.1 uncultured Clostridia bacterium
TATTCAATATTTCTTAACACAAAATTCAAAACTCGGAATCCAGTTCTCCTGAATTCCGAGTTTTTCTACAGGCTGAAGGACGCACAAAAGTGCGTCCTTAATTTTTGTTTCCTTAATGTGTGAATTATCTCCGGTTTTAACCGGGAGAGTAAAAAATATTTAGCAAAAAACTTTTTATAATTTAGAAGAACCGAACATTTGGTACAGCTTTGTGAATTTAAACAATTTAAGTAAGTGAATTTTGTTTACCTTGTATATTGTTGAATTAAGTGACAATTTGTTAAAATAGAAACAATCAGGGGGAATATTTTATGAATATATATCTTACGATTTTTGGTACAACTGTTAGTGGTGTATGTGTATTTGTAATTAAAGAAATAATACAAATTTATTATTTTGATGTAGCAAAAATGTATAGAAAAATAAAATCAGATGTTGCCAGTGTGTTAATACTTTATAATGATTTAATTTTGAATCCTGTACTAATTTCGAACTCTAATGAGAATTATAAAATTGCAGGAATGAAATTTAAAAAATTGTCGGCTGATATCGTTTCATTTTCAGAGGAACATCCTCATTTTACGGAAATTAAATTAGATTCTTCAGCGTTAGAAAAAGTTGTAATCGGATTAATTGGTTTGTCAGATAATTTAATAGTTGATAATTCAAATACAGAAGAGATTATAAAATGTAATATTGAATTCAAAAATAATATAATAAATGGATTAAATTTTAAAATCCATGTTTAGTTTTTATTGGTTAAGCTTACGGGCTTAACCTTTTGTTTTTATAAAAATAAGGTGGCATTAAATTCGGCTAAAAATTGATACTTTACAAAAAATTTTAATAAATGTATTATATAAGTATAAATTGTCAATTTTAACATAAATGGATTTAAAATAGGTGTATATTTAATAATGTAATTTAGAAAAGCTTTATAATGGAAAAATTGAAAGCGAGTGAATTAAATAAATGAAAAAGATATATTATTATTTTGTTATAGCTATGGAAGGAATAATGATTATATCTACCTTAATAAATGTTATTTTTTGTTTGATAACTTATAAAATTGATATATTTATTACCAGTATATATCTTGTGTTTGTTCCGATAAATCGCTTTTTAAACAGTAATAATTATTTTGAACTATTATTACTGCTGTTTTTCATAGGAATTACAATTGTCTTTTATATATTTTCAGCAAAAGAAATATTAAATAAAAAAATTGAAAAAACTCCTTTTATAATTTTAAATGCAATATGGATTTATATGAGTGGCATTTGTCTTATGTTTCTTAATTCAAATGAGGCTAAAGTTATCCTAAATCTTAACCCGATTTTTGTTTCCATATCAGCTGTTTCAATTATAGGATTAATTATATTAAAATGGTCAGATTTGAATAAGTTATATAGAAATAAACCTGTTCCCGATTATGAAGATCCATTACCCGAAAACTTTCAGTTAAAAGCTAAAAGTTATAAACAAATCAAAAGAACAGCTTTAGGAACACCTGTTATAAGCATAGGAGTATTTTTATTTAATTTGTTGCTGGTTTATATAAACAGCGAAAACAGTGTTTTAATAACATTCCGGAATCTTATGTATGGTTTCAGTATATTTTTGGAATTAATAATTTTATTTGGTACCATTCATGATTGTAAAGAATTTCAAAAAATAACCGGAGAGAAAGTGCCTAAAAAAGATTTTTTAAGAAAATTGAACGCTATTCAAATTGTTTCAATTGTTTTATTTGTATTATCATTTTTTGTTTTAAATATGATTTAAATTAATAAGTGAAGTAAATTAGTTTTATAATAAAAACTATTGACTTTATACATAATGTAACGAAAAAATAATCAGAATATACAGTAGAAGCTTATCTTTTTAATCCGGAGCACTGGGAAATTATTTAATTAAAGTTTATCTTCTTAATAATGTAAAAAATTGATTTATAATAAATATTATGATTATGATGCAAAAATAGAACGGATAAATGATGAATTAATTTCTTTACATGAAATTCTGTTAGATCGTTCTAAAGGAAAAATTAATAACTGGCGAAATAAATGACATTTGGTTACACATAAATTTTACCAATTATAAAAAGATTTTATTACTTTTAAAATTTAATTATTTAAAACATCATTTTTTATATTTAATACTAAAATAAAAGGGAGATGTAGTTTGATTTCTGCATCTCCCTTTAATTTATTCTTCCATTTGTTTTCCGAGAAAAGCCGCCGCAGACTGAGCAAGCTTAATTTCAGTTTCGGTAGGAATTTTAACTGCTTCGCTTTTAAGCATTACCACTGCACCTGTAATATCTCCCGAAGCAATAATAGGGAAGATAACAGAGGCATAGCAGTCAAGACCTTCAATGGGCTGAATATCATTGACTGTTGCAGTTGTTGCCGCAAAACTTTTTCTGTTTTCCATATAGTTTTCAAGTACGGGACTAATTCTTCTTTCAAGATACTCTCTTTTAGAAACACCGGCAGCAGCAATTACATGGTCTTTATCACATATAATTGTAGGCATATTGCTGATTCTTGCAAGAACATCTGCATATTGAGCAGAAAATGCTGATAACTCGCCAACGGGAGAATACTTTTTAAATATAACTTCACCGTCGGTTGCTGTGTATATTTCCAAAGGGTCACCTTCACGAATACGCAAAGTGCGTCTTATTTCTTTTGGGATAACTACTCTACCCAAATCGTCAATTCTTCTGACAATTCCTGTTGCTTTCATAATATATAAACTCCTTTTGATTTTGAAATGATTGCCTTGTTATTATTTGTAACGCATACAAGAATATACAGTAATAATACTTATGGTAAATATAGTAAAATAATTAATTACATATAAGAACATAAGAGTATAAAATATAGAAATGTTTAGAATCAATTAAAATATAAAAAATAGTATTGAAGTAGATTTAATATTTATGTATAAACTTCCTAAATAACAAGCAAAATTTACATTTTATATTTTCAATATAAACACACAAAATACTATTGCGGTTAAAACAAAGAACCGCTTTAAATATAAAATAAAAACAAAATCAGTAGAAAAAATTAAAAGGAGAAAACGAAAATGTCAAAAAGCAATATTGTAGTGCCTGAAGCTAAAGAAGCTCTTGAGCGTTTCAAGATGGAAGCTGCAAGCGAAGTAGGCGTAAACCTTAAGAATGGTTACAATGGCGATTTAACATCTCGTCAGGCTGGATCAATCGGTGGCCAGATGGTTAAAAAGATGATTGAATCTTATGAAAACAGCTTAAAATAATTATTTCCTGATTATTAAGTTATCATTCTAATATTGAAAAATATTAAAAAATCGACAGGGCAATAGTCCTGTCGATTTTTTACATTTATTTTATTTCATATTTAGGCAAGTACCACATTAATGCAGTTTTATAGTCAAAATAATTTGTCAAAAATTTAATGCCGTTTAAACTTACTCCCACACATTTAATATCTTTATTGTATTTTTCACTTATTTTATCCCATGGAGAAGCAACAGAAATCAAGTTTTTATATTTTTCATCAGTGTATGTAGCACCGGAAGAACATTCTGAAAATGGTACATAAGTAATTTCATTATTTAAATATATGTAAATATTATTTGTATCATTTATAACTTTTTTGATTTTTTCTATGATAGAAGTGTAATTATCTGAAAATTTTTCTTTTAATTCTAAATCAGAAATATAAATATTTTTATCTGTTAAATCAAAAGCCTTTTCATTTTTTTTTAAGTTGTTATTAAATAAAACTGCAAAAGCTTTTAAAGTCTCGTCATTTAATTCTTCGTTGTATTTTGCATATAAAAGACCTTCCAAAATACTGTTTTCGCTTTTTTGATTTTTATCGTTTTTTTTGTTTTTATCACTGTTTTCAACAATTCTTGTTTTATCCTGCTGGTTAACAGAGGTATTTCCCATACTCATAACAGGTATAATTCCCATAACCATAAATATAAAAATCAAAAAAAATATTTTAATTTTCATCTGCCTGCTCCTCGCATTATAAGTACCTTTTTGTAAAAATTCCTTTAAAATAGTCTGGTTAAATTTCTTGACATAGCCTTTTATTTGTCATAGAATATATATGATTAATAGTTAAAATATTATGAGTATGTCTAAAAATAAATTTTTAAGAATGAGAAATGGAGTAATTATATGAAAACTAAATTATGTTGGATACCTTTTATACCTATTACATTAATAATGATATTTTTAAAATATTTGGAGACAACTCTTTCTGAAGACGCAACATTTATGGGTCTTGATATAATAGGTATTCGTTATACTGTAATTGCTTTAGCTCCCATTTTGCTTATACTATGCATATTAATAAGCTTATTTGATAAAAAGACATCACCTTTTTATGCAGTTTCCAAAAATATAGGAGCGGCAATATTTTCATTTATTGCAGCAGTTGCTATAATGTTTAAAAGCGTTATGTCTATTATGAACATATTATCATCAGGAAATATTGCGATAATTGATTTTGTTACTTCAATTATCGGAATAGTTGCCGGCATAGCGATTTTGTTTATGGCATCTTGTCATTTAAGCGGCAAAAATTATTCTTTTTCATTTAGTGTTTTAATGTTATTTCCGTCGTTATGGGCAGCATTTGAACTCATTTTAGTTTTCCTTTCATATACAACAATTTCTGTATTATCAAAGGATATGCTTGATTTAGTATGTTATGCACTTATTTCTCTGTTTCTATTTACAGATTCTATGATACTGGGAAGTATGGAAGGCAAAAATCCCGTAAAAAGATGTTTTATTTACGGAATGCCTACGGTTTCGGTAACATTTGCTTACACAACTTATCAGGTAATTAATTTTATTAAGAGTAATGTTTTAGAATTAAATGATATTGCAAATACAGTAGCAATATTTGCAATCGGAGCTTATGCTTTATGTGAAATTATTGAACTTACATTTAAAGCACACAGAAAAGACGAAGTATTATTAGTTAATAAAAAAGATGAAATTGAAGAGTATGCACAGTCAACAGTAAGAGAAGAAGTTGACGTGTTATTTAATGAAAGTGCAGATAGAGAACCTGAACTTCTCAATGAAGCAAAAGAAAAAGAAGATTATGTTAAAAATTCAGACTTAAAGGAAAATGATTCTGCATTTTCTGAAAAAGTGTTAAATGAAAAATTGTCAGAAACAGCAACAGAAACAAATAATAATTCTGATTTAGATTTTGTTATAGCTCCAAAAGAAGAAGATAAAAAAATAAGTGCATCAGACGAGCTTGAAGCAAGAATGGATCAAATCGACAAGTTGATTTTTGAAATTCAGTCAAATCAGAATAAAAACAATGATTAAAATACCAATCAGGTGATTTTATGAAAAAAATAATAAGTGTACTTCTTGTATTAATAATGCTTATATTTGCAAGTGCATTTTATGCCGAATCTGCTGAAGGGGATTTTGTAATCGAAGACGGCGTCCTTATTTCTTATAATGGTAATGCATCGGTTGTTATAATTCCCAGCGAAGTATATTATATAGGCAGCAGTGCTTTTGAAAACAACAAAGCGGTAAAGACTGTCAAACTTAATAATAAAGTTGAGTTTATTGGAGATAAAGCGTTTTATAACTGTACGTCACTTGTTTCGTTAGAGGGTACGGATTCTGTAAGTTCAATAGGAGCATTTGCATTTTCTGAAACTCCGTATATAAATTCATTTACAGAAGATTTTGTCAGTATTAACGGAATACTCCTAAAATATAACGGAACATTACAAAGTGTATCAATTCCCAAAAATATAACAGAAATTGCCCCTTATGCTTTTTATAACAACAAAACAATTAATACACTTGGAATGAGTGAAAATACATTAAGTATAGGTGAGGGAGCATTTTATGATTGTACATCGTTAAAGTATGTTTCAATTCCCAGAACAGTCGAAGAAATCGGAGCTTATGCTTTTTATAATACACCGTGGATCAATAACAAGGGCGGACAGCTGATAGTAGGCGACGGAATACTGCTTCAATATACAGGAAAAGAAGCTAATGTAACAATAAGGTCAAATGTCAACAAAATTGCGCCCTATGCATTTTATGAGAATAAAACTCTTAAAACAGTATCATTTTCGAATAATACATATATGATTGGACTGCGTTCTTTCATGGGATGTGAAAACCTTACAGGAATATCACTTCCCGAAAAAGTTCAGTTTATAGATGAAGAAGCATTTGCAAAGTGTAATAATTTAAGAAGAATTAATTTGCCGAGAAATATTGAGCATATAGGCAAAGGAGCCTTTGCAGGCTGTACTTCACTGATAAGAGCTGATATAGGCGGACAGCTCAATAGACTGGACTATGGTGCTTTTGCAGGTTGTACATCACTTGTAACAATTTATATTAGAGATAATATAAATGAAATAGGAAATAATATTGTATGGGGATGCAGCTCGCTTAAAAAGATACGAGTACCTGAAAAGGTCGGCTTTGTAGAAAACGAAGTTTTTGAAGGTACGCCTTCATCTCTTACAGTGCACAGTTCAGCAACTTCAAACATAAAAGATTTTGTTTCATCTTCAAAGGTTACATTTTCAGAAGAATTGGGCGATGTTGACAATAATGGTGAAATAGATATTAAAGACGCAACACGGATCCAGCTATATCTGGCTGAACTTCAAAGTCTGTCGGATGAGGCTGTAAAAAGAGCGGATGCAAATTATGATGCGCAAGTAAATATTGAGGATGTAACCTTTATACAATTGCTTTTAGCACATTTATTTTAAATATTGTTGACAATTAAAAAAATAAGTGATAATATATTTTCACATAAAAAGCGTTGACAAGGACAACATCAATATAAACTTTATTTCAGAGAGCAGACCGACTTGCTGAAAGGTTTGTATTAAAGAGTATTGATTACCACCTTGGAGTCTGTACAGGAAATGGTATGGCGGATAACTCCGTTAAAGGTTTTTAAGGACTTTATCCAAAGTTAAATTTGGGTGGAACCGTGGCAATAGAATTGTCGCCCCAATATTCCGTTTAGGAATGTTGGGGTTTTTATTTTTAATAAATAATATTTATTATAGAATAGTAAATTATGTAAAGGAGATATTTATAATGATTAATGTTGAATTAAAAGGCGGAGCAGTTAAAGAGTTTGAATTAAATACAACGGCTGCTGAAGTTGCAAAATCAATAGGTATGGGACTTTATAAATCTTTATGCTGCTGTAAAATAGACGGTCAGGTTTATGATGTAAGAACTCCTTTGACTAAGAATTGCAAACTTGAACTCTTAACATTTGATGATGTAAACGGCAAAAAAGCATTTTGGCATACAGCGTCTCATGTATTAGCGCAGGCTGTAAAACGCTTATATCCAAATGCAAAATGTGCCATAGGACCTGCTGTGGATAACGGCTTTTACTATGATTTTGACGT
Source organism: uncultured Clostridia bacterium (assembly GCA_947627135.1). Taxonomy (GTDB): domain Bacteria; phylum Bacillota; class Clostridia; order Oscillospirales; family Acutalibacteraceae; genus Ruminococcoides. The sequence goes on from CANQUV010000007.1 coordinate 7,447, forward strand.
TGAAAAGCCGTTTACAACAGAGGATTTGGAAAAAATTCAAAATGAAATGAAGAAAATAGTAAAAGAGGGGTTGGAGCTTGAAAGATTTGAACTTGAACCGGAAAAGGCGATAGAACTTCTTGAAGGTATTAATGAACCTTATAAAGTAGAGTTGGTAAAAGAGCATTCAGGTAAGGGAGAAAATATAAGTTTTTATAAACAAGGTGAATTTACAGACCTTTGTGCAGGTCCGCACCTTATGAATGTATCTGTAATTAAGGCAATTGCATTAACAAACTGCACAGGTGCTTATTGGAGAGGAGACGCTAAAAATGCACAGTTGTGCAGAGTTTACGGAGTAGCATTTCCGAAAGCGTCAATGCTTGAAGAGCACTTGAAGGCTCTTGAAGAGGCAAGAAGCCGAGACCACAATAAACTTGGAAGAGAGTTGGAACTATTTACAACATCAGATTTAATAGGACAGGGACTGCCGATTCTGTTGCCGAAAGGGGCAAGAGTTATTCAGCTTTTACAGCGTTTTGTTGAAGATGAAGAGCAGAAAAGAGGCTGGCTTTTGACAAAAACACCGTTTATGGCAAAAAGCGATTTGTATAAAGTCAGCGGACATTGGGATCATTATAAGGACGGAATGTTTGTTTTGGGTGATGAAGAAAAAGACAGCGAAGTTTTTGCACTTCGACCAATGACATGTCCGTTTCAATATCAGGCATATTTAAACCGTCAGCGTTCATATAGAGATTTGCCTTTAAGATACAATGAAACCTCAACCCTGTTCAGAAATGAAGCAAGCGGAGAAATGCACGGACTTATCCGAGTTCGACAGTTTACAATATCAGAGGGGCACTTAATGTGTACTCCCGAACAGCTTGAGGATGAGTTTAGAGGATGTCTGGAACTAGCAATTTATATGCTTAAAACAGTTGGCTTGTATGAAGATGTATCATACCGTTTTTCACAGTGGGACCCTGAAGATAAGGATAAATATATAGGAACGCCTGAACAGTGGGAAGAAGCACAGGGAACAATGAAAAAAATTCTTGACCATCTGGAAATTCCTTATGAAATAGGGATCGGAGAAGCTGCTTTTTACGGACCAAAGCTTGATATTCAAATAAAAAATGTATTCGGTAAGGAGGATACTCTTATTACGCTCCAAATTGACCAGTTGTTATCTGAAAAATTCGGAATGGAGTATGTTGATAAAGATGGTAAAAAGAAAAATCCTTATATTATTCATAGAACATCAATAGGTTGTTATGAGAGAACTCTTGCACTTCTTATTGAAAAATATGCAGGTGCATTTCCAATGTGGCTTGCTCCAATTCAGGTTAAACTGCTTCCAATTGCAGACCGTCACCTTGATTATATTTATCAGGTTAAGAAAGTACTTGAAGAAAAGGGAATAAGAGTAGAAGTAGATGAGCGTTCAGAAAAAATCGGTTATAAAATTCGTGAAGCACAGCTTGAAAAAGTACCATATATGATTTTAGTCGGCGATAAAGATATTGAAAACAACTGTATTTCGGTTCGTGCAAGAAAACAGGGGGATTTAGGAGCTATGAAACTTGAAGAATTCATAGAAAAAGCAGTTGAAGAAATAGAAACAAAAGCAATAAAATAAATTCAGAAAAGGTGAAATAACTCTTGGGAAAATTCAGTAAAAAAAATAAAAAAAGAAATTTTCACACAAGAAGTAAAAGAAAAACCTTTAATACCAAAAAAAGAAAGAATAATGCCGTAAATATCAGAAGAATAGCCATACTGCGTGTAACAGTTATAGTGTTGATTATAGCTGTTACGATTTTAGGTGTTGCTATACCGCTGACAAATTATTTTATAAACAGCAATTCCGGAGTAGTTTCTTCTGATAATACGGCAGAAGAGCATTTTACAGATGAACAAAAGGAGGAACTTTTACAGATAATCAATAGAACAAATACTCTTGATGAGGATTATATGCCAAATCTTGAAGAAATAAATTCAGTAAAAGTTAATAACCTTTTAACAGAAGATTTAAAAGAAATGCTAAAAAAAGCCAAAGACAATGGCATCAATATATCAATAGATACAGCTTATGTTTCTTTTGAAGAACAAAAGAATCTGTATGACAAAAAATTTAATTCTATAAAAGAAGAAAATGGATATACAGCCATAAGAGCAGAATCAGAAACTGTAAAGCTTGTTTCAAAGCCTGGAGAAAGCGAAGCACAAACAGGTTTGATTATAACATTTAAGGATAATGATGAATCTGATTTTTTAAAGAGCAAAAGTTTTTCATGGCTTAATGAAAATGCGGTAAATTACGGATTTGTACTGCGCTATCCCAAAGATAAAGAAGAAAAAACAATGATGACATATAATCCTAAAGCTTACCGATTTGTTGGAAAAAACAATGCAATACAAATGCGAATTTTAGGTATGTGTTTGGAAGATTATAAGGAATATATGGAACAAAAATAAAGCAGCCGGTGGGCTGTTTCTTCGAGCAGACAGAAACATATAACAATATTCTTTTTTGCCCGACTTTTGCCGAGCAGTTTAATATAAAGTAAGCAAATAGCCGGTGGGCTGTTTCTTCGAGCAGATAGCAACATATAACAATATTCTTTCTTGCCCGACTTTTTCTGAGCATTTTAATATAAAGTAAGCAAATAGCCGGTGGGCTGTTTCTTCGAGCAGATAGCAACATATAACAATATTCTTTCTTGCCCGACTTTTTCTGAGCAGTTTAATATAAAGTAAGCAAATAGCCGGTGGGCTGTTTCTTCGAGCAGACAGCAACATATAACAATATTCTTTCTTGCCCGACTTTTTCTGAGCAGTTTAATATAAAGTAAGCAAATAGCCGGTGGGCTGTTTCTTCGAGCAGACAGCAACATATAACAATATTCTTTCTTGCCTGACTTTTGCCGAGCAGTTTAATATCTTTTTCAAAAAAATTAAATAAAAATATAAAAATACTTGATTTTTTAATTTGAATGTAGTATAATTCTAATGTTAATGTGATTTTAATCCAAAGAGGTGAATATAATGAAAGAAAATATCCATCCAAATTATGAGCAGACAACTATTACTTGTGCTTGCGGTAATGTAATTGAAACTGGTTCAACAAAGAAAGATATCCGTGTTGAAATATGCTCAAAATGTCATCCTTTCTTTACAGGAAAGCAAAAGCTTGTTGATACAGGCGGACGAGTTGACAGATTCAAAAAGCGTTTCGGTATGGACAAATAATTATATCGTAATTGTCAGGCGGCACAGTTATATGTGCCGCTCTTTTTGTATAGGAGGTTTATCGTTGCAGGATTTTTATAAAACGGTTTTAAATGAAGCACAGGATGAATTTTATGAAAAACGTTCTCGGTTTATAGGATATTGCAAACCGGTAAAAACAGAGCAGGAAGCAATTGATTTTATACATTCAAAACGAAGCGTTCATTGGGACGCAACACATAATGTGTATGCTTATATTATAAAAGACGGCAATATTCAGCGTTATAGTGATGACGGTGAGCCTCAAGGTACGGCAGGCGTACCGGTACTCGATGTTATAAAAAAGAATAATGTAGTAGATTGCGTTGTGGTAGTAACAAGATACTTTGGCGGAATACTTTTGGGAGGCGGAGGTCTTGTAAGAGCATATTCTCATAGCGCAAAAATAGCACTTAACGCCGGAAAAATAATAATAATGGAAACTTGCTATTGTTGCAGTGTGAGAATATCTTATAATCAATACGGAAAAGTAAGTACGTTGATTATTCAAACAGAAGGAGTAATCGACGACACTTTTTTTACGGATAATGTAAAAATTAATTTTCACATTTCAAAATTAAACTTAAATTTATTGCAAAAAAAACTGAACGATGCAACCAGCGGAGAAATAATTGCTGAAGTTTTAGAAGAAAAATACTTTATTAAAGAGGAATAAACAAATAAAGAGAGATAAATAATTACAGAAAAATAAACATTATTTTTTACAAAAAACAGGTAAATCTTTTAAAATTTTAAAAATTAAATGGAAATTTAAAAAATTAAAAGGAAAATGAAATTTTTTTGCGTATATAGTTTACAGATTATACTAATCACAACTGTATATTAAATAAGGGGGGGGACAACTATGGCTTTACCGGAAAGTTTTATACAAGAATTAAAGCTGCGAAATGATATAACAGATGTTGCGTCCTCTTATGTAAATTTAAAGCGCAGAGGAAGGAATATGGTGGGGTTGTGTCCTTTTCACGGTGAAAAAACACCATCATTTAATATTTATACCGAAAACGGTTCATTTTACTGTTTCGGATGTGGTATAGGCGGAGATGTAATTACATTTATAATGAAGATAGAAAATCTTGATTATATAGATGCAGTTAAGTTTTTAGCACAGCGTGCAGGAATGAATATGCCTGAAAATACATACGATGACAGTATGTCAGCATTAAGAAATAAAATTTATGAGGCAAACCGTCAGGCAGCACGCTATTACTTTAAAATGCTCCATACAGCGCAGGGAATAAATGCGATGAATTATTTGCGAGGCAGAGCGTTAAGTGAAAAAACCATAAGACATTTCGGCTTGGGATTTGCACCGGAACAGAGAAATTCACTTTGTAATCATTTAAAATCTTTAGGTTTTAAAGATTCAGAGATAGTTGCGGCAAACCTTGCTTTTAAAAGTAAAAACGGCTACGGCATATACGACAGATTTTCAAACAGAGTAATGTTTCCCATTATAGATTTAAGAGGTAATGTAATTGCATTCGGCGGCAGGATAATGACTGATGAAAAGCCAAAGTATCTTAATACATCAGATACACCTGTTTTTAAAAAGAGTGCTAATCTATTTTCTTTGAATAATGCTAAAAACACAGGTAAAAGAACACTCATATTGTGTGAAGGATATATGGATGTTATTGCCGTAAATCAGGCAGGCTTTGAAAATGCGGTTGCAACCTTGGGTACAGCGCTGACAAACGAGCAGGCTATGCTTATGAAGCGTTATGCAGACGAGGTAATAATTTGTTATGATGCAGATGAAGCCGGTCAGAAAGCAACTCAAAGGGCAATTCAGATATTAAGAAATGCAGGTCTTTTAATAAGAGTATTAATAATTCCCAACGGCAAAGACCCAGATGAATTTATAAGAAATAAAGGAAAAAACGGACCGGTAGCATTTGCGAATATTCTTGAACAAAGTGGAAATGATGTAGAATATCGTTTTGCAAAGCTAAAAACAATTTACGATTTAAGAACATCAGAAGGAAAAATCAATTTTCTTACTGAAGCGGTTAAAATCTTATCAACTCTGGATAATTCCATTGAACAGGATGTTTATGTATCAAAGCTTTCAAAAGAAGCGGAGGTTTCAAAAGAAGCAGTGCTTACGCAGCTTCAAAGGGTAAATTTTAAAAAAAACAAAGAAAATGCAAAAAAAGAATTCAGACAACTGCAAACAAATTTAAACGGCAGAGATGATAAAATAAACAACCAGCATTATCAAAAGCCACGCAGTACAGCAGCAGAAGAAGCGTTAATAGCTTATCTGGTTAATAATCCGGATAAAGGAGAAAAAATCAGCAAAAAGATTTCTTCTGATAATTTTCAGACGGATTTTAACAGAAAACTTTATGAATATTTCCAACAAAGAATTAAAAACTCGCTGGATCCAATGCTTAATGTCTCAGGAGATTTTTCATCGGAAGAAGCGTCAAAAATTATACAAATTATTTCATCTTATTCAAAATCTGTATCAACTGAACAGGCTATGAACGAATACATCAATACAATAAATGAAGAAAGTCGAAAATTAAGCAAAAATGAAATAGAACAAGCATCCGAAACAGAGCTTTTGGAATATATAAAAAATTTAAAGGATAAACATAAATGATAAGGAGAAAAAGGTATGGCAGCACCACAGGATAAGAAAACAGTGATCAGAGAGCTGACGGAATTAGGAAAACAAAAAGGAAATCTGACAAATCAGGATATTTTGGACGCAATCGGTGAGATCGATTTTGAACCCGAACAGTTAGAAAAGCTTTATGATAATTTAGAATCACAGGGTATTGAAATTGTAGAAGAATTAGATGATGTTAAGCTTGACGATTTAAGCGTTGAAATTACAGGAGAAAAAGATGGAAACTCTGCGGATTATGTAGAAAGTGTAGCAATTGATGACCCTGTAAAGGTATATCTTAAAGAAATCGGACGGGTGCCGCTTTTAACCCCTGATGAAGAAATTGAACTTGCAATAAAAATTAAAGACGGAAATATAGAGGCAAAAAAGCGTTTATCTGAAGCAAACTTAAGACTTGTAGTAAGTATAGCAAAGCGCTACTTAGGCAGAGGAATGCAGTTTTTGGATTTAATTCAGGAAGGAAATTTAGGTCTCATAAAAGCAGTAGAAAAGTTTGATTATACAAAAGGCTTTAAGTTTTCAACCTATGCAACATGGTGGATAAGACAAGCCATAACCCGTGCAATAGCAGATCAGGCAAGAACTATTCGAATTCCGGTTCACATGGTAGAAACGATCAATAAGGTAAAAAAAGTATCCAGTCAACTGCTTCACCAGAACGGTCACGAACCCAGCGCAGAGGAAATTTCAGAAGAAATTGATATGCCGGTTGAAAAAGTTCGAGAGATTATGCGTGTTGCACAGGAACCCGTTTCTCTTGAAACACCGATCGGAGAAGAAGAAGACAGCCATTTAGGTGATTTTATCCCCGATAATGACGCTCCTGCTCCGGCAGACGCTGCTTCACATACAATGTTAAGAGAGCAGCTTTCAGATGTGTTGGATACTTTAACTCCCAGAGAAGAAAAAGTATTAAGACTTCGTTTCGGACTTGAGGACGGCAGAAGCCGTACTCTTGAAGAAGTAGGTAAGGAATTTAATGTAACGAGAGAAAGAATAAGACAGATTGAAGCAAAGGCTTTAAGAAAATTAAGACATCCTTCACGAAGTAAAAAACTTAAAGATTTTCTTGATTAATATATAACTTGTGAAAGCAGGCGGTAAGGTGCTTACATTTGAAGAATGCGGAGAAATGCTTGACGATATTGTAGATGAAATGCCCAGGGAGCTGTTTCGTGACTTAAACGGAGGCGTAATTTTGCTGCCGCAGGCAAAAATACATCCGGCGGCAGTAGATAACGATTTGTATATATTAGGTGAATACAGGAGGGATAATTTAGGCAAATACATAGTGATATTTTTCGGAAGCGTTTTAAAAATTTACGGAAATCTGCCTAAAGATAAAATAAAATATCATCTTACAAAAATAATGCACCATGAAGTTCGCCATCATAATGAATATTTGGCAGGCTGCGAGGATTTGGTAATTTACGATAAACAGCAGATAAATTCATATTTGAAAAGAAAACAGGGAAAATCTGAATAACTTAAATTGGATTTACCGGGAAAAAAGTTTTATTGTTTTTTAAAATTCGTTGGTAATAAAACATCTTGCCGACATATATAACAATGAAATTGTCAGTTACACTAATAAAGATATTGCTGTTATGTAAAAGTTAAAGATAATCTTTTTGCAAAAATATTATAAGAGGTCACAGTGTTTTACTGCGACCTCTTTCCTTATGCAATATTCAAAATTTGTCCGGGATAAATTGTATTTGGATTTTGTAAGTTGTTCAAAGCTAAAAGATTTTCAACGGTGGTTCCGTATCTTTGAGCAATAGTCCATAGAGAGTCACCCGGTCTTACAACATAGGTGTTGATAGGTGTTTCGTCATCAACAGGTATTATAAGTGTTTGACCTACATAAATTTTATTAGCGTCTTTAATGTTGTTGTATCTTAAAATATTGCCCACTGTTGTTCCGAAAAACTGTGCAATTCCAAAAAGTGTATTGCCGGGTCTGACAGTATAAGAAACAGTTTCCATTTTTAAAACCTCCTTAGTTTTTCACCTGTTAATAATATATACATTAAATCAAAAATGGTGAATATTTATACTTTTATTTTCCAATAATAATAAAAACGAGGAGGTACAATCATGGATAAAGTAATTACAAAAGTATGTGCAAGAGAAATTTTGGATTCCAGAGGAAATCCCACTGTTCAGGCTGATGTTCATTTATCAGACGGTACTGTTGGAAGAGCGTCAGTTCCGTCAGGAGCGTCAACAGGTGCATTTGAGGCTCACGAACTTCGTGATGAAGACAATCGTTATATGGGTAAAGGCGTACAGAAAGCGGTGGATAACATCAACACTAAAATCAATGAGATTTTAGTGTCAAAGTCACCTTTCTGTCAGATAGAAATTGATACTCTTATGATTGAAGCAGATGAAAGTAAAAACAAATCAAATTTAGGAGCAAATGCAATTTTAGCAGTATCGCTTGCAAATGTAAAAGCAGCGGCAAAGTCATTAAAACTTCCGCTTTATAAATATCTGGGGGGAATTTATGCCCACAGACTTCCTGTACCTATGATGAATATATTAAACGGTGGAGCACACGCATCAAATAATGTAGATATACAGGAATTTATGATTATGCCTGTGGGGGCTTGTTGCTTTAAAGAAGCCTTAAGACAGTGTTGTGAAATTTACCATACATTAGGAAAAATTCTGAAAGAGCAGGGAAAAGCCACAGCAGTTGGAGATGAGGGAGGTTTTGCGCCTGATTTAAAAAGCGACAGTGAAGCAATTGAACTAATAATAAATGCAATTGAGAAAGCAGGATACAGCACAAAAGATGTAAAAATTGCACTTGATGTAGCATCATCAGAATGGTATGCAAACGGAGAATATATGTTGCCGAAGCGACAAAAAGTTTTGACAACAGACAGTCTGATTGAATATGTTACCGGACTTATAAAAGATTATCCAATATTTTCGGTAGAGGATCCGTTAAGCGAGTATGATTGGAGCGGTTGGAGTGAACTTACAGCAAAAATCGGGGATAAAGTTCAGCTTGTAGGCGACGATTTGTTTGTAACAAACAGAGAGAAATTGGATAAAGGTATATCAGAAGGAGCAGGCAATTCCGTATTGGTAAAAATTAATCAGATCGGAACATTAACAGAAACTATGGATACCATTCAGCGGGCACACAATGCAGGATATACAGCGGTAGTATCACACAGAAGCGGAGAAACAGAGGATACAACGATTGCAGATTTAGCGGTTGCAGTAAATTCAGGACAGATAAAAACAGGAGCACCTTGCAGAACAGACAGAACATCAAAATACAACAGATTACTTCAAATAGAAGAAGAACTTTCAAAGAGCAGCGAATACGGTATTTGCTGAATTAGAGTTAAATTCGCCCTGAACCAAGGATTTAGGGCGAATTTTGTATATGTTTTAAAAAAGCAGAAAAGAAGAAGGAGCTTGCTTGTGCAATATACACATATTTCGGCTTGTTTTTTCTACATACAAAAATTTGTTATGACAATTTTTATTCTTTAAAAGCAACATAAAATCAGATGAAACATGTTACAATTAAGAAAATAAACCCATTATGTCTTTTGGAGGCAATAAAGTGTTTTTAAAAAAAATATTAACAGGAGTGTTAGTTGTAACTATGTTGACAACAACGGGGTTTACCGGCTTTTCAGCTTTTGCTGAAACTAATTATTCAAAAAGAGTTGCAACCCTAGAAAAAACCGTATATTCCGGAGATGATTTAGGAGCAAATTATACAGAAAATCATACAGTATTTAAAGTTTGGGCGCCTGATGCTCAAAAGGTAAAGGTCAAACTTTATGAGACAGGAAGTGATGATGAAGAAGGCGCAAAAACCATCACAACAAAAGATATGGAACTTGAAAAATCCACAGGTGTTTGGTCTGTGGGCATAAGCGGAAATTTAAAGAATAAATATTATACTTATATAATTACAAGAGACAAAAAAGATGTTGAAACTGCCGATATTTATGCAAAAGCAGCCGGTGTAAACGGAAACAGAAGTATGGTAGTTGATTTAGCTGATACTAACCCTGAAGGTTGGGAAGAGGATAAAAATATAACAGCAATAAACCAGACAGACGCAACAGTTTGGGAAACATCTGTAAGAGATTTTTCAATTTCCTCTACAAGCGGAGTTTCCGAAAAAAACAGGGGTAAGTTTCTTGCTTTTACAGAAAAAGGCACAACTGTTGACGGTATAGAAGGAAACCCCTCTACCTGTATAGATTATCTTAAAAATTTAGGTGTTAAATATGTGCAGATAATGCCTTTTTACGATTTCGGCTCAATTGATGAAAGCAAAGATCTGTCTGAACAATACAATTGGGGTTATGACCCGAAAAACTATAATTTACCTGAAGGCAGTTATTCATCAAACCCTTATAAGGGTGAAGTAAGAATAAAAGAATGTAAGCAGATGATAAAAGCTCTGCATGATGCAGGAATAGGCGTAATTATGGATGTTGTTTACAATCATACATATACGGCAGATGATTCTTTTTTCAATTTAACTGTTCCCGATTATTATTACAGAAAAAACAGCGACGGTTCATGGTCAAACGGTTCAGGGTGTGGAAATGATACGGCATCAGAGCATATAATGTTTAGAAAATATATGATTGATTCCGTAACCTATTGGGCAAGTGAATATCATATAGACGGTTTCCGTTTTGATTTAATGGGTCTTCATGATGTTGAAACGATGAATCAGATAAGAGCATCGCTTGATAAACTTCAAGACGGTAAAAAAATCATTATGTACGGAGAAGCGTGGAACCTTTCTACATCCGCTAAAAGCGGTACCGTACTTGCAACACAGGATAATATGCAACAGCTGGATGAAAGAATAGGCGCTTTTGATGATACAATAAGAGATGCAATAAAAGGCAGCGGTTTTAATTTGACAGAAAAAGGATTTGTTCAAAACGGCTCTAAAAAAGGCAATTTAAAAATTGGTATTGCAGGACAGTCAAAGTCAACAAATGGCTGGGCAAAAGCTCCTACTCAATGCGTTACATATTCTTCCTGCCATGATAATTACACTCTGTATGATAAGCTTGTAGCTTCAGTAAAAGGTCAAGATACAGAATACAGAAAAAGATATGCTGATTTAGTTGCGATGAATAAATTGAGCGCAGCAATAATATTTACTTCACAAGGCATCCCTTTTATACTTTCAGGTGAGGAATTTGCCCGCTCAAAAGACGGAGAGGGAAACAGTTATAATACCACAAATGCTCAAAATGAGCTTGTATGGTCAGATATAATAAATTACAGCGATTTGGTAAATTATTATAAAGGCTTAATGGAAATCAGAGATACTTTTACGGCCTTTAAAGATCCGTCGTCAGTTTCAGCAAATAACATTAAATTTATTGAAGATTTACCTGACGGTGTAGTTGCATATAGTCTTAAAAACGACAGTGATAATCTTTCAGATGCAATCGTAATATTTAACGGTAATTCCGAACAGGACCAAAAGGTGAATATCAATATAGAGGGATTGCCTGAGGAATGGGTGACCCTTGCAAATTCAGAATCGGCAGGGCTGATTAATCTGGGAACTGTAAAGGGAGAAGTAACCGTAGAAAAAAGCAGCGCAGTAATTCTTGTAGATAAAGAAAGCTATGATAATTCAAAACTTGATACAAACGAGGGGATAGTTGTAGTTAAATATTATGACAGTACCACAAATGATATATTTGCAGAAGATACGCTAAAGGGCAAAATTGGCACAGAGTATGATTTAACAGAAAAAAATCTTGTATCTATGGATTACGATGTAGTAAAAACAGAGGGTGCAGCTAAAGGAAAGTACAGCTCGGAAACTCAATATGTAAGCATATATTGTGAGAAATACGAGGGAGCTTATTCAAGTGTAACATTCCAATTTTTAGATTCAGCAAACGACGGTATTCTGGCAGATTCAATAGTTATGTCTAATAGAGAAGGTCAGAAATATATGACCTATTCAATACCAACAGTAATAGGCTATAACCTTGATATTGATAATCTTCCTGAAAACGGATGCGGTGAGTTCGGAGCAGAAAATATAAATGTTATTTATAAATATAACAAGACGCCTGATGATAAAAAAGATGTTTGCTTAGTAAATTCAATATATATGGACACAGACGGCAAAATATTAGATAAGGTGTCAATAACAGGTGAAGAGAACAAGGAATTTCAATCAGAAGAAAAAGAGTTTAGCGGTTACAATCTTATTCAGTCACCCTATAATTCCCAGGGAACTTTTATTAAAGGAGAGGTGAATATTCTATATATTTATGCTCCAAATCAGGATTTGGCAGTTCCCGTGATAATAGCAATATGTTCGGTTGGAGTTTTGCTTTTAGCTTGCGCAGGCATATTGGCTGTATCAATAATTAAAAGAAAAAAGATAAATAAAGAAGAGCTTGATATAGAGGAATAACTGACCGAAAAAACGGTAGTAAATTTATCTTAAAGTGTTGTACTTTAAGATAGTTTATATAAAATTTTTAGGAGGAAAGATTTTTATGACAATGTCCAAAAAACTTATTTCTGTAATTCTTGTCATAACCTTAATAGCTACAACGATTTGTATGTCAGGCTTGTCAGCATTTGCAGTTGAAACAAATGTAAATGCGTCAGAAGCCGATACTAAATCATCTTTAGCTGCACAGGAAATTGATAAAAATTACGCAGTTTACGCTGTTGGAGAAGAATTCGGTGCAATTTATTCACCGGAATCTACAACTTTCAGAGTTTGGTCACCAACAGCATCAAAAGTATCAGTAAACCTTTTTGCAACAGGCAGCGACAGTGAAGAAGGTGCTGAAAACTTAGGTTCTTATGAACTTAAAGAACGCTTGCTTCCGCCACCGGCAGAAAGCGAACAGACAGGTGAAACAGGTATTTGGGAAGTTACAGTTGAGAAAGATTTGAAGAATGTTTACTATACATATTCAATCACTACAACAAATACAACAGGTGATTTGCCGGAAACTACTTATGAAACACAGGATGTTTACTCAAAAGCAGTCGGAGTAAACGGCGACCGTTCAATGGTAGTTGATTTAAATGATACCGATCCTGAAGGCTGGGCAGATGATAAACATATTCTGCTTAATGAAAGCACAGACGCATCAATTTGGGAAATCCAGATAAAAGACTTTTCCTACAATCCGAATTCAGGCGTAAGTGAAGCAAACCGCGGTAAATACTTAGCATTCACAGAAACAGGCACAACCTTAAACAATGAGGGCAAAATTTCAACAGGAATTGATTACTTAAAAGAGCTGGGTATTACAACAGTACACATTAATCCGTTCTATGATTTCGGTTCAATTAAAGAATCAGATGCTGATGCTGATTCACAGTATAACTGGGGTTATGATCCAAAGAACTATAATGTTCCTGAAGGTTCATACTCATCAAATCCGTATGACGGTAATGTAAGAATTAAAGAATGCAAACAAATGATTATGGCACTCCATAATGCAGGAATACAGGTAGTAATGGATGTTGTATATAATCATACACAAGATACAAGTTCAAGCTTCCAGAAAACAGTTCCTGATTATTATTACAGGAAAAATAACGACGGTTCATGGTCAAGCGGTTCAGGCTGCGGTAACGATACAGCGTCAGAGCGTGCTATGTTCAGAAAATTTATGATCGAGTCATGTGCTTATTGGGCAAACGAATATCATGTTGACGGTTTCCGTTTTGACTTAATGGGACTTCATGATGTAGAAACGATGAATGCAATTCGTGATGAGCTTGATAAAATTGATACCAAGATCCTTATGTACGGTGAACCTTGGGATTTAGGAACAACAAAAGACTCTGTAACATGTGAAGGAACAAAAACATATCTTGCAACTCAGCAAAACATTAAGAGAATGAGTGACAGAATTGCTGCATTCAATGATAAAATTCGTGACGGTTTAAAAGGTTCAGTATTTGAGCAAACAGGAAAAGGATTTGTACAAGGTCAAAGAACAAACGCTAAAGATATCGCAATTGGTGTAAGGGCAAACACAGTAGGTAACAATGGATGGCAGCCTGCAGCTCCTTCACAGTGTGTAACTTACGCATCTTGTCACGATAACGCAACACTTTATGACCGCCTTGTGTATTCAACAAAAGGCGCAAATGCTGATTTCACACAGCGTTACAATGACCTTATTGAAATGAACAAATTGACAGCAGCTATTACAATGACATCACAAGGTATTAACTTTATGCTGGCCGGCGAAGAAATGGGACGCACAAAGCAGGGTGATGAAAACAGTTATAGTTCAGCTGCAACATTAAATATGCTTGATTGGGAACAGCTTGTAAAAAATGCTGATTTAGTGTCATACTATAAAGGACTTCTTAAAATCAGACATGCTTTCTCACCATTCACAGATTCTACAATGGGTTCAAGTGAAAACTATACATTCTCAAGTAATCTTACAACTGCTACAAACGTAATTTCTTATACAGTTTCCAACTCAACTGAAGGTGAGTGGAACAAAGTTGTTGTAATTTATAACGGCGGATTAACAGAAGGAACAGCTAATTTGGCAGATACTTCTGTAAATGATTGGGTAATCATAGCTAACGATAAAGAAGCAGGCTTAACAAGTCTTGGTGAAGTAACAGGCACATCATTTAAGGTTCCTGCATCTTCAGCAATTATTGCTGTTGATAAGGAAAGCTTTGAATCAGCTAAACTTAACGATGATTTGGGTAAGGTTGTAGTTAAATCTGTTGTTGAGTCAACAGGAGAAGTTCTGTCAACCCGTACACTTAAAGGTGAAATAGGTTCAGGATACGAGACAACAGAAGATGGCTCTATTGATATCAGTTATGAAGTTTCAGGAATTGATGGTAATACAACAGGTGTATTTACAAAAGAACCTCAGGAAGTAGTTTATAAATATGCAACTTATGTACCTGAAACAATTTTAAATGCTGATTTTGATGATGATAAAGCTGTAAATGTAAAAGATGTTACATTACTTCAGCTTAATCTTGCAAAACTTCAGGCTTTCACAGATGAGCAATTTGCGAAGGCAGATGTAAACTATGATGGTAATGTAGATATTTCAGATGCAACAATGATTCAGCTGCATTTGGCAAAGTTCTCTGTTGGTACAGGTACAGTAGAAATTAACTACTATGATAATGAAACAGGTAAAAAGATTGCTAATTCAGAAACAATCAGAGGACGAGTAGGTTCTGTTTATTCATCATCGCCTAAAGTTGTGCTTGCATATACAATTGATGAAGGAAAGTTACCTGAAAATGCAGACGAAATAATCGCTTATGGCCATACAAAGGATATAAATTACTACTATAACTATTCAGGTCAGAAACAAACAATACACATCAGATATTCTGATGATACAACAACAGAAAAAGAACTGAATATTTGGCCATGGCAGGCTAATGTTCCTAAGGAAGACGGAACAAAAGGCGAAGTAAACTTAAGTACAAAGGGAGAATGGCCTGGAGATAAAGTTTCAACAGAAAAGGACGAAGCCGGTTGGATGACAGTATCACTTGACACACCGGGTGTAGGAGAGTTCTGCTTTATCCTTTCAACAGGATCAGGCTCACCTCAAACTGCTGACTATGTGAGATATACTCAGCTTGAACTTTGGGTAGTTGTAAACGGCAACAATATGACTGACAAAGGAAATTGGATGGATGTTTACGATGTAGATCCAATTGCAAATCCAAATGCAAAACCACTTCCGGTTTATAACTCATAAAATATACACAATAATAAATAATACACAATTTCAAAAAGAGCGGTATCACTAATGTGATACCGCTCTACTTTTTGTCAAATAATATTTGGCTGTTATTTCCAAGGAAATAATTATGATAAAACATAAATTTCAAATTATAAAAAAGATAATATTTTTATTTGTAAAAATTAAACACAAAAAATCGGGCAGCTGTTAAAGCTGCCCTAAAAATAAAAATTAATTAAGAAAATTCAATTTTATAAGATGCAATTATTTTGTTAGTAATTTTCAAAATCGGCGGAATTGTTATAAGTTTTATTACAATTAATACCGCTACCTGAATTAAACGTGAACTTACCAAAATCCAATAATCCGTACCGTATAACATCATCAGCCAAATAGGTGTTATAAACATACTGAATACTAATTCAGAAATCAATACAGAAATCAGAACTCTTAAAAAGCTGTAACCATTTTTAAAAAACAATCCAAAAATTACCCCCACAGCTGCAGTAGAAAGGGTAATAGGAGGAAACCAAGCACCTACCGGGAACATAAATGCTGATATAAAATCTCCTAAACCTGCAACCAAGCCTCCACCTAAAGGACCGAAAAGCCGTGCGGCAATTACCACCGGAATAAATGAAAGACTAATTTTTAAATTCCAAGTGTGAATGGTTAAAAACTGTGAAATCACAATTTGAGCTGCTATAAGTATTGCAAATATAACAAGAGTCGGGGTGGTCATTTTAAAATTTGTTTTTTTCTTTTCGTTCATTAATAAGCCTCCTTATAAACGTGCGTTACAATAGGAGGCAAATTAAAAAGCGGACAGAATAATTCTGCCCGCTAAAAGTCCCTAAAGTAACAGCGGGATGCAAATTTTGTACCGCAGGCAAAGCCTTTCGTTCCTTCGACAACTCCCCGTTCAAAGGACACTTAACGCACAAAATTCTACTCTGTGAATGTTAATATTGTATCATTGTAATTTAATATTGTCAATACTAAAATACACCGTTAAAAGCAAGAATAATAAGTATGCAGGTAAGTATTATGAAAACTGATAAAACAACAGTACCTATAATACCTGATAAGGTATTTTCACCATTATTTCCTTTTTTAGGAATAAGATTTGTTTTTTGAAGGGCAGTAATTGCAAATTTATATATAAAAAGGGCAACACCACCGTTAAGACCTGCTTTAAGAAGATTAAAGGGAATAAAAGCAGGAATCAAAAGATCAACAACCATTTCCCTTGGTACACCCATATAAATAGGAGTTACAATGTAATTCCATAAAATCATAGCAAAAGTCATAAGTAATGCACCTATAATAACTCCTAAAACCGCTCCTGAGGCTGTTTGTTTTTTCTTATAAGCAAATGCGGCAGGGCAAACAAGGCAAACTGTTGCCAAAATATTCATAATGCAACCGATAACACCTGTATCGCTTATGGTTAACATTTCAATAATACAAACTACAAGAGTCATTGATAAGCCTGATAAAGGTCCAAATATAAAGGCGCAGATAAGAATAATTGCACTTTTAAATTCCAGATCGAGAAAGGGAACGCTGGGAATAATTGGTAATCTAAATAATACTACTGACACATAAGCCATAGCGGCAATAAGGCCTAAAATTACCATTTTTTTAATTTTGTAAGAACTTTCTGCAGGAGCAGATAAAACTTTTTCTTTACTGTTTGTCATAATATATCCTCCTTTTTTACAGGCTGTCAAGGTTAATAAAAAAAGCTCCGCAGAAATTATCTGCGGAGCATTATTGATGATAAAAACAAATTGCACATTTCAATAAAGCAAATTTGTTTATCTTCTTTCATCCGGACTATACCGTCGGTACCTGAATTTCACAGGTTCGGCAGGCAAAAGCCTGTTAGCGGACTGTAACCGCCGGTGAGGAATTACACCTCGCCCCGAAGACAACCTTATAATAATATTATATGTTAAAATTAATAATTGTCAATAGTTATGTTAGAATTTTAAAATTTATTTTTTACAGGGAGTATTTAGGTCAATAAAAGCGATGTCATGGTGCGGTACTTGTTTTTCTTTTGGAGGTTCTTTCATATAATCTCCGAACACTATGGTAAGATATTCGTCATAACCGCTCATAATCGGCATCTTTAAGCCCTCAAATTCAACTTCCGTTGTTCCGTTGTAAATTCTTGCCGGGTATTTGTATGTCATAAAATGAGGTCCTGCACAAAGTTCTGTTACATAATCGCTTTTGTAAAAATCATATTTAGACATACGCTTTTCTGCATATTTCCAAATTTTAGTTCTTGTTTCAGGTTTTCTGAATATTTTAAGCAGTAAATTACTGCCAATACTTAACAGCTTTCCGTGGTTTTCAGGTACTATCTGCGCCAAAAACAATGAGTAGATCATCGTCCAGAAATATTGCATATATCTTTTTAGTTTTCCATTTGGACATCCGTCAATAGGAAATACATCTAATACCAAACCGTGAGGAATATCAACATTCCGTTGGTTGTCTTTAATTAATGTATAATTTGTATCTGTAATTGTTACAAATATATTGCCGGTAAAAATTTTATTATCGGTTTTTAAAAGTAAAAACCTTTCACTGGGATTTTGTTCATTCCATAATTTTACCAGTCTTTCATAGTCAGGTCTTGGCATAAGAACATCAATATCATCATCCCATGGAACAAATCCTCCTGTTCTTAATGAACCAATACAGCAACCTCCGCATAAATAGAAAGTCAAGTTGTTTTTATAACAAAAATCTCTGAAAAATTTCAGCGTGTCAAGCTCTTTTAATTGTAATTCTCTTAAAAGTTCCGGAGTAAGCTTAATTGTTTCAGCCATATTAATCACCTAATAAATAAACTTTCTATATTCATTTTCAATCTATTTGCTTTTCGACTCTTTTTCCTTTTGTTTTTCAATTTCTTTTTCAAGCTGCTGTCTTTTTTTAGTGTTCTTCTTTACTTTGTTTTTTACCTTTTCAATCTGCTTGTCCGCATAGGCATCATTTCGCTTTTTCTTCCAAAAAGGTATTTTTAAAAGTCCTGCATAAGTTCCTATTCCATAAGAAATATGAAGTATAGGAAAAATAAACGGCAATAAAATAAATTGTGGCTGAATTGTTTTTGTAGCAAAACAACCAACAGTATTTACAATGTCAAACATAGCATATAGTATTGCAAGAATTTGAAGCGGAAGAAAAAAACCGAAGCAGGCAAATATTATAGAAATTACAATAAGTCCGACAAAAATCATAGGTGCAAAATGATAGTATGATAAACATTTCGGACAGGAAGAAACAGTCAAACCTATCCATTTGCCGTTACTGAATTTTTGTTTGATCATATCTCTAAGACTGTTTCTTGTATGCTGGTAAGAAATTATATCAGGACAACAGCAAAGTTTATATCCTGCCTGACGAATTCTGTAATGGAGCTCATTATCTTCAGTCCTGCCTAATGTTTCGTTAAAACCGCCGACAGTTTCAAAAACTTCTCTTTTATAAGCAGCATGAAAAAGGCTGTCCATGTATTCTCGTTTAGCAGTCGGTCTTCGGTAAGAAGCAACAGAACTTCCGAACAGAGATTCCTCCGCAGCAAGTAAAGTAAGCTTCCATGGAGAAACATCAGAAGTAATATTCGGTCTGCCGCCGCCTACAACTTTTTCGCCTAAATTAATATTGTAAATATTTCTTGAAACAAAGTTTCTGGGAATTCTTGCATGGGCATCAACTCTAATAATTACATCTCCATGAGCACTCATAATTGCACAGTTCCAAGACGCCGCCTGATTTTTTTTAGGACATTCAACAATTACAACATCTGAAAAACCGTAATCAGTATTTTTAAATTCAGTCATCATTTTATGAGTGTTGTCGGTAGAACTGCTGTCAACAAGAACAATTTCAATTTGGTCATGAGGATAATCCTGAGTTGAAAAATCCCTAAAAAGACCGTTTAAAACACGCTCTTCGTTGTATGCAATCATACATAACGAAACTAACATTTTAAATCGGATGCCCCCTTTTTAAGCTGAATCAGCCATTTTGCAGAATTTCCCAATGAAACTCCCAAATAGGGAATAACATAGAAAATTGGAAAAATAAAAAAACAGGCCAAAATCCAAAAAATAAAGCTTAACAGTAATTTAATTATATCTATATTATGACCTTTAGAAAGATTAAACGATTCTTTAATATACCAAAAAACTTTTTTGCTGTCATCTTCTGCTAAAATAAAATTGGAAAAAACAATTTTAACATAAAGACAAAAGCAAAAAATGATACCGAGAATTTCTAATGAAAAACCTGCAATTTGAAATAAAACACTGTTTGAACCTGAAATACTTTCAGATAATTTATACATAATTGCAGCAGGTAAGTTAAATAGAAAAACACCAAGACTGATAATCAGATATCTTAATATATTTAACCATAAAACTTTAAAATAAAGAAAGGGATTTTTAAAAAAATAAAATAAATCAATAGAGTTACAGTTTTTGGTTTTAGCAACATTATAGCACAGTTTTATATAACCGTTTATTGCAGGAGAAATAAGTGTAAAAAGCAAAAGAGTAACTAATAAGAAAATTCCTGCTAAAAATTGACCGGATTTTTTAATTTCCATAGTATATAAATTTACAAGATTAAAGACATATATCAAAGCTTCAAAAGTACAATATACCAAAAGAAATAAAATAATCAGAACAGCCAAACAACCAACTAATGTTGACCAATTGCCTTGTCGTAAATATTCTCTGGACTGTGCCTTAATAATTTTTTCAGTTTTCATAATACATAAATCATCACTTTTTTAAAGTTTTTCCGTAAACATTTTATACATTGCCTCAAGACAGATTTCTGCATGTTTAAAGAAGTTTTCTTCATTTATGCTTTCATCAGCATTGTGCATGTTTATTTCGTCATCAGGGAAAGCAGGACCAAAAGCAACTCCTTTTCCGCCCAGTTTTCTTGCATAAGTACCTCCGCCGCTTGTGTAAAGATTCGGCTTTTTGCCCATAACATTTTCATAAGCACTTGATAAAACAGAAACTATTTTGCTGTTTTCGTCAAGATAAAGGGGCTTTAAATGGCTTAATACCTTCACATCAAGATTTTCAAGTTCTGCGGATTTTATTACCCTGTAAAGAATTCCGTCGCCGTTTACAGTAACGGGATATCGTATATCAAGGGTAAGTTCACATACCTTATCAATAATTTTTACAGTACCAAGATTTACTGTTAATGCACCCGATACTGAATCGCACATTTTGATTCCTAAAGACCTTCCATCTGTTTCATTATTTATAGCATAATCAATAAATGAGCAAATATTGCCTAAATCCTTATGGCTAAAATGTTTTGCAAGCAGGTCAACTAAAATTGCAGCGGCATTTAAACCGTTTTCCGGCTCACATGCGTGAGCTGCCTTACCTCTGGATAAAATCATAAGTCCATCGATAGTATAAATAAATTCAAAGTTTCCTTCGCTTGCATCGGCAAGACGCATAAGCATTTGATCGTCGTATTCATTACATTCCAATAATGCATAAGCTGTATCAGGTACGGCATTTACAGCCTTTCCGGAATGAAACTCCGTTAATGCAGTTCCGTTGTGAACAAGAGCAGAAAGTTTTAACTGTAAAATACCCTTTTCACCATAGCAAATTCCATAACTACTGTCAGGGGTAAAAGAAAAATCAGGCATAGGTTCTTTTTCAAAGTATGTTTCCATATCAGACATACCTTTTTCTTCATCAGTACCAAAAATTGCTCTTATAGTGTTAATTCCCTCAACTTTGCTTTCTTTTAATGCTCTTAAACAGTAAAGATTAATTAATGCGGCTCCTTTATCATCAGCAACACCTCTGCCATAAAGTCTGCCGTTTTTTCTTGTAAGTTCAAATGGCACAACACTCCAATTGTTTCCGGCAGGAACAACATCAAGGTGAGTTAATATGCCGCACAACTTTCCGCTTTTTCCAAGTTCGATGTGTCCGGCCTTATAGTCTAAGTTTTTTGTAATAAGTCCGAAATCATCGGCTCTTTTTAAAATAAAATCAAGTGCAGCCCTACATTCGCTGTCATTTTCTTCAGCAATAGACTGATATTTTAATAATTTATCAAGGTCTGATAAAATTTCGTCTTTATATTCAAGTATTTTTTTTCCAAAATACATGTAATTGCACCTCTGATTAATAATAGCGTTACAAAATATATTATTATTCATAATTGGAATTATTTATGCTATAAGACAAAATAATATTTTCGTTGTATTGTTTTAATATCAACAATTTTTCATTGTCATATATTGTCATATATTTTTTAGCAAAAAATTCAGCTTTATTTTATATTAAATGCTGATTTTTTAGATTTTTAGCCTTTATTTTTTTAAATAATACAATTAATACCAAATAAATAATATAAATTATACCACATATTGATGTCATTATAATTCCTAAAATGAAACCTGGTTGTTTATATACAAATCTTACCGAGCTTGTCGAATTTCCGGGGATTTTTACAGCCATAAACCCTACATTAACCTTTTCAATTTCAACTTCTTCACCGTTTACATAAGCAGTCCAGCCATCATCATAAGGTACGCTGAAAAATAATAAGTTATCACTGCCGCTGTTTTTAATTTCTGCTGTAAATCCCTCATTATTATATTCAAAGGATGAACAGCTGTTATTTATCAGTTCGTGGCAATCTTTAAAATAATCAGTATAAGAGTAGCTGAATTTATTAAGAATTTCATCTCCGTCATAGTTGAAAAAGTCGGTAATATCTGAATATTTTTTAATTTGTTCATCAGTTAATACCATAGCTTTAAGAAGAGCAAGATGTCTGTCGTAATCATGAAGAGTTTCCCAATCTTTTTGAGTTATGAACTGGTCATACATAAATCCCATTGGGATATAATAGTCGTTTTCATAAACATAACATCCATTTTCTTTACCATAGTATCTCCATCCGGGCATTAGGTTTTCATTGTTTTCATCTTTAAATTTTTGATTATCGTATGTTTCATCAAACAGGTATTTGCAGCTTAATAATCCTCTTAATGCGTAATAATCACAGTTTGGTCGGGATGCTACATCTCTTGTGATTCCCACCGACTGATAAAATTCCATAATCGATGGTGATACTACACTGTGAAATGCGTTAATTGACGGTATTTGCCAGTACATAGCAAGATTATCAAGGGATTCATAAAAATCACTTCTTACTACATTTAAATCATCCATAGAAAGGTCTTCGCCGTTATTTAAAGCATAGGGAATTATAAACGATTTGTCATTACCGCCGTAAGTTTTTCCCGTAGATACTATGAAGTTTGAAGAGACGGCAGAAATAACACCGATACCGATAAAAGTAAAAATAACAAGTTTTTTTGTATGTTTCTTATATTTTTTAATAATTAAAGCACACAATAGTAAAGAAACTAAAGATATCGATACATAAATCCAATATCTGTCCGGATAAGCCTCCAAGCCAAACTTAAAATTTTCAATAACACTGCGGTCTTTTTCATTATAACCGTAGCTGGGCATAAATCCGATAAATACGGCTATAAAAACAGTAATGCCGGCAGTCCAGGCAAATGCTCTTTCCCAGTTAATTTCCGTATTTTCCAGAGAAACAACAGTTGCAAGCGACATCATAAGTTCAAGCATATAAAACCATCTTGCGTAATAAATGCTGCTATTAAATAATTGGAATGAGCTATTTAATACAGGGATCAAAGCCATTACAAAAAGCAAAGGTAAAATCTTTTTAAGCCAGTTTCTTGTTTTGCTTTGCAAAAAGCCTATAACGCCCGCCATACTGAATAACGGCAGCCAACCGCTTACAGACGACCAGTTACAGTCAACACTTTTTGTAAAGTTAGGAAATGCAGGCATTTCGGGAGGGAAGAAAAAACTTAAAATAATATACCAATACCTTTGAGGTATAGAATATGTCAAAGCGTCCCAACCGTTAGGATATTGGTCAAGCCGAGGATTTCCCATTACGCTCATAACAGAGGGCAGCAAGAGTACGGCAGTTGCAATAAATCCTACAAGTACTTCAAAGGCAAGTAAAAGAATTTGAGTAAATTTAACTTTATAATTCTTCGTGCATACCATTATGATCCAGTAAATAATTACAAATACAACCTGACCTACAAAAAAATAGTAGTTTACAATACAGGAGAAAAAGACGCCAAGTGCTAAAATTCCACGTCTGTTGTCTTTCATAAATGAATCAAGAGCTGCCAGAAGCAAAGGAAAGGCAATCATTGCCTCATGAAAATGGAAAAAGAATATGTTGTAAATTGAAAATCCCGAAAAAGCGTAAAGCAAACCGCCTATTACAGCAAAATTTTTGTTTTTTACATATCTTTTTAAATATATATATGCAGTCAGAGATGCACACATAAACTTAAGCATAAATAATGGTCCCATAAGGTAAGGAACAGCCTTGCCGGGAAATAGCATTGTAATCCAGAAAAAAGGACTTCCCAGAAGATAAAAGCTATAACTTCCCACAAGTCCCGTACCTAAATCAGTTGTACTGCTCCAATTTGTGTTGCCGCTTAAAATTGCGTCGTGAACCATTTGATAAAACGGTACTTCCTGAACATTAAAATCTCCGTAATATAAGAAGTAACCGCCGTCGTAGATCATATAAGGAACAAATATTAAAGCTGAAAATAAAAGTGAAAGCAAAAGGGTTTTAAGAATAAAATGACCGTTTTTATTTACATTATGATTACTTAATCTCACGCTTTTTCATCCTTTATGAAGAATACAAAAATTTGCAACTTTACTTTCTGTAAAATAAAAAGTATAATAACAAATATATTATAGCATAAATTTTTACATATTTCACTAGAAAATTTCAATAAATAGTAAAAAAATAAAAAATTTGGAGATAAAATATGGATAAAAATACAATAAGTCATTTTTTTGCGGTACTGTCAAGAATGAAATACATTACAAGATGGGGGTTAATGAACAATACAAAAAGTGAGAATATAAGCGAGCATAGCTTACAAACGGCTTATTTTACTCATATATTAACTCTTATAGAAAATAAGCGTTTTGGCAAAAATTTGGATACACAGCGGGCGGCACTTCTTGCTATGTTTCACGATTGTTCCGAAATTTATACGGGAGATATGCCAACACCTGTAAAATACTATAATCCTAAAATAGCAGAAGCATATAAAAATGTAGAAAAGTTTTCAACAGAAAAACTTATTTCTCTGCTGCCTGATTACTTAAAGGAAGAATATAGAGAGATTATGTTTTTTGAAGGAAAAGATGACGAAGAACTTAAGGTATATGTAAAGGCAGCCGATAAACTTTCAGCATTGGTAAAATGTATTGAAGAGTTGAGAATGGGGAATGATGAATTTAAAAAGGCAAAAGAATCAACTGAAAACGCTCTGATAAAAATGAATTTAAAATCAGTTGATGTTTTTATGAAAGAATTTTTGCCGTCATTTTATTTATCTTTAGATGAGCAGGAATAAACTGATTTTCAGATAAAATTAACTTAAAAACCATAATAAACACATAAAATTTTCTTATAAAGAATTATGTATTGTTGTATATTGTGTTATAATGTTTGAAAATGGTATTTTATACACAAATTATTTAAAAAATTTTTAGGGGTGATAACTATGGCAACACAAGATAATAAAAGCCGTGGCAACTATGTGGACATAAGTTCAAACTCCCAGTTAAAAAAAGTGTATAATAAAAATGGCAGAACAAAAAGAATTTTAATAATTGTAATTTCTGTTTTATTTTTGGTTTTCGGTTCGGGTCTTTTATATTATTATTCCGTACTTGAATCATTAAATTATAGTTATATTTCAACCGGTTCAGATACATCTACCTCCGCCGGTGATATAGGTTCTGATACTTCAAACTTAACATTTGACGGACAAACTTTGTTAAGTGATTCAAAAATTTTAAATGTAATGCTTTTCGGTGTGGATTTTGCTAAAGAGGGAGAAGAACACAGCAGAAGTGACTCAATGATTATGTGCTCTATTGATAACAGACATAAAAAGCTGAAGCTTACAACTTTCATGAGAGATACATGGGTCAATATTCCTAATCATGGATACGATAAGCTTACAAATTCTTATTCTTATGGCGGGGCAGCACTTACAATACAGACTATTGAATCTAATTTCGGAATAAAAATTGACAGATATGCCGTTGTAGACTATGAAAGTTTTAGAAGTATTGTTGATATTTTAGGCGGGGTCGATATTGAACTTACCCAAGACGAAATCGGATATATTAATTTCCAAATGTATATTAACGATGATTCAGGCGAAACACCACAGGAAACGATCACTGACCCGCCGGGAGTAGTTCATTTAAACGGAAGAGAAGCTCTTTGGTATGCTCGTGACAGAGGTTTTGAAGATCCTGAAAAATATCCCGGAGTTGTTTTTGAAGGAGATGACTGGGATAGAACAAGAAGACAGCGTAACTTTTTAAACACGGTATTTACAAGTATGAAGGATGCATCGCTTCCGCAAATTATTTCAATTGTAAGTGAAGTAGGACCTCTTATAACAACTAACTTTAAAAAAGATGAAATTACAACCTTAGTTGCAAATTCATTAAAATATTTGCAATATGATGTAGAGCAGTATTATGTTCCGCAAGGTGAATTAGGAAACCTTTGGCAATATAATAAGGATGAGTATGAGAATTCATATATTGAAATTATTGATATGAATACGGTAAGAAATGACTTTGCAAAATTTATTTTTGAGGATTTAATAGATATTGAATATTCTTCCAATACAACTTCATCTACAACAGAGTAATAAAGTAAAAAAGTGACCGCCTTATAGGCGGTCACTTTTTCTGATAAAGTTAAATAAAAGCATTGTAAATAGTAATTTTGCCTACACAGTCTGCGGCAAAGGACTGCTCGCCCTTTAAACCTCGGTCGATTTATTGAACAAAAGTGACGTAAAAACTTTTATTATCTTTTAAAGCTTTTATACTTTTAATCAATCGGTTCAAATCTATGAATATTTCTGCCGTCTTTTTCAATGACACCCGCAAACATATCATAAGGTCTTATCCAAAGCTCACCTTCATTGTAGAGAGGTCTGTAAACAACCATCATTTCATCAGTTTCGCTGTGTCTTGCAATACCTATAACCTCATATTCATTACCTTTAAAATGACGGTACTTTCCGGGTTTTACATCAATAGGATGTATTTCTTTGCAAATATTATTATCAGAAGTATTTGCATTATCTGTAATTTCTTTATCAGAAATATTATTTTTTATTTCAAAGCTTCCGTCATTTGCAACAAGTATTCTTCCGCTGTGTTGTGGAATATTTAAATTAATATATCCGTTTGCCTGAAATTTTGCGTTGTTGTTTAATACATCGGTTAAAATAAAATTCCCATCTGTATTAAAACCTATTTCTGCCTGATTGTCTGAAAGATTTAGTGCGATATAAACCGTTTGTGCCGAAGTTCTTCTTCTAAAAACATACTGTTCATTTTTTATAACTATATTTTCAAAGTCACCATACTTTATACCATCAAGATTTCTTCTTACATTACCAAGCGTACAAAGAAATCTACATAAATCATTGTCAGCATTTGGAATGTTGTTAATATCAAGACAAGGTCTTAAATCATAATCACAATAGTTATTTCTTGTTCCTTTTACCGCCCATTCACTTCCGTAATAAATTGATGGAACTCCGGGCATACAGTATAATAAAGTATAAATGTTCTTTAAATGTCTTTGGTCATTTACAGTGCTTGCAAGTCTGTTTACATCATGATTGTCAACAAAATTGTATGTGTAAATATTTTTGTATATTCCGCCGTTTGAAAATTGCCTTTGTAAAGAATGTGCAATTTCAAAATAATTGTGGTCGTTATGGCTTGAGTAAAGTCCTTTATAACATTCATAGTTAGTAACAGAGTTTAAACCGTCATTTTGAATAATTCTGTTGTAATCTCCTCCGACCATCTCTCCGTACATCCAGAAATCATCTTTTTTGCCTCTTGTAAAGTTTCTTAACTGCTTAAAAAAGTTTACATCCATTACATCCGCAGCATCAATTCTTAAACCGTCAATATCAAACTCATCAATCCAAAATCTAATGCTGTCAATCAAATAATTCACAACTTCTTGATTTTGAAGGTTAAGCTTAACCAGGTCATAGTGACCTGCCCAGCCTTCATACCAAAAATTATCGCCTTTTGGACTGCGGCCGTTAAAATTCAGGTTTTGAAACCAAGAGCAATATGGGGAAGAAGCTCCTTTTTGCTGAATATCCTTAAATGCAAAAAAATCTCTGCCTACATGGTTAAATACTCCGTCCAATAGAACTTTTATTCCATTTTTGTGAAGAGTATCGCAAATTTTCCTGAAAGACTGATTATCTCCTAAACGACAGTCTATTTTTTTGTAGTCAATAGTATCATATCCGTGAGAAGTGCTTTCAAATACAGGATTAAATACAATTGCATTTACTTTTAATTTTTTAAAATGATCGATCCAATCATAGATTTTATCTAGTCTATATTGTATAATATGGTCATTCTGTTTTGGAGCACCGCAAAATCCCAATGGATATATGTTATAAATTATTGATTCGTTAATATAAGACAAAAAAATCTCTCCTTATTTAGTTTGATTTTAAGTAAAACATATTTGCATTATAACACAAGAAAAAATATTGCGCAATAAAATTTGATGTGGTAGAATATAACTATTAAAAATATAAAATTATAAAAAGGAATGATAACTGTGAACGTATGGCATGATATGTCCCCTAAAAGAATAAATCCTGATGATTTTATTGCCTATATAGAAATTCCAAAAGGAAGTAAGTCAAAATATGAGCTTGATAAGGATACAGGTCTATTGATTCTTGACAGAGTTTTATATACCTCAACACATTATCCTGCTAATTATGGTTTAATTCCAAGAACTTACGCTGATGATTTAGATCCTCTTGATGTTCTTGTTGTGTCAAGTGAGGTTATGTATCCGTCAACAATTGTAAGGTGTTATCCGATAGGCGTGATCAATATGATTGATAACGGCAGAAATGATGAAAAAATTATTGCAATTCCTTATGACGATCCAACCTATAATACTTTTAAGGATATTTCAGAGCTTCCCAAGCATATTTTTACAGAAATGTGTCACTTTTTTACTGTATATAAAACTTTGGAGAATAAGCAAACTGCAGTAGAAGAAGTTCAAAATGCAGAAAATGCGAAAAAAATTATAAGAAAGGCTATCAGTACATATAAGGATAAATTTTGCTGATATGGTAATAAAATGTTAAAAATTGAGAATAAAACAACCAAAAAACTACGAATTGCTTTAATAGTTCTATTTTTGGCAATTTTAATTGCGAACAGTTTTCCTTTTTTTCAAGGAACAGTATATTTTGGCGATGCAAATATAAAAGACAGCGTGTATATATTTGATTGGAAAACTACAAACGAAGAAACAGGAAAAGAAGAAGTTTACGATTATGCTTACTATGTAAATAAAACTGATCCGACAGCGAAAACAAGCAAGATCAATGTATATATTGATGATGAAATCAGAGATGAATTAGCAGATGAAATTTTATATCTATATTGTTGGGGAGGAGAAGATAATGCAAACGCTGCCTGCACACTTGCCGGTGGAACAGTAAAAAAATCATTTGATGATTTAAGAAACGGTGAAGAGCGTACATATTGGGAGTATGAAGCACTGATCCCTTCTGATACAAAGTGCTTTCAATTTCATGCTGGCGACAGATATTTTAACGGCAATACATTAAAGTATTATACGGCAATTGACTTATTTTTAGAGGTAACAACTATTATAGATGATCCTCAACAGCAAGGTGCTTTGTCAACGGTTGCATGGAGCTCTGCAATTTTCTTTGTAATTCCGATAGTCGGCTTCTTTTTTGCTGCACTTGATAAGTCCAGAAACCTTAAAAATATTGCAGGAATTGTATGTTCAATTGCAGGAGTAATGGCAATTGTGTTTATTGTAGGACCATCTTACTTGTCGATTGGTTCGTTAGGAGCATTACTTCTTTATCTTGCAACATTCCTTGTCTCAATATTCGGTGTTTTTGCCCGTTATCTAGTTAATTCCGATAAGGAAAATACAGACGCAAAAAAAGGATCGTAATATATAAACCCAGCCGTTTTATATTGACGGCTGGGTTTATTATATTACCGTAAAAATCATTTGTGCGGGAATTTCAGTTAAATTAACTGCCTCTGTATTTATCAAATTAAATTCACCGTATAGTTTTCCGTAAACAACAGTAGTTTTATCACATTTTGAAAACACAGGTGCATTTTTGTAGAATTCAGGCTTAAAAGTTATATCAACCGCCTTGATTCCGGCTTTAAAGCACCAAATTTTATCTATTCTTTCGTCACTTCCCAAAAATTTAATTTTAGAAAGCTTTTTTATTTCTCCGTCGGAAAAATAACAGTTTTCTTCTCCGACTAAATCATTCCCTAATTTACTGCCAATGTATAGTGCAAAATCTTTTCCGTTAATATTACAAGTAGAGGTAACATATCGGTAAATCTGTCTAAATGGCAGATTGTAGCTTGAACTGTCACAATAGCCTCTGATTTGAGAAAAATTATATTCATTCTTCCCAAACTTAATATTTCCGGAAGTTTTGATTGCCGGAACAAAAGATTTGTAATAAAAATTCTTGTCACTGTCCTCAAAGGGAACAGATAAGTTAAGACTGTCACCTTTCTCTCTTGTAAATGTTAAATCAAGATATAAATTGTCGTATCCTGCAAAGTCATCGAATTGACATCTTAAATGTTTTAAAAATTCCAGTGAAGTAAGTGCTATTTTAACTCTTTTATTCTCAAAATAAAACTTTTCACTTAATAAATCCGGCATATTTTTTTTGCCTATAAAATACTTTTTAACAATACAGTCAACGGCTGTGCCGTTTAATTTTTTATCTCTCAAAATAATCTTAACAATAAATTCAATACCGCATTTTTCCAAGGAAATATAAACAGAGCAGTTATCGTTTTCAACATAAAAGCAACGTCTGTGGTTTATTTTAAACTCATTTTTGTACAGTTGTGTATTAAATTCAAATACCGGAGTTTTCGACCATGCTCCCGTAATACTTCCATCTTTATTAAAAACGGAACATATTCTGTCGATTTCCTTCTGCAAGTTTTTTCCTCCCAATAAAATAATTAAAACATCATTTTTAACAAAATCCTGAATAATTTGAGATAATTATATACTTTTTTTTCATTCTTTTCAAGCATATAATAATGGTTATATTTTCAATTCTCCAAGCATAAATTTTATAAATAATAATTGGAGATAGAAAATGCTTAAAAATACTTTAAAAATGTTTGTTTGCATACTTTTATGTTTTTTTCTGTTTTCGTGCAGTTATGTGGAGCAAAGCTATGCCGACGAACTAATATCAAATGTATGGTATGCCGAAAATGAAAATGAAACTAAAGTTCAGCTTTCGTTTACAGATGATAACAGAGCAGAACTGAAAATTGAAGGTGATGCAGATAATACATGTACAATATCGGGAGTTTGTGTGATAAATGAAACCTCTTTTGTAATAAGCGATGTAACAATGGCAAAAAATATATCAATAGATTATAAGCTTTTTGGAAATAAAATAGATCTTACATATATGGGTCAAACATTAACTCTTTTTAAAAAATAAATTAAACGTTTTAACGGAGTTTTGTACTTTCAGACTGCAGCAAAGAAATACATATTCTTTAAATTCCGTAAGAAATTCCGTAAGAAATTCCGTGAGCTTTTAAAAAAGTTCGACCAAAACTTATAATTTTTTAAAAATAATTAATTTTACAAATTATGCGGCTTTATGCCGCTTTTTATTTTATAGAAAACTACTAGGAAATAATCGGGCATAAAAAGGTGTTTATATATGACGCTGTCTGCCCGGAGAAACAGCCCACCGGCTTTTTGTAGCTTATTGTAAACTAAAAGTAAATAATCGGGCATAAAAAGATGTTCATATATGACGCTGTCTTCCCGGAGGAACAGCCCACCGGCTTTTTGTAGCTTATTTTAGACTGATAGGAAATAATCGGGCAAGAAAAGGTGTTCATATATGACGCTGTCTGCTCGGAGAAACAGCCCACCGGCTTTTTGTAGCTTATTTTAGACTGAAAGGAAATAATCGGGCATAAAAAGATGTTCATATATGACGATATCTGACCGGAGAAACAGCCCACCGGCTTTTTGTAGCTTATTTTAAACTGAAAGAAAATAATCGGGTATAAAAAGGTGTTCATATATGACGCTGTCTGCTCGGAGAAACAGCCCACCGGCTTTTTGTAGCTTATTTTAAACTGAAAGAAAATAATCGGGCATAAAAAGGTGTTCATATATGACGCTGTCTGCTCGGAGAAACAGCCCACCGGCTGTTTTTGCTCAAAAAAATATTTGATATTCCTTATAAAATGGGTAAATTTGTTGATATATTTCTTTGATTATGATATAATAACCCTAATATGCCTTATTATGTCTGTTTTTAAATAAATGTAATTATAAGGTTTAAATTAAGTTGAAAAAGTCAGGGGTTGAATAGCTGCATGGTTGTAATGGGAATAGATCCGGGTTATGCTATTGTTGGCTGGGGCGCTGTTGCAAATAAAGGTATTAACTATAAACCTTTAGGTTTTGGAGCTGTTACAACTGATGCAGAATCAGATTTCAACAAACGGCTGCAAATAATTTACGATAGTATATATTCTCTCCTTAACAGATGTCGTCCGGACGCACTTGCAATAGAAAGACTTTATTTTACTACTAACCAAAAAACAGCGATAATGGTGGCAGAGGCAAGAGGAGTAATTTTACTTTCAGCACAAAAGCAAAGCATACCGATATTTGAATACACACCGCTTCAGGTAAAAACAGCAGTAACCGGATACGGCAAAGCAAAAAAGAATCAGGTTATGGAAATGACAAGACGACTTTTAGGGTTAAAAGAAGTTCCAAAGCCTGACGATACTGCCGATGCACTTGCTATTGCGGTTTGTCACCTGCAGGCGGCAGGTTCACAGTTAAGACAAACAATGTTTCAAAAGGGGTTAAAATAATGCTATATTCCGTAAGAGGAAAATTAATTCATACAGAGTCTAATGTGGCGGTAGTTGAATGTGGCGGTGTAGGTTTTAAATGCAATACCACCATGAACACCTTAAAACAGATAAAATTAAATACAGAGGTTACTCTTTATACATATTTAAATGTAAGAGAAGATTCAATGGAGCTGTTCGGATTTTCAACCAATACAGAGTTAGCAACTTTTAAGACCTTAATTGGAGTCAGCGGAGTAGGTCCAAAGGTAGGACTTGCCATTTTATCTGTTTTAACACCAAATCAGGTAGCTTTGTCAATTGCATCAAATGATGTAAAATCCATTACTCTCGCACAAGGTGTAGGAAAAAAGCTTGCGCAAAGAATAGTATTAGAGCTAAAAGACAAGTTGAAATCGGTAATATCTGATGAAAGCGGAATAAGTGAGGTAAATGTAGAAGTATTTACCAATGGAAATATAAATAAAGCAGTAGAGGCATTAACAGTTTTAGGTTATACTCCGGCAGAAGTAACGCCTTATCTTTCAAAAATGGATTCCTCAATGCCCGTTGAAAAGCTGATTGGGGAAACACTGAAACAATTGGGAAAAAATTAATACTTAATCTGTATAAATATTATTCAAAATAAAGGAATCAAAAACATGAGTTATGAATTTTCAGAAGAGTTTGATTTTGAAAACAGAATAATGGATACATCAGAAATACCTGAAGATACTGCGGAAGGCGATAACCCTTTACGACCGAAAACTCTTGATGAATATATAGGTCAGGAAAAGGTAAAAGAAAATCTCAAGGTTTTTATAGAAGCGGCGAAGAAGAGAGGAGAAACCCTTGACCATGTTTTGCTTTACGGTCCTCCCGGACTTGGTAAAACTACTCTTTCAGCAATTATTGCAAGGGAAATGGGAGTCTCAATAAGAATCACATCCGGACCTGCAATTGAAAAGCCGGGAGATTTAGCGTCACTGCTTACAAATCTTAATTCGGGAGATGTACTTTTTATAGACGAAATACATCGGTTAAGCCGTGCGGTAGAAGAGGTTTTGTATCCATCAATGGAGGACTTTGCAATTGATATTATAACAGGCAAAGGTCAAATGGCGGCGTCGTATCATTTGCCGCTTCCACACTTTACTTTAGTTGGTGCAACAACAAGGGCCGGACAGCTTACAGCACCTTTAAGGGACAGGTTTGGAGTAGTTTTGAGGCTTGAACTGTACAACCCGGAAGAACTTGCACAAATTATTGAAAGAAGTGCAGGAATATTAAATATTGATATAGAACATGACGGAGCATTGGAGATAGCCTCACGTTCAAGAGGAACCCCTCGAATAGCCAACAGACTTTTAAAGAGAGTTCGAGATTTTGCCCAGGTAATTTCAAACGGGGTAATTACCTGTGATACAGCCAGAATTGCCCTTGATAAGCTTGAAATTGACGAGCTTGGACTGGATCAGAATGACCGACGAATGCTGGAAGCTATAATTAAATTTTATAACGGCGGACCTGTCGGAATAGAAACACTTGCAGCGGCAATCGGAGAAGAAGCAGTAACAATTGAAGATGTTTACGAGCCTTACTTGATGCAGATAGGATTTTTGTCAAGAACACCCAGAGGCAGATGTGTAACAGCAGAGGCGTGCAGGCATTTAGGTTATGATACACAGGCGGGAAAAATCAATTCGCAGCCAACGTTATTTGAATAAATATTTTGGAGGAAATTATGGGAAGATTATTTGGAACAGACGGCGTAAGAGGAATTGCAAACGACCAGCTTACTCCCGAACTTGCTATGAATATAGGCAGGGCGGCAGCTATGGTTTTAATAAATGATGAGGTTAAAAACCCAACAATACTTATTGGCAAAGATACCAGATTATCAGGAGATATGCTTGAAGGAGCACTGATTGCAGGTCTTTGCTCTGTTGGAGCTAATGTTAAGCTTTTAGGAGTAATACCGACTCCCGCAGTAGCATATTTGATTGGAAAATATAAAGCAGATGCAGGAATAATGATATCAGCGTCACATAATCCATTTGAATTTAACGGGATTAAAATTTTCAGCGACGAAGGATATAAGCTCCCCGACGACCTTGAAGAACAAATTGAAGCAATAGTTCTTAATAATGTAGAGCCCTATAAGGTTGCAAAAGAAAATGAAATCGGTACAGTAGAAGTTATCAAGAATGCTGCTGAAGACTATATAGAACATATTGTTTCTGCAATTAATACAGATTTAACAGGTATGGAAATTGCCATTGACTGTTCAAACGGTTCATCATCAAGAACTGCGCAAAAACTGTTTGAAAGACTAGGTGCAAAATGCTATATGCTTTTTGATAATCCTGACGGAATAAATATAAACAAAGATTGCGGTTCAACACATCTTGAAGCATTACAAAAATATGTTGTAGAAAAAAAACTTGACGCAGGGCTTGCATTTGACGGAGACGCTGACAGATGTCTGGCGGTAGATGATAAAGGACAGCTTGTTGACGGTGACTATATTATAGCTATAATAGCAGCAGATATGAAAAGCAGGGGAGTACTTAAAAGAGATACGGTAGTTGGAACAGTAATGACA
The DNA here is from genome assembly GCA_947627135.1 of uncultured Clostridia bacterium. GTDB lineage: Bacteria > Bacillota > Clostridia > Oscillospirales > Acutalibacteraceae > Ruminococcoides. The sequence continues at coordinate 42,862 of CANQUV010000007.1, forward strand.
AATATGGGCTTTAATAAATTCTGTGAAGCTAATGGAATTCATTTTGTTTCTACAAAGGTTGGCGACAGATATGTTTTGGAGTCAATGCTTTTAGACGGTTATAACATAGGCGGAGAGCAGTCAGGACATGTTATTTTGCTTGATTACTGCACAACAGGCGACGGACAGCTTACAGGTGCAACACTTTTAAGTTTAATAAACAGAAGAAAGGCAAAACTCTCATCCATAGCAACTCTTATGGAAAGATATCCTCAGGTTCTTATAAATGTAAATGTTTCAAACGAAGGTAAGCTTGATTTTTATGTAGATAAAGAGATCAAAGCAGAAATTAAAAGAGTAACAGATATTTTAGGAAATACAGGCAGAATTCTTGTAAGGGTATCAGGAACAGAGCCACTGGTAAGAGTAATGCTTGAGGGTGAAAATTTAGAACAAATTACAAAACTTGCAAACGAAACAGCCTCACTTATAAAGGAAAGACTTTCATAATGAGAATAACTAAAAACTGGAAAGATTATGAATTGCTAGATGCTTCAGACGGTGAAAGACTTGAACGCTGGAAAGATATTATACTTATAAGACCCGACCCGCAGATAATATGGACAACAGATAAGAAAAATCCTTTATGGAAAAAAGCCCATGCAAGATACCATAGAAGCAATAAAGGGGGAGGCAGTTGGCAGATATATAAAAAGATTCCTAATCAGTGGAGTATAAATTATAATAATCTTGTATTTAATATTAAACCTATGGGATTTAAGCATACAGGTGTTTTTCCCGAACAGGCGGTGAACTGGGATTTTGTAAGCCAAAAAATAAAGAATGAAAAAAGTAAAGTAAAAGTATTGAATCTGTTCGGATATACAGGCTGTGCAACACTTTCCTGTTTGAATTCAGGAGCGGAGGTTTGTCATGTTGATGCTTCAAAAGGAATGGTACAATGGGCAAAAGAAAATGCAGTATCAAGTAAAATAGCAGATAAGCCTGTAAGATGGCTTGTAGATGACTGCATTAAGTTTGTTCAGCGTGAAATTCGTCGGGGCAATAAATATGACGGTATCATTATGGACCCTCCCTCTTATGGCAGAGGTCCAAACGGAGAAGTTTGGAAACTTGAAGAACAACTTTATTCTCTTGTAGAATTATGCCGACAGGTAATGTCAGATAATCCGCTGTTTTTCATTCTTAATTCCTATACAACCGGACTGTCGCCTGCGGTAATGGAATATCTGCTTGGAGTTGTGCTTAAATCAAAATTTGGCGGCAGTGTTTCATCAGATGAAATAGGATTGCCTGTAACGGATACAAAACTTGTTTTACCCTGTGGTTCAACAGCAATCTGGGAAAGATAATATTTGGAGAATTATATGGAGTTTATATCTGCTAATAAAATTACTTTTAACTATGAAAATGATGATGAACATCAAAACTTAATAACAAAAAATGCAATAGACGGTGTTTCTTTTGAAGTTAAAAGGGGAGAATTCGTAGCACTTTTAGGTCATAACGGTTGCGGTAAATCTACAATGGCTAAACTCTTTAATGCTATGCTCCTGCCGCAAAAGGGCAGTGTATTTGTTGACGGCATAGATACAAAAACAGAAGAAAAAACCTTTGATATAAGAAAACAAGTGGGATTGGTTCTGCAAAATCCCGATAATCAGCTTGTGGCAAGCATTGTAGAGGAAGATGTAGCATTTGGTCCTGAAAATTTAGGGATTCCCCCTAAAGAAATCAGAGAAAGGGTAGATAATGCCCTTAAAGCGGTAGATATGTATGAATACAGAAAACATGCCCCTTATAAATTAAGCGGAGGACAGAAACAGCGTATTGCTATTGCAGGTATAATTGCTATGGAACCTGATTGTATAGTACTTGACGAGCCTACTGCTATGCTAGATCCAAAAGGCAGAGATGAAGTATTAAAGGCTATACTAAAGCTTAATAAAGAAAATAATATAACAATAATCCTTATTACTCATTATATGGACGAAGCCGTTTTGGCAGACAGGGTTGTTGTTATGGATAAAGGAAAGATTTTAACACAGGGAACACCTCAAAAGGTTTTTTCACAGGTTGATCTTTTAAAAAAACACCGCCTTGATGTTCCGCAGGCTACGGAGCTTGCCTATAAGCTTAAATGCAGCGGAGTAAAAATAGATAAAATGCCTCTCACAGACGAGGAATGTATAGAAATGCTGGAGGGTATTTTAAAATGAGTATAATTGAAACAAAGGATTTGTCTTTTGTTTACGGTATAGGAACCCCGTTCGAAAAAAGAGCAGTAAACAATGTTAATATAAAAATAGAAAAAGGTGAATTTGTCGGAATAATGGGACATACCGGTTCAGGCAAATCTACCTTTGTTCAAATGCTGAACGGTTTAATCAAACCAACTTCGGGACAAGTATTTATAAACGGTAAAAATATTTGGGAAAATCCAAAGGAAATAAGAAAAGTAAGGTTTCAGGTAGGAATGGTTTTTCAATATCCCGAATATCAGCTTTTTGAAGAGACTGTATATAAAGATATTTCATTCGGACCTAAAAATATGGAACTAACCGAATCGGAAATAGATAAAAAAGTAAGAGATGCAGCAAGATTTGTAAATTTAAGTGAAGAGCTTCTCCATAAATCGCCGTTTGATCTGTCAGGCGGAGAAAAACGCCGTGCGGCTATTGCAGGAGTGCTTTCAATGGACCCCGATGTACTTATTCTTGATGAACCTACCGCAGGTTTAGACCCGGTGGGACGAGATGTGCTTTTAAGTCAGATTTGCCAGTATCATAAGGAGAGACAAAATACTGTTTTGCTTGTTTCTCACAGTATGGAGGATATTGCAAGAGTATCAGACAGAATTATGGTTATGAATAAATCAAACCTTGAAATGTTTGATAAACCAAAAAATGTTTTCTCGCATGATAAATACCTAGAAGAAATCGGACTTCGTGTACCGCAGATAACAAAAATAATGGCTGTTTTAAAAGAAAAGGGCTATGATTTTTCAGACGGAATTTTAACTGTGGAACAAGCCTTTGTAGAAATTCTAACAAAATTGAATAAGGAGGGAAAGCTATGGTAAGAGATGTAACTTTAGGCCAGTATCTTCCCGGAAAAAGTCTTATTCACAGAATGGATGCGAGAGCAAAAATTATTTTGCTTATTTCATTTATCGTATTAATATTCTGCGCATTTAATTTCGTATCTTTGGCACTGACAGCTGCGGTTACTGTTATAATCGTACTTTCAAGCGGTATCCCTTTAAAAATGTATTTAAAAGGTCTGAAGGTAATTATAGTAATAGTTATTATAACCTCAATTTTAAATATCTTTTACGGAATAGGTGAACCTCTTTTCCAATGGGGATTTTTAACAATAACATGGTCGGGAATCAGCAGGGCAATATTTGTAACCATAAGAATCATTTGTTTAATTCTTGCAACATCAGCCTTAACCTTTACCACATCTCCCACAGATTTAACAGACGCCATTGAAAGATTGATGAAGCCTCTAAAGGTTTTTCATATAAAGGTTCATGAAATAGCTATGATGATGACAATTGCACTAAGATTTATTCCGACTCTGCTTGAAGAAACAGATAAAATAATGCAGGCGCAGAAGGCGAGAGGAGCAGATATGGATTCAGGGAATATAATTCAAAGAATTAAAGCTCTTATACCTGTTTTAATACCGCTTTTTGTATCCTCCTTCAGAAGGGCTTATGAGCTTGCCATGGCTATGGAATGTCGTTGTTATCAGGGAGGAGAAGGAAGAACTAAAATGAAAGTGCTGCATATAGCAAAAATTGACTATATAGTAATTTCTTTAATGATAGTAGTTTTGGCAGGAGTAATTTTATGCAACATATTTTTTCCGACAGTTGTATGAATAGAATAAGTAGTATAAGCAGAGAAAAAAATAGCGGTATAAAGAATTTGCTGTTAACAATTTCGTATGACGGAAGCTGTTTTCACGGCTGGCAGATCCAGCAAAATGCAGTAACGGTACAGCAGATTTTTCAGGAAGCACTTTATAAAATAATTTCACAAATTCCTGATATTAAAGGTTGCAGCAGAACAGATTCAGGAGTTCATGCTAATATGTATTGTATAAGTATGAAAACCGACCATCCTATTTCTTCTGTAAGACTGAAAGCAGCGCTTAACCGTTATTTGCCTAAATCAATAGCAGTGCTTGACTGTAAAGAAGTATCTGCTGATTTTCATGCCAGATACAGCTGTAAAAGCAAGGAATATATTTATAAAATTTGGAATGATGAAGTAAGAAATCCGTTTTTAGATGGATATGCACTTCATTATAGATATTATTTAGATGAGAAAATGTTAAATAAAGCTTCGCAGGCTTATGTAGGAAAACATGACTTTACCTCATTTTGCACAAAAGATAAAAGAGAAAAAGGTGATTTTACCAGAAATGTAAAAATGTTTTCCGTTGAAAGAAATGATAAGGTTATAACTATGAAAGTAGAAGCAGATGGTTTTTTATATAATATGGTAAGGATAATGGTAGGAACACTTTTACGAGTACAGCAAGGAAAAATCAAGTGGAATGAGATCCCCGAAATAATTGAGCGAAAAAACAGAAAGTATGCAGGACCGACTGCACCTGCACATGGACTTTATCTTAATAAAGTAAATTATTGAAAGGGGCATAAAAATGTTTAATAAAAATCGTGGCAGATATGCAGAACAAAAGGCAAAAAAGTTAAACCGTGATGTAATAAGCTATGAAGAAGTGCCTCTTGATGATTATGAAGAGGAAACAACAAGAGTATCTTCGGTAGATGCAAAAAAAATCGTAAAAATAGTAATATTGCTTTTAATATTGGGACTTATAGTATTTGCGTTTGCAAACAGAAACAGTCTTACCCCTGAAAATATATCAAACTGGTTTAAATATGATGTTTTAGGACAGGGAGAAGGCAAAGGCTATCCTGTAAATATTTTAGGTACAAATGTAGATGCAAATAATATGATAACCGTGGGGAACACATTATCTTATGCCTCGGATACATCATTTGTAACACTTAGTTCCAACGCCAGTGAAATTCAAAACTTCCAGTTAAGCTATGCAACTCCTGTTATTTCCAATAACGGTAATAACCTGCTTGTATATAGTTTAGGTGGAAAAGAATATAATGTGGGAACAACAAATGAAATTACCTATACAGGAAAAACAGAAGATAATATTTTTACGGGAGATATTTCAGGTTCGGGAGTTTATGGAATAGTAACTCAAACAAGCGGTTATCTTTCAAAGCTATATGTTTTTAATAAGGAAAATAAGCAAATTTATACATATTCTTTTTCTGATTATTACATAACATCTTTGACAATCAATTCAAGCGGCACACAATGTGTAGCCTGTGGAATATCAGCAAAACAGGGAAGCTTTTCAGGAATGGTTTACGTTCTTGACTTTAAGCAAGAAAAACCGTTGAGTACCAGTGAAATTAATGAAAATGTAATTTACAGATCAGAGTATTTATCATCAAACGAAGTTTGTTTAATTGGTGACACAGCCTCATATATATTAAATGTTTCAGACGGTAAATTAAATGAAAATTCATATAATCAAATGTCGCTTACAGCATTTGATGTAAACGAAAGTACCGGAAATTACTCAATATCACTATCAAGAACAGGCGACGGTTACTCCTGTACAATTAAAACATTTAATTCAAAAGGAGATAATGTATCAGAAATTGAAACAGATTATAGAATTTCAGCATTAACTTTGCAAAGAGGAAATATTTATATTTTAGAAAATAATCTTGTTCATTGTTATGATTTCAGCAGTAATGAAAAAAGCTCAGGCGATGCAGGAACAGGTGCAAAGCAAATAAAGGTATTATCAGACGGAACAGTTTTTGTGATCGGTGTAAATGAAATAAGAAAAGCAGAATTAAAATAATTTGTAATTAAGGTGATATTTTGCTTGATTTAATAATTATTCTGATATTTGTAATCTTCGTTCTAATAGGAATTAAACGAGGTGCGATAAAAACTCTTTTAAATTTAATAAGTGTATGTTTATCTGTATTTTTGTCATCGGTATTAGGTTCCAATATATCTAATTGGGTATATAATGTGTTATTTAAAAATGGTATAATACAAGGTGTAAACAATACTCTGAATCAAACCGATGTAGCAGATGCAGTAGAAAATGCAATAAATTCAATTCCAGATGTTGTATATAATGCATTGTCTGTTTTCGGAGTAACTAAAGAATCTTTGCTTTTACAGACAGAAGGTGCAGTCAATAGCACTCAAAGCAGTATAGCAAATGTAGTAGAAGGAGTAATAAGACCTATTTTAACTTCAATAATCAGCTTTTTTTTAATTATAATACTATTTATACTTTTGCTTGTATTATTTAAATTTTTAATAAGGCTGATTAACGGAATTTTTGAACTTCCGGTACTTCATACATTTAACAGAATGCTGGGAGGTATATTAGGGGCAGTTGAAGGTGGGGCAATAGTTTATATGTTTGTTTTGCTGATAAAAATTATTTTGCCATTTGCCGGAGATGATTTCTTTATAACACAACAAATGATAGAAGAAAGCATAATTTTTAAAACAATGTATGAAATAAATATATTTAATAATATTACACAAATAACCAAAAATGTTTCAGCATTAACTATAAAAAATTAAAAGGAAATGGGAAAGATGGAAAAGAAAACAATAAAAATATCGGATTTTTTTACCATACCGAATTTATTAACTTATTTGCGAATAATTTTAATAGTACCGTTTGTAATATACTTTCTTAAACAGAAATATATATTGGCGATGATTTTAATAGGCATTTCGGCACTTTCAGATTGCTGCGACGGTTTTATTGCGAGAAAATTTAATCAGGTAACAGATTTAGGAAAGCTGCTAGACCCTATTGCAGATAAACTTACTTTACTTGCAGTTATGGTATGTATTACAATATATACGCCGATCATACTGCCTGTAATGATAATTCTTGTTGCTAAAGATATAATAATGCTAATAGGCGGCACAAGACTTTTAAAAAAAGGGCTTACACCTCCGGCAGCAAAATGGTATGGAAAAATAGGAACAATAGTTTTTTATTTTTCCGTAATTTTAATTGTATTTTTAAAGGCAGTGTTCGGATATGAAAATGCAGTTTTATCGTTAACACTTCTGTCAATTACGGCATTAGTAATGATTTATGCGCTCGTTCAATATTATTTAATATACTTACAATTAATAAAAGGAAAAAAAGAGGAATTGAAAAAATAAAAAATATGTTATATAATAGCGTAAAACTTTTCAATTAACTTGTTATTATTTAAAATAGATTAAAGATTTTATAAAAGGAGATTAATATGCTTTGTAGTAGATGTGGAAAAAGACAAGCAGTTGTCTTTGTTTCTTCCGAAAATACAAAAGAAACGCCGACACAAGGTTATTGTTTAACATGTGCAAAAGAACTTGGAATCAAGCCGGTAGAGGATCTTATCAATAAGATGGGCATTACAGATGATGATTTAGATGCAGTTCAGGATCAAATGAACAGTATTATGTCAAATCTTGGTGACAGTGGCGACATTTCAAAATTAATGGAAAATGTTGATATGAACAGCCTTATGGGAGAAATGAGCAACTTAGACGAAGAAAGTAATGATGAAGATGATTTTACTCCCGGCGGAGCACCTGCATTTCCGGCATTTTTCAATAGTATTTTCGGTGCCGGAAATCAAAACAGAGAAAATAATCAGAGTGTAAATAATACGAAAGGCAAAAAAAAGGAAAGAAAAGAAAAAAACAGAAAGCATCTTAACTTATACTGCGAAAACCTTACAAAGAAAGCACTTGAAGGTAATATAGACAGGATAATCGGCAGAGATTACGAAATTGAGAGAGTTATACAAATTTTATCGAGAAGAACAAAAAATAATCCTTGTTTAATAGGAGAGCCGGGTGTAGGTAAAACAGCTATTGCAGAAGGTTTAGCTTTAAGAATTGCGTCAGGAAATGTGCCGCAAAGATTAAAGGATAAAGAGATTGAACTACTTGATTTAACATCACTTGTAGCTGGTACACAATTCAGAGGCCAGTTTGAGAGCCGTATAAAAGGATTAACACAAGAAATTAAAGAAGCGGGAAATGTCATTCTGTTTATAGATGAGGTTCATAATCTTGTAGGAACCGGCGACAGCGAGGGAACAATGAATGCTGCCAATATTTTAAAGCCTGCACTTTCAAGAGGAGAAATACAGGTTATCGGAGCTACAACCTTTAATGAATACAGAAAGTATATTGAAAAGGACAGTGCTCTTGAAAGAAGATTTCAGCCTGTAAAGGTTACAGAACCTGCTATTGAAGATTCAGTGAAGATCATAGACGGTATAAAAGATTACTATGAAAATCATCATAGAGTAACAGTAAATGATGATATAGTAAGAAAAGTGGTAGTTTTGTCAGAGCGTTATATTACAGACAGATTTTTACCGGATAAAGCAATAGATTTGCTTGATGAAAGCTGTGCATGTGCAGCCCTTAGAAATAAGGACATGGAGCGTTTTGATAAGCTTAAGGATGATAGACAAAAATATGTTTTAAAAAGCGAGGAGCTTTCTTCTGCGGAAGAAATTGATTATGAACAACTTGCAGATATTAAAAGTCGGCTTGCAAAAATAGATAAGGAAATTCTTTCAATTGACCCCGAATCAATTAAATCAACTGTAACAGAAGAGGATATTGCCAAAGTTATTGAACTTTGGACAGGTATTCCTGCATCAAGAATTAAAGAAAATGAGCTTGCAAAGCTTTCTGATTTAGAAAATGAATTAAAGAAAAAGATTATTGGTCAGGACGAAGCGGTAAATGTGCTTTCTTCAGCAATTAAAAGAAGCAGAGTTCAGATTTCACCAAGAAGAAAACCTGCGTCATTTATATTTGTAGGGCCAACAGGCGTTGGTAAAACAGAACTTGTTAAAGTACTTTCACAACAGCTTTTCGATACTCCGGAAACGCTTATAAGACTTGATATGTCAGAATTTATGGAGAAACATTCGGTTTCAAAAATTATCGGTTCGCCTCCGGGTTATGTTGGCTATGACGAAGCAGGTCAGGTAACGGAAAAAGTAAGAAGAAGACCATATTCAGTTTTACTTTTTGATGAAATTGAGAAAGCTCATCCCGATGTTTTAAATATTCTTCTTCAAATTCTTGACGAGGGAAAAGTTACAGATGCTCACGGTAGAACAGTCAACTTTGAAAATACAGTAATCGTAATGACATCAAATGCAGGTTCAGCTAAAAAAGAAAATGCATTGGGATTTGGAAAAACCCAAGACGATGCAAATAAAGAAAAGGTAATGAAAGCATTAAATGAGTTTTTACGCCCTGAATTTATTGCAAGAGTTGATGAAATAATTGTGTTTAAAGAATTATCAAAAGATAATTTCAAATCGATTGCAAAGCTTATGCTTGAAGAGTATGTACCTGTACTTAAAGAAAAGCATATTGCCTTCACTTATGATGAAAAGGCTTGTGAATATCTTGCAGAGAAAGCTTACGGAGGAAATAGTGGTGCAAGAGATTTAAGAAATCTTATAAGAAGAGAAGTAGAAGATAAAATTGCCCAGTCAATGATAGATTCAAAGGACATAGCGCTTTCAGGAATTCATCTTTCTTTTGAAGATGATAAAATATCTGTTAAAACAATATAAAATATACTAACTAAACCGACTTGATTTGAAAATTTATCAAATTAAGTCGGTTAGTGTTTTATATTAGCCTGCGAAATATTTAAAAATTTAAAATAAAATCTTGACAAAATATATCTGTTATGTTATACTAAATAACGCTGAAAACAAAAGCATATTTGCGGATGTAGTTTAGTGGTAGAACTTCAGCCTTCCAAGCTGATCGTGTGAGTTCGATTCTCATCATCCGCTCCATTTGTAAATTTGTCCAAACTTTTATAAGTTTAGACTTAAAATATTTAGTATCAATTTCAAAAGAAGTTGGTACTTTTTTTATGTTGGCTCTATGTCAATAGTTGGGGTAAACCCGAAAAAAGAGAATTAGATAATAGATTAAGAAAAATAAAAGATACAGAAATTGCAAAAAAATTAAAGGTAGCACAATATACTATAAGTGAAATGTTTGCATTGATAACTGCTATGATGATAAATGCTACAAGACCATTACAGAGTTAATATAGTTTATAAATTACAATTTGTATTAATATCAATTTTTACAAATTTTAATTTAATATCGTAAAAATAAAATATAAATCGTTTATATAGTATTAATTTAGATAAACAATGAAAAAGTTTAAAATAAGCTAACCATTTATTCCAAAATAAAAAGACGCTTTTATAAGCGTCTTTTTTGTTTTTGTTATAATGTTATATGTATTTTTATTTAACTAATATTTTAATTTTTTGAAATAGTCTTAAAATCGTAAAAAGCGAGATTTTAAAACTTCTATAAAATAACTGTTATAAAGTGTATCGGATGCTTTTCTGATACGCTTTAGTTTAAAGATTAAATTAAATATTACTTTACTACAATTGCCTGCGTACCGATTTGCGAATATCTTTCCTCAAATATTGTTTTTTCAAATACAGAAATATCACCTGCTATGGAGTCACAAAGGTAATAATTTTCTTTATCATACCCAACAAGTACCATACAATGCTCGTGCATATTCCAGTCAACGGTATCTCCGATTTTATGTGTTGCATTTTCGTCAACATAATTTACAGTCCAACTTGCTTTTACAAACGGCTCCTGCATACCTGCGGTAGACCAAATCATAACAGGAATATTATTTCGTACATATTCTTTGCAAAGATCCTCCATTGATTCGCCTATAATCGGATAGGCTGTAAGTTTAGAATTGGTTGTTTTAATGAAATTGTTCATACATTTAGCCATTCCGGGTGCATTTATACCATATCCGAATAAAATATCACCGGCAAATGCAGAATTCATATCAGGTCCGTAAAGAGTACCGTCTTCTCCGTAGGATACAGGCTTTATAGTTAAATAATTGTTTACAAATTCAGATACATCAATGTTAAAATCATAATATTGCAGAAGCATTGTGCAGGCGTATGTTTCACAGCATGCAAGAAATTCATCTTGAACAATAATAGGAACTCCTTTTATTTGATAAGAATCTTGATTAACATGAGCAGTTGTTTCGGGAACAGCAACGTTTTGTTCTGTTGCGTTATTTCCGACAGCAGAAGCTATTACTATAATAATTATCAATATCACAACAAGAACCAGAGCAAGTCCTGCTACTCTTTTGTTTAAAAGACCTAATAGTTTCCACTTAAGTCCTTTTCTCTTTCTTATATTTCTGTTGACGTTTCTGTTACTGCCGTTTCTGTTACCGTAGTTTCTATTACTACTCTTTCTGTAATTTCTGTTTCGGTTATTACTGTTTCTGTTATCTCTGTTTCTATTGTTATTACTTCTGTTGTTTCTGTTCGGGTTTGTATTTTTTACAGCGTCATCATCGTCAAAATAATAGTCAAAGTAATCTCCGTATCTGCTTGTATCTTTGTTAAAATCATCACCCATACCTATATTACCACTCCCAATTGTTTTTGCAATATTATAAAAGCTTTTTTGCTGATTTAAAATAGTTTTTAAAAGATGTGCCTTGTGCGTTAATAAAAAACTTTTTGCCCCTTATCGCTAAATTTATAATAATGGAGTTTTGAATCGTTTTAATTAATAAATGATTTAGCGTCCATGATTAACTCCTTATTCATTGAATATCTTTTCCGCTAAATCAGAAAAGCTTGATTTTGGAGGAATAGCGATACCTTTTTTCTCGTCTGCTAATAATATTAATGTATTTCCGGGCTTTATATCAAAAATATCACGTGCTTGCTTTGGAATAACGATCTGACCTTTTTCACCAACAGTTACTGTCCAAGCATATTTTCCTTTTGGAGAATTCATATTACCGCTCCTTAAGTATGATTTGTATAACTTATTGTATTGACGGAAATTAAATTTGTCAAGTTTTCTTTATAAGTTTACTTTAATATCAAGTATATAAATAAGCCGCCTTTTGCTCAAAATAGCAGGAACTACAATTTTATTAGCTAAAAATTATGTAGTAAAAATAATTAAATAGTTTATTAGCGGCATTTCTTTTTTCTTTTTTAATTCATAATTAGAAATATTTAGGTAATTTGACAGCTTTTTATAGAAAACACCATCCTAAACTTCGCTGAATTCATGATTTCCTACATTTATAATCACGCTAAACTCCTTATTAAAAAACTTAATTATTCAACATATTGAATACAACCCAATGCTTTAACTCCTGCTCCAACATGACAGCTGATACTGATTGGAAGTTTAAAAAGATTCACTTTATAATCAGGAAAACTTTTTTGAACCTTTTCTCTCCACTCCATAGCAGGTTCTAACTCTCCTGAATATGCAGTTTCAACTTTTACTGGTTTTCCGGCAAATCTTTCTTCAACATCTTTGTGTAAAACATTAAGCATTATATCTTCGGCATTTTTCATACCTCTTGCTTTAGCAAATGCATCTAATTTTTCGCCTTGAATTTGTAAAACAGGTTTAATATTCAAAATAGAGGCGATTGCCGCACCTGCAGAAGTTACTCTGCCGCTTTTCTTTAAAAGTTCTAAAGTATTAACAGCAAGATAAATACTTGCATTGTACGATTGTTTTTCAAGTGTTTTGCAAATTTCCTCTGCACTTAATCCTTTTTCTATAAGATGTAAAGCGTCGATAACTGATTGTCTTTGTGATACTGAAATTCTTTTATTGTCAGCTACAAACACTCGTCCGTTATAATCAGAAGCAAGTGCTTTTGCAGTATCTAAAGAACTGCTTAAACTTGCCGACATGGGAATATGTACAATATAATCATAATCTTTTAAAATTTTATCCCAAAAAGAAATAATGGATTCAGGAGCAGGCTGTGATGTAGAAACCTGACATCCTTTAGAAAGCATTTCAAAAAACTGTTCATAAGTGCAGTTTATACCTTCAAAATATTCCTTATCATCAACAGAAAAGGGCATAGGCAACATATAAATACCTAATTCTTTTGCTTCTTCAGTAGAAATACTGCTGTTTGTATCAGTGGTTATTGCAATTTTATCCACTTTGCATCCTCGTTTCGTAATTGATTTATAACATTAAAATTATACATTTAAGAAGATTTATTGTCAATAAAATAGACTTTTTAAGAAAACTTTGATAATTAAAATATTATAATATGAAATTACTGTTTATTATTGCCTTAAAAAATAATAAAAATATAATATAATGTTAGACATTTATATAACTTATATGTTATACTGTAATTAACAATTTAGACAGGAGGAATTATAAATTGAAAAAAGTAATATCATTTCTGCTTGCCGTAACAATTATCGGAAGTATGGCAGCGATTTTTACAGGATGCAATAATACACTGACAGATCAACCAGAAACAACAGATTATAAATTAGCGGAAAATATAGAAGATGGTTCAATACTTCATTGTTTTTCATGGGACTTTAATACAATAAAAAATTCAATGGCGGATATAGCGGCATCAGGATTTACAGCTTTGCAGACATCACCAATCAATGAATGTATTAAAGGTGAAAATGCAGGAATGCAGCTTTACGGAGAAGGTAAATGGTATTATCATTACCAGCCGACAGACTGGACAATAGGTAATTATCAGCTTGGTACGAAAGATGAATTTAAGGCGATGTGTGAAGAAGCAGACAAATATGGAATAAAAGTAATAGTTGACGTACTGCCTAATCATACAACACCGGCAACCACTGAAGTTAATCAGAATTTGATTGATGCAGTAGGCGGAATGGACAAACTGTATCATAAAAATTCACAATACGATTTAAGAGATTATAGTGATAGACTTGCCTGTACAACATATAAAATGGGAGGACTTCCCGATGTAAATACAGAAAACCCAAAATTTCAGGAATACTATTTAAAATTTGTAAATGAGTGTATAGATTTAGGAGTAGACGGATTTCGTTACGATACAGCAAAGCATATCGGATTGCCTGATGATCCTAAAGAGGACGACGGATATAAAAATAATTTTTGGGAAAGAGTAACAACAGAAATACATAATGCCGATAAAATTTTTAACTACGGAGAAGTATTGCAGGGAAATAATGATCGAATAAACGATTATATAGCTGCGATCGGAAGAACTACAGCAAGTACATACGGAGACAGAATAAGAAATGCAGTTACTCAAAACAATTTAGGTTCTTCAATGATCAAAGATTATTTTATAAGAGAAGAAAACACAGATAAGATTGTAACATGGGTTGAATCACACGATAACTATATAAACGATGGTAACTGGGCACAAATGTCTGAACAGCAGGTATTGCTTGCATATTCAATAATAGCAGCCCGTAAAGACGGAACACCTCTGTTTTTTGACAGACCCTATCACGCCTCACAAGAGGACCAATGGGGAATGAACAGAATAGGGGCAGCAGGCAGTGATATGTTTAAGTCTGATATTGTAAGAGCGATAAACTATTTCAGAATTGCCATGAACGGGGAAGAAGAAGAACTGGTAACTCCTAATGAAGATACAACGGCAGTTGTAATTGAAAGAGGAGAAAAGGGTGCAGTAATAGTAAATACAACAGGACAACTTGAAACGGGCTTTGATATAAATCTTCCAGACGGAAGCTATAAAGACAGAGTAGACAAGGAGACAGTTTATACTGTTTCAGGCGGAAAATTAACATCAGAAAAAGCTATACCTGAAAACACAACGGTTGTACTGTACAACGAAGGTTATGTAAACTATGCATCTCCTGCAGTAGTATCAGTAGATGAAGACACTGAATTTATTTATGATGAAGAAACTTTAGAAGTAACACTTCATTGTGAAAATACAGATAATGCAAAGTTTCATCTTGAAGCAGGAGATAAAGTAATAGACGCAGAATTTAAAGACGGAGAAACAATAAAGATAAATCAAGGACAGGGAGAAACAGCAGTTTTAACCCTTAAAGCAAGCAATCCTCAGGGAATTGAAACGTACAGACAGGTATTCTTTACACGGGAAGGAGTTAAAGTTGAAAGCAAAGTAGCAAAAGGGACAAAGGTTTATTTTGAAAAACCCGATAACTGGGGAGAGAAAATCAACGCTTATGTTTATTCAGACAGCGACGGAGAAGAAACAGCATGGCCTGGCCTTTCAATGACAGATGAAGGAGACGGCAAATACAGTTATACCTGTAAATATGACTGGAATACACCGAAGATCATTTTTAATGACGGAACTAATCAGTATCCCGGAGCAAATGCAGAAGGACTTCTTATTGAAGAGGGAAAAACATATACAGTAAACTAATATATTAAAAGTAAAAATAAAGGGTATGCAGTAAAAATTGCATACCCTTTTTATATGTTTTTTAGATATTTTAATAAATTATTTAATTCTGTGTATCCAGCCTTCAGGAGCTTCAATTTCACCCAATTGAATACCTTTTAATGTATCGTATAATTTTTTAGTAATGGGACCCATATCGTCCATACCGCTTGGAAGGCAAATTTCTTTGCCATGGTCAACAATTTTGCCAACAGGTGAAATTACAGCAGCAGTACCGCATAAACCACATTCTGCAAAATCTTTAACTTCTTCAAAAAGAACTTCTCTTTCTTCAACTTCAAGACCCAAATAATCTTTGGCAACAACCATAAGCGAGCGTCTTGTAATAGATGGGAGAATACTGTCTGATTTAGGAGTAACTACCTTGTTGTCTTTAGTAATGAATAAAAAGTTTGCTCCGCCTGTTTCTTCTACCTTTGTTCTGGTTGCAGGGTCAAGGTACATATTTTCATCAAATCCCTCATTGTGAGCGGTAACAATAGCATGTAAACTCATAGCATAATTAGCGCCTGCTTTAATATTGCCTGTACCGTGGGGAGCGGCTCTGTCAAAGTCAGAAACCTTTATTGTAATTGGTTTTGCACCTCCTTTAAAATAAGGTCCAACAGGGGTAGCAAAAAGTCTGAATTGATATTCGTCGGCAGGTTTAACTCCGATTACAGAGTTAATACCAAACATAAAAGGACGAAGATAAAGCGTTGCTCCTGAACCATAAGGAGGAACATAATCAGCATTTGCCGTAACAACCTGTGTAACAGCGTCTATAAATTTATCTTTCGGGAATACAGGCATTTCAAGTCTTTTGCAGGAACTGATTAAACGGTCTGCGTTTAAATCAGGTCTGAAAGTAACAATGTGACCGTCCTTGGTTGTGTATGCTTTTAAACCTTCAAAGCAAGTTTGGGCATATTGCAAAACTCCTGCACATTCATTCATAACGATATTAGCGTCATCTATAAGACTGCCGTTATCCCACGTTCCGTTTTTGTAATTTGCAACAAATCTTTTGTCAGTTTGAATGTAACTGAAACCAAGATTTTGCCAATCAATATTTTTGTTCATCATATATACTTCCTTTCATAAGCCAATTTTCAGGCGCATAAAGGCGTCTAAATTATTAATTGTACATAAAAATTTTACCACCCTTTATAATTAATGTCAATAATTTAACGCTTTAAATTGTAAAATAAATAATAAATTGAATTTTTTAATAGTTAATATATTATCTTGCGGCAGAATGTTTTCTGTACTGAAATATATCTTGTATTATTCTTCTTTAGTAATATTTGTAATTGAAAAGGTATATCACATTAAATATTTTATTTTTATTTGTTTTTGTAAACCTAAAAGTTCACAGCATCCAATAGGATGCTGTGAATTTATGCAATACTTTCCTTTTTTTCTTCTGCAAGTTTTTCTCTTTGCTTTTTCTTTTTAATAACTTTAAGACGGGAGAATTCCTCTCTGTCCTTTTCATCTAAAGCGTCTGTTATAAATTTAACAGTTTCTTCAAAACGTGGTATCATAATATTTTTAAGAGCATTTGCACGCTTTTGAGTTTTTTTAATTGAAACAGCCAACCTGTAAACGCTGTTCTCAATTTCAGCCAGTTCAACCGTAAGGCGTTTAACCTCGCTGAACTTTTGATGAGCATTATCAAGAGCGGTATCGGTTGAATAAAGACCGTAAGTAAGATTATGCTTTGTTATAGGCTTAATAGTTAAAATTGGAATTTCAACACCCATAACACTTCTGTAATCAAGCTTTAAACTGTTTTCAACAGGTGTGGCTCTTGAAATCTCGTCGCAAAAGCCATGGGTGATGTTGGCAGTCTGCAACGCAATATATGCTTCTTCATAAGCAGAGTCGATTTTACCTTGAATTTCATTAGCTTTATCAATAAGATTCATCATTTCTCTTATTAAAATATTGCGTTTTTTATCCATTAGTTCATATCCGACTCTAGCCAAAGATAAAGATTTTTTTGTGTTCATTAAATTACCTTTTGTAGGTACTGCCTGAACAGCCATTTAAATATTCACCCTTTCAATTAAAAATAAATTGATTATTTATCTTCTTGAGTTTTGTCAACATAATATTTGTCCAGTATAGCATCGTCAACACGGTCCAGTTCAGCTTTAGGTAAGTGACCAAGCAACTCCCATCCTAAATCAAGGCTCTGTTCAATAGTTCTGTTTTCATTAAAACCTTGATTTATAAATTTATCCTCAAAAAGCTTACCAAACTCAATATACTTTTTATCGTTTGGGGAAAGCTCCTCCTCACCTATAACTGATGCAAGAGAACGTGCGTCGATAACTTTTGCATAGGATGCAAAAAGTTGGTTTGCAAGGGGAGAGTGGTCAGCTCTGGTATATCCTTCACCTATACCATCTTTCATCAAACGAGAAAGAGAGGGCAATACATTAACAGGAGGATAAAGACCCTGTCCCTGTAAGTTTCGGTCGAGAACGATCTGTCCCTCTGTTATATATCCTGTAAGGTCGGGGATAGGATGAGTAATATCATCATTAGGCATAGTTAAAATAGGAATTTGAGTAACAGAACCGGAATGATTTTTGATCATACCGGCACGCTCATAAAGGGAAGCAAGATCAGAATATAAGTAACCGGGATATCCTTTCCTGCCGGGGATTTCACCTTTAGATGAGCTGAATTCACGAAGTGCTTCTGCATAAGAAGTCATATCAGTCATAATAACAAGAATGTGCATATCAAGTTCAAAAGCAAGATATTCAGCAATAGTCAAGGCACATCTTGGGGTAAGAGTTCTTTCAATAATAGGGTCGTTGGAAAGGTTTAGCAGCATTACTACATGAGAAAGTACACCGCTTTCTTCAAAAGATTTTCTGAAGTAGTCTGCAACATCTTTTTGAACGCCCATAGCTGCAAATACAACGCCGAAGTTACTGCTGTCTGCACCGGTAATTTTAGCCTGTCTTACAATTTGCACAGCCAAATCATTGTGTTTCATACCTGAACCTGAAAAAATAGGCAATTTCTGACCTCGAATAAGGGTCATAAGAGTATCAATGGAAGAAATACCCGTATTAATGTAGTTTTTAGGATAAACTCGGGAAACAGGATTAATAGGAGTACCGTTTATATCAGCTTTTTTAACAGGAAAAATGTCACCTAAACCGTCAATAGGTCTGCCAGCACCGTCTAAAACTCTGCCGACAATTTCAGGAGATAAAGGCATTTCCATAGGATGACCTGTAAGTCTTGTTTGAGCATTTTTAAGGCTTATTTGTCTTGTGCCTTCAAATACCTGAACAACAATTCTCTCGCCCTCAATCTGAACGACACGACCTTGTCTTGAAGTTCCGTTTTCAAGTTTAATATCAACAATTTCCTCATAGGAAACGTCTTTCACACCGTCAATAACAACCAGAGAGCCGTTAATCTCTTTAACGCCTACATAATCTATAATCATTAGGTTCCCCTCCTTATTGCATTATTGAGTCAAGCTGTTTGTCAATGTCTTTTATATATTCATCAAACATTTCAGGCTTGCTGTTTGGAATATCGTATTTCATTTTAGTAAGTTTATCAAATATTCCCAAATTCAGAATTTTCGAAATTGGAATTTCAGCAGAAATTATTTTTTTAGATTTTTTATGCATATAAAGGATAGTTTTCATCATAAGCTTCTGTTTTTCAAGAGAAACGAAAGTGTCGTCAGCGTGAAAAGCATTTTGCTGTAAAAATCCAACTCTAATAACTCTTGCTGTTTCAATTACAAGCTTTTGGTCGTCAGGTAATACATCCGATCCGATAAGCTTAACAATTTCCATAAGCTGATTTTCTTCTTGAAGTAATGACGCAATTTTAGTGCGGTATTTTATAAAATCTTCACCCTGATTTTCTTCAAACCAAGGGTCAAGGTCATTAAAATACTCGCTGTAACTGTCTATCCAGTTAATTGCAGGATAATGACGGGCATAAGCAAGAGCTTTATCAAGAGCCCAGAAACATCTTGTAAAACGCTTTGTATTCTGAGTAACAGGTTCGGAAAAATCAGAACCTTGAGGAGATACTGCACCGATTAGTGTTACAGAGCCTTCAGAACCGCAAAGAGATGTTATTCTTCCGGCTCTTTCATAGAACTCTGCAAGTCGGGAAGGAAGATATGCAGGAAATCCTTCTTCCGCAGGCATTTCTTCAAGGCGTCCTGAAATTTCTCTTAAAGCTTCAGCCCAACGGGATGTGGAATCTGCCATCATAGCAACATGATAACCCATATCTCTATAATATTCTGCAAGAGTAATACCGGTATAAATTGAAGCTTCACGAGCAGCAACCGGCATGTTTGATGTATTGGCAATAAGAACGGTTCTGTCGGTCATAGGTCGTTGAGATTTAGGGTCGATAAGTTCAGAAAATTCATCAAGAACCTGACTCATTTCGTTGCCACGTTCGCCGCAGCCTACATAAATAATAATATCAGCGTCACACCATTTTGCAAGCTGGTGCTGAGTCATAGTTTTACCTGTTCCGAATCCGCCCGGAATTGCTGCTGCACCGCCCTTTGCAATAGGGAACAGGGTATCGATAACTCTCTGTCCCGTAATGAGGGGAACAGTAGGGGAAAGTCTTTCTTTAACAGGTCTTGATGTTCTTATAGGCCATTTCTGACAAAGTGTCAGGTTGTGTTCAACGCCTAAATCATCTTTAATAACAGCGATCGTGTCAAAAAGTTTGTATTTGCCGTTTGGCATAACTTTGGTAACAACACCTTGTAAATCAGGATGTACCATGAGCCTGTGTTCAATGATGGGTGTTTCAGGCAAAGTTGCATAAATATCTCCGCCCTTTAATTTATCTCCAACATTTATCTTTAAAGTGACATCCCACAGTTTCTCGTCATCAAGAGCAGATACTGCCGAACCTCTGCTGATAAAAGCTCCGGCTTTTTCTTCAATAGCCGCAAGAGGCCGTTCAATGCCGTCAAAAATATTATCAATAATTCCCGGTCCTAAAAGAACATTCATTGGAGCACCCGTACCTTCAACAGGGTCTCCGGGCTTTAGTCCGGTGGTTTCTTCATAAACCTGAATTGTGGTGGCTTCGTCAGTAATTCCGATGATTTCGCCTACAAGTTTTTCTTTTCCAACATAAACCATTTCCATCATTTGAAATGCAGTAGAACCTTTTACGGTAACAACCGGACCGTTGATACCAAAAATTTTATAGTTATTCATGTAAAACCATCTCTTTTTCTGCAATTTGAGTTGTAGTACCAACTTATAACTGAATACGAAAAATCTTATTTCTCAAACTTAGATTAATATTAAACAACTTTTAAACCGGAGTTTTCGGTAAACCATTGTCTTTGATCCTGAAGCTTGCTGTCTAAAGTTTCATCGGCAATAATATTCAGTTCTTCACAAAAAACCTTAATTCCGCCGATTTTAATTTCAGGGATTGCTTTAACCTGTGTTTCTCCGCTGAAGCAATCCTGAAGTTGTTTTGCAAGATTTTTGTCTTTTTCGTTAATGTAAATTATACAACTTTTGCCGTCAAATAGTTTTGAAATATTTTGAGCCTGCATAGTAATTTTGTTTTTATATTCTTCAGTAGAAGTATAAGCAATTAGTTTCTCGGTTGCTTTTTCAAAAACAGTTTGCATCATTTTTGCTCTTTTAAGAAAAAGTTCGTCTTGACTTTCTTTTTCTTTTTTTGCAAACTCTCTTGTAATAACAGATTTGTTATTATCCATTTCTTTATGTATTATATTGTAAGCAGCCCTTAAACCTTCATCTTCAGCTTTTTTCATTTCTTCAGCCTTGAAATTCTCAATTTCTTTTTGCATATCCTGCTTTTGCTGATCAGCATATTTTTGAATGGCATTTAAAAAGTTGTTTGTTTTGGCATTATTCATAAAAATACCTTCTTCATTTTATTTATACAATGTTTCTTTAGTCAAGCTTAACGCCGATAGCGTCCTGAACATATTTGGTAATACTGTCTTTAGTTCTTCCGTTACCGTGTCGGTCAGGAATTTCAACAATTAACGGTTGTTTTCTGTTAAGCTTTAAGTCGTAAATGAGTTCCGGACAAAGAGATACAAGGGTTTCAGTCATAAGTATAACTGCAACATCAGGCATATTCATAGCCTTTTGAAGTTCATTTCTAACTTCTTCATCCTTGTGGACAACAACGCCTTCAATTCCTGCAAGGCGCATACCCATTAATGTATCAACATTGTCACTGATAAGATAAAATTTCATACTAACATAACCTTACAGATGTTTTATAATAATTAGCCTAATTTTGAAAGAATCATAATAGAAATAAGTAAGCCGTACAGGGCACAGCCTTCACCTAAAGCAACAAAAATCATAGATTTACCGAAATTTTTTGGGTCTTCACTTGTAGCACCGATAGCAGCAGGAGCAGCACCACCAACGGCAATACCGCCGCCTATACATGAAAGACCTGTTGCAATACCTGCACCTATTAAACCGAATCCTAAATCTCCGCCGGCAGAAGCTGTTGTTTCAGCTGCATTTGCGAAAATAGGGAAGATGAAGCAAAGAGCAAATACAGCGCAGAATGATGCAAGCTGCATATAAACGGTTTTCTTGGGACTTTTACCTTTTTGAAAAGCTTTTGTAGCGATAACAACAGAAAGAACAAGAAATACTACCGGTAAAGCTAACAATAAAAAATCAAAAATAGTCATAATAAATTCCTCCAAATAAATATTTTTAAGTTTTGTATAAAGAATATATTAAATCAATTAATTTAATATAAGTTAAACAGTTTAATTAGTTTTTGCTTTGAAGTCTGATAGGTTCATAAGGTCTGCCGTCGCCAATATAGAAACGGCTGAACATTTCATAATACTCAAGTCTTAATACCTGAATTGCAACGAGAAGTGCCTCAAGTCCCAGTACAAAGAAGTTGCCCAAAACAACGATAATCCAGTATGCAGCACCTCCGCACATTTCTGCAAGTACAAATACTACCTGCATCATACCTGCATGAACAAGAACAAAAGCTCCTACTCGTAAAAAGCTCATTGTATTAGTGACATAGCTTAAAAGGACTTCAAAAAGTTCAAAGAAATTATCAACTAAAAATTCGCCCCATTTTTCAGGTTTCCAATTTTTATTTCCGTTTACAATTTTTATAAGAGGTTCTCTTAAATAAAGGAGTAAAAGCGGTAAAATGATCAGTAATAAAATGTATGGTAGTGTAAGAAGGGGAATACCTAAAAGCAGTTGACACACAATACCTGCAACTAAAGCACCGTAAAAAATCAAACCGCATATTCCGTTTACTCCAAAAATTGCTTCTCCTACATTTTTTTGTTTAAAGGAGGAGTAAATACCTAGTAAAATTGCAATAATCAGAAGTGTAATACCTATTCCCACAGCAGAATAAATGATAGTATTGGTCATAGATGGATCCATAACCTCAATAGGTTTTTCATCAAGTCCGAACAATGCTTTGTATATAGGATCAAGCAGATGTTCATATCCGAAAACACTTCCGAAAACACATCCGAATAATGCCGATGCTATACCGCAGGGAAAAAGGATTTTTCCGATAGACATTTTTTTGAACTTCCACATTAAAATTCCTGCTATACTCAACACAATCCCATGCCCTAAATCAGCAAACATTATTCCGAAAAGAATTACATAAGTTAATGCAACAAATGGAGTAGGGTCGATTTCATTGTATCTGGGAGTGCCAAACATTTCTGTATAAAATTCAAAGGGTCTTGTAAAGAAGTTGTTTTTAAGCTTAACGGGAGGAGAATGTCTTAATTCTTCTTTTCCGTTGGAAAGTTCAACCTCAACACTTTCGATATTTAAAAGTTTATTTTTTAATTCTTCAACATTTTTGTCAGGTACCCATCCGACAATACAAAATCCTTGTTTTTTATGCTGTAAAGTTTTACCTCTTATAACAGAGAAAAGGTTAAGTTCCTCAAGTTTAGTATAATATTTTAAAAGTCGATCTTTATTTTCGGCTTTGTATTTTTCCAGTCTTCCTTCAGCAATTTTCAACTTGCTTTCATAAGAGGGCAGGTCATATATTAATCTTTGATGAAAATGCTCGGGAGTATCTTCAAGTCCGGTGATATCACACTGTTCAAAATAAAGGCCGGAAAATATTCTGTTAATGTCCCTTTCCTTATTAAGAGGAGTAATATAAACTCCCCATAAATAATTTGCTTCTTCAGAGCATACAAAAAAATTAACAAAAGGATTGCTTTCATAATTTGACAGTTTTTGATAACTTGACTTTGGAAGTCTTCCGAAATAAGCTTTAACATATTTACATGTAAGCAGGGATTCAATTTTTACATCAAGTCCCATAAAATGTTCAGATTGAAGAATATTTTGCTTACATTCATTAACCTTCATTCTTGCATATACAACATCGTCAATCAATGCACTGATTTCTTGAGAAACTTTTTGAACATATACATTTAAAACATCATCAGTAGGATTAAAGTCATCTACGTTAACATAGCTTAAAGGAAATTTAGCAGCTTCCAGCGTAGCTTTTAGCTCACTTAAAATTTCAGCATAATTGTTTTTGTTTGGAATATGTTCAAAGTTTTTTGTGTCAGAATAGAATTCCGCCACATCGTCAGGATGAAAAATCTTGGATTTTCCCAAAATATCAACTACATTATTGAGGTATTTTGTAAGACCTACTATGCTTATAAGTTTAACATCAGCAACAGCCAAATAAATCACCTCTTTTATAGATAATATCGAAAATCTAAATATCAGTTTTGATAAATAAGCAGAGATTCGATTTTTTTGCTGTCAACATTATATCTGGTACCTTCAATCAGACATGTAATATTGGCAAGCTCTGTTTCGGTTGCAAACATATAAGATATCATAACAGCCGCAGGACTGTTTGAATAATATATATTTTTTACCGCATTTTTATATTTAATCTTTGCAACAAGACTGCCTGTGTAAAAGTAGCTTGTTTTTTTGATATATGATCCTTGTTTATAAGAACACATCAGAGTAAAAGCAGATTTTGAATCTTCAGCGTTGCATAAAGCATCAAGCTGCTGTTTTTTTAACGATCCGAATGGAAGAAGATTCTCCTTTATTTCACCGGGAGTCATATTATAATACTTTTTAAGTCTTATTATTCTTAAAAAGTTTTGATAATCAAGAATTGTGTTAAATAAAGACAGAAGTTCGTTTTTTTCACTTTTCGGAGAATTTTTTTCAATTCCGCTGTAAAGTCCTTTGAAAATAAATGTGTAAAGCTCGTTTTCAATTTTGGCAAGGGGAAGTCTGCCCACTTCATCAGGTCTGTACTTTGATAGGATAAAATAATAGGGGGATTTTTCAAGTACTCCTAAAATATCGTCATAATCTTTAGCATTAGCAAGTTGTGTAAGGTTTACACTTGAATGTTTTTCAAAATAAGTAGGAATAGTAAAAATAAATTCTTCTGCCGAGTTTGAGTTAATAAGCGTAAGATAATTCATTAAAAGTCTGACTTCTATTCTTCTTGTAACATAAGTAGAAAAAGTTGCGCCGACACTGGTTTCATAACTGCAAAGGGAAGAAAATTCGTAAAAAAGCTTTTGCTGTAAAAGCTTTTCAAGCATACCTCTATGCACATCATTCTCGTTTACTTCTTTAAGAGCGGTTCCATAGTGTGTATAGCTTTTTAAATAAGACATAACTTCAGCAACAGACTTACACCCCAAAAGAGCCTTATAATCTTTTTCTTTAAGTCTTTTGCCGTATTTGGCTCTAGCCTTTGCCATTACCGCATTTGATGTGCTGTTAGCCATAAAACACACCTCCCGTGTAATTTAGCATTTATAATAAGTTCCATAATTTCCATTTTGACAATAAATTAGAGTAATAATTATTTTGTTACTCTATCAAAAAGTTCCTGAACCCATTTATCGCAGTTTAAGTCAAATTGCTCTTTGAGTTTAGCCATCATTTCTTTATGTTTTTCAGTAGCTTTTGCAAGTTGTTCATCAGCTTTTTGTCTTGCAATTTCATCGTTTTTCTTTGCTCTTACTCTTGCTTTTTCAATGTAGTCGTCATAGACTTTTTGCCTTTGAGCTTCAATTTCTTCTTTAATGTTTATTTTTTCCTGTTGTGCCTGTGCTTCAAGTTCTCTTGCCTTTTCGTCCATTTCCACAACTTTTTTAATCATATCTTCCACAAAAACACCTCCAAATAAGATATAATATGTATGAAAAATATATTAAAATAATATTATCAAATCAGTTTTTAAGTGCCTGTAAAGGAGAAGGTAATCTTCCGCCTCTTTGAATAAACTCTTTTGGTGAACCCTCTCTTATTGGCATTATGGGTGCACTTCCCAATAAACCGCCAAACTCAAGAGTTTCACCTGCTTTCTTGCCAATTGCAGGAATAAGTCTTACGGCGGTTGTCTTTGTATTTACCATACCGATCGCCGCTTCATCAGCAATAATAGCTGAAATTGTTTCGGGAGTAATATCTCCCGGTACAGCTATCATATCAAGACCAACAGAGCATACAGAGGTCATAGCTTCAAGCTTCGTAATATCAAGCGTTCCTTTTTTTGCTGCGGCAATCATACCGGCGTCTTCAGACACAGGAATAAATGCACCGCTTAATCCGCCGACATGTGATGAAGCCATAACTCCGCCTTTTTTAACTGCGTCATTTAAAAGAGCAAGAGCGGCAGTGGTGCCGTGACATCCGCAGCTTTCAAGCCCCATTTCTTCAAGTATATATGCAACACTGTCTCCCACAGCAGGAGTAGGTGCTAAAGATAAATCCACGATACCAAAAGGTACACAAAGTCTTTTAGATGCTTCTTTTGCAACTAATTGCCCCATTCTGGTAATTTTAAATGCAGTTTTTTTAATCATTTCCGCAATTTCGGCAATATCCTTGTTTTGTCCGTCTTTTGCAAGTGCGGCTCTTACAACACCAGGACCTGAAACTCCTACATTTATTACACAGTCAGCCTCGCCGACTCCGTGAAAAGCACCAGCCATAAAAGGGTTATCCTCGGGAGCGTTGCAAAAAACAACAAGCTTTGCAGCTCCTATACAATCTTTGTCAGCAGTTTTGAGAGCCGTATCCTTAACTATTTTACCCATCATTTTAACAGCATCCATATTTATGCCTGCTTTGGTAGAGCCTATATTTACTGATGAGCAAACCTTTTCAGTAACACTGAGTGCTTCAGGTATGCTTTCAATCAAAGCATAATCTCCTGCGGCAAAGCCTTTTTGAACCAGGGCAGAATAACCGCCAATAAAATTAACACCTAATGTGTTTGCAGCCTTGTCAAGAGCTTTGGCAAATTTAACAATATTTTTGCTTTGACAGGGTGCTGCTACCATACCGATAGGTGTAACGGAAATTCTTTTGTTTATAATAGGAATACCATATTCCTTTTCAATATCTTCGCCGGTTTTAACTAAATCTTTTGCATATCTGCAAATTTTATCGTAAACTTTATTTGCAGACTTATCAATATCCTGGTCAAGACAATCCAGCAGTGAAATTCCCATAGTAACTGTACGCACATCAAGGTTTTCATTGTCAATCATATTGATAGTTTCAAGAATGTCTTTTGTTTCTAACATTAATCAAAATCCTTTCAATTCACAATAATTTAACAATAATCAGATTTTATGCATACTGTTAAAAATATCCTCATGCATAATATGAATTTTAGTATTGGTATTTTCTCCCACCTTGTTAAGGTTGCTTTTAAGTTGGTCAAAGCTTACATTGGATTTTTCAATCTCTACAAGCATAATCATGGCAAACATATTTTGAAGTACGCTTTGTGTAACTTCGACAACGTTTACCCCAACTTCAGCACAGGCACCGGAAACCTTTGCAAGAATACCCACACTGTCCTTACCAATAACCGTAATAACTGCTTTCATAAATCCTCCTGCAATATTCATTATAATGTAAAAATACTTATAAACATTATAATTCAATTGTTTATCAAAGTAAAGTAAAATCTTAAATAAATGAATAGAAATTTAAATTAATATACGTAAATATAATGTGGTAAAAAGCAGTTGTATTTAAGAAGTTGTTATAAAATTTAAAAAATAAAAAATGCAGAGATGCTGTGTTAGAGCCTCTCTGCTGCAAATATTATACACCTGTTAAATTGATTTTGCAAGTTCTTTTATATAATCTTTCAAATTTTCTTTTGTTTCAGGGTGTTTAAGTCCAATTTCTATACATGCCTGAAGTATGCCGAACTTGTTTCCCATATCATATCTTTTTCCCTCAAATTCAACTGCTGTCATACCTTTTGTAACAGCAATTTCACGCATAGCGTCGGTAAGTTGTATTTCACCGCCAATGCCAGGCTTTGTGCGCTCCAATATTTCAAAAATTTCAGCCGGAAGAATACATCTGTCAAGTATAGAATAAAGTGATAAAACTTCTTCTTTGGTTTGAGGCTTTTCAATCATATCTGTGCATTTAAAAATATTGTCGTGCAAATTTTCAACTTTGAGAGAACCGTATTTGTGAATTTCACTTTCAGCAACTTTTTTTACCCCTAAAACACCCTCGCCGAATTCACCGTAAGCATCTATAAGCTGTTTTATAGCAGGTGTTTTGCTGTAAATAATACCGTCACCGTACATAACTGCAAACGGTTCGTTGCCAACAAAGGATTTAGCCCTTAATACTGCATGTCCCAAACCTTTCATTTCCTTTTGCCTTATGAAGGTGATGTTAGCCATATCAGCTATATTTTTTATAATTTCAAGAGAATCATCTTTATTGCCTTTTTTCAGTATCTCTTCAAGCTCGGGAGAACGGTCAAAATGATCCTCCATAATGCCTTTTCCTCTGTTTGTGATAATAAGGATATCAGTAATTCCGGCGTTAACGGCTTCTTCTACAATATATTGAATCGTAGGCTTGTCAACAACAGGGAACATCTCTTTAGGCATAGCCTTTGTAGCGGGAAGAACTCTTGTTCCGAATCCTGCTGCGGGAATAACTGCTTTAGTTATTTTCATTTATTTTCCTCCTGTCTGAGTTTTAAACTTAAGCAACCTTAAACAAAGAATAAGGGTATATAATTGATCAGCATATAACATATAAAAACTGCAACGGCAATTTTTACATTTAAACCGCCTTGCTGCTGAATTTTTTTGTTTATTTCATGTTCGTTACCATTTGTTTCAGATTTAATTTTTTTGATTTTTCTTATACAATCTTTAAAGTATGATTTGTTAGCAATACAACCGGCAATAATCATAAAAGGAAATTTTAATACAGATAATACTAAAGGTAAATAAAAAATTATTTGCTTATCATAAGAGAGCATAGATATATTGTAAATAATTTCTCTTGAAGCATCAAAAATACTGTTGGTTTCTACATTTTTTAATGCATTTTCAAAAATTTCGTACCATCCGAAAGAAGGAAGTGTTTCAATTAAAAGAGAAGCTAAAATTAGACCGCCTACAATAATTGTGAAAATAGTTCCAATTTTATACATTTTGCGATATAACATATATCCGCCCGAAAATAAAAATGCTGAAAAATTAAATTTAGATTTGTTGTTATCACGAATGTTAGTAAAAATTCTTAGGAAATAGGGCGTATTAGTTTGAATATATTTTGCCGCTTCACCGGCGGTAACTCCATCATCAATTTCCTCTTTAGGATTAATTCCGGCCATAGGATCAAAGTTAACAGGCATTCCGAAAGGAGGCATACCCGTTTGGTTTTGACCGGCAGAACTTGTCTGCTGAAAATTAAGAGGAGCACCGCATTTGCTACAATAAAATGAAGTACTCGGGTTGTCGGTTCCGCATTTTTGGCATTTAATCGATTGTTTGTCATTAGTATCGGTACCTTTGGCAGACTGATTTTCCGATTGTTTTTCCTTAATATATTCATTATAATCAAAGTTATCGTTGTGTTTGCTTTCAAAATAACAATGACCTGTATCTTCGTAGCACTCTCTGTGATGAGGAGCACCGCAAACAGGACAAACAACAATATCGTCATCACTTTCAAGTGGCGTATTGCAAGCCGGGCACTTTAAACCGTTGTATTCCATATAATACTCCTTTTAGTTAATTATTTTTACCATTATAACAAAATACTGCAAAAAAAGCAATCTAAATTAATTACATATTTAATTATATGACAAAAAATAGTATTTACACTTATCAGTGTTTTGCATAATTTTATAAGATTTATTTTGTTGTACACTCAGACTAGAAAACAGTTTACATTTTTTTACTGATTTGTTATAATAAATTTTGATTTAAAAATTTACAATTATAAATAGGAGAAAAACTATGGTTCAGTTTGAGGAATTACTTTTAAGACTTCAATCATTAAAACCAGATATCGACGATCTGGCGGATGCTTTAGGTTTAAG
Source organism: uncultured Clostridia bacterium (assembly GCA_947627135.1). Lineage (GTDB taxonomy): Bacteria > Bacillota > Clostridia > Oscillospirales > Acutalibacteraceae > Ruminococcoides. The sequence continues at coordinate 72,715 of CANQUV010000007.1, forward strand.
AGGAATGATGTCAGAGATAGAACAGCTTGAGTTAAAAGCAACAGAACCCGGATTTTGGGATGATGTGGAAAACTCACAAAAGATACTGCAAAAAACAGGCTCCCTAAAAGAAAAGGTTGAGTCATATAATAAATTAGTTGAATCTTATGAAGATACGCAGGCACTAATTGAGCTTGCAAATGAGGAAGAAGATTTATCTCTTTTAGAAGAGGCAGAAACAGAAGTTGAGAATGTAGAGGCTGATCTTGCAAAGCAAAGGCTTCAGACTTTGCTTACGGGAGAATACGACAAAAACAATGCAATTCTAACATTTCATGCAGGATCCGGCGGAACAGAAGCACAAGATTGGGCGGAAATGCTTTATAGAATGTACACAAGGTGGGCAACATCGCATAACTTTAAAGTTAAAGAAATAGATTATCTTGACGGCGATGAAGCAGGGCTTAAATCAGCGGTGCTTTTGATTGAGGGTGAAAATGCTTACGGATACTTAAAAAGTGAAGCAGGAGTACACCGACTTGTAAGAGTATCACCCTTTGACAGTGCAGGAAGACGTCATACAAGTTTTTCCTCGCTGGAAGTAATGCCCGAGATAGATGATAATATAAAAATCGATATAAACCCTGACGATATAAAAATGGATGTTTATAGAGCAAGCGGCGCAGGCGGACAAAAGGTAAATAAAACCTCATCTGCTGTACGACTTACACATATCCCCACAGGCATCGTAGTAGCAAGTCAGGTAGAAAGAAGCCAGTATCAGAACCGTGATGTTGCCATGAAAATGCTTATGTCAAAGCTTATGGAAATTAAAGAGAGAGAGCATTTAGAGAAAATAGAAGACATTAAAGGTGTTCAAAAAGAAATTACATGGGGCAGTCAGATAAGAAGTTATGTATTTATGCCATATACACTTGTAAAGGATCATAGAACAAACTTTGAATCTGGAAATATAAATGCAGTAATGGACGGAGACCTTGACGGTTTTATCAATGCATATTTAAAGGCGTTAAGTCAGGGAGCCATTGAAAACAACTAAAACAATAAAAATATAATGATAAGGACTTGATAAAATGAAATATTTTGTTATGTTATGTGATGGCATGGCTGATGAACCGTCAGAAAAACTAGGCGGGAAAACACCCATGATGCTTGCAAATAAGCCGAATATGGATAATCTGGCATCTAAGTCAGAGGTAGGTATTGTAAAAACAGTTGCAGAGGGATTAAAGCCCGGAAGTGATGTAGCTAACCTTTCCGTATTAGGTTATGAGCCTGCAAAGTATTACAGCGGACGTTCACCGTTAGAAGCTGCAAGTATCGGAATTGATTTAAAGGATACTGATGTTACCTTAAGATGTAATCTTGTAACATTATCAGATGAAGAAAACTATGAAGATAAAAAAATGGTTGACTATTGCGGAGGCGATATTTCAACAGAAGAAGCAAGAGAGCTTATAAACTATGTACAGGAAAAGCTGGGTAACGATACATTTCATTTTTATCCGGGTGTATCGTATAGACATTGTCTTGTATGGGATAAAGGAAATCCTCATCCGGGAACATTAACTCCGCCGCATGATATTCCGGGCAGAGTTATAAAGGAGTATATTCCTAAAGGAGACTATACATCAGAACTTTATGACTTAATGAAAAAAAGCTATGATTTGTTAAAAGACCACCCGGTAAACCAAAGAAGAATTGCTCAAGGTAAACGTCCAGCAAATTCATGTTGGTTCTGGGGAGAGGGAACAAAGCCTCTTCTTGACAGTTTTGAGGGCAAATTCGGCAAAAAGGGAAGTATGATTTCAGCAGTCGATTTGTTAAAAGGAATTGCGATTTGCGCAAAAATGAAAAGCATAGACGTAGAAAATACAACAGGATATATTGATACAAACTTTGAAGGTAAATGTAAAGCAGCAATAGAAGAATTTAAATCAGGGCAGGACCTCGTATATGTTCATGTTGAAGCTCCCGATGAATGCGGCCACAGAGGTGAGGCAGAAAATAAAATAAAAGCAATTGAATTTATTGATAAAATTATTTTAGGACCGATAGTTGAGTTTTTAAGATCTTATGATGATTTTGCAGTTCTTGTATGTCCTGACCATCCAACACCGTTGAATATACAAACTCATACGTCAACTCCCGTACCGTATTTAATTTATAACAGTAAAGAAGAACTCAACAGTAAAGTAGAAAACTTTAATGAAGATACAGCAAAAGCAACAGGCAACTACATTGAAAAGGGATTTACAATGATGAACTATTTCCTTTCAAAATAAAAAAATACCAGCAACCGTTTTATGTTAAATTAACAATTAAAACGGTTGCTTTTTAGTTTTTAGAAACTGTCGGAAAACAACAACGCATAAAAAGTAGCTTTTATACTGTGATGTCTGTTTGGATATATGCTCCTACCGGCTTCTTTTAATGAATAATTTGGATGGTGAAATTTTATGTATTTTAAAGATGAATAATTGATTTTTAGTAAGTTATGTGATAAAATTACTTTAAAACTTAAAAATTGCTTAGGGAGGAAAAAATATGCTAATTAATAGCAAATTTTCAAACAAAATTATCAGTATAGTTTTATCTCTTATGCTGATGCTATCACTTGTTCCCGTAAACGCTTTTGCAGCATCGGAAAACGAGGAGCAGGAACAACAAAAAGTTTTGTGGGCAGATGTTGCTTTAGAAGCCAAAGAAAATACAGACTACACCACTGATGGCACAAATTATACAGTTAAAACAGCAAAAGGTTTGGCGTATATTGCAAATATCGTGAACAACGGAAACTCACTTGAAGGTGCAATAGTTAAACTTGAAAATGATATTGACCTTACAACAGCAGGTGTTACAGACTACGATATAAGCACTGTAAATTCAGATAACAGCTGGACGCCAATCGGTATAAATTCAAGCAAAAGTTTTTCCGGTACATTCGACGGGGAAAATCATACAATAAGCGGAATGTATATTAATAAGATTTCTGCTTACAACAGTGGATTATTTGGAATAATAAAAAATGCATCAATAAAAAATTTAAATGTTGAAGGTACTATTACCGCCAATACATATATAGGCAGTATTGCAGGCAAATCTGAAAATAGTAATATAAATAACTGTTCAAGTAATGTTACAGAAAAAGGCAGATTTTATATTGGCGGCATAGTTGGTTCAAACAGCGGCACAGTTTCTCAATGCTGTAATACCAAATTAATTAAAGGTGCATTTGGTATCGGCGGTATTTTAGGATATAATACAGGAATTGTTACTGATTGTTATAATACAGGGGTTGTTGATTCAGGTAATTATTCCGGTGGAATTACAGGATTTAATTCCAATATAGTTAAAAATTGTTATAACATCGGTTCGATTAACAGCAGTAATGTTAAGGGCGGTATAATCGGATACGATGAAAACGGTACGGTCACAAATACTTATTTCCTGAAAACAGAAAGTATAAACAGCACAGTTGAGGGAATAGGTTATGACGAAACATATATTCATAATTCATCAGTAGCAAAAAATGAAGCTGAATTTAATTCAGGTGAAGTAGCATATCTTTTACAAGGTGATGAAGAAACTCCAATTTGGGGACAATCACTTGTAAGTACAGTTGATAATTACCCTAAATTTACAAACAAACCGGAAGAAAAAGTATTAAAAGTTATATTTATAAATGATAATGCAGAGTATGCATTTTCATATACTAATCAGGGAAGTAAAATATCAGAGCCTGTTGAGCCTGAAAAGACAGGAAATACTTTTGAAGGTTGGTATAAAGAAGAAAGTCTTGAAAATAAGTGGGATTTTGATTCTGACACATTAACTCAGGATACAAATCTGTATTCAAAATGGGAAATTCGAACTTATTTAGTAACATATACTCTTGAAAATATGACAGCAGAAAATCAACCGGATTATGTTACTTTTAATACTGAAGCTGAAATTTTACTTAAACCCGACGATGGATATAAACTTCCGGAAACAGTAACAGTAAAGCGTGACGGCGAAGAGCTTATCGCAGATTCAGATTATACAATCAGCAAGTCAGCCGACGGATTAAAAATATTTTTACCCGCACAGACAGTTTCAGGTGATTTAGAAATAATAGCAGCAGGTATTCCTCTGTCAAACAATACAGATTTAACAGGTCTTTCATACGAATTTGACGAAACAAAAATTGATTTGACGCCCGAGCAGTTAGCAGAGGCAGGAACTGATGATGGCGTAACCATTGTGCTTCATCACGGAACACAAGACGGAACAGAAATCAGTCTTTTTCCTGAAACAGCTAACGATAAAGATTCCGTATTAACACAAGGCGCAGCACTTATTGATGGAAGTTGCACTTGTACAGTGACTGTTACTGCTGAAGACCGCAAAACACAAAAAATTTATAAGCTTAATTTTATAGTAAATGAAGAACATACACCGGGACAAATTGTGATAGAAAACACAAAATCTGCAACCTGTACAGAAGAGGGTTCTTATGATGAAGTGATTTACTGTACAATTTGTAAAAATGAAGTTACCAGAGCTAAAATTACAACAGATCCCCTTGGACATAAATGGAGCGAATGGGAACTTACAAAAGCTCCCACAGCAACAGAAAAAGGTGAGGAAACACGCACATGTCAGGTATGTAATGAAAATGAAACAAGAGAGGTTGAGCCTGATAGCACAGCACCTGTAATCAGCGGTATTGAAGACGGCAGTTTTTATAACGAAGAAAAGACCGTAACAGTTAAAGATGCGCTTTTGGATACAGTAACCGTAAATGGAAAATCAGTTGAATTAGATGAAAATAACAGCTTTAAACTTGATACGACAGATGGTGTGTATATAATAGTTGCGACAGATAAAGCAGGAAACAGTACAACTAAAACAGTAACAATGGATACAACAGTACCTGCAATTAAAAGCAGCAGTTCTTTGAAGGAGGGAGGAGTATATTGTCTGCACCTCACGGGAACTTTTGATGAAAAGAATATTGACCGCATTTTAGTAAATGACACAGAGATGCAGATTGCAAATGCAAACACAGAGCATCCTGGCTTTACAATGATAAGTTCTTCAGCAAATAAACCAATTTACGGAAATCTTACAATAGAGGTTATTGATAAAGCAGGGAACACACTTACAGTACATGTAACTCTCAATGAAGAACATACTTATGTAGAATATGAACGAGTTGAACTTTCATGCACAGTAAGAGGACATATAAGATCAAGATGTTCAGTTTGCACAATTGCAACAAAATATGAAGATTTAGGCTACGGTGACCATTCTTATGGCGACCCGGTGTTTGAATGGTCGGAAGACGGAAAAACTGCAACAGCAACATTTACATGTAAAAACGACCAATCACATAAAGAACAAGTAGAAGCAACCGTAACAGAAATTGTTAAGAAACAGGCTACCTGTACAGAAGAAGGTATTACAACTTATACAGCAACTGTTACTTTTAATGATAAAGAATACAGTGATACTAAGGATGTTACTGATATTCCAAAAACAGAACACACACCTGAAATCGTAAATGATAAAGAAGCAACTTGTACAGAAGACGGTTATACAGGAGATACAGTATGTTCTGTTTGCGGTGAAGTTCTTAAAGTGGGAGAAATTATTCCTGCAAAAGGTCATGATTTTGAGAACGGAAAATGTACCGGATGCGGTGTCTTGTTAGGCGATGTTGATTTAGACGGAAAATTAACCGTTAAGGATGCAACATTAGTTCAGCTGCATTGTGCTGGTTTAACAATATTAACAGAAAATCAGCTTTCAGTTGCAAATGTTGATCAAGACAAAGAAATAAATGTAAAAGATGCAACAATAATTCAGTTGTATCTTGCGGGATTAATTACTGAATTAAAGTAATTTAAAATTGAAAATAAAACAGAGGGTAAACGCCCTCTGTTTTATTTTGTTTAAGACATATTTTAGCAAAATATTTATGTTCTTCTTAATATAATAAATTATAATATATTATTAGGAGGATATTTGTGAGTGAATTTATTTTTGTTGTTATAATAGCTTTTTTTCTTACATTAGCAGCAATATTGCTTTATTTTATTATAAAAAGATTGTCAATTTTTTTATATTTAAAAATAAAACATATTTTACAAAAACACATTGTTATCGGAAAAACAAAATAAATGCGGCATTGTAAAATCAATGCCGCATTTCTGATTAAATTATTGGTATTAATCCAATTCTAACGCTTCTTTTAGAGCATTTGCCAATTGGTCAGGACAAGATGTTCCCCTTCCTCTGCAATCAATTCCTTCCAGTTTTTCAATTGCGTCTTCTGCACTCATTCCTATTACAAGTTTGCAAATACCTTGTGTATTTCCGTTACAGCCGCCTGTAAACGAAGCTCCTTTAATAATACCGTTTTCAATCTCTACCTGGATTTTTCTTGCACATACTCCCTGTGGTATATATGTATATGTCAAAACTATCACCTTCTTTTTAATTATTTATAAGTAATTGCATTTGTATTTTTTATTTGTCTTAATTTATAATACCACATAAAAAATATAAAATAAAGTCCTAAATAAAATTCTAAAAAATTTTTGATTATTCTTTTATGTAATGTTGTTTTTTGTATGTTTGTGTTATATTATACTGTATATAGAGTTTAAGGCAGGATGAGTTTGATGTCGTTTAAAATAAATTTGGGCAATTGGAATTCAATATTTGCTGTTCCTACAAAAGTAGCTGAAGAAAAACTAAAGCTCAGCAGTGCTTCCCAGTTACGGGTACTGTTATATGTGCTTGCTCATAACAATATAAATTTAACAAATCAACAAATTGGACAGGCATTGTCTATGCATGAAGAAGATGTTAAGGACGATCTTATGTATTGGGTAAATGAGGGGATATTGTCATTTAGTAACAATGAATACTCACCATCAGAAGAAAATTTATCAGAAAATAATACGAAAACCGATATTTTACAAAATTCTGAAAAATCCGATAAAAAGCAGAATATAAATGATTCAGATGAAACTTCTCTAAAACCTTATAAAACAATAATGACTCGTGCACAAAAACCAAGCCATACATTTATTGCACAGCTTGTTTCAAGAGATAAAACGCTTGTAGATTTACTCAATGAAATTCAAATGTCTTTAGGAAAAACCTTATCTAATTCAGATACGGCAACCATAGTATATTTATACGATACCTGCGGTTTATCAGCACCTGTAATAATGATGCTTGTTCAGTATTGTATTACGATCAATAAGCCGAATTTGCGAACCATAGAAAGAATTGGAATTCAATGGGCGGATGAGGGAGTAGAAACGGTAATTGATGCTGAAAATAAAATTAAAGACGCAAGACAGTCAAATCTTGATTTTTCAAAAGTATCTTCAGTATTTGGTATTCATAATGCGGGAACACCCTCGGCAAAACAGTTGTCTTACTCAAAAAAATGGGTATCTGTTTGGAAGTTTTCCGATGAAATGTTAAGAGAGGCATACGAAAGATGTCTTGATGCAAAAGGTGAAATGAAGTTTTCATACATAGACGGAATTTTGAAACGCTGGTATAACGACGGTATAAAAAATATTTCAGATATAGAAAATAAACAAAATCAGTCAAAAATCATTTCACAAAAGAAAGCGCAGCCAAGGGCGTCTAGACTAGAACAAAAGCCTTCTTACGATATTAATGAACTTGAAAATATGAGTTTTTTGGATGATAATTAGAGGTGTTATATGAGTTATAGTAAAAAAATATATACACAGGCAATTGATTTAATAAACAGCAGAAGAATAAATGCTGAAAAGAACGCCGAAGAAAAGCAGAAAGAAATTTATAAGGCAGACCCTGAAATAGAAAGAATAAATAAAGAAATATCTGCGTCAGGGCTTGCGGCAGCAAGAGCAGTTTTTTACGGAAAAGATGTAACCGAGGAAATGGGAAAGTTGAAAATTAAAAATCTTGCTTTGCAAGATGAGCTTAAAGGCAGACTTATTGCAAAAGGTTATATGGTGAATGCTTTGGAACCGCAATATACATGTACAAAATGTAATGATACCGGATATTATGAAAAAGATAATAAAACCGTTGTATGTGACTGTCTTAAAAATGCATTGATCAAATGTACATGTGATGAGCTTAACGCAACTTCACCTCTTTCACTTTGCACATTTGAAAAATTTTCCTTGTCCAATTATGATATGGATGTCAGCGAAAGTTCGTCATCACCTTATGATATAATGAGTAAAATACTTAATTTTTGTATTCAGTATGCCAAAAACTTTAATGAGAATTCAAAAAGTCTTTTGTTAAGAGGTGCAACGGGACTCGGCAAAACTCATTTAAGCCTTGCTATTGCCAATGAAGTAATAAAAAATGGTTACAGCGTAATTTATGTATCTGCACCGACAGTTTTATCAAAGCTTGAGAAACAGCATTTTTCAAACGATTATAGCAGCGAGGAAGAAACTCTCAACGCACTTTTAGAGTGTGATTTGCTTATAATAGACGATTTAGGAACAGAATTTGTTAATAATTTTTCTGTAACGGAAATATACAATATATTTAATTCAAGATTATTGCAGGGTAAACCGGTTATAATAAATACGAATCTTACCTTAAAAGAAATTGAGAGCAATTATTCGCAACGATTTCTTTCAAGGCTGGTTGGCTGTGCGGTAAGGCTTGATTTTATCGGCAGAGACGTTCGTACCATAGACAGGAAAAAGAAAAACTTTTAAAAAAAATTCTTTTTTTAAAATTATCTATTGACTTTTTTGGAAAATATTATATAATAAATAGCGTTGTACATCTAGTGCAAACAATGAGGAATAGTGTAACGGTAGCACGACAGACTCTGACTCTGTTTGTTGGGGTTCGAATCCCTATTCCTCAGCCAGTAGCCCCGAGCTTTCGGGGCTGTTTTTAAATCGAGGTGTAGCGCAGTTTGGTAGCGCACATCGTTCGGGACGATGGGGCCGCAAGTTCGAATCTTGTCACCTCGACCAATTGAATTTTATTACATTTATTATAAGGAAAAATATTAATTTTGGAGGTAAATATGAAAAGAATTATAAGTATTTTATGTTTGGCAGTTATCTGCCTTGCTGCATTTGCAGGTTGTTCAGCTAATACAAATGCAAATCTTCAAAATGTACTTGAAGAAATTAATTCAAAATACGATACAGCAGGTCTTGAAAAAATCACCGATGTTAATGACCTTAACACATATTATCAGATTAAGGCTGACGATGTAAAACAATTTGCAGCAGAAATCAGCAGCAGTTCAGATTCACCTGTTGAAATTGTTATGGTAGAGGCTAATGATGCAACAGCTGCACAAAATGTTACAACACAGCTTACAAACCGATATAATTCAATTTACAGTCAGTATGCTTCATACAGTCCTGACCAGCTTGATATGGTAAAGGCATGTAAAGTTACAACAGACGGCAATTTTGTTTCGTTAATTGTATCAAAGGATTCTGCCGGTATGCTTGACATTTACTATAATGCTATCGGGGTAAATAAATAATTTTTATAAATTTATAATATTATATCAGCCGTTGCTTAATTGCAGCGGCTTTTTGTTCTTTTTATCAATTAACTATATCAATATTGTAATTGTAAGAGGTTGAATTATGTGTTATAATCTTTAAGCAATTATAATGAAAAGAGAAGGACTAATGGATAAAGAATTAATACAACGGGAATATTCACAAATGAATGATATGCAAAGGCAAGCTGTTTTTACAACAGAAGGACCTTTGCTTATCCTTGCGGGTGCAGGTTCGGGCAAAACAACAGTACTTGTAAATCGTATATCATATATATTAAAATTAGGTCTTTGCAAGCCATGGCAGATTTTAGCAATTACATTTACAAATAAAGCCGCAGGAGAGCTTAAAGACAGAATTTGCGATGTAGTGCCCGAGGGAGGAGCAGATATCTGGGCTGCAACATTCCATTCCACTTGTGCAAGAATTCTGCGCAGATACGGTGATAAACTGGGATACACAAGTCATTTTACTGTTTATGATACAGATGATCAGAAAAAGATGGTAAAGGATATATTGAAACAGCTTAATATTGATGAAAAATATCTTTCGGTAAAAACTATTCTCGGAGAAATATCAAGAGCGAAGGATAAAATGATTTCACCGAAAAAGATGCGAGAGCAAGCCGGATATGACAGCAGAAAAGTAGAAATATCAAAAGTATATGAGGTTTATCAGTCAAGACTTTTAACGTCAGACGCTATGGATTTTGACGATATGCTGTTAAATACAGTAAATCTTTTTGAAAAATGCCCCGAAATTTTAGAATACTACCAGAATCAATTCAAGTATATAATGGTAGACGAATATCAAGATACCAATAAGGTTCAGTATAAATTTGTGAGTATGCTTGCGGAGAAATATAACAATATTTGTGTTGTAGGTGATGACGACCAAAGTATTTATAAATTTAGAGGAGCAACTATTGAAAATATATTATCATTTGAAAATACATTTACGGGTGCAAAGGTAATAAGACTTGAACAAAATTACCGCAGTACAAAAAACATTCTTAATGCAGCAAACGAAGTTATTTCAAATAATACTGCAAGAAAGGGTAAAACTCTTTGGACAGAAAATTACGAGGGAGAAAAGATAGAAGTTCATACTTCAGACAGCGAGAGAGCTGAAGCGGAGTTTATTTCCCAAAAAATACTTGATGGAGTTGCACGAGGTAAAAATTTTTCCGACTTTGCAGTGTTATACCGAATGAACGCCCAGTCAAATGTATTGGAGCAGACTTTTTCACGAAGCGGAATTCCCCATAGAATTATTGGAGGACATCGTTTTTATGACAGAGAAGAAATTAAGGATATGACGTCATATTTGCAGGTTATAAATAACCCTCATGATGATGTGCGAATCCGTAGAATAATCAACAGGCCAAAAAGGTCGATAGGAGAGACAACGGTTTCTCATGCAGCCGATATTGCCGCAGGATTAGGGGAAAGCATTTATACAATAATAAAAAATGCGTCTGATTATCCGCAACTGTCAAGGGCAGAAAAGAAATTGTCGGAGTTTGTATCCCTGATAGACGGCCTGATTGAAGCCTATAACAGTGAGGATTATTCTCTTGCAGAAATATATAATCTTGTACTTGAGCATACTGACTATGAGAATTATTTAAAGGCAGAAAAAGATAATGCAGAAGTTAGAATAGAAAATATTGAAGAACTTCGTTCAAATATCATTAAATTTGAAGAAGATTATGAAGAAGAGGCAACTCTTTCGGCATTTCTGGAAGAAATTTCGTTATTGTCAGATATAGATAATTATGACAGCCAGTCAGATTCAACAGTTATGATGACAATGCACAGTGCCAAAGGACTAGAGTTTCCCGTTGTATTTATAGCAGGAATGGAAGAGGGAATTTTTCCGTCAATGGCAACAATGCTGAATCCGGATGAAATGAATGAAGAAAGAAGACTTGCCTATGTAGGTATAACAAGGGCAAAAGAGAAACTCTATCTTACAAAAGCAAAGAACAGAATGTTGTTTGGTTCAACAACTCATAACAGAGTTTCAAGATTTGTTGAAGAAATTCCCGAAACTTTAATTGAACAAACGGGCGATGAGCGTAAATTTTCATTTTCACCCACATTTAATGTTTTGGGAACAGATAAAAAAAGTTCATCAACTGGTTACGGAATAAATTCATTTAATTCTAAAACCAATACATCAAAAATAAAATATAGTGTAGGAGATATTGTCTTTCATAAAGTGTTCGGAAAAGGAATGATTACAAAAGCTGAAAAAATGGGAAGTGATACCATGCTGGAAATTGCATTTGATAAAGCAGGAACAAAAACATTAATGGCAAATTTCAGTAAGATGGAGAAAATATAATATTTTTTATTAAAATGAAACATTTTTTAAGAATGTATGATAATCATATAGGTTAATAAAAATTACACAAAATCAAATTGTCACATATTAAGTAAATCTTCATAAAATGTAGTGTTCCAGAGCAAAAAATTATCAGGGTGTATATAAAAATTAAATAAAATACCCTGCCAGCTCAATTTACATTGGAGGTAATACTTATGCCAGATGTTCCTTTTACAAATGCGTTCAGTACGCAGCAAAATCAGCCGTCAAACGATCAATTTCCCGGGGAAATCAACGAAGCAGTCTGCATAGACGCAAACCGTGTTTATGACAGTTGTGGTGATAAAGACTGCCTTTCAGATATGAGGGTATTCTTTACAGAAACAAATCAGGCGGTAATCAACAACGCATGTAATGTAAGAATAAGAGAGGCAAATGTTATTTATACTACCGTAAATTTAGAGCCTGTAACATTTCATAAAGGCTTTTATGCAGTAGATATGACATTCTTCTTTGAAATTATTCTTGATGCGTTTATGGCTCCCGGCTCAATACCAACAACAATTAATGGATTGTCAACATTCAGCAAAAGAGTTATTCTTTATGGCAGCGAAGGAAATGTAAAAGTCTTTTCAAGCGATTCAAACTGCGAAGAGTGTTCAGGCGGATGCGGACCTTATACAATGAATTTGCCAAAGGCAACGGTACAAGTTGCCCAACCAATGGCATTATCCGCTTCGTTATCAGAAGTTTGCGGACAATGTGTTCCGTCATGCCGAATACCTACTTGTGTGGCGGCGTATTTCGGAGGAGATTTAATTCCGCCAAATGGAAGAACAGTAAGAGCGACAATAGGAATTTTCACAATTGTGCAGATAGAAAGAAATGTACAAATGCTGATACCTGCTTATGACTTCTGTATTCCAAAGAAAGAATGTGTAACATCCTCAGATAATCCATGTGAGATGTTTAGCAGAATTGATTTTCCAACAGACGAGTTTTTCCCTCCAAGGGTAACGGATATACCAAAAGACGATTTTTGTAATTGCGGAGAATAAAAAAACGGTGCAGCTTATACTGCACCGTTTCAGCTTGTCGAAAAAGTCCAGTATAGACTGGGCTTTTTCTCGTATATGTGATATAATAAATATGGTGATGACAAT
>CANQUV010000008.1 GCA_947627135.1 uncultured Clostridia bacterium
TCATCAGATACAAAAACAAGCGACAGCTTAATTTGCTATCGCTTGCTTATATCTAATTCTCTTTTTTCGGGTTTACCCCAACTATTGACATAGAGCCTTTTTATACAATGTTTTTATTTATTTAAAGCAAGTTATAAAACTTTAAAAAGTAATTTTAGTTTAAAGTAAGTTTGCAAGTCGAAGCTGAATATATGTTGCATCTTTAATATTAATATGCCCGTCACCGTTAACATCACAAACACTTAGATCAATTCTATTTTCATCTAACAGCTTTACAAAATAAAGTTGAATATATGTTACATCCTTTACATTCACTTTTCCATCACCGTTTGCATCTCCGAGAGGTTTTGGCGGATCTGTGGGATCAGTTACCGGCGGTTTCGTTGTAACTGGTTCCGTTGTAGTAGGCTCTGTTGTGGTAAGCTCTGTTGTGGCAGGCTCCGTTGTAGTAGGCTCTGTTGTGGCAAGCTCCGCTGTGGTAGGCTCCGTTGTAGTAGGCTCCGCTGTGGTAGGTTCCGTTGTAGCAGGTTCTGCTGTGGTAGGTTCCGTTGTAACAGGCTCCGCTGTGGTAGGCTCCGTTGTAACAGGTTCCGCTGTGGTAGGCTCCGTTGTAACAGGTTCCGCTGTGGTAGGCTCCGTTGTAACAGGCTCCGCTGTGGTGGGCTCTGTTGTGGCAGGCTCCGCTGTGGTAGGTTCCGTTGTAGTAGGCTCCGCTGTGGTAGGCTCCGTTGTAACAGGCTCCGCTGTGGTAGGCTCCGTTGTAACAGGCTCCGCTGTGGTGGGCTCTGTTGTGGCAGGCTCCTTTGTAGGCGGTTCAGTTGGAACGAATACACCTTCTGATAATGCCGTCAATCCTTCACAATTTTCTTCAAAAGCATTTTTAATTTCATTTTGGTATATATATTCCGTAAATTCGTATCTGTCTTCTTCTAACATTTCAACAGCAGTTAAAACATATACATTAAGCATAATATCTACATCTTTATCATAGTTTCCAACAACATCAAATGTAATTGTTAAAAATACATTATCCGTAAGATTTTCAGATGAAAAGTCATAAGGATCTAAAGCAGATGATGCAATAAATAGTCCTGAACCGGATGTCTTCATTAAATTGGACGATGTATTTCCGATTTTATCAAATACAGGTGTAAAGTTAACTTCCTTAACAGTTCCAAAACCATCTTTTTTTGTATGTTGAGCTTTATTTACAGCAAGAACTTCAGGATCATAAAAAATGTTAAACTCTGTATCTGAAATCAACTTATCTGACTTTAAGTAATAAGTAACCGTTAATTGGTTAACATTTTCGCTGTATGTTTTTGATACGGTCTTAGCAATATTAGATCTTGCATTTACCGTAAATGAAACGTCAGAAGAATTTACAGATTCTGCCGTTGGTATTGCAGTCGTACTATCGGATACAGCACTTACGGTAAATGTGTACACTGTACATAACACAAATATTATACACAATAAAACCGAAAAAATCTTTTTAAACATTTATATCACCTTCTGTAACTCACTCTCTAATTACAATTTACCATAAATTAAAATAAAAATCAATAATTTTCTTAATAATTTTTGTGTAATTTCCCATAAACATTATTTGTCATTGTATCTTACGTTTGAAGGTTTTCTTTTTCTAAAGCTTTTTAATTTTTCCGGTTCACTCGGAGTTTATTTTCACGCCTTAAAAGGTATAAATTAAGAGAGATGAGCACTTATAAACGTTTCATCTCTCTTTTTATACTTATTATAATTTTTAATTATTTATTAACATTCGGAAGGCTGTCAAATCCGGGTTTTAAATCCTCATCAGTCGGAATATAATCACTCATTTCTCCGTTATGGAATTTTTCATAAGCAACCATATCAAAGTAACCTGTACCCGTAAGTCCGAATACGATTGTTTTTTCTTCCCCTGTTTCTTTACATTTTAAAGCTTCGTCAATAGCAACTCTTATGGCATGACTGCTTTCGGGAGCAGGTAAAATACCTTCAACTCTTGCAAACTGTTCAGCAGCTTCAAAAACAGCTGTTTGCTCAACTGAACGAGCTTCCATTAAACCGTCATCATAAAGCTGTGAAAGAATTGAACTCATACCGTGGTATCTTAAACCTCCCGCATGGTTTGGAGACGGTATAAATCCGCTGCCTAATGTGTACATTTTTGCAAGCGGACAAACCTTTCCTGTATCGCAGAAATCGTAAGCAAATTTACCTCTTGTTAAGCTTGGACAAGAAGCAGGCTCAACAGCAATAAACTTATAATCAGCCTCACCTCTTAATTTTTCTCCCATAAACGGAGAAATCAAACCGCCCAGATTTGAACCTCCGCCTGCACATCCGATAATAATATCAGGCTTAATATCGTATTTATCAAGTGCGATTTTAGTTTCGATTCCTATAATAGACTGATGTAACAGCACCTGATTAAGAACACTTCCCAATACATAACGGTAACCATCATTAGTTACCGCTGCTTCAACGGCTTCTGAAATTGCGCATCCCAGACTGCCTGTTGTACCCGGATGCTCCTGTAAAATCTTTTTTCCTACCTGCGTTGTATCAGATGGCGACGGCGTTACAGATGCGCCATAAGTTCTCATAACCTCTCTTCTGAACGGCTTTTGCTCATAAGAAACCTTTACCATATAAACCTTACAGTCAAGATCAAAATATGAGCAGGCCATAGAAAGAGCAGTACCCCATTGACCTGCACCTGTTTCTGTTGTAACACCTTTTAGTCCCTGCTTTTTAGCATAATAAGCCTGTGCAATAGCACTGTTAAGCTTGTGGCTTCCGCTTGTATTATTACCTTCAAATTTATAGTAAATTTTTGCAGGTGTACCAAGCTTTTTCTCAAGACAATATGCACGAACAAGCGGTGACGGGCGATACATTTTATAGAAATTCTGTATTTCTTCGGGAATGTCAATATAAGCATTGGTATTGTCAAGCTCCTGCTGGACAAGTTCGTCACAAAAAACACCGCCCAGTTCTTCTGCTGTCATCGGTTCTAAAGTACCCGGATTTAAAAGAGGAGCAGGTTTGTTTTTCATATCTGCTCTTACATTGTACCATTGTTTAGGCATTTCTGATTCTTCAAGATAAATTTTATAAGGGATTTTTTTATCGTCCATAATTTAAC
The DNA here is from genome assembly GCA_947627135.1 of uncultured Clostridia bacterium. Classification (GTDB taxonomy): domain Bacteria; phylum Bacillota; class Clostridia; order Oscillospirales; family Acutalibacteraceae; genus Ruminococcoides. The sequence continues at coordinate 3,155 of CANQUV010000008.1, forward strand.
TCCTTTCATAAATAAAATAAAATTATATATAATTATAACATTTATATATTAAAATGTCACTAAAAAAATAAAATTCACCTTATTTTTTGTAGGTTTAGTACATAAATAAGGTGAAAAATTGTTATATATGACATTGTAAATAAGCTTTTTGGTTTTTAATAATAAACCTTTACAACATATTTTACAGTTAATTAATATATCTTTTCGCTAATAATTAAACTTTTTTCTTTGCCCAGGCAGCCGCCATATTTTCTGCTTCAGCTACTTCTGCACCATGAATTGAAAGTCCTTTTTCAACAGTAGCTCCTTTGCAGATTTTTTTTAAATCACGCTCACTGCTTCCCATGCCGCTGCCTTCGTTTGTACAGAAAGGTACAATCTTTTTTCCTGATAAATCATAATGCTCCAAAAATGTGAACATAGCCATAGGCATTGTTCCCCACCAATTGGGATATCCTACAAAAATTGTATCGTATTCATCTATACTATCCATATATTTTTTAAGTTCAGGACGAGTTCCCTCATGAAGTTCCTGCTTTGCTTCTTCAGTACATTTATAGTAATCTTTTGAATATTCTTTTACTGTTTCAACTTCAAATAAATCTCCGCCGACAGCACTTTGTATAAATTCTGCAACACGCTCAGTATTGCCTTTGCTTAAATTTCTAATACTGCCGTTCCAATAATTTTCTCCTTTACGAGAATAGTAAACAATTAAATTTGCCATAATTTTCCCTCCGTAGCAAAAATCATTTTTCTAAGTATTATTTTATATTCAAATCTTATACCATATATTTTTGAAAGCGACTCAATGCCCTTGTTGACACCCCGAAAAACTACAAATACTACTGCAAATAAAAATATCAGCATCATAATAATAGGTTCTGCCTGACCAGAAATAAATCCGGTGAAATATCCGTCTTTTGCCGCATTTACTCCGTTACCTGTAAGATACACCAAAAGATACTTTATTACCCATCCTCCGATTATACAATAATAAGGAAGTATAATTACAGGAACAATACAAGCAATAACGCCAAGTCCTTTCCATTTGCTATGTAATTTTCCATATGCCGTTAAAGGACTTTGTTTTGTTCGTCTGCCTATGGCAACCTCAGTTATCAGAAGCGTGAAACCAAATGTAAGTGCAAGAATAATATAAACTGCAAGGAACATTCCTCCGCCGTCCTTAGCTGCAAGATAGGGAAACCTCCAGATATTTCCCAGCCCTACTGCACTTCCCGCTGCGGCAAGTACAAAGCCGATAGAACCCTTAAATGAGTTTCTTTTTGTGCTTTGATTCATAAATACCTCCTTTTTATTTTTATAATGTTTTATTATATCAATATTACACTGCAATAGTATAATCTTCTGCAAGTTTATTATTTAGACAATCTTTTCGCCTTGATATCAAAATTACACATTCTATATAGTGCTATTCAACGGATAAATATCAGTCGCAGTCAAAAGCTTATAAATAAAAACAACCGTACGCAGAAACATCTACGGCTATCGTATATTATCGTAAACATATTAATGCTAATTATCAATAAATTTTAAATCTACAAAATACTTATAAAGTCTTTCTGCTGCATTTGATTTAGATATTTCTTCAGCTCTATTTTCAATTTTTCTTATTATAATATCTATTATTTTTTTAGGACTGTCAGAGCAGCTATATGTTGCAACCTTTCCTTGGGCAGAAACATAGACATCATTTACCAAAAAATGTTTTTCTAAAAAATCTTCCCAACTTATAAATTTTGAAAAATAATTGTTATAAGGTTTGTTTATGTATTTTCCTTCATACCAATCGTGCACCATCATTAAAAAGCGATCCATATAATCTTTCGCATAAAGAGCTTTATTTAGTACCCCCTTTAATGTTCTACCCACATCACTTGGTAAAATCCAAAAATTTGCTAAACAGTGATAGCGGTTAAAATAATCTACTACATAACTAGGCCATTCTTCCATTGGGGTTCTCTGCTTTCTTGATTTACCGCACTCTGGAACCATATTGGCTATATGGTTAAAGCTATTCATTGTATCACCGGCAAAGTTTGTGTCAAATAAATCACCTTTATCATTCAGAATTGAATCATACAGAATTTTATCATAAATAATTTTATAGAATCCTATTGATAAATCGGACATATCCTCATCTTTTGAACCGTTATATTTCTGACTGCTGTATATGATTTTTTTTCCTTATAAATGCCGACTATTTTTTTATTGCTAACTAACGGGGTCAATAAAATTTTTTTAATATGTTCCTGTGCCTTATCATTAATCATAAATACTCCTAAATAAAAATTATCATTTATTTTATTATTATCCGATTATATTTACTCTATTTTCTGGTTTTGACTTTACCATACTTCCATCCGGCAAAACAAACGCCTGCTCATATTCCACGCCCAATGCCTCTGCAATCATTATCATTTCATCATAAGAAACCGTACCACACTGCAACTTATTATTAAAATTTTGCGGTGTCTGCCCAATGCGACGAGAAAGCTCCACCAGACTTATATTATTTTTCTCACCCAACTCTCTTATCATATCCGACGTGGTAATTTTGTACTTCCCATTAGCCTATACAGATAATATAAACTATTTGGTTGATATTTTCAAGTTTTCATACTGTTTTTAATAAATTCAGAAAAACCCCGCCAGATCAGTTTGATCTTGCAGATTTATCGTCATTTTTATTTTATTTTTCCACATCAATCTCCACGCAGACTTGAACTTAACAGCTATCTTCTCGTCATAAATTGTTACTCGCTCAATCAGCCGGCGGACAGTTTTCAGCTTTCCCAATGTTAATATATCAACACGGGTATTATATTGTATGAAAAGACAGAAAAACGGTATTGAAACAGTAGAAATGCAATATTCGGTCGCAAGTTGCGACACGAAAATGCAGATAATTTAAGGATAAAAACGGATATTGTGAATTTTAGGTAATCGACCTAAATTACGGGAAAAAGTGTGCAAAAAAATAAGCGATGGTTTATAATCAATTTCAAACCACCGCTATGTTTTACTCTTCATTCACTTCAAGGCAGTATTCCACATTCCGGACACATCGTATTATAAATGCCGGATTTGGAACAGCCTTATTCAGCTTTTTTCTCAAACTGCGGACATGACATCCTACCGTGTTATTCACATCACCGAGAGCATCCTCTTTCCACAGCTTATAGTAGATCTGTGTATAAGCAAGAACGATTCCTTTATTGGTTGCCGGCATACAAAGTATATCAAATTTCTTTGTGGTCAAAGTTAGGATGCTGTTCCAAAATCCGCATAATTTCATCAAAGGCAGATATATCTTTATCTTCAAACTCAATCACCAAAACACGACCCATGTTATCACCCATTACACAAAAGCTACTATTAAGCCTTCAGCCTTTTACCAAATTCGTAAGCCTGTTGCTGATACTTGGAATGCTGTGTCATAGACGGTGTACCACATCCTCGTCCCAGCACCATACCCTGATCTTTCAGGTTCAGATACCGCACAAGCGTGTGATAATGCGATTCCAGAGCATCAAAAGTCCATGTGTCATTATTCCATGCTACAGCCAGAAGTGCAGACTTCATACGCTTTCTCTGGATACTGCTGTTAAACGCACAGAAACGGTCAATCAGTATTTTAAGCTGAGCGCTCATCCCATAATAGTAGAGCGGTGTTACAAACACCATCATGTCCGCATCCAGTATTTTTTGCCGTATCTCGTTCACATCATCTTTTTGAACGCAAGGCCCTTCATATCCGCAATGGATACAGCCGGTACAGGGGTGGATATTCGCATGAGCGACATCTACTGCCTGTACGCTGTGACCAGCCTGCGTTGCTCCTTTAATAAACTGCTCTGCCAGCATATTGGAGGAACCTCTCTTATTAGGACTTCCTTCTAATACGACAATCTTCAAAGCGTCTTCACCCACTTTTTCAGTTCGGAAGCGGAATTTAAGATTCTCCCTTCGGTGATTACGGTATCTGCCGAAACGGATGGCTTTAGTCCTGCGACAGCTTTTCCAAAGCCGCTGCCGCCCGAGGTGGCAAACAATACTATTTTCTTGCCGGAAAAATCATAGCTTTCCAAAAATGTGTTGATAATAGTCGGCGCCACATACCACCAAATCGGGAATCCCAAAAGGATCGTATCATAGGCACCGATGTTAGCGTCTGTGTCCGCTAATGCAGGGCGGCTGGATTTGTCGTTCATTTCAACAGAACTGCGGGATTTTTTATCCATCCAGTTTAGATCTGCCTGTGTATAGAGGACAGCAGGCTGAATCCGATACAGATCGGCTCCAATGGCATTCGCAAGTTCTTTCGCAACACCAGCGGTCGTTCCGCTTGCCGAAAAATAGGCTACTAATTTCTTACTCATAATGTTTCGCTCCTTTTTGTTATTTCATTTCTTTTTCACAGCCACGTATGACATTCAGTTTCATATCATCAGCCATAGCTTCCAACGCCTTGATTTCATCGGCAGTCAGTTCCACAGCCGCAGCTTTTGCAGTATTTTCATATTTGTCACCTCGATCACTTGGTAGAAATGTTATTGGTTTCCAGCCATGCGGCTATATCGTCCGGCAGACTGCTGCCGCCTGAGTAGTGTATGGACAGTGGCTCACCCATAACCGCATTGGGGGCGAGTTTCGTAATTGCCGTAAGGCTCTGTCCGAATCGCCCGCCGCCGTGGGAGCAGAACGGAATGATCGTTTTGCCCGAAAAATCGTATTCTTCCAGGAAAGAGGCGATCGGCATGGGGATGGACGCCCACCAGTTGGGATATCCCAAAAGGATGGTGTCGTACTGCTCAAAATTCTCCACCTGATCTTTGATCTCCGGCCTTGCCTGAATGTTTTGATCATGCTGTGCCTGGTCGAGTACGGTGTTGTAGTCGGTGGAATAGGGTGTTACAAGCTCTATTTCAAAGAGGTCTGCGCCGGTTTGAGACCGGATCTCCTCCGCAATGCCTCTTGTGTTGCCGCCCCATGAGAAGAATGCGATCAGTACCTTGCCTTCGGTTTCGGTTCCCTTATCCGTCTCTGCACTGACAATGTTTCCTGTGCCGTTTACGGCACCCCGAACAAGCCGGATACCGAGGTTGAAGCTGCCCTTATCCTCCGGCAAAGTGGCGCGGTAGGCCGAGCGCATATTTTTGGCAAAATCATTCCAACCGCCGCCGCGGTAAACGCGCCGTGTTCCGGTTTGCGGGCCGGTAGGATCGGTATCAAGGGATGCGTCATATTCGCCGTAGTAATCCCATACCCATTCACTGACATTGCCGTGCATATTGTAAAGTCCCCAGGCGTTGGGAGAGAAGCTGCCCACAGCAACCGTCGTCTGCCGGTACTCGCCGGGCTTCGTCGTGAGATTCCCCTGAGAAAAATAGTTGTCCTCGATCTCGTATGGATAATGGCCGTAGTAGTTGGATTCTTCCGGACTTATGGAGGTTTCGGTGTTGAAGGGCGTCGTCGTTCCGGCACGGCAGGCATATTCCCACTCCGCCTCGGTGGGCAGGCGGTAGCCGTCTGCGCTCCTATCCCATGTTACGGTTTCGCCGTCGATGGTATAGGCAGACGTGAGATTCTCCCTCTCGCTGAGCGTATTACAGAACGCAATAGCATTTAGCCACGACACATTTTCCACCGGCAGATCGTCACCATTGAAATTAGAGGGGTTACTGCCCATTACCGCCGCATAGTCGCTCTGCCTGACTTCAAAGGGGCTGATATAAAAATCGCTAACCGTCACGGTATGCTGGGTCTCATCTTCTGAGCGCCACGGTTCATCCTCCGGGCTGCCCATCGCAAAACTACCGCCTTTGATAAGCACAAAGCCGTCCTCTACGGATACAGTCTGTCCGTCAGGTTGACTTTGCTCCGAAGGGTCTGCCACATTCTGGGCGATGTTTGTACTGCCTTTCGTTGGCTCTGTGGAATTTCCTTGCCACAGCTCACTTTGCGAGGGCAGGTTCAGCCCTACCACGACAAGGACACAGACAAGCACCGGGACGAGGAAAGCCACGGCTTTGGGGATTCGTCCGTTTGAACGTTCTTTTTCGGATTTTGTGACGATCTTGCGGAACAGTTTGTTTATGTAATGTGCCGCTGCTGCGAACAGGCACATCTCTGCGACGGTTTCAGCAAAATAGACAGCTACCGCTTTTGTCTCGTCGAACAGCACAAAATGCGATTGCAGGAACAGATAATCCGTCATGTGCTGCGCAATAAATGCGTAGAGTCCGTACACAGACAGGACAGCGGCAGCAATCCGTAAAATACATGTTCTTGCGGCGTTTTTTTCAGAAAGGCGGAACAGCTTTCTGCCCATCTGGAAGAACTGCTCCATGTGCATCCCAAGGTGGACCGACATGAGGATAAGTCCCCAATGGGAGGCAAACAGGTGAAGCTGTCTTGCCAAAATCATACTGCCGCTTATATGCAGAAAGCGAAAGACAAATCCTGACATCATGACGCCGCTTATGCACAGTGCAATTATATCCAGCAGGAGCAGCAGGTCAAGCGCCGTACCCAAGGAGCGGGATGGGGTGTACTTTCCTTTGGGTAAGCCTTTCCACCAACCCAGATTCAGAAGATTGTGCGCAAGGAACAGTACCAACATAACGGTGCCAAGCCATTCATGGATTTCCTGCCCGATCAATATCTCCGCCATCAAAAGCGGCAGAAGAATGATCATGGCAAGGTCAACAATTTTTTTATGATTTGTTTCGGTTGCTTCATAGTGTTCTCCTTTCTGCCGCCTTGAAAAATTTCTGAATCCCCATGGGGCGGCTGGATGGGGAAATATCCTTTGCCATTGAAACCGGCACAGGCACTTCAAATCATTTTTGTTCAATTGATTTTAAGTCCGTTTGCCCACGCAAGCACTTCGTCTGCGGAGGCGCCGGCGGAAAAGCGGTGTCCGTCAAGCCATGTAGCTCCACTTGCGGCAGAACGCAGCGCCGAATCGCTGCTGCCAAATCCGCTGCTGGCGGAGGTGCAGAACGCCGCTAAAGTCTTTCCCGAAAAATCGTAGCTTTCGATAAATGTACTCATAATTCGTGGAGCATCACCCCACCAGATGGGATAACCGATGAACACAACATCGTACTGTTCCATATTTTCTACAGAACCAGATATCGCCGGACGGGCGCTGGGATCGTTCATTTCCACAGACGAGCGGCTTTGGGGATTACCGTAGTCCAAATCTTCATCCGTATAGGGCTGCTCCGGCGTGATCTCGTAAAGATCAGCGCCAAGCCCGTCCGCCAGCTCACGAGCCACGCCCTCGGTGTTGTTCGTGGCGGAGAAATAGGCTACCAAAATTTTGCTGCCCTCTTGTTCATTGTCCGGCTCGGAAACGATATCATCAGGATTTGATTCCGGCGTTTTGCCGGATTGCTCACTTTCATTTCCTGTTTCGGAAGACGCTGAAGACTTATCCGCTACATTCTGCGAAGAGCCGGTATTTCCGCTATTTTCAGTCGGTTCGCTGTTGCCTGCGCAAGCAGCAAAGGTCAGGACCATAACGGTTGCCAACAAAATCATTACAATCTTTTTCATTTTCATTTTAAACCTCTATATTGCTTATCATCAACCGGATCCAACCATTCGTTAGAACCGTTTTCACCCGGCACCTCAACGGCCAGATGGGAAAACCAGCTATCAGGTGCGGCGCCGTGCCAGTGCTTGACACCCGCAGGGATATTGATGCAGTCGCCGGGCTTCATCTCCACCGGCTCCTTTCCCCACTCCTGATAGTAACCCCGTCCGCCGATGCAGATGAGGATTTGTCCGCCGCCCTTGTCGGCATGGTGGATGTGCCAGTTGTTACGACATCCCGGCTCAAAGGTCACGTTAAAAATGCCGACTTGCTCCTTTGACACGGGCGCAAGGTAGCTCTGCCCGATGAAAAACTGCTTAAAGCCGTCGTTGGGCGCACCAATGGGAAAAAGGATGGTATTTTGATATTTGTCTTTCTCTGTCAGCGATCGCTCCGCCTCGTTCCACACATCCTTTGCCAGACGGAACACCGCCCACGCCTTTGGCCAGCCGACATAAAAGCCAACATGAGTCACAATGGCGGCGATCTCCGCTTTTGTCACGCCGTTGGCTTTGGCGTTCTCAAGGTGGTAAGTGAGGGACGAGTCCGTGATACCGGAGGACATAAGCGCCACCACTGTGATAATGCACCGTGTCCTCAGGTCAATATCTGGATTGTTCCAGTTCTCGCCAAAGAGAACGTCGTCGTTGAAATGGGCAAAATCCGGTGCGAAGTCGCCAAGCTGATTTCTGCCCGCTGTCTGTGTGATTTTTTCCATGGTAAAATCCTCCTTAAAATTTATCAGTTTATACTACATTTCCTGCTTTCTGCTTTCCGTTCTGTGCCATCACGCCGACGAGAGCGTGAGGAACGTACAGTTCTTCCAGATAATCAATTTCCTCCTGCGTAAGCGTTAGTTCCACGGCCTTTGCCGCGCCCTCCACATGGGAGAACTTCGTCGCGCCTACCACCGGGGCGGTCACCTTTGTCAGCAACCATGAGAGGGAGATTTCTGTCATAGATATACCACGCTTGTCGGCCAGTTCCGCAACACGGGCGATGATCCTGCTGTCCGCCTCTGCGGTAGCGTCGTATTTGAATTTGGCGTAGGTGTCCTGTTCCAAACGCTTAGAGGTTTCGCCGGGGCGCTTGGAGAGCCGTCCACCGGCAAGGGCACTGTATGGCGTCATGGCGATATTCTGATCTTTGCAGAAAGGAACCATTTCCCGTTCTTCCTCACGGGCGATCAGGTTGTAATGTCCCTGAATGGAGACAAACTCCGTAAGATTGTGTTCTCTCGCGTAGAAATTTGCCTTGGCAAGCTGCCATGCAAAGCAGTTGGAGATACCGATGTACCGGGCTTTGCCAGCTTTGACTACGTTATGCAGCCCCTCCATGATCTCCTCCATCGGCGTGTGATAGTCCCACATGTGATAAATGTAAAGATCAACATAGTCCATGCCGAGATTTTTAAGACTCTGATTCAGGTAATTCTCGATGTGCTTCTGCCCGCTGACATTCGTGTCTATCTCGTCCTGTGTCCGGGGCGTGAACTTCGTGGCGATCACAACATCGTCCCGTTTCACAAAGTCCCTGAGCGCACGGCCCACATACTGTTCGCTTGTGCCGTTCTGATAGACTATGGCGGTATCGTAAAAATTGATACCAAGCTCAAGACCGTGTTTGATGATCTCGCGCGTCTGTGCCTCGTCCACCGTCCAGCTGTGCTGACCGGTTGCCGCATTGCCGAAGCCCATGCACCCCATGCAAATACGGGACACCTTTAAATTCGATTTTCCCAAATTCGTGTACTTCATTAAAGAAACCTCCTCTTTAATCTCTTAACAAACCTCTTACGCAGTTGTAAACAATTTCATAAATCGTCATAAACACATAGTTTACTCCTGCCTGCTCCATCGCAGTTCTCTGTTTCTGATTCACCACGGTGTAGGGATAAATCCCAAACATGAACGGAAAAAAGGTGTACAGGAATCGTTGCTTATCCGAAATGGACATTTTGGGGAAATATTGCTCTAAGCAGCGCATAACTGCACGCAGGGAACCTCCGTAAGCCACCTTAAACTCAGTGAGCCTTTCCAATCGGCTGCTGCTTTCCAGATCATAATGATTCATGGACATAATTTTCAGAAGCTGGGTACGTTTCTCCAAAGAATGTGCCAGTTTATCGGCAAATTCGTCCTTGGTAAGCGTGGCGTTTTTCTCCATAATCTGATTCAGGTCGGCAATCCACAGCTCGTACTCGCGTTTCAGCATGGCGAGAAAGATTTCTTCTTTCGTCTGAAAGTAATTGTATATCGAGGTGCGGGTGAAACTGGTTACATTTCCGATGTCCTTTAACGTGATTTCTTTAAAACTCTTTGTCTTATACAGTTCCTCACAAGCATTGATAATTTCTTCTTTCCGGGCCTCTGTCAGCTCCGGCGATCCTTTTGGCATGGGCTTATTCCTCGCTTCCTTTTCGTTTAAAGGAGAGACACTTTCCAAGCACCTCTCCGGTTTTTAAATATTGATAGGTGGGAAATTCGAACAATACCGGTTTTAGAGTGTTATAGTTGATTTTTCCGTTAGCATCCAGATGTTCTTCGGCAACATAGGTGTTATCTATCGTGCAGATGAAACTCTCAAAGTTAGGAGTTTCATAAACGTCCAAAACGCTACATTCCAGCGTCAACGGTGCGTCTGTGATCACCGGCGCTCCTGCGTCGCCCACCTCATAGGCGAACACATCCGATTTGTCCATTTTACCGCCGCTGACAGAGCCCACATAATCCGCTTGGGGCAAGATTCTCTCATCCACGAGATTGATCGAAAGCTTCTTTGTTTCCTTGATTTTTTCGTTAATGAAGTGGCGGGCAGCAAGGCTCACCATTACACGGTCGTGTCCAATAATTCCAATGTGACCGACAAGCGTCCATGTTGGCTTATCGCCGTTTATTGCACCCACCACTGTAATAGGCATAGGATAAAGTGCCAGTTTGGAACCGATATTTTTCTTCATAGCATCGTTACCTCCATAATATATTCTGACATCGTGTCAATTATAGTTTAGCACTATTCTGACACAGTGTCAATACATTTTTTAATTTTCTTCTGCCTTTCTCAAGATTTTCACATTTTATTCACCATATCGTAGTGTAAGTCAAGGAAAATGCATATTCTGCATGGAAAAAGTATCTCTTGTATTATATGTGATACTGGTTTTCGTAGATGACTGATGAACAAAGCAAACTATTCTCCAAATGAAGTACATTATCGGTTGAGCAGAAAGTGGCACCGCTTCATCTGTTGAATATCGTGTAATTTAGGCGCGTTGATCACTCCAAGGAGCAACGTCTTTTTTGTTGCTAACAATACATTAACAGAAAATAAAAAATCCACGAGGCAAAATTGTTGTCCAAACAGTTCTCTCTCGTGGATTCTCTTTTTAAATCCTATCGTTAAAATTTGCACCCGTTTTCAGCAGCGGGTGCATTGTATCATTTTCTGGTATCCAACACAATAAGACCTTATGCCAACATTGATATTCATCTTATCCACTCAGCTTGCTTTTAACAATCCTATCTACACAACCTACCCACTTTTAATCCTATCAACTCAATCCTACGGCATTTTTATCCGTGAATATATTGCCCCAAACTGTGAAAAGTAAAAAATCCGAGAAGCATAACGGCTGCTAAAACAACCCGACCCCTCGGAAATCTTTGTATTTCAGCGGTTTTTTGTACACTTACTCCCCGCCCTTGACATCAATACTACGCACTCAACGTGGCTTGATACGTCCATTTTGATATCAGCGGCTTAGCTCGGTTCGTTTAAATCGACAGCTTTTTTGCAAATTTGACTGTCTGCGGTAATATGTACGAAAACCGCTTAATGCTGCTGTTATATAAAAATTATTTATCGGTGTCCATATCTATTCGTGAACCTGTTGCACCTGTCTGACCCTGATATTTTCCGTTATAGGGATTGTTTGCAGCCATATCCATTTTTGCAAAAACAAGCTGACCTACTCGACGCCCTGATTTTAATTCTATCGCACATCGGTTTGCATTAAAAAGCTCCAATGTGATCTCGCCCTTAAATCCTGGATCTACCCAACCGGCGTTTTGGATAAACAAACCCATTCTCCCTAATGAGCTTCTTCCTTCTACAAAAGCGGTGAGATCATTGGGCAGTTCAAAATACTCTTTTGTTGTGGCAAGGACAAACTGCCCTGGTAATAAAAGATAGGAATTTGCTGTAATGGATTTATACAAAATTTTCTTTTCCATAGACATGATACCCGATGAAGTATCTTCCACGATACCGAAAGTATTTCCCAAACGAATATCAACGCTTGCAGGCTGTACCTGTTCTTTATCAAGCGGTTTGATAACAAGTGTTTTCTCACCGATCATTTTCATTATTGTTTTATCTGATAAAATCATAGCTTTCTACCTTCTTGTTTATATATTATTTTTTGACATTAATACCACGCACTCCACATGGCTTGTTCCTGGAAACATATCAACAGGGGTGATCTCCTGAGTATGATAACCCTGCTCTGAAAAAATTTTTAAGTCTCTTGCCAAGGTTGCCGGATCGCAGGAAACATACACAACTCTTTTCGGCTTTATTCTTGTAATTGCTTCAATTAAATTTTTTTCAAGTCCTTTTCTGGGCGGATCAACTATAACCACATCAGGTTTTATGTTCTCTTTTTCAAGCATTAATGCCGCTTCAGACGCACTGCCGCAAATAAATTCTGCGTTATTTATATTATTTATCCTTGCATTTTCCTTTGCATCTTCTATTGCGTCTGCAATAATTTCCACACCAATGAGCTGTTTGCAGTCCTTTGCCATAGAAAGTCCGATTGTGCCTGTTCCGCAGTAAAGGTCAAATAAAACTTCATCACCTTTTAAATTTGCATATTCTTTTGCTTTATTATATAAAATTTCAGCTGTTTCTCTGTTTACCTGATAAAAAGACAATGGAGAAATTTTAAATGTAAAACCGCAAAGTTTATCATAAATAAACCCCTGCCCAAATATTACTCTGTTTCTATCTCCTAATATAACATTTGTTTTATCTCTATTTATATTTATAACCACACTTTTTAAGTTAGGCAAACCTCTCTTTAATCGCTCAACAAGCCAATCCTCATGCTTTAAACCGTTTCCGTTTACAACATAACACACCATAAGCTCGTCTGTTTTTTCTCCGTAACGAATATAAAGATGTCTTAACTTACCTTTGCCCGTTGTTTCCATATATGGCTGTTGATTTGTTTCAGTCATGAAATCACGGGTAATATCCATAACGGTTTTAAAGATTTCAGGCTGAAGCATACAGTCATAACAATCGATTATTCTGTGACTGTGAAACGCATAAAATCCTAATGTAATATTTCCGTCTTTATCAGTTCCAACGGGAAATTGCGCCTTATTTCTGTAACGCTTATGTTTATCGGAACAAATTAATGGTTTTATCTTATTTTCATCTATTCCTCCGATACGGGTTATTGCATCTTTAACCTTTTGTTCTTTAATCTTCTTTTGTGCGTCATAAGTAATATGTCTGTATGCACATCCTCCGCATTTATTAAAATACAAACAATCAGGATTTTCTCTGTCTTTAGACGGTGTTATAATACTCTCAATTTTTCCGAATGCATAGGTCTTTTTAGTTTTTAATATCTTTACTGAAAGTTTGTCACCAACGGCACTCTGAGGTACAAAAACAGCTATTCCATCATCTGTTTTACCGACACCGCTTCCATCGGCAGTCATAGAAATTATATCAAGTTCAATAATTTGATTTTTTTGCAAATTCATAGTTTTTCTCCCATAAATTACAATATATATAATAATTGTATCAAAAAGCTTTTATTTATGCAATCAAAAAAATAGTAACAATATTGAAATAGGTATTTATTTTTCAAACAAAAGACAATATAATATAATTAGCTGATTATGATTAACGGAGTGTAGAATATGAATTACGATAAGCTCTTGAATAAAATAAAAAGAATTCATTTTATCGGAATAGGCGGCAGCGGAATGTGTCCTCTTGCAGAAATTTTAAGAAGTGAAGGTTTTGAACTTTCAGGATCTGATATGAACGAGAGCGATACTTTAGACAGGATAAAAAGTTATGGTATTCCTGTTTATATGGGACATAAAGCAGAAAATATTAACGGAGCAGAGCTTGTTGTATATTCCGCTGCTATAAAAGAAACAAACCCCGAGAGGGCCGAAGCAGTTAAAAGAAATATCCCCTGCATTGAAAGAAGCGTAATGCTTGGAATTGTAACAAGAAGATACAGAAGAAGTATTGCTGTTTCAGGAACTCACGGAAAAACCACTACAACAGCCATGCTTTCACAAATTTTAATAGGAAGCGGATTTGACCCGTCTGCAATAATCGGAGGCAAATTGCCGTTTATCGGCGGTAACAGCTATATAGGAAAAAGCGATATTATTGTTTGTGAAGCTTGCGAATATGTAGATACTTTTCTTGAACTAAATCCATATATGTCTATTATATTAAATATCGACGCAGACCATCTTGATTACTTTAAAAATCTTGACAATATAAAAAAATCATTTAATACGTTTTCAAAGCAAACCACAGGAGTTTTAGTAATTAACGGTGATGATAAAAACACACTTGAGGCAATTGAAGATGTTAATATAGAAAAAATCACTTACGGTTTTAATAAAACCAATGATTATTATGCAGTAAATCTTAAAGCCGATAAAGGTATTCACGAACAGTTTGATTTAATGTATAAAGGCAAAAAAATCACAACCGTTAAGTTAATTGTTCCGGGAAAGCACAATGTTTACAATGCCCTTGCTGCTGCATCTGCGGCACATTATTTGGGAGCAACAGCAAATGAAATCAGTGAAAACCTGCATAAATTCGGAGGAGTTCACAGAAGATTTGAAATTTTAGGCACCCCAATGGGAATTACGGTAGCAGACGATTTTGCCCACCATCCCACAGAGCTTACAGTTACACTTAATGCGGCCATGAAAATGGGATTTAAAAAGGTATGGGCAGTATTTCAGCCTCATACATTTTCAAGAACGGCAATGCTTCTTGATGATTTTGCGCAGGCACTGAAAATTCCCGATGAGGTGATAATCTCAGAGATATTACCTGTAAGAGAAACTAACACATATAATATTTACAGTACGGACTTAGGAAAAAAGGTTCCAAATTCAAAGTGTATTGATACTTTTGAAGATATCACAAAATATGTTTGCGATAATGCACAGGAAGGTGATCTTATTTTAACAATGGGCGGCGGAAATGTATATATGTGTGCAAATATGATTTTAAAGGAATTACAGTACAGAGAAGAAAACAAATGACCAAATACAAAAAATACGATAATATAACACAACGGCAGAGTTTAAAAACTTTGCCGTTGTTTTATTATATCAATTAAGCTTTAAAATACTTTCTCTTTCCTGTTTCTTAATTCTTTTGCAAATAGCATTTATCGGAATACATAAAAAACCCCAAAGCATACTGTAAAATGGACAGACCTGACCTAAAATATTCAGTTTTGCTTTGGAATAATCCCAAACATTCAGCTTCATTTTTAGGTTGACAATACAGCCGCACAAGAACTCAAGAGATGTAATAATCAAACTTCCTATACAACACTTTTTAAAAAGGGGCATTTTATCGTGTCTTGTAAAAACCTTAACAAGAGATACAAAGCAAGTTCCTCCTGTTAATACCATGCTCCAATGAGTTTTTCTCCTCCACAAAATTTCGATAGCTCCGTATGCAAAACCTCCGAACAAAAATAATTTTACATTTTTAATAATTAATCCCATAAAAAATCACCGTCTTTATTCTTTCCTAAGACGATGATTTTATTTGTTTTTTATTTCATTAACTTTATTTTTAAGCTCTTCGGCTGTAAACATACAATTTAAAGCTTCAATTATTGCGTTTGTTGTAAGATAAACAGGAAGATTAAGTGATTTTAAAAGTTCTGTACGCAAAAGTTTTGAATTTTCTCTACCTGTTAAACCCAATTCAAAAAACAACGCCTTTGTAATTTCATTATTTTTCACGTTGGATTTTTCATCAAAATTTAAAACAGTTGCACCGCTTTTCTTTATGGCGTTTATAATTATTTCATCACTTACTCCCTCAACGCCTAAAAATCCTTCCTTTGATGGAATATTTTTGCGTTTTTCTTTTCCTTTAATTTCAGGTATGTAGCAATTTTTTATTTTTTCAGAGGGTACGGAACCTTTTAAAAAGTTTCTGATTACGAATCCTGCACTGTCGCTGTCAGTTAAAATTAAAATTCCCCTTGCATTTGCAACCTGACGAACCAGATTTTGCTTTTCTTTATCTTTAAAAACTCGGAAACCGTTTGTTACAATTACAGGAGTATCTACCAAAGATTTAAGCTTCATCTTATCGTATTTGCCCTCAACTATAATCGCTTCTTTAATTTTAAGCATAAGCACGCCCCTTCTGAGCAATTAAAAGCAGCTTGATTATAAGCTTTTCCAAGGTTATTTTTTGGTTTACAGAAACACTTTTCATTTGTGTTTCAACCTCAATTAAAAGGTTTATGCTGTCCCTTAAACCCTGTGTTGAAATTATTGTTTTTTTATTTAATGCAAAAGATCTGTTTCTGTAATTAAATTCTTGTGCAATCACACTTGTCTGAACACCGCACTCATCTGCAACTCTGCACCTGTAATAATCAATATAGGCATTTGAAAGAACAGTTAAAATTACAACAGGTTCTTCTCTTTGATAAAACAAAGTGTCAAGTATTCTCATGGCTTCTGTACTTTTGCCTCTTGTGACTGCATCTGCCAGAGAAAAAACTTTTGCCTCTAAATTTTTTGTAACCATCAAATCTATGTCTTTATCTGTAATTTCGTTTCCTTCTCCAACATAAGCACACAGCTTATCGAGTTCATTCATTAAGGTTGTAAGGTCATTACCACACATATTTATAATTTTATCTGCATTTATTCTTGAAAGAGTTACATTGTTTCTCGAAGCAAGTGTACTTAAATGCTTTTCAAGCGCCATATCACCCATCTTTTTAAACTCAACAACAACTCCGCTTTTTTCTGCTTCTTTTAAAATTGTTTTAAAGTCCCCGATTTTTTTAGGGTCAATATCAAGTGTAGGCATTGAAAACACAACTACCGTTGTATCGGGAATATTTTTTATTGCACTGAATAGCTGCTCTTTTTCATTTTTGATAAGCTCATTTAAATTAATATCTGAAATTTTAACAAAATTGTATTCACTTATAAAAGGTACGGACAACATTGAAAGGCAAATTTGCTGTATATCATAATTATCTTTAAATTCGTGATAGTTAAAATCAGAAATATTTTTTCCCATTACCTTTGTAACAAGCTTTTCTGTGTATGTTTTTACATACTTTTTCTCTGCACCCCAAATTACATAAATCCTTGCGAAATTTCCGGAAGCAATATGCTTTTTAAATTCAGATTCCGTCATATTGGGCATATTATTACTCCTTTAAAATTAATGTTACATTATCATTTACGGTTGTTGCGATTTTATTTGCAAACTGCGCAAAATTTCTTGTATATTTACTTAATCTTTCCTCATCGCCTGTATATACAAATGTATCGCATTTAAGCATATTGTAATTTCGGGGACAACCTGAAGATATTATAATATCTGCTTTTAAATAGTTTTCGGGAATATCAAAACAATCTGCATCATCGGGAATTATCAGTACCGAATAATCATTTGAACTTATATATTCAAAAGTATTTCCTTCAACATTGTAAGCATTCACCGTAACTTCTTCCCAAAGATTTACCTGTTCTGACTGATTTTCAAAAAGACTCCACATTTCATTACATTCTTTTGCTCTGCGATATGTTTCTTCATTTGTTTTTTCTGTATCATATAACAAAACCGATGAACAGTCAAATTCTTCTAAAATGCTTGAAGCGTAGGATGAACTTTCTTTATTGTTATCGGGAACAGATAAAAAATTTATCTCACTGTTTCTTATGGCGATTTCATGAATTATATCGGAAGTTTTAGATATTTCTCCTCCGCAGGATAATACTGCTAATCCTTTGTAAGTATCAAGCAAAACGGTTGTACCGTTATTTGTATTCACAATTTCCAGTTTATCTGACTTTGGAAGAAAGCTTACAGCATATCCTGATAAAATAATCAAGGCAATCATAATAAATGAATATTTAAGCTTATGCTTATAATTATTAAACAGTAAAGCTATTGCAATTAAAATTGCCGATGCAGAAAGAAAAATAACAGCATTTATATAACTTACATAAACCGTTGAAAATTTAAATTCCGCCAAAAAATCAACAATGGCAATTATAAAACTGCTTATTATACAGTCAACAAATGCAAAGGGATATGCAAGTACACTTAATATTCCAGTATAATAAAATATTGAACACAACAGAATACAAATGACCAAAACGCTGACAAACGGTGTAATAATTAGTGACGCAACAAAAACAATAGGAGAAAAAGTACCGAAAGCAAGTATAGTAATCGGCACTGTAAACAAAAATGCAGATAAAGTCAAACTGAAAATTTTTATTGGGTATTTTAAAACAAGTTTTAGCTTTTCCGATTTTAATTTATTATAAGCAAACCTGTTAAATTTTTCGTTTAATAAAATTATACCAAGCGTAGCGGATACCGAGAGCAGAAGTCCAACATCACCTGATGCATAAGGATTTGGGACACAAAGACAAAGCACTGCAAATCCGAGTGAATTCAGGCTGTCCGCCTGACGAAAAATCATTTTGCCAAACAGATAAATTATAAGCATAATTCCCGCACGAATAACAGATGCCGTAAACCCTGTTACAGCCATAAATAAAATTATTGTTAAAATTGTGCATATATGCGTAACATATCTGTTTTTAAAAATTTTTCTTAACAATGCAATTACAAAACTTGAAACAATAACAAGGTGCATACCTGAAACCACAATTATATATGAAATTCCTGTTTTGGTAAAATCGGCTCTTGTACTGCTGTCAAGAGAAAATCTGTCTCCCAAAGCAATAGCTTTTGAAAATGAGGCAAGCCGTTCAGGCATTAATATATCAAGGGAATCTTCCATTTTATTTCTTAAATTTATTGCCAAAGAATACAAGGGCAGCGTGTCAGGTTTTTCAGTTTCATAATCAAATTCATAAGAGGTGTATGCTGTATATAAAAATCCCTGTGCAGTATAGTAGTTACTGTCACATCTTTCAAGTGTAACAGAACAGATTATGTAATCAAACGGCTCTATTTCAAGCTGTCTTGAGCTTTTGAGGAGAATTTTAAAGTTTTCTTCATTACCGTTGATATTTTTTGCCATTAACTCATAATAGTATGTATTATAGGATTTGTGCGATTCTTCACAAAGTTGAGCATTGATACTGACTTCTTTATTATCATAGGCTCTCTGTTCAGGAATGTAATAAAACTGTGAATAAGCATAAAACACAATGCCTGCTATAACAGCAGTAACACAAGCAACACAAATTGTTTTCTTTTTATATTTATCCTTAATCAGAAAAAAGAAAACAATTCCGGCCAAGGCACCTGCAACAGCAACAATTAACGCAAGATGATGAGAAATATAAAAAGCGGCCGTCTGCACTGAAATATAAATAA
Source organism: uncultured Clostridia bacterium (assembly GCA_947627135.1). Taxonomy (GTDB): domain Bacteria; phylum Bacillota; class Clostridia; order Oscillospirales; family Acutalibacteraceae; genus Ruminococcoides. Next base: position 22,416 of record CANQUV010000008.1, read on the forward strand.
ATCCGGTTAAAGCAAACAGCCGCTTCATAAAATCAATCCCTAATAATTAATTAAAAAATCAGTCGGTGGGCTGCAGCTATCCCAGCAGACAGACCATATTTAAACGCTCTTTTGAGCCCGACTGTTACCTATCAGTTTTTTATAAATCGAAAAATAATGGTAGTTTCTCCAAAAATACAATGTCATCTCTTTGTGCAGCGTCACCCTCTGCAAGAACAGCAGCCTGACAAACCAAATCACCCTTTGAACTTTTTACTATTTCTTCAAGAGCTTTAAGGCTTTCGCCTGTTGAAATAACATCATCTACAATCAGCACCCTTTTGCCTTTCAAAAGACTTATATCTTCCTGACCCAGATACAGGGTCTGGGTATTTTGAGTTGTAATAGAATTAAGCTGAAATTTTACCGGGTCAGTCATATAAACCTTAATGCCTTTCCTTGCAACAACATAAGGTTTTTCGGACTGTCTTGCCATTTCGTAGCAAAGCGGGATCCCCTTTGCTTCAGCTGTCAATAAAACATCAAAATCCGGACATTTTTTTAAAAGTTCCTTTGCGCAGGCAACTGTTATTTCAGTATCGCCAAACATAATAAAAGCCGCAATAGACAACTTATCATTCACCTTAAAAACAGGAAGTTCTCTTTTTAAGCCGGCAATTGTTATTTGATATGTATCTTTCATTTTTTCTCCTTATGCAAGCTGTGTGTTAAGCTTTTTTCCGCCTAATAGATGAAAATGCAAATGGAATACGGTTTGTCCGCCGTCTTCCTTACAGTTATTGACAATTCGGTAACCGTTATCAAGATTAAGGGATTTTGCAATTTCAGGAATTTTTGAGAAAATGTGTGCAACAACCTGACTATTTTTTTCATTTAATTTATCAGCACAGCAAATATGTTCTTTTGGAATAATTACAACATGAACAGGTGCCATTGGGCTGATATCATGAAAAGCAAGAATTTTATCATCCTCATAGACTTTATTGGAAGGAATCTCACCTTCTATAATTTTACAAAACAAACAATCCATTTTAATATCTCCTTAAATTTATTTTATCGCCAAAAAGCCTGCCTGCATATATGATAACCATAAAATATCAACAGCTTTAAATTTACATTCTTTAAGTAACTTTATATGTTCTTCTACGGTAATAGGGAAAACTTCTGTTCCACGTCTTGCTAAATGACTTTTAACCTGCTCTTGGGTTCTGCCCATTTTCTTCATATAATTTTCCCAGCGCTTTATATAAAGCTCAGTTATTGAATCGGTTGCAGGTTCAATATTTTCAAAAGTAATATAAATACCGTTATCCTTTAATGCATTATAGACATTTTGTGTTGCAGTTTTTCTTTCTTCTTTACTGAAATAATGATTTGACTGAACTGCTGTTACAACATCAAACCTTTCGGTAAAGTCTATTTTATCGTTAGAACAAACCTTGTATTCAATATTATTTACATTACTTAATTTATCCTTTGCCAATTCAAGCATTTTTTTTGAAATATCACAAAGGGTGAATTTACAGTTTTTAAAAATTCTTGAAGCCTTATAAACAAGAGTTCCTGTTCCGCACCCTAAATCAAGCCAGTTAAAATCTGTTAAATTCATAGCCATTACCACATCTGTTATCTGATTATGAAATTCAGAATAATAAGGCAAAACATTATTTATATTTGCATCATAATCTGATGAGGAAAATGCTGCTTTATTATCGCTCATAAAATATCTCCAAAACAAAAATACCGCAGGCATTAAGCAGCCGATGGGATGTTTCTATACGAGTAGAAAGCTCCATATAAAAACGCTCTTTTAAATCGGACTGTTTCAGAGCAGTTTTCTATAAAGTTAATAACCTACGATATTATTTTAATATTATTAATTTGTCAAGTCAATAGTTTGCTCTATACTAATTTCACTTCTTTGCTGTAATTTTTTTTTCTTCTCCTTTGATTATGCGTTTAATGTTATCTTTATGTTTCACTATTACAAATCCGCCGATCAAGAATGCAGCAACTGTTGAGAAAATTACATATAGCAACGAATAACCCGCTTCTGAAAAATAATCGTATGTAAGTAGAATTGCAAGAGTATAGAAGCCGTAAAGCGCCGCCGCAGACAGACTTGCAATGGAAATTGTTTTGGTAGCGATAAATACAATTAAAAATGTACCTAACATAAGTAAAAACACACGCCAGTCAACAATCAAAATCAAAGCTGCCGCAGTAACAACACCTTTTCCGCCTTTAAAGTGAAAATAAACAGGATATGAGTGACCTAAAATACAGAAAACACCTGCAATATACTTGCCGACAGCCATATATTCACTGTTTAAAACAGCATTACCGTCAGTTTGAATTAATCCAAAAAGCAGACCCCCTGCTAAAACTGCGATAACAGCTTTTAAAAAATCACAAACAATAGTAAAAATTGCAGGAACTTTTCCAACTGTTCTCAAAACATTTGTAAAGCCTGCATTACCGCTTCCCATTTTTCTTATATCTTTACCGGCAACAATTCTTGTTACAATAACAGCAGTATTGATACTTCCCAGCAAATAAGCAATTACTGAAGCTAAAATAATAATCCACCAATTAGAAGTAATAAACGATATAATATCCATCACTTATCTCCCCTCTCTCTTATAACAAGCCTTATCGGTGTTCCGTCAAGACCGAAGCTTTCTCTTATTCTGTTTTCCAAATATCTTTGATATGAAAAGTGAAACAGATCTGCTCTATTGCAAAAAAATACAAATGTAGGCGGTTTTGTTGAAGCTTGAGTCATATAATAAATTTTAAGTCTTCTGCCCTTATCGGTAGGAGGCTGAACTCTTGTTGTAGCCTGCGCCAACAGCTCATTAAGCATACCTGTTTTTATTCTCATAGCATTAGAAGCCGCCGCCATATTTATAAGAGAAAAAAGCTTATCAATTCTCAAGCCTGTTTTTGCCGAAATAAATACAATGGGCGCATAAGACATAAATGCAAATTCAGCGTTAAGTTTTTTTGTAAACTCACTCATTGTTTTGTTGTCCTTGGCAATAGCGTCCCATTTATTTACTGCAATCACACAGCCTTTACCTGCTTCACAGGCAAGTCCTGCGACCTTACTGTCCTGCTCGGTATAGCCTACTTCTGCATCAATCATTATAACGCATACATCACTGCGCTCAATAGCCATTTTTGCACGCAAAAAACTGTATTTTTCTATCTCATCGTTTACACGGCTTTTTCTTCTGATACCTGCTGTGTCAATAAAATTAAATTTTCCGTATTCGTTTTCAATTTTTGTATCTATACTGTCTCTTGTTGTTCCTGCAATATTCGATACTATACATCTTTCCTCATTGGTAACAAGATTAATTAATGAGGATTTTCCCACATTAGGTTTGCCGATCAATGCAACATTTATAATTTCTTCTTCGTCATCATCATCTTCTGAAAAATCAAGATGGGAAAAAACCTCATCGAGCAAATCTCCGGTACCATGACCGTGAATTGAAGAAACCTGGAATGGCTGACCAATTCCTAAATTATAAAATTCATAAAATTCCATGGGCGGTTCACCTACGGAGTCACATTTATTAACACAAACTACAACAGGCTTGCCGCTTTTTTGAAGCATATCTGCAACTTCAGCATCAGTTGCAACAAGTCCTGTTTTCATATCTGTTACGAGAATTATAACATTTGCCATATCAATAGCAAGTTGTGCCTGTCTTCTCATTTGAGACAGAATAACATCATCACTTTTAGGCTCTATACCGCCTGTATCAATTATTACCGCCTTTTTATTTTCCCACTCGCACTCACCGTAAATTCTGTCACGAGTTACTCCGGGGGTATTATCAACTATTGAAAGACGCTGTCCTATCAATTTATTGAACAATGTAGATTTTCCCACATTTGGTCTGCCTACTATTGCAATTACCGGCTTTGGCATTCTTCAAACTCCTTAACGTTTATTTTTCTTAACGCTTTATACTATAATTTTATTATTTGAAATATAAATATTATATTACACTATTTAAAATAAAAAGCAAAAGAGCGGCAAAGAAACTTGCCGCTCATAATTTTCACATTGTTAAACTAAGAAATTGATAAATTAAGCTTCTTCTTTAACAATAACCTGTCTGCCTTTATACATACCGCAAGTTGTGCAAGCTTTATGAGCTGCAGTAAGCTGTCCGCAGTTAGGACAAACTGTAAGAGCCGGAGTGTTGAGCTTCCATACAGTTGAACGTCTTGAATTTTTTCTTGCTTTTGAAGTTTTTCTCTTTGGTACTGCCATTACAAAGACCTCCTTACAAATTTTATATCAATCAATAAGAGTTTTTAAAATTTCAAGCCTTGAATCGACCTGTCTTTTATCGCAGGAGCAATCACCTTCGTTTAAGTTTTTGCCGCATTTCTGACACAATCCCTTGCAGTCTTTCTTACAAAGATTTTTGCTTGGAAGATTTAAAAGAATATCTGAAATTACAAGGTCGTCAAGTTCAAGCTTGTAATCGGGTGTTTCAATATAATCATCGTTATCTTCGTTAGTAAGATCAGCAACAAGCTTATGATTAAAAGTGAAACTCAGTTCTCTTGAAAATTCTTCAAAGCACCTGTCACAATTACGGGTGTAAGTAAAATTAACATTTATCTCCAAATCAACAAGACCTGCTTTATTGACCGACAACGAACTGACACTGACCGGTGTTTTGAATGGATAAACACCATCTAACTCAATGTCATTCATTGACAAGGAATAGTCAATTTGTTTTTGTAAGCCTTGTGTTTGAAAGACTTCTCTCAAATCAAGAAGCATAACCGCACCTCTTAACGCAATAACGCATATTAAAACGCTGTATTTGATTATACAAAAAGTAGGAAGCTTTGTCAATAATAAAATCAAGATTTTTTTAATATGCTGAAAAATTTTACAGGTTTTATTCTTTTTCGGCAAATTAAAGGGATTTTTTCTTTAATTCTACTTATTGCATTTATTCAATACTTCCGTTTTCAATAGCTTTGAGAATATTTGAATACATTTCAGAATTTCTTACAAGGGTAAAAGGTATTTCCTTGTTTTCGTATGTCAATTGAGTAGTGAAATTTTCATCAGAACTTCCGAAATATACCGTTCCGTCATCAAAATTAAAAAGTATATGGGAAACATTTTTAATTTCAATATCCGGATTATTGTAGAAGTTAAAATCCTGCAAACCAATAAAGTATGTTTCTAAAAACACATCATTATTTTCTGATACAATCTCTTCAGTACTGTAATTGCAGGAGCTTTGATTATATGAACCTGCATTGTTGCTTATATCTAATTCTCTTTTTTTGGGTTTACCCCAACTATTGACATAGAGCCTGATTTTATCAAAATTGTAAAAGAGGGTGGAAATCCACCCTCTTGAAACTTATAAAAATTTAAAATCAGATTTTTTCGCAAACAGCGTTAATTGAGCTTGGAAGGTCATTTTCTTCAGCAGAGATGAGAAGAGTAATATTAGTTTCTGCTGTTTCAGAAAGTTCGTGAAGCTTCTTAACAAATTCTTCAATACCTGCTACACCATCGGGACAAATTTTAAATGTTGAATCAACAAGAATATCAGTAACATCATAGTTTCCTGCGCAAATTCCGCTGATAAAACCAAAGAGCATATCATATCCTTTAATAATATACTGGTCAGTGTCGATAAGTCTTGCCTTATGTGTTACATCATAAGTAAGTTTAGCACCCTTTTCAATAACTACTACATTACCTGAAGAAGCAGCCACAGCCTCATTAGCAAGCTGAATGAGTTTTTTAGTTTTTCCTGAACCTTTTTTACCAATAATTAAAGTTACCATTATAATTCCTCCAAGAACATCATTTTATTTTAGTCTAGCCTCAAGCTCTGCCTTTTTATCCTCGTAACCCGGTTTACCCAAGAGAGCAAACATATTTTTTTTGTAGCTTTCAACGCCAGGCTGGTCAAAAGGATTTACTCCCAAAAGGTAACCTGAAATTGCGCAAGCCTTTTCAAAGAAGTAAATCAAATAGCCAAGCTCAGATTCTGTCATTTCGTCTACGTTTAAAACAATATTTGGAACGCCGCCGTCGTTATGAGCAAGAACGGTTCCCTCAAACGCTTTTTGGTTAACAAAACCCATTGTTTTACCGGAAAGGAAATTCAAGCCGTCAACATTAGTCGGATCTGTGCCGAGAGTAACCTCTTTTTTACATTTATTAAAGAGAACAACAGTTTCAAAAAGATTTCTTCTGCCGCTCTGAATGTACTGACCTAAAGAGTGGAGATCTGTTGAAAAAATAACGCTGGCAGGAAAAATACCCTTGTTATTTTTACCTTCGCTTTCAGCGAACAACTGCTTAAACCACTCTGACATCATTGTAAATGCAGGCTCGTAAGAAACAAGTATTTCTAAAGTTTTTCCCTTATTGTAAAGAATGTTCCTTAAAGCTGCATATTTATAGCAATCATTTGTTAATAAATCGTCATTTTCAAATTCTTTCTGGGCTTTTTGAGCACCTGACATAAGTGCGTCGATATCAGCGCCTGATACTGCAATCGGAAGAAGACCTACTGCTGTGAGAACAGAAAATCTTCCGCCTACATTATCAGGAACTACGAATGTTTCATAACCCTCTTTGTCCGCAAGTTCTTTCAGCGTACCCTTTGCTTTATCTGTTGTACAGTAAATTCTTTCTTTTGCGCCGTCTTTGCCATATTTATTTTCAAGCATTTCCCTGAATACTCTGAATGCAATTGCAGGTTCAGTCGTTGTGCCTGATTTTGAAATCATATTAATAGATACATTTTTACCCTGGCAAAGTTCCATAATATCTGCAAGAGCAGATGAACTTATAGAATTGCCTGTAAAGTAAATCTGCGGTGTATCTTTAGCAAGTGCATTATAATTTTGTGAAGATAAAAATTCAATTGCAGCTCTTGCGCCTAAATATGAGCCGCCTATTCCGATAACAATAAAAACATCTGTATCTTTTTTGATTTTTTCTGCAGCCTGTTTAATACGGGCAAACTCTTCTTTATCATAATCTGTCGGTAATGTGAGCCAGCCTAAAAAGTCATTTCCCAAGCCTGTTCCCGAATGAAGCATTTTATGAGCTGTTTTCACCTGTTCAGCCAGCGCTGTATATTCCTGTTCTTCAACAAAACCGTTAAGATACTTATCGGTTAATTTAGTTGACATTTTAATCTCCTCCTAATACAAAAAAGCCATACAAAATACCCGCTTTTAATTTTTTATGGTTTTATTATACTATAAACTGCCTTTCTTTGCAACATATTTTTGGCATTTTATTATAATGCTATTAAGGCATTAAAGAGAAGATTAAATATTGCTCCGAAGCTTATTGGCTCTGTTGAACTTATTGCTTTTACCTGATAAGAAGCCAGTTTTTCACCGTCGGCAGTATATGTAACATCACCGACTATATCCCCTATTTTTACGGGTGCTTCTATATTTTCATTAAGCGATACTTTATATTCTATTTTGTTTGCACTTCCCTTTGGAAGTACAAATCCACTCTGTACCTTACACTCTATATCAATGTTCTTATCCATTCCGCCTTTAACTTCTATTTGTTTAGGCAATTCATCGGGAGTTGCAAGCTGTTTAAACTGGTAGTTTGCAAAACCGTAGTCAAGAAGTGTTGCAGCATCCTTAAATCTTTCTGTTCCTGTATTACAACCTAATACAACAGCAACAAGTGACAGTCCGTCACGTTCTGCCGTTGCAGACATACAACAGCCTGCGTCATCGGTTGTTCCTGTTTTTAATCCTGTTATACCGTTATAGGTCTTTAACAGTTTATTCGTATTTACTATTTGTGTTTTTCCGCCTCTTAATTCATCCATCCAAATTGAAGTATAATCAAAAATTTTCTCGTGCTTTATAAGCTCCGCAGACATTAGCGCTACATCATTTGCCGATGTAACATGACCTTCTTCGTCAAGACCGTTGCAATTTTTGAAAACCGTATCGTTCATTCCAAGCTGTTTTGCTCTTTCGTTCATTTTATTTACAAATTCTTCTTCTGTTCCGCAAAGATGCTCTGCAAGTGCAACTGCCGCATCGTTTGCAGAAGCTACTACCGTTGCTTTGATCATATCGTCAACAGTCATCTGCTCTCCCTCTTCGAGCCAGATATCAGAACCTCCCATGGAAGCCGCTCTGGCAGACGCAGTTACTGTTTCGTCATAGTTTATTTTTCCGTCGTCTATTGCCTCCATAACAAGGAGCATTGTCATAACCTTTGTTACAGACGCACATGGTCTTTGCTCATGAGAATTGTGCTCATAAAGTATCTTTTTGCTTTTAGGCTCCATTAAAACTGCAGACGGAGCAGTAAGTTCTGCTTCACTTAAAGCAGAAGCCTGAATACTTGTTGAAGCAAATAAAACCACTAAAACTAATATAAACGAAAAAACTTTTTTAATACACATAAAAAACACCTCGTTCATAAATATGAACAAGGTGTTTAAACTATGATAACTTGAATTTTTAAATATTCAATTAAATACGGAGATTTTTGATGATGAACCAATAAAATCAATCTCACATTTATAAAAAATTCTATTACAAATTCGGATCAGCATGACCGTAATCGTCTACATATTCTTCCTGTTTAAGAAGATAAGTTACATTTGCCTTTTCAAACTCATTAAAAACGCTCTCGTCAAAATCTTCAGGTTCAATTGTTCCTCTATACCATGCCTTTGAATAAAAATACCGCTGGAGGTCATCTGAATTAAATTTTCTTCCGTGACGGGCATAAATCTCATTTCTTGCCAATTCAAGTTCATCTTCAGTTAAGTTCTTTACATCATTATATGTTAAATATTTTGAACTGCTGTCTGCAATTATATAGTCGGAAGAATTTGCTGAACTTCCCCTTGAAGAAGATGAACGGGATGATGAGCCGGATGAACCGGAAGAATTACCTGATGAAACAGTAGGGAGCAAAGAGGATTTTGCATTCTCTTTTCCCTTTGATAAAACAAGTTTAACCTCTGTTCCCTCTTTAACCTCAGTTCCCGGATCAGGTGTTTGCCTGATAACGCAGTTTTCAGATACATTATCGCTGTATTCAGAGGTATATGTTACCTTTAAATTAACATTACTTAATCTTTGAAGAGCTAAATTATAATCGTAGCCTGCAACTGCGGGAACAGCAACTGTTTTTTCCGTTACTTTTTCTGTTGTTTCCTGGGAAACGGTTGTTTCTTCTTTTGTTCCTCCCAAAAAATCAAACTTCATTCCGCTTCCAAAAACAAGATAAGCTATTATTCCTAAAAGTCCTATAATTATAAGTGAAAATACTACAATTATAATTGCTTTAGACTTTTTGGCGTGTCCTTCCTTTTTTAATTCATTTTTAGTTACAATATCCTCGTAAAACTCTGTTTGGGTTTTATCCTTTTCATAATCGTCACTATAATTATCAGGATTTTTACTTTGAAAATCCTGTATGTTTTGCTTAGATAAATTTGCACCGCATTTAGTACAAAACTTTGAATTTCCTTTATTCTCGTTTCCGCAATATGGACATTTCATAACCGGACACCTCCATGATTATTTTAAAATTTTCAGAGAAATATCAAAAGCCTTTACAGAATGTGTCAACGCTCCGATAGAAATAATGTCAACACCGGTTTCTGCAACTTCTCTTAATGTATCGTTTGTAATTCCTCCGCTTGCTTCAAGAAGAGCATGTCCGTTTGTGATCTTTACAGCCTCTTTCATAAGCGCCGGACTCATATTATCAAGCATAATAACATCAACTTTTGCATCAAGTGCTTGCTTCAATTCATCCAGATTTCTTACCTCAAGCTCAATTTTAGTCATGTGTCCCAGCTTTTTCTTTAAGGTTTTTACTGCGTTTTCAATTCCGCCTCCTGCGTCAACATGATTGTCCTTGAGCATCGCAGCGTCTGATAAATTGTAGCGGTGGTTTTTTCCTCCGCCGACAGTTACCGCATATTTTTGAATAGGGCGAAGTCCCGGCAGTGTTTTTCTTGTATCTGCAATTGAAGCATTCGTCCCTTCAACAATTTTAACCGCTTCATTTGTAACGGTAGCTATTCCGCTTAAATGCTGAATTAAGTTTAATGCTGTTCTTTCGCCTTTTAGTATTGTTCTGGTTTTTCCGTAAACCTTTGCAAAAACTTCTCCATTTTTAATATAGTCGCCGTCCTTTTTATATGCTTCATATTTAAAATCAGGCTGTAAAATTTCAAATACTCTAAGCGCTATTTCAAGTCCGCATAAAATACCGTCAGCTTTTGCAAGAAACTGCGCAGTTCCTTCCTGTTCTTCAGGAATTAAATAATCTGTTGTTGTATCAATATAGTTAATATCCTCAAGCAACGCTTTTTTTATAAGTTCGTCAACATAAATCTGATTTAATATCATAAGTTTATTCCCTCTCTGACTTCATCAAGAATTATTCCCGCAACTATCGCCAGACTTCTTGCTTCTACATAATCTGAATTTATTTTATACTTTTCCGATACAAGTTCGTTAATTATTTTATCAACTTCCTTATAGCTTTCGTCAGCTCTGTCAAGCTTTGGTATTACAAAATATGTATCCTGCATGATTTCTCTTATTCTTGTTCTTATACCTGTCGGTACAGGTTTTCCGTTAATGTCTATCTCGCAGGGAAGTTTTCCCAAGGGTAGTCTGCCGTTTTTCTTTATATGTTCCATAATATCCTGGGCGGCACTTCTTGAAAAAACAAGAGCCTCCAGCAAAGAATTGCTTGCCAGTCTGTTTGCTCCGTGAACCCCCGTATGCGAACATTCTCCTGCGGCATAAAGTCCCTCAACAGAAGTTCTGGCATTCAAATCTACATTTATTCCGCCCATAAGATAATGCTGACATGGAAAAACAGGAATTTTATCCTTTGTAATATCTACTCCCTCTTCAAGACATCTGCTGTATATCATAGGAAAACGCTCTTTTAAAAAATTCGAATCCTTTTGAGTTATATCAAGATAAAAGTTCTCACTGTCTGTTTTTCTTGCTTCAAGCATTATTGCGTTTGACACTACATCTCTGGGAGCAAGCTCGCCTCTTTCGTCGTAATTAAAAGCAAATCTCTCGCCTTTACAGTTTAGCAAAACCGCTCCCTCACCTCTTACTGCTTCGCTTATGAGAAAACGTTCTCTGTTTTTTTCCGCTGCAAAGGCAGTAGGATGAAACTGTACTCTTGACAGATGTTTTATTTTTGCACCCAACATATACGCAAATGCAATACCGTCACCTGTTGCAATTGCGGAATTTGTAGTATATTTATATACTCTGCCGATACCGCCTGTACAAATAATGCAAAAACTGCTTCCAACCTGATAATTTTTCCCGTCTTTTAAAAGGCAGATACAAAATCCGTTTTCCACCTTTTCAATTGCATAAACAAGAGAGTTATTGCAAATTGTAACATTAGGCTTTTTTTGAACAATGCTTAAAAGCTTATCAACAATTTCTTTTCCGGTAGAATCCTTATGATGAACAATTCTATGACGTGAATGTCCTGCCTCAAGAGTTTTAGACAACTTGCCATTCTGTTCCTTGTCAAAATCCACGCCCATTTCTTTAAGCTTAATAACATCTTCGGGTCCCTCTGTAACAAGCTTTTCCACCGCAGAAAGGTTATTTTTATATTTACCTGCAATTAAAGTATCAGCAATATGAAGTTTGTAATTATCGTTATTTTTATCAAGCACAGCTGCAACACCGCCTTGTGCCAACGAACTGTTTGAAAGGGTAAGTTCTCTTTTTGAGAGAAGCAAAACCTTGTATTCTTCAGAAAACTGAAGTGCCGCATAAAGACCAGCAACACCAGTTCCTACAATTACCACATCATATTGATTATTCATAATAAAAACCTCTGTTTTATTTTAGTTTACAAAACTATTCTTTTATATTATACTACAAACAGACTTTAACTTTCAACATTTTTCCTAATAAAACAGATGTTTTTTAGAAATTTAGCAAAATTTATAATAATTTTTTGTATAGGAGAACAAAATGGACTTAAAAAGCAACGAAAAAAAAATAACAAGAGCTTTGTTAGTAAGCGTAGATACCGGTGATTTCGATGCTGAAGCGTCACTTGCAGAACTTTTTGAACTTGTGGAAAGTGCAGGAGCAGAGCCTGTTTTCAGTGTTTGTCAAAAGCTTCAGAAACCGGAAACCGCAACTTATGTAGGTTCAGGAAAGCTAATTGAAATAACGGAGCTATGTAAAACACAAGAAATTGATTTGATAATATTTGACTGTGAACTGACTCCCTCCCAGATCAACAATATTGAAGAAGCAACCGATGTTCGTGTTATTGACAGAACAATGCTTATTCTTGATATTTTTGCACTCAGGGCAAAATCAAAGGAAGGCAAGGTACAGGTTGAGCTTGCCCAGCTAAAATATCTTTTGCCCAGACTTACAGGAAAAGGCATAGCAATGTCAAGATTAGGAGGAGGAATAGGAACAAGAGGACCGGGTGAAACAAAGCTTGAAACAGACCGCAGACATATAAGAAGAAGAATGGAAACTCTAAAAAAGCAGCTTGCAGACTTGGAAAAGCACAGGAATCAACTGCGTTCACGCAGAGAAAAGGACGGAATTATCACAGTAGCGATAGTGGGATATACAAACGCAGGGAAAAGCACATTAATGAACCTTTTGACAGACGCAGGTGTTCTTGCGCAGGATAAGCTGTTTGCAACTTTAGACCCCACCTCAAGAGCATTGAAATTGCCCGAGGGCAATACAGTTATGCTTATAGATACGGTAGGGCTTATAAGAAGACTTCCCCACAATTTAGTAGAAGCCTTTAAATCAACTCTTGAAGAAGCGGCACAGTCTGATGTAATTCTGAATGTATGCGACGCAAGCAGTGAAGAGGCACGAATTCATATACAAGTAACAAGAGACTTGCTTTATGAACTTGGCTGCGGAGATACTCCCGTTATCACCGTACTTAATAAATGTGACCTTTTATCGGAAGAACTTAAAGTACCCGACGGCAATTACGTTCAGATAAGTGCAAAATACAACAAAGGAATTGATAAGCTGTTAAAAACAATTGAAGAAAATCTGCCTGTTAAAATGAAGCGAGGAAATTTTCTGATTCCGTTTTCAATGGGCGGTCTTTCCTCAGAGATCCGAAAAAACGGAACTGTTTTTTCAGAAAAATATGTAAACGAGGGAATCAAAACAGATGCGCTCGTTGATATAAGAACTTATGAAAAAATAAAAAAATTTAAAGTTTAAAAGATTATCAAGGTATGGGTAAATGACGGTTATAAAGCCATATCTTGATATTTTATTATATAAGTAGTATAATTAGAATAATATGTAAATATTACGGAGGCGCTTCTTGTGGATATAAAAGTCGGCGATATTCTTGAAATGAAAAAACCTCATCCCTGCAAATGTAAAACATTTCTTGTATTAAGAGTAGGAATGGATTTTAAACTTCAATGTGAAAATTGTAAGCACCAGTTTATGATTCCAAGAAACAAAGCAGAAAAAAACATAAAAAAGATCATCTCTAAAAAAGAAGATTAATATACTTATCGCCAATAGGAAGTCAAAAAAGGTTTTAAAACAAGTTTTGTCTATTCTATTTAAAATCAGTATAAAGTAAAGGAAGATATATTTGTTTGAAAGAATTGAGATTTTCGATAAACGGTACAGCGAATTAAATACAAAGCTTTATGACCCGTCAGTTGCGGCAAATGCCGATGAATTTCAAAAAATCATGAAAGAAATCAAAGGAATCGAACCGATAGTTATAAAATACAGAGAATATAAAAAAGCTTTGAAAACAGAACAGGAGTCCCTTGAAATTTTAGAGGATTCATCATCTGATGAAGAATTTAAAAAAATGGCACAAGCTGAACTTGACGAAGCAAAAAATCAGATAGAAAGCCTTTCTGATGAACTTAAAATACTTCTACTTCCAAAAGATCCTAACGACGAAAAGAATGTAATAATAGAAATCAGAGGCGGAGCCGGCGGAGAAGAAGCCGCACTTTTCTGTTCCGTACTTTTCAGAATGTACAGTATGTATGCAGAAAGAAAAGGCTTTAAAACAGATGTTGTAAACACAAACGAAACTGAGCTGGGCGGATACAAGGAAATCTCATTTATGATAGAGGGTGAAGGTGCCTATTCCCTGTTAAAATACGAAAGCGGCGTTCACCGCGTTCAGCGTGTCCCCGAAACAGAAAGTCAGGGCAGGATACACACCTCTACCGTTACGGTTGCAGTTTTGCCTGAAGCAGATGATGTTGAACTGGAAATAAATCCTGCCGATTTAAAAATTGATACTTTCCGAAGCAGCGGTGCAGGCGGTCAGCATATTAACAAAACCTCATCTGCAATCAGAATCACCCATATTCCAACAGGTACTGTCGTAGAATGTCAGGATGAAAGAAGTCAGCATAAAAATAAAGATAAAGCCTTAAAGGTTTTAAAAAGCAGACTTTTGGATGCAAAGGTTGTAGAACAGCAGGACGCTATCGCTTCTGAAAGAAAATCCCAAGTGGGAACAGGCGACCGAAGTGAAAGAATAAGAACATATAACTATCCGCAAAGCAGAGTTACAGACCACAGAATAGGTCTTACCCTATATAAGCTGGAGGAAGTGTTAAACGGTGATTTAGATCAGGTTATCGACCCGCTGATCGCCGCAGACAGAGCCCAAAAGCTAAAGGAAAGTATGGAAGAATAAAATATGAAAACCTTACTTTTAAAAGACAATGAACAGGATATTATAAAAGCTGCCGAAATATTAAAAGCCGGCGGCCTTGTAGGTATGCCTACGGAAACGGTTTACGGATTAGCGGCAAATGCATTAAATCCAAATGCCGTTGCAAATATTTTTAAAGCAAAAGGCAGACCAATGGATAATCCTCTTATTGTCCATATCAGCAGTTTTGAAGATATTAAAAAATTCGGACTTGCCTCAGAAATACCTGCTAAAGCAAAGCTTTTGGCTGAAAATTTCTGGCCGGGTCCATTAACCGTTATTTTAAAAAAAGGCAGTATAATTCCTGATGAAGTAAGCGCAGGACTTGACACGGTTGCCATAAGATACCCAAGTCATAAAATTGCAAACAAACTTATTAAAGCTGCTGATTTGCCGTTAGCCGCACCGTCTGCTAATTTATCAGGCAGTCCGAGTCCAACAACGGCACAGCATGTTGTAAATGATTTAAACGGAAAAATAGACGCTGTAATCGACGGCGGCACAAGCGATGTAGGACTTGAAAGTACCGTAATCACTCTTGCACAAAATCCGCCAAAGCTTTTAAGACCGGGCGGAGTTACACTTGAAATGCTTGAAAACGTTATAGGAAAAGTTTTGGTTGACAACGCTGTTTTAAATAAACTTGAAGATAATGTAACCCCTGCAAGTCCGGGAATGAAGTATAAACATTATGCTCCTAAGGCAAATGTAATAATTTTAAAAGCAGGCGATAATGCATTTATTGATTTTATTAATTTAAATAAATCACAGGAAGTTGCCGCCATTTGCTATGATGAAGATATGGAAAAACTCAATGTTAAAACATTTTCTTTAGGCAAAAAGGGAGATTCAGCAAAACATGCTCATAATCTTTTTGAAATTTTAAGAGAAATAGATGTAAACAAAAACATAAAAACAGTTTACAGCAGATGTCCTGAAATCAAGGGTGTAGGAATGGCTGTTTATAACCGACTGATCAGAGCGGCAGGATTTGAGGTAAAAGATCTTGAGAAATTATAAAATAATAGGTTTAACAGGACCTACCGGTTCAGGAAAAAGTGAAGCAGCAAATTTTTTTGAACAAAACGGATATAAAATAATTGACGCTGATAAAATTGCAAGAGAAGTTACATTAAAGGGAAGTCCCTGCCTTAAAACTCTTACAGCCGTTTTCGGAAAAGAAATTTTAAATAAAGATAATACTTTAAACAGAAAAGCTTTGGCAAGTATTGCTTTTTCCAACAAGAAAAACACAAGTCTTTTAAATGATATTACCCACCCATTTGTATATTTAAAGGTTATGAAAATCGCCAATGAATATATATCAAAGGGAAACACTAAAATTATATATGATGCTCCTTTACTTTTTGAGAGTAACGGTGAACTTTTGTGCGACTATGTTATTTCAATTTTATGCTCAAAAGAAAAGCGTGTTGAAAGAATTATAAACCGAGATAATATATCATTAGAACAGGCATATTTAAGAATAAATACACAACATTCTGATGACTTTTATAAAAACAAATCTGATTTTTGCATTTATAATAATTCTGATTTAGAAAATTTATACAATAATGCCCGTAAAATTCTTAATGAAATAAAATAATTCAGGAGGTGCTTTGTGACAACTGTCAGAAAACCCCGCAAAAGAAGTGAAGGATTAAGTATATTTTTAAAAATTATTTATTTTATTCTTGCAATTTTAGTATCTGCCTTTTTAATTTGGGGGTCAATTCAGCTTCTTTCAGGGACAAAAGAAAAGGTAATAGATTCAATGTATCCTCTTAAATATGAGGAATATGTAGATAAAGCAGCTTCTGATTATAATATGGATAAAGCATTGATTTACGGTGTTATAAGAACCGAGAGCGGTTTTAATCCTGACGCAGAATCCACTGCCGGTGCAAGAGGTCTTATGCAGATAATGCCGGAATCTTTTCAATGGCTGCAAACCCTACGGGGAGTTGAGGGGCAATACACCTCAAACGACCTCTATAACCCTGAAATAAATATAGATTACGGTGTATATCTTCTGAAATATTTTTATGACAGATACGGTACAGAACAAACAGCAGTTGCAGCATACAACGCAGGATTTGTAGTAGGCGACTGGTTGTCAAATCCTGAATACAGCGCCGATGGTGTTGTACTTGATTACATACCTTATCCTGAAACCTCTGCTTATGTTGACAAGGTATTATCTGCAAAAGATAAGTATAATGAACTTTATTTTAATTAAAATAACTTTATATAAATTTAAATTTGGAGGATAAATAATTATGGCTAACCAAAAAGACGAAAAATCAAAAACAGCAAAATTAAAAGATGAAATTCTTATGAAAAAGGATAAAGGAATAAAAATTGTTCCTAAAGAAGAAATTGAAAAAGCAGATGAATTTTGTAAAGGATATGTAAAATTTCTTGATAAATCACCTATGGAAAGAGAAGCAGTAAGATATTCTGTTGATCTGGCAAAAAAAGCCGGCTTTAAAGAATTCAAACAGGATACAAAATACAATGCAGGCGATAAGGTTTACTATATTAACAGAGATAAAGCGTTAGCTCTTGCTGTTATCGGCAAAAACGGAGTTAAAAACGGTGCAAAACTTGCTATTGCACATATAGACTCACCTAGAATCGACCTTAAACCAAATCCTCTTTATGAACAAAACAATCTTGCACTTTTTAAAACCCATTATTACGGCGGACTTAAAAAATATCAGTGGACAGCTATCCCCCTTACACTTCACGGAACTGTTGTTAAGCTTGACGGAACAAAGGTTGATATATGTTTAGGAGACAGCGAAGATGAACCTTGTTTCTGCATTACCGATTTGCTTCCTCATCTTGCACAGGAACAAAGTCAAAAAACAATGGCAAAAGCATTTACCGGAGAAGATTTAAATGTTCTTGTAGGATCTCGCCCTTATGATACGGAAGACGAAGAAAGCGATCTGGTTAAACTTAATGTTATGAGTATTCTCAATGAAAAATACGGAATTACCGAAGGTGATTTTCTATCTGCAGAGCTATGCCTTATACCATCATTCAAAACAAGGGATATAGGTTTTGACAGAAGTATGATAGGCGGATACGGTCACGATGATAAGGTTTGCGCATATCCTGCACTTATGGCAGCATTAGACGCTGAAATTCCTGAAAACACCTGTATTACCTACCTTACAGATAAAGAAGAAATAGGAAGCGACGGCAATACCGGTATGCAAAGTGACTTTTTAAGATATTTTATTAACGATCTTGCAAAAATTGACGGTATTGAAGGATATCGTGCAATTTCTATGAGTAAATGTCTTTCTGCCGATGTAAATGCAGCGTTCGACCCAACCTATCCTTCAGTTTATGAAGCTAATAACTGCTCTTACCTTAATAACGGAGTAATAATTTCAAAATATACAGGCCACGGCGGAAAATACGATACTTCCGATGCTTCTGCGGAATATATGGGAGAAATCCGTACAATGCTTGAAAAGAATGATATTTTATGGCAGGTTGGCGAGCTTGGTAAGGTTGACCAAGGCGGCGGAGGAACAATTGCAAAGTATGTAGCAAATATGAATGTTGATGTTGTAGATTTAGGCGTTCCAGTATTATCAATGCACGCCCCTTTTGAAATTGTCTCAAAATTAGATGTATATATGGCATACAGAGCATTTTATGCATTTTTTATGAATTAAAATTAAGTATTACAATAAACTATAATTTTAAGTAACTCATAATTTATAAAAATTATACTTGCAATTACCAATTAAATATGATAGAATAGTCAAGCGGTTTAAAAAAACCGCTTATGCGCTGATAGCTCAGCTGGATAGAGTGACTGGCTACGAACCAGTAGGTCGGGGGTTCGAGTCCCTTTCAGCGCGCCAATGGAAAACGGACGGTGTAATGCACTGTCCGTTTTTCGTTTATATTATTGCTGAAAGGGACTCGAACGAGCGTTAAGAAAATGTCACAGTGTGACATTTTTAGCTCGATGCGAAGATGATACTTTTCCAGCATAAACACGTCCAAAATGACGAAATGAAAGTTTTATTACAAATAAACATACTTTCAGCGCGCCAATGGAAAACGGACGGTGTAATGCACTGTCCGTTTTTCGTTTATATTATTGCTGAAAGGGACTCGAACGAGCGTTAAGAAAATGTCACAGTGTGACATTTTTAGCTCGATGCGAAGATGATACTTTTCCAGCATAAACACGCCCAAAATAGCGAAATGAAAGTTTTATTACAAATAAACATACTTTCAGCGCGCCAATGAAAAGCCGCATTAGAAAGCCGTTTATAAGCTTTTTAGTGCGGTCCTTTTTTGTTTAAAAATCCGTTAAAACAGTCTTAAAAATATTTAAAACCGCTAAGAATATTAGTTAAAAGGTTAGTAAAATATTAATAAAAAAAATAGTTTATAAAACAAACAACATAACCTACACAGAAAATACACAATAAAAAATCCCACACTTCATAAGAAATGTGGGAGTAAAATAGGATTTATTTTAATAAACAAAAAAATCACCGGTTGGAAAACCTGTAATGATTCCGCTTAACAATTTTTGTATAAGAATTGCATCAGAAATAGTAACTTGACCGCTTGCATCAACATCTGCCGCAATTTTTTGATAAGTATCAAATTCAACGATACCTGTTATATTTTTTTGAATTAATTCTACATCGGCCTGACTGATTACACCATCATTGTTTACATCACCGTATAACCTTCTTGTTAATGCACCGGTTGATACAATAGCAATACTAAACATTGTTGCAAAAATACAAATAACTGCTATTGTCTTTTTGATTGTTTTTTTCATAAAAATACACCTCACAGTAAATTAAACTTTTGTTTATATAAATTGTAGCATATAAAATTTATTATGTGAAGTATTTTTACTATTTTTGTAACAATTTACAATTTTTGGTTATTTATTTGTATAATATATCTAATAAATATTTTTAATTAAGAAAATTTAGAAATAGTTTTACACAATACATACCATGTTAGATTTATTATAAAAGTAAAATAAGTATTATTTTATACTTATACTACACTCCATTTATTTTCTTATAAAATATAAATCATATATTTAGATATTCACATTTTGCATATTATATGCTATACTGTATGAGTATATATATTTAGAATGAAGTGATTAAATGGAAGAAAATAAAATTGTTGTAAAGGTAGGAACCTCTACACTGACTTACGAAAATGGAAAAATAAATTACCGACGAATCGAGCATCTTTGCAAGGTACTTGCAGATTTACAAAATCAGGGCAATAAAATAGTTCTTGTTTCTTCAGGAGCTATCGGAATCGGAGTTGGTAAATTGGGATTAAAACACCGTCCGACAGAAACAAAAGAAAAACAGGCATTAGCTGCAATCGGACAATGCGAGCTTATGTTTATGTATGACAAGATATTCGGAGAATACAATCATACGATAGCACAAATTCTTCTTACAAAATACGATGTTGAAACTGTACAGAAGCGCCAGAATATACTTAATTCAATGGAAACTTTGCTTGACATGGATATAATACCTATAATAAATGAAAACGACACAGTTGCAATTGATGAACTTGAAGGTGCAAATATAGGTGATAATGATATGCTGTCAGCTATTGTTGCAAAGCTTATTTCTGCGGAAAAGCTGATTATTCTAACTGATATTGACGGTCTTTACGATAAAAACCCAAAAACCTGTCCGGATGCAAAAAAGATTGAAGTAGTTGAAGAAATCACAGAAGAAATTATGTCAATGGCAAAAGGGACAGGCTCAAACCGGGGAACCGGAGGCATGATAACAAAGTTATCTGCCGCATCTTATGCAACCGAAGCAGATATTGACTGTTATGTAGTAAACGGAGAAGACCCATCTGTATTATACGATATTACAGAGGGGAAAAATATTGGTACATTATTTAAAAGAAGGTGTAGGATATGACTGTTATTGAAACAATGGGAAAAAATGCAAAAGAAGCCGCAAGAGTTTTAGCGGTTGCAGGGGCATTAAAAAACAAAGCGTTGCAGGCAGTTGCAGACGCATTAATTGAAAACACTGATAAAATTGTAAAAGCAAACGATATAGATTTGGAAAACGGTAAAAACGCAGGATTAACTGCATCACTTCTTGACAGGTTAAAGCTTGGCAGCGACAGAATAAAAGCCATGGCTGAAGGAGTAAGAAAGGTTGCGTCTATTGCAGATCCTGTCGGAACGGTAGTAAGCGGTTACAAAACAGACAACGGAATGGAAATTACAAAAGTAAAGGTACCAATGGGAGTTATTGGAATCATATACGAAGCACGCCCTAATGTAACGGCAGATGCTGCTGCACTTTGCTTAAAGTCAGGTAATGCAGTAATTTTAAGAGGAGGCAAAGAGGCAATCAACTCGAATAAAGCGATTGCTGAAATCATGAGAGATGCAGTTGAGCAGGCAGGCCTTCCCAAAGACAGTATTCAGCTGATTGTTGACACTACCAGACAAAGTTCTGTTGAACTTATGAACTTAACTGATTATCTTGATGTTTTAATACCCAGAGGCGGGGCAGGCTTAATTAAAGCAGTTGTAGAAAATGCAAAGGTACCTGTTATTGAAACAGGCGTAGGAAACTGTCATGTTTATGTTGATGAAAGCGCCGACCTTGAAATGGCGGCAGATATTATTTATAATGCAAAGACTTCCCGACCTTCTGTCTGCAACGCTATTGAAACGATCCTAATAAATAAAAACATAGCAAAAGAAGCCTTACCTAAAATCAAGGCAAGGCTTGATAAAAAAAATGTAGAAATCAGAGGATGTGAATACACAAGAGAAATACTGGGCAACGATATTATCCCTGCGAGTGATGAGGATTACAAAACAGAATTTCTTGATTATATAATTGCGTGCAAGGTTGTAGAAAATATCGACAGTGCCATTGAGCATATTGCAAAATACAGCAGTGGTCACAGTGAATGTATAGTTACTGAAAACTATGAAAATGCAAATAAATTCACATCTGCTGTTGATTCTGCCGCAGTATATGTAAATGCATCCACAAGATTTACTGACGGCGGAGAATTCGGACTGGGTGCAGAAATCGGAATATCAACTCAAAAGCTCCACGCAAGAGGACCAATGGGAGTTAATGAACTTACAAGCACAAAGTTCATTATCCGAGGCAACGGACAAATCAGATAAGAAGATAAATAAGTGCTAAAAGCAGGTTTTGATTTGCACCGTCCCCTGCAAGGAGAACAATAAGCAAAAGAATTAAATTTTGTTCTTTGTCCTTTAGAAGAATATCTATGGGATTTTTAATATTACTTGTTGTGTTATGATTTATTACATTCCTAGGGATTTCTAAATTTTGAGAGATTTTATTTTCTTTCATATTCTCATCAATTTGTTCATGTAATTCATCTGTATTCTGTGTTTTTTGAGGTTCAGCCGCATTTTTTGTGTTTTGAGATTTAGTTGTTACATTAGGCATTTTTTGAGCTCTGCTTTGATTAACTCTTGACTGCATAGCCTGAACACGTCTCATTGCTTCTTGCTGCATAGGGTCTATTGTTGGCATGGCTTACCTCCTAAAACAAACCGCCGTTTTTTAAAAGCGGCAAAACTTTCATAAATTGGAGCATTCTTTTTGCATCATCAAGTTTTTTTCTTTTTTCTTCACTTAAAAACGGACGCAACGCCATTAAAAGACGTGTTGTTTCATCTTCCTGCTTTACCATATTTAAAATCGGCATTATTTTTGTTATACTTGAAAGTGTGTCATTTCCTAAAAGTGAGGTTAAATCATTTTGAGGTACTTCAGGCAACTTAGGTTTTTCTTCCGAAGCATTCAAATTACTATTGGAAAGTCCAAGCTGTTCTCCAAGACTTTGGATCTGCTTAAGTGCCTCCGGGTCAGACATTATCTGACTAATTGCGTTTTGTAAATCGTCCATAATTATTTGTTGTTCTTATCCCCGAATTTTTTAATTAAAGCCTGTGCCTGCGGAGTTTGCAAAAGCTTTTTTGTAGTTTCGGGATCATTTAAAATATTTTTTATTTTATTAGCCTGTTGTGGGTCTAACCCTTTTAAAATTTTATTTACTTCACTTTCATTTGGCACAGCTGACGCCTGTTTCGGATCTTTATTCAACTTTTGAGTTAAATTATTTACAATTCTGTTAATCTGATCTTGATTACTGTTATTCATAAATAAACACCTCGTTTAATATTATGCAGGAATTATAAAATATATGAAAGGTTATTTATATGAGAATACTTGTTGTTTCTGATACACATGGAGATTTATATTCTTTACAAAAAGCCGTAATACAGCAACCCTCTGCGGAAGTTGTAATTCACTGCGGAGACGGCGAAGAACAGGCACAATGGATAAAAGATAATTATAAAAATAAAATGGTTATAACCGTTAAGGGTAACTGCGACTGGGGCAGCAGCTTAAATGTAGTCGAAGAAATAACTTTGGATGGCAAAAAAATACTTATTACCCACGGACATTTATTCAATGCAAAATCAACCTATCAAAATTTGTTTTATGAAGCAAAGGATAAAAAAGCAGATATTGTATGCTTTGGACATACACATACACCAACGGAAATATACGAAGACGGAATATATCTTTTTAATCCCGGAAGCTGCAGCGGTTACGGCGCAACCTACGGATACATTGATATTACACCGCAGGGGATAGTAACAAATACTTTAAAAGTCGTGTGAAATATTGCCTGTGGAATTTTAAAGTAAAATATGATAGAATACAGTTAGTAAAAGCACGGAGGTGTGATTTTGAATTTTCTTGATTTTAATATTAATTCTATGTTGAAAGAAGAATTACAGTCCCTAGAAAATCAAAATAAACTTCCCCACGCTATTATAATAAACGGCGGAAACGAAGAGGAAAGACTTAACACAGCAATTTTGCTTTCAATGTGGGCAACCTGTCGGGAGAGCGGAGAAATACCCTGCGGAAAATGCAAATCCTGTATAAACGCTAGGGCAAAAAACCACGAAGATGTTTATTTTGCAAAAAGCTTTGGAAAAACAGAAATATATAATGCAGAAGAAATGAAGCAGATAGCAAAAGATACTATTTTAAAGGCAAATTCAGCAAGAAACAAAGTATATATTTTTCTAAATGCCGATAAATCAATGCCTCCCATTTCACAGAATATGTTTTTAAAAACTCTTGAAGAACCGCCGGAAAATGTGTTGTTTATTCTTACAACACAAAACAGCAAAGCACTGCTTTCAACAATTTTATCAAGGGCAACAGTTTTTAATATACCTATAAAGGACAGCTTTCAGGCAGAAAACATTGAGCTTGCCAAAAACATAGTACAAGGGATAATAAATCCAATGGAAATAGATTTGCTTTACGCAACAGGAAAACTTACAAAAAAGCAGACTGCATTAGAAGTATTACCTGTTGTATCAAGGCTGTTAAGAGACGGAATAGCCTGTTCAATAGGAAGCGAATGTACCCTTGATGAAGATACAGGCAAAATTTTAGCAAAAAGACTTACAAAATCACGCCTTATAAGACTTATTGAACTTAACGAAAAGGCTATTGTTAAAATAAATCAAAATGTAAACTTAAATTTGCTTGCCACATGGCTATGCGGAGAATACAGGAGGATTTCATGGTAGAAGTAATCGGCGTAAGATTTAAAGATGTGGGCAAAGTATATTATTTTGACCCCGGTGAACATAAATTAAGCATTGACGATATGGTAATTGTAGAAACTGCAAGAGGGATCGAGTGCGGAACAGTTGCCCTTGAAAATAAGGAAGTATCGGAAGAAAGCATATCATCACCTTTAAAGCCTCTTATCAGAATTGCAACACCGGAAGATTTAAAACATTTAGAAGAAAACAGAGAAAAAGAGAAAAAGGCATTTAGTATTTGCGAGCAAAAGATTGCAGAGAACAAACTTGATATGAAGCTTGTAAATGTTGAATACACATTTGACAACAGTAAAATCTTATTTTATTTTACAGCTGAAGGCAGGGTAGATTTTAGAACATTGGTAAAAGATCTTGCGTCTGTTTTCAGAACAAGAATTGAGCTTAGACAAATAGGTGTTCGGGATGAAGCAAAAATGCTGGGAGGACTTGGAATTTGCGGAAAGCCGTTTTGCTGCAGCAGTTTTCTGGGAGAATTTCAGCCGGTATCAATTAAAATGGCGAAAGAGCAGGGACTTTCTCTGTCACCCGTTAAGATATCCGGCACCTGCGGAAGACTTATGTGCTGTCTCAAATACGAACAGGAAGCATATACAGACCTTTTAAAGAGAACGCCAAAGATAGGAGCAATTGTTAATACTCCCGACGGAAAGGGACTTGTTGTAGATAACAACCTTATTGCAGGAACATTAAAGGTAAAGCTTAATAATACACCGGAAGATGCGGCACCTACTTCATATACCGTAAAGCAGGTAAAAATTCTTAAAGACGGTTATATCAAGATTGATAAGAAAGAGCTGGAAGAATTTAAGGGACTAGAATAATAAAAATGCTTTATATACTTTTTTACAAAAATAAGTAAAAAGATTTTACATACTTTTTTTCACTAAAGTAATTGCATTTTATTTAAAATATGCTAAAATGAAAGTACAAACTAAAAGGAGGTTATTTTACCATGGCTTATGTAATTAGTGATGATTGCATCCAGTGCGGCGCATGCGAGGCTGAATGTCCTTGTTCTGCTATCTCTGAAGGTGACGGCAAATATGTAATTGATGCAGATGCATGTGTTGACTGCGGTTCATGCGCAAGCGTATGTCCTGTTGGCGCTCCTAAAGAGGGTTAATAGAAAAAGTTAAATCCGAAGAATGCAGATACATATTCGGTAAAAATTAAAATCCGCCTTAAAGGTACTGCTTTAAACAGTGCCTTTGGGCGGATTTTTTATTTTATGGTAAAACTTTCTCGGATAGGTCAGCCCACCGGCTGCTTTATTATTTTTAATATATATTACAAATTAGTTTTAACGTTCTCTCAGTAAAACAGTTAGGTCTATTTTTTCAGAGCGTTTAACGGCACTCCTGCATACAATACTTAATATAATAATAAAGAAAACCAGCAGACACAATATATCAACAACTGAAACATTTGCAGTCATTTCCATTAATGTGTTTCCCACCAAGGAATAAAGATAAGGATTTACAACAAGGTAATTCAGCAAAACCGTTATTGCTGCTCCATATAAAATTGATATGATTCCGAAAAACAGATGTTCAATAAATACAATGGAAAACAAATGCTTTGACTTATAGCCTAACGATCGGTACAATGCAAGTTCATTTGTTCTGTTTTTCACGCTGTTTTGCAGGAATATAAAAAGTCCGCTTATAACCATAATGATAAAAACCAGCAACACAGCAAACAACAAAATAAGAGCAATATTATATGATTCAGCGTCAACACCAAGCGTTTGTTCTTTAGCTGCCTGTCGAATTAAAGAAATATCACTTGCTGCCTTATCTGTATTTTTATAGGAATCTACTAATACCGTATATTTAATTTCCCGAGCAACCGTTGAACCTGATTGAGCTATCTTTTCATTTATTTTATCATTACATTTCAGCAAATCCTTTTGCGGAATAATAATCTGTGTTCCGCTAAACATCGGATCGGAAATATTATATGTTCCCACAACAACTGCATCATAAGTATTTTCGCCTCCGTAGGAAAACTCAAGATTTTTTCCGATTAAATCTTCTCCGTTGATCTTTTCTATTTTATTATTTGCATTGTTAAAAACTCTTATTTCTTCAGGAACGATCGCAACACTAGTTTCAGTTTCATCAAAAACTCTGCCTAATGTAATATTAATGGAATAACCGTTATGTAAGAAATCTAAAGTATATTCTCCATGTAAAGCACCAGACTTTTCTCTGACCGATATAACATCTGGTTTTAAATATATATCGGATATATGTTCAATTTCTTTAATTGCAGACAAATCTTTATCAATGTCCTGCTGAGGTGTATTTGATGAAAAGCTTATAGAAAGCTCTCTGTTAAAAATATGGTTATTTATTTTATTTTCAATATTATCTCTTAAAGGAAAAATCAAACACACGGACAAAAGTATAATAACAGTAGAAAGAATAATAAAAAAACAAAAAAGTCCAGTGGACAGTTTTCTTGAAAAAACAGAAGCTTTTATCAGCATAAAAAAGTTTTTAATTTTCATTTTTGTTTTCCTCTAAAATGCCGTCTTTCATTACATATACCTTATCGGCAAAATTAATAACAGCGTCATTGTGACTTACTACAAGTACACCCTTGCCTGAATCAGACAATTTTTTAAGTTCTTCAAAAATCATTATTTCATTTTTACTGTCAAGATTTCCTGTTGGCTCGTCTGCCAAAATAAAATCAGGGTCATTAGCCATAGCTCTTGCTATGGCTACTCTCTGCTGTTCACCGCCTGAAAGCTCTGATGGGTAATGATCTTTTCTTTGAGTAAGACCTACCTTTTCAATAAGCTCCATAGCTTTTTTCTGCATTTCGCTTTTGTTTTTATACTTATCATTTATAAGCATAGGTACCATAATATTTTCATACAGTTTTAGATGAGAATTAAGATGAAATGCCTGAAATACAAAGCCTAAAGATTTCATACGAATATCTGCAAGCTTATTTTTATCAATATTTGAAACATCATCACCGTTTATGATTACAGAACCGGATGTACAGACATCAAGCAAACCTGCAATTTGCAGTAATGTACTTTTTCCGCTGCCCGACTGTCCCATAACTACAATAAATTCACCCTGATTTACAGTAAGTGAAACATTGTTAAGGGCACACACCTCATTGTTGTATATTTTTGAAACATTTTTAAGCTGTATTGTATTCATAATTTTATCTCCTTAATTAAACACTATGTTTCATTCATAGCGTCTTTAGGCTGTATTTTATTCAGCTTTTTAAGTGTAATTACCTGACAAATTGTAGGTACAATTATGGCAATTGCAAGTGAAATTGCTAAAAATATTAAAAAATCAAACCAATTTACAACATATATACGGCTGTCGTACGACCTATATGTATTTATAAAGTTTACTACGGCTGTGATAATTGCAGATATTCCTGCTCCTATCAAAAATGCACGAAGAGTTACTGCAATCTGTTCATAGTATAAGGTAAAAAAGATCTGTTTGTCTTTATAGCCTATCGACTTTAGCAGACCGATCTCACCCTTCCGGTCAAGCAAAGAATTTACGGAAGACTGCATGATATTTATTATACTTAAAATAACCGCTGCTATTGTTAAAAATATACTCGCAGCACTGAATATTGCCGATATTGTAAAAATTGCCGGTTTCATATGATATTCACTATCAAAATCGTGAAAAATATTTAATTCAGTCAATTTATTCATAACATAATCAAGATTATCATAATCATCAACTAAAACATAATAGTCTCTCATACTGGAATCATATAACCATTTTCCAATATCGTTGTCGGGAGAATATTCAACTCCGCTGGCATCAAAAGCCATTTGTTCAATAAGTCTGCCTGTTTCTTCTGATACAAAAACACTATTAGGATAACCGTCACTTGTTGGGATTTCTCTGTAAACTCCCACAATTTTTAACTTATATTCAAGGGCAGGCAGATATAATATTTCATGCAAAACTCCATCTGTATTATAGAAAGTTTCATAGTGATCAAAAGTCGGTTTTACAGTAAGAGTTTTTCCGATCAGACTTTCTCCGTCAAGATAATCAACATCTCCTGCAAACTCATATTCATCATCAAAAGGATAAAAGCGGTCAGGAACTATGCAACTGAATTCGGGGCTCTCATCTAAAGTTTTTCCCGCAACTACACTCTTTTTACGGCTGCCGTTTAAGGACCATGCCTCAACCGTTCCGCCTTTTTCATCTATCTGTTTTTGAAGTTCCTCATCTGTTCCGTTTTTATCGGATATTGTAAGAACGTCAAACATTTCCTCTCTCATACCCTGAAGCATTTCTACCGATTCAACATGTTCTATTTCTAAAACTTCATTAATTGCCTCCTCATCTAAGGGGCGGTAATACGGAGAAATAGTAAATGTTCTTGCCGAGGAATCGCTTTTATACTCATTTACTCCATTTGTTATGGCAAGGGAAAAGCTTGATATCAAGGTAAGGCAAATTACAAGTATAACCATAGAAATTAAAACCGAACTGCTTTTTTTATTACCTTTAATATTAGCATTTGCTAAAAAACGTACATTTTTTATTTTCATTTAATTAACCTCTAAAATCGGCTTTTGCCGACTGCAGTTTAAAACTGCAATCGGCAAAAAGCAGATATAAAATCAGTATCTGTTTCTCGTTGTAATGGTATCTTTAAATCCGCCGCCGGCTGAAACATAGAAATAATGTCCTTGCTCACCTTTCGGTAGAGTTCCATAATTAACAGACGGATAGCTGGGATTATTTTTCTGTAAAGTTACTATCTTTATTGGAGTCCTATTTGTCCAATTATTGTAATAGACAGACGCTTGAACAGTAGATGTTGTCTTGCCGTCATATATTGTTGGATAGTTAGTGAAAGTATCAGATACTTCACCCAGATGATTTGTAGTTAAAATATATTCTTTATCTTCCAGCGCAACACAATCTATTGTGTAAGAAAAAGTTTCGGTTGCAGCACTTGCAGTAATCACCGCTGCTGTTGAAACTACACAAACAGCCGCCATTGTAACTATAAGTATTCTTTTAAATCTATTTAATTTTTGTTTATTATATTTTTATAAATTCAATTAATATTTTGTACATTGGCACACCAGCTCTCTTTATATTTTTTATTTATTAATATTAATAAATTTTATGTTATATTTTTGTTTCTTTGGTAATATTATAACACATATATTTATTATTTGACATATTTTTACAAAATTCACAATGTAAAAATATTTGAAGTAATTTTATGCAATTTATCCAATTTGTTAATTTTTTGTTTAATTTTGACATAAATATCATATTAAAACATTAAAGGCACACAGTAGAAAACTGTGTGCCTTTGCTTGTTGCTATCAAATTTTATTGATATTTTAATACTATACCTTTGCCGAAAACCCGTAAACTTTGTATTGGGATTTGTACTAATTTTAT
Organism: uncultured Clostridia bacterium; assembly: GCA_947627135.1. GTDB lineage: Bacteria > Bacillota > Clostridia > Oscillospirales > Acutalibacteraceae > Ruminococcoides. Next base: position 52,336 of record CANQUV010000008.1, read on the forward strand.
TTATTCTCCGGCAAATCTGATGTACAATGAGGACATTTTACTGCATTTATATCTACCTCGCTGCAACAGTAAGGACATACTTTTGTTGTAGCCTCTTCAACTGCTTCTTCTTTCTTTTTACCCAAAGTTGAGAGTTTGTTTATAATTTTAACAATAATAAATATTATTAACGACATAATAAGGAAGTTGATAATTGCAGTTAAAAACTTTCCGTAATAAATTTCTGCACCGTTAATGTTAAAGCTCATCTGGTCAAAGTTCATTCCACCGAAAATGCCAAGAAACGGAGAAATAACATCATTAACAAGAGAATTTACAATTGCCTGAAATGCAGCACCTATAATAACGCCGACTGCAAGATCTATTACATTTCCTCTCATTATAAAGGTTTTAAATTCATCAAAAATTTTTTTCATTTTTTCACCTCCCTTATTTTAAAATCACTTTATGGAATACTTTTTTTCCTTTTTTTATAATAATGCTGTTTTTAATATCGTCAATACTTACCTTATAAGCAATCTCATTAATTTTAACATCGTCAACAGAAATACCGCCTTGCTGAACAAGTCTTCTGCCCTCGCCCTTTGACGCAGTCAAGGAACATTTTACAAGCAGATCAAGAATACCGATCTCACCATCTGTAAAATCTTCTTCTGAAAATTCTGTTGTAGGCATATTATCTGTATTTGATTTTGCGCCGAACAAAGCTCTTGCCGCTTCTTGGGCTTTTTTTGCCTCTTCTTCACCGTGAATAAGATTTGTAAGCTCGTATGCTAAAACTTCTTTAGCCTTGTTAATTTCACTTCCCTCTAATTTTTCAAGCTCTGCAATTTCACTAAGCGGTAAAAATGTAAGCATTTTTAAGCATTTAATTGCATCGGCATCGTCAACATTTCTCCAATATTGGTAAAAATCATAAGGACTTGTTTTTTCTCCGTCAAGCCATACTGCTCCCGATTGGGTTTTGCCCATCTTTTTTCCCTCTGAATTAAGCAGAAGATTTATTGTCATGGCATAAGCGTCTTTTCCAAGCTTTCTTCTTATAAGCTCTGTTCCTCCCAGCATATTGCTCCACTGGTCGTCTCCGCCAAATTGCATATTACATCCGTATTTTTTATAGAGAGCATAGAAATCATAACTTTGCATAATCATATAGTTAAATTCAAGAAAGCTTAAGCCCTTTTCCATCCTTTGCTTGTAACATTCGGCAGTAAGCATCCTGTTTACGCTGAAATGTGCTCCAACATCTCTTAATACTTCAACATAATTGAGATCAAGCAACCATTCTGCATTATTAACAAGCAAAGCTTTTTCATCAGAAAAATCTATAAATTTACTCATTTGCTTTTTAAAACATTCAACATTATGGTCTATCGTTTCTTTTGTCATCATTTGACGCATATCTGTTCTTCCTGAGGGGTCGCCTATCATAGCAGTTCCTCCGCCTATAAGAGCAATTGGTTTATTCCCTGCCATTTGCAGACGCTTCATAAGACAAAGAGCCATAAAGTGACCAACGTGCAGACTGTCTGCCGTAGGGTCAAAACCGATATAAAACACAGCCTTTCCGTTATTTACAAGCTCCTTAATTTCTTTTTCGTCAGTAACTTGAGCAATTAATCCTCTTTCTTGTAATTCTTCATAAACTCCCATTTATACTATCCTTTCATAAGTAGTTGTTATTAAAATAATTTGTTTTACTTGCTTTAACTTTAAAATTATATAATCTCAACTGTAATTTAGTCAAGTAATTGTATTATTTTTCTGTATGAACTTTAATTTTGCCATATTTTTGTGCGTTTATTGTTACAGTTCCCTGCAAATCTGTACGCAGAATTTCTATGTTGTTGCTTTCTAATCTTTCTATACAAGCTTTACTTGGCAAATTTGCTGTATTTTCTCCTACTGAAATCACTGCATACTTTGGTGAAACAAGCTGTAAAAATTCATAAGATGAACCGTTATTGCTGCCGTGGTGTGCAACCTTTAAAACATCGGCTTGTAAGCTATCTTTATAATTATTTATCAAGTCTTGTTCTGCGTCATCCTCCGCATCTCCTGTAAAAAGAAAGCTTGTATCAAAATAATCAAGACGAATTATAAGACTTGCATTATTTGTATCTTCATAATTCTTGTCAGGCGATAAAACTGTAAAAATCAAATCACCTAAATTATATGTATCTCCTGCTTTTTTGTACTCGGTATTTATATTTTTTGTTTCAAGGGATCTCAGCATATTTTTATAAGCAGTAGTTTGAGAAATTACATTCTCATTTATTTGAGACTGCCAACAGCTTTCTACATCAAAGTTGTTTATTATACTACTCATTCCTCCGATATGATCGTTATCGGGATGAGTTGCAATAAGCAAATCAATTTTTTTCGTATTATATCTTTTTAAGTAAGATGATACATGGTCTGCTTTATAATCTTCGCCTGAATCTATAAGTATATTATAATCGTCACAAGTAATAAAAATTGCGTCCGCCTTACCTACATCAATAAAACTTACTGATACTCCATGTGACCTGTCGGGATAAAATCCTGCTTTTGCAAAAATCCATTTCCAATTTATTAAAAGGCATATAACAAAAACTAAAATAAAAATTATTACATAAATAAAAATTTTTAAGAATTTCGATTTGATCATTTTTTGCCCTTCAATTTTTTCTTCTATATTTTGCAAATTTATTCTTTTTATTTTTGCTATTTTTATTGTTTTTGTTATTATCTTTAAAATAACCTGCCGGGGCAGATACAAGACACCCTTTTGTATTTCCGATCAAATCTGTTCTTCCTGCCTTTTTCAAAGCGTCGAGTACAAGATATTTATTTTGAGGAAGATAGTACTGCAACAGCGCCCTTTGCATAGCCTTATCTTTTAAATCTTTAGGAACATATACCTTTTCAAGCGTATAAGGGTCTAACTCTGTATAAAACATCGCCGTCGAAATAGTACCGGGCGTTGGGTAAAAATCCTGAACTTGTTTTGGATGTATATTTTCTTTCTTTAAAAATACAGCAAGTTCTATGGCGTCCTTTATTGTTGAGCCGGGATGTGAACTCATTAAATACGGCACAACATATTGTTCTTTATTTTCCTGTTTTGTAAGCTTGTAGAATTCATCCTGAAATTGCTTATAAACCTCAATATGAGGTTTCCCCATTTTATCCAAAACAGCCTGTGAACAATGTTCCGGAGCAACTCTCAACTGTCCGCTTACATGGTATTTTACAAGCTCTCTGAAAAATTTTTTTCTGTTATTATCTTGCATCAGATAATCAAAGCGGATACCGCTGCGGATAAACACTTTTTTAATTTCAGGCATATTTCTTAACTCTCTTAAAATATTAAGATATTCATCGTGAGATACCTGCATATTTTTACAAGGTTTAGGAGCCAAACACCTTTTTGATTTGCAAAGACCTGTTTTTTCCTGCATTTTACAGGAAGGCAGTCGAAAATTTGCAGTAGGACCTCCCACATCGCTTATGTAACCTTTAAAGTGTGGATTTTTTGTAAAATTCTTTGCTTCTTTTATGATGCTTTCTCTGCTTCTTACTGTTACTGCCCTGCCCTGATGAAAAGCAAGAGAACAAAAATTACAGGCACCAAAACAACCTCTGTTATGAGTTATTGAAAATTCAACCTCTTCAATACCTGGTACACCGCCCTTTTCTTTATAACAGGGAGGATAATATCTTTCATAAGGCAAAGAAAACACCCAATCAAGCTGTTCTGTATTTAGCGGAGGCATTGGAGGATTTTGAACAAGAAGATAACTTCCGTGTTTTTGTATCATCTTTCTACCTCTTACTGAGTCTGCCTCTTCAAGTTCTTTTCTTGCTGCTACGGCATAATCCTTTTTGCTTTCACAAACTCGCTCATAGCTCGGCAAATCTACTGCCGATTGCGGGATATAATTCTTTGTGGGAATTTTATAGCAAATTCCTTTAATATCGTACAAATCTTCAATAGAACAGCCGTTATTCAAACGATTTGCAATTTCAATTGTTTGAAGTTCTCCCATTCCGTAAGAAAGAATATCTGCCTTGCTGTCAAAAAGTACAGAGGGCATGACTTTATCTGCCCAATAATCGTAATGTGCAAACCGTCTTAAAGAAGCTTCAAGTCCGCCGATTATTACAATACTGTCGGGATAAAGCTTTTTTATTATATTTGAATAAACCGTTACCGCCCTGTCGGGACGGCTTCCTGTTTTTCCTCCTGCTGTATAAGCGTCGTCGCTTCTTCTTTTTTTTGTTACCGTATAATGAGCAACCATGCTGTCTATATTGCCTGCCGATACAAAAAATCCCAGACGAGGCTTTCCGAAACGGGTAAAATCCTTTGGATTTTTCCAGTCAGGCTGTGCAAGCATTACAACCTTATAGCCCTTTGCTTCAAGAACTCTTGTTATTATGGCCGCACCGAAAGAAGGATGGTCAACATAGCTGTCACCTGATACATAAATAAAATCAGGCTGTTTCCATCCTCTTTCTTTCATTTCTTCAGCTGTCATAGGTAAAAAAGCCATAATAACCCCTTAAAACTTATGCAAACTATTCTTCCTCTGTAAAATCATTGTCCGAATGCGGAATATCCGTACCTAAAAGATTATTCCTCTCAAGCCATTCATTATATGTAATAAGAACTTCTCTGGGTTTTGAACCCTGATGCGGTCCTACAATACCCATTTGTTCCATATCGTCTATCATTCTGCCTGCTCTGGCATAACCTACCTTTAATCTTCTCTGTAAAAGAGATGTTGATGCTTGTCCTGCTTCTATAATACACTTGATTGCTTCTTCCATTTTGTCATCAACATCAGGGTTTGAATTATCCTGTGACTTATTATCCTTTGAATTGCCGTTGATATCTTCTGCGGCGATCCTTTTTATTTTTTCTTCGATCTCTGCATTATAACAAGCTTGATAAGACTTTTTAATATAATTTGTTACGCTTTCAATCTCTTCGTCGGAAGCATAACAACCCTGAACTCTTATTGGTTTTGGTGCACCAACAGGTGAAAAGAGCATATCGCCTTTTCCGATAAGCTTTTCTGCACCTCCAAAATCAAGAATTGTTCTTGAATCTATATTTGAGCTGACCTTTAATGCAATTCGGCTTGGAATATTCGCTTTGATTACACCTGTAATAACATTTACGGATGGTCTTTGAGTTGCAATAACAAGGTGCATACCTGCCGCACGAGCCATTTGTGCAAGACGACAAATTGAATCTTCAACCTCACCGGGAGCTGCCATCATTAAGTCGGCAAGCTCATCAATCGCTATAACAATATTAGGAAGTTTTTCCTTCGCAACAGGAAGTCCGTTTACTTCCATTACGGGCTGGAATTCTTCACCATCCTCGTTAATTTCTGTGGGCGTTTTTTCAATATATTCCAAATTCTTTTCAATAAGTTTATTGTATGAACCGATATCCTTACAGTCATATTCAGAGAACAAGGTATATCTTTGCAGCATTTCAGATACAGCCCAGTTTAATGCACCTGCTGCCTTTTTTGCATCTGACACTACCGGGACAAGAAGATGAGGTATTCCTTTATATTTTGAAAATTCTACCATTTTAGGGTCTATAAGCAAAAGCTTAACCTCATCGGGAGTTGCTTTAAATAAAATACTTAATAAAATTGAATTTACGCAAACCGATTTTCCGCTGCCTGTTGTACCTGCAATAAGAAGATGAGGCATTTTTGCAAGGTCTGTTACAACTATTTCGCCTGAAATATCCTCGCCTAAAACACAGGTAAGTTTACTTTCTCCGTTTTTAAACTGCGGAGAGTCTATCAAGTCACGCATTGTAACCATACTTACAAATTTATTGGGAACTTCAATTCCCACAGCAGCCTTTCCGGGAATGGGAGCTTCTATTCTTACTCCGTTAGCCGCTAAATTAAGGGCAATATCATCGGAAAGATTTGTAATTTTACTGATTTTAACACCAGGCGCCGGAGAAAGCTCATATCTTGTTACAGACGGACCCCTGCAAATATTTGTTATACTTGCATCAACTCCGAAACTTTTCAAAGTATCTACAAGCTTTTGAGCATTAATACTCATTTCATCCATAGCTTTTGTACTATCATTATCAAGACTGGGGTTTAACAATGCAACCGGAGGATAATTATATTTTTCGCTGTCGGAAACAGTTTTTTCCCAAGGAACTTCAAAAACAGGAACTGTCTGTGGATCTGCTTGTTTTGCACCTGTTTCTTTTACAGGCTTCTTTTTGGATTTAGAAATATCGTCGGCAATAGCAGAAGCAGTAACTTTATTTTTATCTGATTTATTAACAAGGTTCATTATATTAATAAGTTTTTCTTTGGAAGTAGGTTCTTTTGCCGTACCTTCGTTATCAATAGAAATATCTATTTTATCATCAGTTTTAATTTTTCTTACACCGTTATCAATGGGAATATCTATTTTAAAGTTATTATCTGCTTTTTCTGACCGTTCCCCTCTTTGAGCCTTTCTTTCAGCCTTTTTCTGATATGCCTGCTGAATATACTCTCCTGATTTTTCGTAAACATCAGTAACCTTTTTTCCGACTTTTTTGGCGGCATTACCTATATCAATAAGAGAAATCCCTGTAATTATAAAAATCAAAGTAAGCAATACAATAATTGTTATAACCGTTCCGCCGATCTGACCGCATGCTACCATTAAAGGATATCCTAATACGCCGCTGACAAGTCCGCCGCCGGAATTAAAGTAATCACCTACTGAAGCAGAATCTATAAACAAACTTTGAAGCGCACTAAAATAATTAAGGTTTGTGTACTTATTCATCACAAAGAAATAAATAAGTGCGTCAGCCAAAAGAATTATTGTTACAATTAAAATACCTTTTGCCTTAATATGTGCAACCTGCTTTTCTTTAGCTGTTATTACAGCCAGATAAATAAACATTACCGGCAAAAGAACACTGCAAAGTCCGAACATTCCGAAAATAAAATTTCTTACAGCGCTCCAGATATTTTCTCCCTTTATGATAATAAAGCAGGATATTAAAACGGCAACCGCCCCGAAAATCAATGCTTTTATCTGTGGATTCATTTTACTTTTTTCAGGTTTTTTTAAAGTATTCTTTTTGGTTGATGTTCCAGTTCCTGATTTCTTTTTTGCTGCGGTTTTGCTTTTATAAGTTTTCTTTTTTGCAGCCAAAATAATTCACTCCTGTTTTTTAAAGTGGAAGTCCTGTAAATAAATTTGTTTGAGTAAACAATTCTATAATGCTTATAACAAGCATAATAGCACCCACAATAGCTGTATAGATTACAAAAATAATCATTTTGTCTGTTTTTAACAGCCATTTAAAAATTACAATTGAAAAATATCCTACAACTGCCGCTGTAATCATACCTAATATAACGGGCAAAAATTCAAATTTAATTCCCTCGGGGGCAGTTAAGGCGTCTTTTCCCTCAAGCAAGGCCGCCGCAAGAATTGAAGGGATTCCTAAAACAAATGTAAAATCAAGTGCAGTCTGTTTGTTTATTCCCCTTAATTCTCCAACTGCAAGGGTTGTTCCGGAGCGGGATAATCCGGGAAAAATTGCGGCAACCAGCTGTCCTATTCCTACACAAACAGCGTCTATAACATTAAATTTATGTCTGCCTGGTCCCCTTGATGTTAAAATACCTTTTTTTTCATACCTTGCTTTTGTTTTTTCGTTTGCACGAATACCCACAAAAAGCAACCCGCTTGTTACAAGCAGAGACAAAGCTACAACAATAAAAAACTTTCCCTGAGTAAAAATATCTGCCAAATCTTTAACACTCATATCGTTTCCGATTGGAACAAAAAGTAAAAACAGAGGAATTAAAGCAATCACAAGCATCATAATCAAATTTCTGTCGTAATTCATTTCACTCCATTTAAACTTGCCTTTAAAAATATCTTTAACTGTATGTAAAAATTCTTTAAATAATCGAACAATAAGCTTTCTGTAAAAAATCACTACCGCAAAAAGCGTTCCCAAATGGAGCATTACATTAAAAAACAGGTTACCCTCTCCCTGAATACCCATAAAATGCTGTGTTATGGAAAGATGACCCGAGCTTGATACAGGTAAAAATTCCGTTAATCCCTGTACTATACCTTGAATAATTGCTTCTAAAACTGACATTTGTTACCTCCGGATTATGTATTCTTATGCAGAAGCATAAGAATTATTTTTTATTGTTTTTATCTTTCTTTTTGTCTTTTTTAATCATATCATACAAACAGTCCATCGCCTGACTTAATGTTCCAACATTGTCTATAAGACCTTCTTTTACAGCGTCTTTGCCGTTTAAGATCGTACCGATGTCAAGTACAAGTTCGCCCGTATTCATAACAAGCTCATTGTAACGCTTTTTGGTAATTTTAGAATTCTCGCTGACAAATGTAGTTATTCTGTCCTGCATTCTCTGAAAATACTCAAAGGTTTGGGGCACTCCTATTGTAAGACCTGTGCTTCTCACAGGGTGGACCGTCATAGAAGCGCTTTTTGCAATAAAGCTTTTCTTTGCTGCAACAGCTAACGGAATACCTATTGAATGACCTCCTCCAAGAACAATTGAAACCGTTGGTTTTTTCATGCCGGAAATCAGTTCAGCAATTGCAAGACCGGCTTCAACATCGCCTCCCACAGTATTTAAAAGAATCAAAAGACCGTCTATTCTTTCATCTTCTTCAATAGATACAAGCAAAGGAATTACATGTTCATATTTTGTGGTTTTATTTTGAGACGGAAGAATGTCATGACCTTCGATCTGACCTATAATCGTCAGGCATTGAATTATAGAATCCCTGTGACTTGTAACAACCGAACCCGTGTTTTCGATCTGCTCGGTATGTTCCTCGTTTATGGGGCTGTCGTTTGAGATCTCCGATTCCGTATCGTTTTCAGATGAGTCATTTTCAGAAAAATCATTTTCTGAAGAATCATTTTCAGAAGAATTATTTTCTGAAGTATTGTTTTTTAATTTTCTTTTTTCTTCTTCTTTTAATTTTTTATTTGAATTATTGTTTTTAGACATTATGCTGCACCTCCATAACATAAGTTTTTCCAAAAAGTGCAGTATAATATACATACTTATTTATTATAGCATTATGAGAAAAAATCTTCAAGAAATTTCCGTTTTTTTCTTAATTATAATATTACATATAAATTTTTATAGTATTCTTATGATAGTATATTATATATTTTTAAGCTTATAATATATTATTTATTAATTTGGAGTGTGATTTTTTTTGGACCCTAACATAATTTATGCTGTTGCAATTGTGATTTGCGTATTTTTATCTGCAATATTTTCATCAATTGAAACAGCAGTTTCATTCACAAACACGATCAGAATGAAAAATTATGCCGATAACGGCAATAAAAAAGCAAAAAATGCACTTTATATACTTGACCATTTTGATAAAGCGTTAACAGCAATACTAATTTGCAATAATATAGTAAATCTTGGATGCTCATCTATTGCAACCGTTCTATGCCTTAACCTTTTCGGTGACGCAGGTGCAGCAATATCTACCGGTATCGTAACACTGCTTATACTCACTTTCGGAGAAATCATACCAAAATGTCTTGCAAAAGAATATAATGAAGCATTTGTGTTTAAGCTTGGCGGTCTTTTAAAAACACTAATGATAATACTTACCCCTGTTATTTTTATATTTGTTAAAATTAAAGAGCTTGCACTTAAATTAACCGGCGAAACAAAAGAACAGCCTGATGTTACGGAAGATGAGCTGAAATCTCTTGTAGAAACAATTGAAGAACAAGGCGTTCTTGAAGAAACCGAGCGTGAAATGGTGCAGTCAGTTCTTGATTTTGACGAAAAAACGGCAATTGAAATTCTCACTCCGAGAGTTGATGTATCGGCTATTGACATAGAAGACGATTTTAACACCATAAAGGACCTTATTTTAGAAAACAGATATTCCCGAATTCCCGTATATGAGGATACTATTGATAATATTATAGGAATTTTGCACACAAGAGATTTTCTTGAAGAACTTGCAAAAAATGAAACCCCTGATGTAAGAAAGCTTATACAGCCTGCATACTTTATATTCAACACACAAAAGCTTTCTAAAATTTTAAGCGACTTTAAACGCAAAAAGCTTCATATAGCAATTGTTACAGACGAATACGGCGGGACCTTGGGAATAGTAACAATGGAAGACCTTATTGAAGAAATCGTAGGAGAAATCTGGGACGAAGATGAAGAAATAGAGCGTATGTTTACAAAAATCGGTGATGACGAATTTTTAGTAAGCGGAGATATGGAACTTGAGGATATGCTTGATCTGTTTAAGATCGACAGCAAAAACCTTGATAATGAAAACCAGACTGTGGGCGGACTTATACTTGACCAATTCGGAACAATACCTCAAAAAGGAGATAATTTTATTTTTATGGGTTTAAAAATTTCCGTAAGAGAAGTAAACAGTCAGCGCATTAAAAGAGCTTTGGTTAAACAGGTTAAAAAGGAAGAACCTGAAGAAGACGACCATAAAAAATAAAAATTAAATAATTAAACGCACCTAAAACTTTGTTAAAAGCAGAATTTTGGGTGCATTTATTTTCATGAAATGATTTACTTTACTGAACAGCAAAAATATTGTAAAATGTAATTACTTAATACTTTATTTACGGAGTAAAAAATGCTTAAAGAGAATGAACATTATGAGCCATTGGGAAAGAACATTAAGGTTATAGTAAGCGAAAAACATCACTTTTCAACAGATACAATCCTTCTTGCAAATTTTTCTATACCTAAAAAACACGATAAAACTGTTGAACTGGGAACAGGCTGCGGAACTATACCATTAATATGGGCAAGGGAATTAGGAAAAAATCTTAATGTTACAGCAGTTGAAATTCAGGATGATGCCTATAATATGATTAAGCGTTCCGTTTTGATTAACGGACTGGGGAAATACATAACCCCTGTTCACGGCGACTTAAGAAATTTAAGAAGCAAATTAAAATACGGTTACTATGACCTTGTTGTTTGCAACCCACCCTATAAGCTCAATGGCAGCGGTATTGTAAACCCTGAAAAAGAAAAACATATCGCCCGCCACGAAGAATCCTGTACTTTAGACGATATTGTAAGCTGTGCCGCAAGACTTTTGCAATTTGGCGGAAGACTTTGCCTTTGTCAAAGACCTGAAAGACTCTGTGATGTTATAGAATCAATGAGAAAACATCATATTGAGCCAAAGAGACTGCGTTTTGTTCAGCAGAGAGTTAGTAAAGAGCCGAAATTATTTTTAATTGAAGGCAGACGAAGCGGAAACAAAGGCAGTTTAAAGGTTGAACCGGTTCTGTTTATTGAAGACGAAAACGGCGATTTTTCCAAAGAAATACGTGAAATATACGGAAGCTACAAAATCGATGAATAAATAAAATAAATGCAGAGGATGATAAAATGTACGGAGATTTATATGTAGTGGGAACTCCGATAGGCAATCTTGGAGATTTTTCTCCCCGAGCAGTAAAAATATTGTCAAAAGTTGATTTTATCGCCGCAGAGGATACAAGGGTAACTCTTAAACTTTTAAACCACTTTGAAATAAAAAAGCCTATGATAAGCTACTTTGAGCATAATAAGCGAGAGCGTGGAGAAATTATATGCAGCCGCATTATGCAGGGAGAAAGCTGTGCAATTGTAACAGATGCGGGAATGCCATGTATTTCTGACCCGGGAGAAGATTTAATTAAGCTTTGCGAGGAAAAAGGCATTAAAACAATTGTCATACCGGGGCCAAGCGCCGTTATTTCCGCACTTGCATTATCAGGACTTGAAACAGGAAGATTTACCTTTGAGGGATTTTTAAGCGTTAATAAAAAAAGCCGCAAAGACCACCTAAACAGTCTTAAAAAAGAAAAACGCACAATGATTTTTTACGAAGCACCCCATAAACTTCCTGCAACATTGAAAGATTTTTATGAATTTTTCGGAGAAAGAAAGCTGACAATTGTAAGAGAACTCACAAAAATTCACGAGGAAACGATTCGTACAAACACAAAATTTGCAGCAGAAAATCTTGCAGACGGAAATATAAAAGGTGAAATCGTACTGATTTTAGAGGGTGATAAAACCCCGAAACAAGCAGAATATGAATACACTCTCGATACGGCGGTTGAACTTGCAAAAGAACTTATAAAAAAAGGTCAGAAACCCTCTGACGCAGCTAAAGAAGCGGCGTCAATATCAGGCTTTAAGAAAAATGAAATTTACAGGAACTTGATATAATGACTTACGAAAATGCACTTAAAAAAATACATTCTTTGTTGACCTTCGGCTCACGGCCCGGACTTGACAGAATTAAGACTCTTCTTAAAATTATGGGCAACCCGCAAGATAACTTAAAATTCATTCATATTGCAGGAACAAACGGTAAAGGCTCTGTTTGTCAAATGTTATCTGCTGTTTTAACAAAACAAGGCTATAAAACGGGACTTTTCATTTCTCCCTATATTACGGATTTTAGAGAACGTATTCAGATAAACGGAAAAATGATTTCAGAAGAAGAGCTTACAAACGCTGTTGAAGAAACGTTCCCTTTAGTTGAAAGTTTAAGGAGAAAAGACTGTATTATAACTGAATTTGAATATGTTATGGCTCTTGAATTTTATATTCACAACAAAGCAAACTGTGATGTTGTTGTGCTTGAAACAGGTATGGGAGGACTGTTAGACTGTACAAATGTAATTAAACCTCCCCTATGCTCTGTAATTACAGCGATCGGTCTTGACCATACTGAAATTTTAGGCAGAACAATAGAAGAAATTGCCCTGCAAAAATGCGGAATAATTAAACCCCATAGCTTTGTTGTTACATCTGTTCAGGAAGAAAAGGCTATGAATGTTATTGAAAATACTGCAAAAGAAAACGGTGTACCCCTTTATAAAAGCGAGGATTTTAACATACAGGTTATTTCCACTGATATTGAAAAAACTGTTTTAAAATACAACAATATGGAGCTTACTCTTTATTTATCAGGCCTTCACCAGATAGAAAATGCTAAAACTGCCTTAACCGTTCTTGAAAATTTGCGCTGTAAAGGGCTTTTAAAGATAGACGATATCAATATCATAAAAGGCTTTAAAAAGGCTGTAAACCCTGCAAGACTTGAAACAATAAGCAGAGATCCTCTTGTTTTGCTGGACGGCGCCCATAATCCCAACGGAATAGAGGCACTTAAAAAATCTCTTGATTTTTACATCAAAGGCAAAAGGAAAATCTGCATTTTAGGAATGTTAAGAGATAAAGACAGCATATCCTCAATAAAGCTTTTGGAAAACACTTTTGAAGAGGTTGTAACCGTTCCCATTAATAACCCCAGAGCGTTAAATGAAATTGAACTTTACAATAAATGTTTAGGTCACTTTAGAAAGGTCACACCAAAAAAAGATATTTTTTCTGCCTTTGATTACGCTTACAACAAAGCAAAAGAAAATAATCTTGCACTTATAATCTGCGGTTCTCTTTATCTTTCGGGAGAAATTCGACCTTATGCGTTGGAAAAAGCAAAATAAATTTATTTTTTGACAAGTGAATAATACAAATTTTTCAGTCCATACTTATTATTATATGAGTATGGACATTTTATTTTTAAAGAAGAAACAAAAAATTTCAGGACAGGAAGTTAAAAATGGTAAGAACAGAATTTGAAAACAATACTTTAACTGCATTTTTATCAGGTGAAATAGACCATAATTGTGCCTGTGCAATAAGAAATCAAATAGACGGTCAAGCAGAAAACCTGCATCCTAAAACATTAAAGCTTGATTTTTCAAAAGTAAGCTTTATGGACAGTTCAGGCATAGGTCTTATTATGGGCAGATACAGAACCATGTCGCTTTTAGGCGGCAGCTTGAAAATAGTAAATATTCCTCAAAGACTTCAAAAAATTGTAGAGCTTTCAGGAGTTGGAGCATTGGGGGTATTAAAATGAAAATTTTAAACGAAATGAACGTAAGCTTTTTAAGTAAAAGCTGTAATGAAAGTTTTGCAAGAAGTGTTGTTGCATCTTTCGTATTAAATCTTGATCCTACAATAAACGAAATTGCAGACATAAAAACTGCGGTATCCGAAGCCGTTACAAATGCAATCGTACACGGTTATAAAATGGAAAGCGGTATTATATACATAAATGCAAAAATAACAGATGCAAATAAGGTAATAATTAAAGTCAGAGACAAAGGCTGCGGCATTGAAGATATAGAAAAAGCCATGGAACCTTTATATACAACTGCCCCTGAAGAAGAACGGGCAGGACTGGGTTTTGCAGTTATGCAAAGCTTTATGGACAACATAAAGGTTTCTTCAAAAGTGGAAAAAGGTACAACTGTAACTATGGAAAAGTTCATAATTCCAAGAGCGAAATGATTAAAAAGGAAATAATAATTGAAGAAAACTTGGGACTTGTTCACGCCTGCTGCAAACGCTTTAAAGACAGAGGAATTGAATACGAAGATTTATATTCTGCAGGTTGTCTTGGACTGGTAAAGGCAACAAGAAATTTTAATTTTGACAGAAATGTAAAATTTTCAACTTATGCCGTACCTGTTATTTTAGGGGAGATAAAACAGCTTTTCAGAGAAGCGGGAACAGTTAAAGTAAGCAGAAGCCTAAAGGAACTTTCAATTAAGGCAAAAAAAATCGGCGAAGAGTATAAAAAAGTAACCGGACAGGATATTCCCGTTAAACTGTTGGCAGAAAAGCTGGATACATCTGTTGAAAAAACAATGGACGCATTAAACTGTGCCCAGTTTCCCCTGTCACTTACGCAGGATACTGATGACGATGAACACACTTTAGAGATTCCGGTTGACTCTTCAGAAGAAAAGCTGACGGAACATATATCATTAACACAGGCAATAGAACAGCTTAATAAAGAAGATAAAGATTTAATAGTTTTAAGATATTATAAGCAAAAAACACAATCCCAAACTGCAAAAGAACTTGGTATGACGCAGGTTCAGGTAAGCAGAAGAGAAAAGAAAATTTTATTATCAATCAGACAAAAACTTACAGTTTAGAAATTTACCTCCAAATAATTATGTTCTTAAAAAGGAAAACCACCTTAAAGGTGGTTTTCCTTTTATTATTAAATAAATAGTCTGATAATTAGTCTGAAAAATGTGATTTTAAACAGTAAAATTAATTTTGCAAAGTATCGTTAAACAAATTTTTTTGCATTTTTAACTGTTATAAAAAGTCATACATTCCATTTAATTCGTGAAAAGTTGTTTTTGATTATTTATTAATTAAATCAGTTAAACCTTTATTTTTCTACGCTAAAATTTTATCATATAGCCTTATTATAAAACTTTAACTGTTGGAAGTGCGATTTCACTGTATTGTGTTGAAATAATTTCCGTCTGTGATACCCTTGAATACACTCCCTTAAACTTATTGTTATATACAAAAAGTCCCGATAAATTGCTGTAAGGCAAAAACTTTGGATTATCCTTTGAAAAATCTATGTTTAAATTCTCATAAGGCTTGCAGAATTCCTGCAAAACATATCCCGTATCTATTGCTTTCAAAACACGGTCTTTCCATTCCTGTTCATTACCCTCTACTCCTGCATAAACACCCTTTGAACCATAGGAATCAATCGGTTTGATAATCCATTTATCTTTATTATTTATAACCTCCCGCAAATCAATCATTGTATTATCACTTGCAAGATGATATGTTTTAGGAAAATGTGTTTTAACAAATTCCTTTTCCTCATTTGTTAAATAAATCAAATTTTTTTCATCTGAAATTACTTCAAAAAACACTTTGGAATGTACAATCTGTGTACTTATCGGTCCTACAAGACATACACAATGATTTTCAATTGCCTTAATAAAATCGGAAAGTTCATTTATATTTTTCATAATATCACAGGTAACTGCCCTGCGGTAAATTGCGTCTACCCTCATTCCTGATTTTGAATACAAAGCATTATCCCTATATACTAAATCTTTAATTTCACAAATTTCTGCTTTTATTCCTGCTCTTTCAAAAGCATGTTTAAACTGTTCAAATTCATTTGTTGTACCTAAATCAAGAAAATCTGCAATCGCTACATTTGGTTTTTCTTTTTTATATTTATATCCACTGTAAATATTTTTAAATTCTTCAACAAAAGAATCAAAAAGTTCAAAACTTGAAAGTGTATGATTTTTTTCAAATTCCTTGTAGGCAAAGGTCTTTTTTACCGCAATATTAAGCTCTCTGTCCTCATTCATCGCACTTGTACCGTCTGTATTGATTTCGCAAAATTTAAAGTCGCCGTTATCTTCATTGTAAAATATGTCTATTCTTGAAACAGGCAAAACACATTTCAAATCAGACTCTGTTAAAATAAGCCTTTCAAGTTCCGGCTCAAACATAAACTTTTTTCTGAACTCTGAATTTTCCTTATAATGCTTAATTGTTTTAACAAGAATGTTTTGAGAATACTCTGCAATATATTTAAGGTGTTCACATTGTTTTTTATTAAACAATTTTGGAATACAAAGAGTTTTTACATATCTTCCGTGATATTGTGCCGTTGAATTTAAAATATAATTTGTTTGTTCCTTATAGGTTTTCCTGCATTTTTCAATATTTTCTTTTACTATTCTTTCATATTCCTCATTTTGAATACTCATTATTACACTGCTTTCTTATCTTACCTCTTAAAAAATAATTATTAATATTTATTATACCAAATATTTTTCCAATTATCAACAAAAAGCAGCATGATCAGTTACAGAAAAAAACAGCATAATCAACGATTATGCTGTTTGCTCTATTTATAAATATTATACATTTCTTTAAGTTCGTCCAGATCGTAAGGAGTTTGCTGATATACAAAGTAATTTAACCAGTTTGTGTATAATAAGGTTGAGTTGCTTCTCCATACCATTGGCGGGTTGCTTGCAGGGTCATTATTTCTGAAATAATTATAAGGTATCTGCGGCTTTAACCCCTTATATTTGTCTCTGTAATATTCCTTTGCCAGCGTGTTTCTGTCGTATTCTGCATGACCTAAAACAAAAAACTGCCGTCCGTTTTTATTGGCTACAATTGCAACTCCTGCATATTCGGAAACTGCAAGTATTTGAAGTTCATCATGAAGTTCAATATCTTCCCTGCTCACTTCAGTAAATCTTGAATGAGGCAAAAGAAAGTAATCGTCAAACCCTCTTAACAAAGGATGAAACGGCTGAAGAATTTTATGATTATATATGCCCGAAAGCTTATCCTTAAGGGGATGTTTTTTAACACCGTAATGATAATATAATCCTGCCTGTGCTCCCCAGCATATATGGAATGTTGAATAAACATTCGACTTTGACCATTCCATTATTGTTTTAAGTTCTTCCCAATAATCGACCTGTTCAAATTCAAGCAGTTCAACCGGTGCACCGGTTATGATCATTCCGTCGAAGCGCTGATTTTTTATTTCATCAAAAGTTTTGTAAAATGTAGTTAAATGCTGCTGTGAAACATTTTTAGATATGTGAGAAGCCATTTGCAAAAGTTCAATATCAATTTGTAAAGGGCTGTTACCCAACATTCTTAAAAGCTGTGTTTCGGTTTCCACCTTATTAGGCATTAAATTTAAAATGACAATTTTAAGAGGTCTGATATCCTGTGTTGCAGCTCTGTCGTCAGGCATTACAAAAATATTTTCCGATTCCAGTACCTTTATAGCAGGCAAATTTCGCTGAACCTTAATAGGCATATTCTCACCATCCTTTCATTTTCACATTATCATTTTTAAATTAATATTGCTTACCCCAATAAACTTGATGTTTTGCTTTTTTTCCGCAGCATACACAGGTATCGGAAATATGCTCCTCTTCAAAAGGAATACATCTGCTCTTAACTCCGCCTGTAACTTCCTTAAGTTTTTCTTCACATTCAGAATCTCCACACCACATAGCCTTAATAAATCCGGGTTTATTTTTTGCAATATCAATAAATTCGTCATAAGTAGATGCAGTAAATGTTTTTTCCTGCATATTTTCCAGAGCCTTCTGATACATAGCATTGTGAACATCCTGTAAGCTTTTTTCAATTTGTTCTGGAAGTTTTTCAATAGGTGTAAAGATTTTTTCCCTTGTATCTCTTCTTACAACTACACATTGACCTTTTTCAATATCTTTTGGTCCTATTTCAACCCTTAAAGGCACACCTTTCATTTCATATTCGCTGAATTTCCAGCCGGGGGCGTGGTCGCTTGAATCCAATTTGACCCTGTAATCCTTTTTAAGCATATTGCAAAGCTCCTGTGCTTTATTAAGCACGCCTTCTTTATGCTGTGCAATAGGAATTATTGCAACCTGAACAGGTGAAACTTTAGGCGGTAAAATCAAACCGTCGTCATCACCGTGAACCATTATTATTGCACCAATCATTCTTGTTGATACTCCCCATGATGTTTGATGAGGATAATGCTGTTTGTTATCTCTTCCCGTAAAAGTGATATCAAAGCTTTTTGCAAAGCCATCTCCGAAATAGTGGGATGTTCCGCCCTGAAGAGCAACACCGTTGTGCATCATAGGTTCTATTGTATAAGTTGAAACAGCTCCTGCAAATTTTTCTTTTTCTGTCTTTTTACCGATAACAGCGGGAATTGCAAGTGTTTCTTTATAGAAATCTGCATAAACCTGAAGCATTTTGAGTGTTTCTTCCTCTGCTTCTTCTTGGGTTTCATGCATTGTATGTCCCTCTTGCCATAAGAACTCGGAAGTTCTCAAAAATGGTCTCGTTGTTTTTTCCCATCTTACAACACTGCACCACTGATTATATAGCTTTGGCAAATCACGGTATGTATTTATAATTTTTTTATAATGGTCGCAGAATAATGTTTCGGAAGTAGGTCTTACACAAAGACGCTCGCTTAATTTTTCACTTCCGCCTACCGTTACCCATGCACATTCAGGAGCAAAGCCCTCTACATGGTCTTTTTCTTTCTGAAGCAGACTTTCAGGAATAAACATTGGCATATATACATTTTCGTGGCCTGTTTCTTTAAATCTTCTGTCTAAATCAGCCTGAATATTTTCCCAAATTGCATAACCGTATGGTCTTATAACCATACAACCCTTAATTCCGGAATAATCTACAAGCTCCGCTTTTTTAACTATATCTGTGTACCATTTTGCAAAATCTTGGTCACGGCTTGTAATAGCTTCAACTAATTTTTTATCAGCCATTGTTTATACCTCCAAAAGTATTAAATCATAATATTTCTATTATACAGATTATATAATAATTTTTCAAGTAATTATGCAAAAAAATACAGGCAGAGCAAACTCTGCCTGTAAAATATTTTAAAATAATTATGAATTTGTTTCAATATAAGAAACAAGTGAACCAACTGTTTTGATGTTTTCAATTTCATCGTCAGGAATTTCAATCTCAAATTCATCTTCGATTGACATAAGTAAATCAACAACATCAAGTGAATCTGCGCCTAAATCTTCTTGAAGGTCAGTTTCAGCAGTGATTTTATCTTCCTCAACATCGAACTGGTCAGCTAAAATAGATTTTACTTTTTCTAATACCATAATATTTCCTCCTAAAAATTATAGTGTACTGAATATTATAGACAAAACAGTACTTTTTATGATACAATGGTTTAGTTAAGATTTGTATTATCTCAAATACTTTAATCTTTACTCAATCATATTATTAGTTATTCTTAACTTTGTCAATATTTATTTAAAAAATTTTTCAAATTTTTTCATTTTTGCACTAAACTTTAAGGAGAATGGTTATGAACATTAAAAAATTTGCAGTAATTGGTCATCCGATCGGTCATACAATGTCACCTTTTATACATAACAGACTTTTTAAACTTTCAGGAATAAACGCCGAATACGGCATAATTGATATTGCTCCTGAAAACTTAAAAGAGGAATTTAGGAAAACGCTCTGTCACCTTGACGGTTTTAACATTACAATTCCACATAAGCAGAATATTATACCTTTAATCAATGAAATTGATTTGAAAGCAAAAATGTACGGAAGTGTAAATACAGTAGCGGTAAAAGACGGTGTTACAAAAGGATATACAACAGACCCTGACGGATTTATAAAAGCACTTGAAGCTTCTCGGATCATTATTGACGGAAGAGTTGTTATTTTAGGCTGTGGCGGAGTAGCAAGAACAATGGCTTATGAGGTTGTATTAAAGGGAGTTCCGCTTTTGTTTGCAATAAGAAAAGAAGATGAACAAATTGCAAAATCTCTTTGTAAAGAAATTAAAAATACAGTAAAAAACGCAAAGTTAAGCTATTGTTTAATTGAAGAATTAGAAGGAGACATTGATTTGCTTGTAAATGCAACTCCATTGGGAATGTTTCCGAAAACGGATGTTCAGCCTGTAAGCGACTGTGTAATAAGCAAATGCAAAGCTGTATTTGACGCAATTTACAATCCTCTTGAAACCGTACTTATAAAGAAAGCTCTTGCAAATGGAAGCCAAGCAGTAGGAGGTATGTCAATGCTGGTATGGCAGGCAGTAGTTGCACACGAAAAATGGGACAACAGTACTTATGATTTAAAGGATATTGAGAAAATTTGTATTGACGCTTCAAAGGAGCTTGAAAACAAATAATGAAAAGTATATTTTTATGCGGATTTATGGGATGCGGAAAAACAACGGTAGGAAAGCTTCTTGCCAAAAGGCTTGGCAGGGAATTTATCGACATGGATAAGTACATTGAAGAAAAAGAAAATATGACCGTTTCTGAAATTTTTGAAAAAAGCGGAGAAGAATATTTTCGTGAAATCGAACATCAGGTATGTATCGAACTTTCCCAAAAAGAGGATCTTATAGTAGCAACAGGCGGCGGAGCATTAACATATAAACGGAATGCAGAGCAAGTCAAAAAAAATGCATCTGTTTTGTTTATATCTGTGCCTGTCAGCATCATATCAAAAAGACTTGAAAATGATACCACCCGACCCCTTCTGCAAAGGGAGGATAAAGAGCAGGCTATAAGGGAGCTTTACAACAAGCGCCTGCCATTATATACAGCTGCCGCAACCGTTATTGTTGACGGTTCACAAAATCCCAACAGTGTAGTAAATTTAATAGTTTCATCAATAGGATTAAAGAGTCAAAAAAATGATTAAATTATTAAAAATGTTGTTTATTACCTAATAAACTATTGATTTTTACGCTTTAAAGTGATAAAATATTTTTCAATCACTTTAAAACATAAAATTATCGGAGGTAAAAAAATGATTATTGTACTAAAACCTGAATGTTCAAGCCAACAGGCAACTGAATTTTGCAATCTTTTAACAGATAAATATAATGTTAAAGTAAATACATGGAACGGTGTTCACTCAACTGTTTTAGGTTTAATCGGAGATACTACACAAATTGATATCGATTATATTGACGCTCAAAATTTTGTAGAAAGCGTTAAAAGAGTTCAGGAGCCATATAAAAAGGCAAACAGAAAGTTTCATCCTGACAATACTGTTATTGAGTTATCAAACGGAATTAAAATTGG
Source organism: uncultured Clostridia bacterium (assembly GCA_947627135.1). Classification (GTDB taxonomy): domain Bacteria; phylum Bacillota; class Clostridia; order Oscillospirales; family Acutalibacteraceae; genus Ruminococcoides. The sequence goes on from CANQUV010000008.1 coordinate 73,889, forward strand.
AGACGGAAGTCTTCAGATTATGGCAGGACCTTGCTCTGTTGAATCAGAAGAACAAATTATAAGTATTGCTAAAAGCGTTAAAAAATCAGGTGCTGCAATTTTAAGAGGCGGTGCATTTAAACCAAGAACTTCACCCTATTCGTTTCAGGGATTAAAGGCAGAAGGTCTTGATTTACTAAAAGAAGCAAGAAAAGTAACAGGCCTTCCAATTGTAACTGAAATTATGAAGGAATCCCACATTGATATGTTTGAAAGCGTAGACATTATTCAGGTTGGCGCAAGAAATATGCAAAATTTCGAGCTGTTAAAGGAACTTGGAAAAACGGACAAACCTATTCTTTTAAAAAGAGGATTATCTGCTACAATAGAAGAATGGCTGATGAGTGCTGAATATATTATGGCAGGCGGAAATAACAATGTTATTTTATGTGAAAGAGGAATAAGAACATACGAAAACTTTACCAGAAACACTCTTGATGTTTCAGCAATTCCAATTGTTAAATCTCTCTCCCACTTACCTGTTGTAGTCGATCCAAGTCACGCTTCAGGCAAAGCATGGCTTGTTGAACCGTTAGCTATGGCAGCGGTTGCCGCAGGTGCAGACGGACTGATTATTGAAGTTCACAATGACCCGGCCCATGCATTGTCAGACGGTGCCCAGTCATTAACTCCACAGCAATTTGATACGGTTGCGAAAAAACTTTTAAATTTAAAGGGATCACTTTTAGAATGATAATCCCATAATTAAAGGAAGGTAGTTATGAATATTGCAATAATCGGTATGGGTATTATAGGAGGCAGTTTTGCAAAAGCCTTAAAGAAATACACAGATCATCATATTATTGGAATTAACAGAACAAAATCAACGCTAAAAAAGGCATACGACTGCAAAGCTATTGATGAAATCGGCGATGAAATAAGTCTGGAAAAAACCGACCTGATTATCTTGGCAACATATCCGCAAGCGGCTGTTGATTACATAGAAAAATACGGAAAACATATAAAAAAAGGTGCAATAGTAACTGATACATCAGGAATTAAAGCGGAAATCTGTCCGAAAATGGTGAGTCTTTCAAAAAAATATGAATTTACATTTGTAGGCGGACACCCAATGGCAGGAAAAGAAAAAAACGGTTTTGATGTAAGCGACGCAGACCTTTATTTAGGAGCAAGCTATATTTTGGTACCTTGTAAGGCAGACCAACGAAGCATTGACATTGTATCTAATCTTGCTACAAAAATCGGCTTTGGCGGAGTAAAAATAACAACTCCCCAAGAGCACGATAAAATGATTGCATTTACCTCTCAGCTTCCCCATGTGCTTGCCTGCGCTTATGTAATGAGCCCCTGCTGTTTAAATCATAAAGGTTTTTCAGCGGGAAGCTATCGGGATGTATCCAGAGTTGCAAATATTAATTCCGAACTTTGGAGTGAGCTTTTCCTTGAAAATAAAAAACCGTTAATGGAAGAGCTTGACGAGCTGATCAAAAACATTAATTTAATAAAAGGTGCTATCAGCAAAAATGATAGAGAAGGGCTTGCGGCTTTGCTGGAAAAAGGACATAAAGTAAAGGAGGCTCTTGGAGAATGAGAACTCTAAAGGTTGAAACAGGCAGACCTTATAATATAATTATAGAAAACGGTGTTTTAGAAAACTGCGGAGAATATATTAAAAAGGTATCAAAAGCTATGAGAGTAGCCGTTATTTCAGATACAAATGTTTTTCCGATTTACGGAGATAAAATTGTAGATTCTTTAACAAAAAGCGGTTACCAAGTCTGTTCATTTACATTTGATGCAGGTGAAAAATCTAAAAATCTCATTACCGTTTCTAAAATTTATGATTTTTTAGCAGAAAACCATATTACAAGAATTGATCTTATTGTTGCTTTAGGCGGCGGAGTTACAGGAGATATGGCAGGCTTTGCCGCTGCAACTTATTTAAGAGGAATAGATTTTGTTCAGATACCAACTTCCCTGCTTGCACAAGTTGACAGCTCCGTGGGAGGAAAAACTGGAGTCGATATAGGAGCAGGCAAAAACTTGGTAGGTTCATTCTGGCAGCCTGTTCTTGTTTTGATTGACAGCAATACCCTTAAAACCTTGCCTCAATATTATTTTGAAGACGGGATGGCAGAAGTTATAAAATACGGCTGTATCAAAGATAAGGCACTGTTTGAAAAGCTTGAAAATGAGAATGCAGCAGAATGCATTGACCATATAATTTACAATTGTGTTGCAATAAAAAGAGATGTTGTAAGCCATGATGAAAGAGAAAAAGGCGAAAGAGCCCTGCTTAATTTCGGTCATACTATTGGTCACGCTCTTGAAAAAATAGGTGGCTTTACCAACCTTTCTCACGGTCAGGCAGTTGCTATCGGAATGTGTATGATTACAAAAGCTTCAGAAAAAGCAAACTTGACCGAAAAAGGCTCTGCAAAGAGAATTGAAAAACTTTGTAAAAAATATAATCTTCCCACATACAGCGATATTTCAAAATCAGAAATTGCAAAAGCGGCTTCTTCGGATAAAAAAACAAACGGAAGCTCTATTAAGCTTGCATTGTTAAAGGAAATCGGTGAAAGCTATCTTGAAAAAACAGAAATTTCAGAACTTGAAAAATTCATTTCAAAATAATTTAATTTAAATTATAAATTATCATAGTTATAATTTTAAATTAATTATTAACTCCAAATTAACCAAAATAACTCTGAAAGGAAAGTACAATGTCACAAGTCGTTATAACCCCGGGTATTTTAAAAGGTGAGGTTACAATCCCTCCATCCAAAAGCGATGTTCACCGTGCAATAATTTGTGCGGCTCTTTCAATGGGTAAAAGTACGATTTCACCTGTTGTACTTTCAAATGATATAAAAGCAACAATAGCCTGTATAAACTCTTTGGGTGCAGAAACAAAGCTTGAAGATAATATACTTACTGTTGATGCAACAAAAATTTTTAAAAATAAAAAAGCAGTTCTTGACTGTGGAGAAAGCGGAAGTACATTAAGATTTTTTGTTCCTGTTGCAGCTATGGGAGGAATTGAAACAGAATTTATAGGACACGGCAGTTTACTTAATCGACCCATAGGAATTTTTGCCGATATACTTCCTAAAGCAGGGGTAGAATGTGAAACCACAGGCGTTCTTCCTCTTAAAATCAAAGGAAAACTCAATAGCGGTAAATTTAAAATTGCAGGTAATATAAGCTCACAGTTTATAACAGGATTGCTTTTTGCACTGCCCTTACTTGACGGCGACAGTGATGTTATACTGACCTCACCTATTGAGAGTATAGGATATATAAATATGACAATTGACACAATGTCAAAATTTGGGGTTAAGGTTGAAACCACAGACTACGGCTGGCATATCAAGGGGAATCAAAAATATATACCTGTAAACTACATAACTGACGGTGATTGGTCACAAGCAGCATTTTTTATGTGTTCGGGAGCAATAAAAGCAGAAACCACCGTAAAAGGAGTTAATATAAATTCAACTCAAGGAGATAAGGAAATTGCAGAAATTTTAAAACGCTTCGGAGCATATATTAAAATTAACAAAAACAGCGTAACCGTAAAACCAAATGAATTACACGGCATAGAAATAGATGCAAGACAAATTCCGGATCTTGTTCCTATTCTTGCAGTTACGGCTGCTTTTGCAAAAGGTATAACTAAAATTACAAATGCCGAAAGATTAAGAATAAAAGAAAGCGACCGTCTTGCTTCCATAAGCAACGCACTGAATAAATTAGGTGCAAAAGTTACAGAAAATCCCGACGGTCTTGTAATAGAGGGTGTTAAAAGCCTGAATGGAGGAACAGTTGAGGGTTGTAATGACCACAGAATTGTTATGGCTATGTCAATAGCCGCAGAGAAAGCTTGTGATAAAGTCATTATTACGGATGCTTTCAGTATTAATAAAAGCTATCCCTCATTTTTTGAAGATTACAACAAATTAGGAGGCAACGCAAATGTCATCAACATGGGGTGAAAAAGTTAAAATATCCGTATTCGGAGAAAGTCACGGAAAGGCAATTGGTGTTGTTATCGACGGATTGCCCGCAGGATTTAAGGTTGATAATGATAAAATTCTAACTCAAATGGCAAGAAGGGCTCCGGGGAAGGATAAAACAGCAACTCCCAGAAAAGAAAGCGACTTACCTGATGTAATGTCGGGTATGCTTGATAATGTTACAACAGGCGCACCTCTTTGTGCCATAATTAACAATACAAATACAAAAAGTGCAGATTATTCTAATTTGCTTGCCTGTCCAAGACCGGGCCACAGTGATTATACTGCTTATGAAAAATATAAATCATTTAATGATATCAGAGGCGGCGGACATTTTTCAGGAAGACTTACTGCACCCCTTGTTTTTGCAGGCAGTATTTGCCGACAAATTCTTGAGGAAAAAGGCATTAAAATTTCTGCACATATTTCACAAATCGGAAAAGTTAAGGATAAATCTTTTGACCCTGTTGAAATTCCCACGGATTTAATGGATAAGCTTTCAAAAAGCTCTTTTTCATTAATTGACGCTTCAAAAGAAAATGATATGCGTGAAGTTGTAGAGAAAGCCCGATTAAATCAAGACAGCGTAGGAGGCATTATTGAATGTGCAATAACAGGACTGCCCTCAGGACTTGGAGGACCTATGTTCGGCGGTGTTGAGGGAGTTATATCATCAATTATATTTGGTATTCCTGCAATCAAGGGAATTGAATTCGGAAAGGGCTTTGATCTTGCAGAAATGCTTGGAAGTGAAAGTAACGACCCATTTGAATATAAAGACGAAAAAATCGTTACAAAAACTAATAACTGCGGCGGTATTTTAGGAGGTATTACAAATGCTATGCCTGTTGTTTTCAGGGTCTGCGTTAAAGCAACGCCGTCAATTTCAAAGGAGCAGGATACGGTAGATTTGCAAAAAAAATGCAATACTAAACTATCAATTCAAGGCAGACACGACCCCTGCATAGTTCCCCGTGCAGTACCTGTAATTGAAGCCTGTACCGCAATTGCTCTTATGAATTTATAATTAGGTGATAAAATGAAAGATCTAAGTCAAATCAGAAAAGAAATAGACTCTATTGATAAAGAATTGATAAAACTTTTTAAACAACGCATGGACTGCGCCAAAGCAGTAGGCGAATATAAAAGGGCAAATAATATACCCGTACTTAACGAAAACAGAGAAAACGAAGTTCTTGATAAAGTTCAGAAAATGGGCGGAGAATACGGTACTTTTGCCCGATTGCTCTATTCAAATATTATGGAGCTTTCCCGAGCATTACAGCATACAATTTTAGGCAGCGGAAAGGCTTTGAAAAATGAGATTTTAAACGCCTCATCAGAAATGGAAACAAAAAATATAAAGGTTGCATATCAGGGCATAAAAGGAGCCAATACTCATGAAGCAGCTTTGAGGCTTTTCCCCGAAAGCGAACCTGCCTGTTATAAAACCTGGGAAGATGTTTTTAACGCTGTTGACAACGGCGAGGCTACCTACGGAGTACTTCCGGTTGAAAACTCCAGTGCCGGTTCTGTTTCAGGGGTTTATGATTTGATTTTAAAGCATAGATTTTATATAGTAGGAGCATTAGACCTGCCAATTGATTATTGTTTGGGAGGGCTTAAACAATCTGAACTGTCAGACATCGAAGAGGTATGGACTCATCCCCAGACTATTTCACAATGTGCAGATTACATAGCAGAGCATAACTTTAACGCTATACCAAGTGCAAATACAGCAATTGCCGCCCGTGATGTTAAAAATGAAAAGAGGCTTAATGTTGCGGCAATCTGCCCATATAAAGCGGCGGAGGAATATGGATTAAAGATTTTAGACGATCATTTGCAGGATAATAAAAATAATACAACACGATTTGTGGTTATTTCAAAAAAGCTGTATATTCCTGAAAATGCAGATAAAATCAGTCTTTGTTTTAGTCTTCCTCATGTTACCGGATCACTTTACAGTATGCTTTGCAGGTTTAATTCTTTAGGACTTAACCTGACAAAAATTGAATCCCGTCCGATTATAGGAAAAGGGTTTGAATATTTATTCTATCTTGATTTTACAGGTAATGTAAGAAGTGAAAATGTATTGAATCTGTTATGTGCATTATCAGAAGAACTCCCCGATTTTTCATTCTTCGGCAACTATACGGAGATATAAAAATATATAAATATAAACATAAAACTCCACTCAATGAAAAGAGTGGAGTTTTTTTAATAATTGTATAAATTTCAATATGGAGAATACCCGCATGAACAAGTATCTGTATCGGTAACGCTTTTGTTTATCTTTCCGCATCGAGGGCATGTCCATGTATATTCTTCTGTATTTTCTCCTTGTCTATTTTCTATTTGTTCATTTTCTATTTGTTTGTTTTCATAATGTTTTATTACAGCAGTTTTATTTTTTTCGGCTGTTTTATTCTCATTATAATATGTATTGCTGAATAGTGTTTCTTCAATATTTTGTGTGCTTTCAATCAACTGTCCAAATCCATACATAAAAAATGATGATATCCAAGAAATCAAAGATCCTAAAACAATAACTATGATACCGCTAAAAAATATACCGCCATCAAGAATAGTTCCTGTTTGGGCATTTATCATAATAACAAGTCCCCAAATCACACTGATTGCAATTCCAACAACTGTAATAATTTTTGCAAGAGTTTTAATTTTACTACCAATATTATCGAACATAAATTTACTCCTTTTTATTTATTATATTCTGTTAATAATCTCTTGTCTTTTTATCTTATATTCATCAGCTGTTATCTGTGAATTTTTATATTGAATCTCCAAATTTATCAACTCTGCTTCAGGGTTAAAGTATAATGGAGAATAGTTTGTGTTATTAACCTTGACCACTTTTTTATAAATATAGTTTTTAGGATAAAAAAGTATATACAAAACAAATGGCAACAAATAAATTAAGTTATATATTAAACTGTATCCATATAAATTATAAATACGACTAAATGTATATATTATAAAAATAATAATGTATATTATCGCCAAAATTTTAGAGCTTCTGTTACCTATTTTATTGTTAAAAATAAGTAACACCCAAATACCTGAAATAACAAATTGAAAAATCGGCATTATTATTAGGTTTAACAGACTAAAAATATTATATCTATAATCTATATTATTACTAATTATAAAAATTTGTGAGGAAATACATTCTAATATACTAGAAGCAAAAAAGCTAATAAATGAAAGTTTTATCAGCCATGATTTACTATCACCATGTTCTACAAACATAAAAATAGCTATTGCAAAATATGAAAATGCATGTAATATATTAGCTAAATCATTAATATACAAAAACAACAAGTAATACAACAAAAAAATTATTGAAATAGTACCTATCACAATTCTCATAACTTTAATTGAGGTTTCTGTTTTACATTCTATTTTCAAAATTCTACACCTCACTCCGCTTTTTTACCGCAACGAGGACAGAATAAATCACTTTCTCTTATTTCTGCTCCGCATGATGTACAAAATGAATTTTTAGTTTGGGCAGGCACATAGTTGGTTAAAGATTGCAATTTTTGATTAAATTCACCTTCTGTAATTAAACCTTTATTTTTTAATTCAATAAGCTGGTTAATTCGATTATTGTTTTTATTTTCAAACTGGTTCATATAACCATTATTCTTTACATATTTACCTTTTTTGTTATTGTATATTACAATTCCTATAACTACAAAAATAACTCCTAAAATAACTGCAAATGCACCAATAAGAGTAAACATTGAGCCGGGATCTTTTGTTCCGCTGTTAAAAAAGCTGTTCCATTGAGCTTCATAGCTGTTATTCATAGAACTTCCGTAAATAAAGCTTATTGCTCCGCCAATCATGAATATAATTCCCAAAACTATCATTCCCATAGAAATTCCCCTTTACATATTTTTAGTACTTATTAGTACTATACTGTGATTATATCAACCTTTTGTGATAAAGTCAATAGTACTTATTAATACTATTAAAGGTGATATCTGTGTATTTTAAACGATTAAAGGATTTGCGTGAAGACCACGATATGAAACAGGTCGATGTAGCAAACTATCTGGGAATACAACAAACAGTATATTCAAGATATGAGCGAGGATTTCAAACAATTCCTGTTGAGCATTTAATAAAGCTTGCGGATTTATACGATGTTTCAGTAGATTATATTTTAGAAAGAATATAACAAAATAAAAGACGGAGTTTAAAAACTCCGTCTTTAATTATTTATTGATATTTATATTTATAAATTATACAAGTTCGATAACTGCCATTTCAGCAGCGTCGCCACGGCGAGGGCCGATTTTTGTAACTCGGGTGTATCCGCCCTTTATATCCTTGTATTTTGGAGCAATTTCATCAAAAAGCTTATAAACTACATCTTCCTTTGTAACAAAAGACATTACTAAGCGCTTATTGTGAAGGTTGCTTTCTTTAGCGATCGTTATCATTTTCTCTGCCATTGAGGATACCTCTTTAGCACGAGTAACTGTTGTTTCAATCTTGCCGTTTTCAAAAAGGAAAGTTACCATGGCTCTTAACATGGCTGTTCTTTGAGCAGTTGTTCTTCCCAATTTTCTTGTACCTGGCATTTTATTCACTCCTTTACCGTTTTTATATGGTTTAGGTTTTATTCGTCTTCTTTCTGAAGGTTAAAACCGAGAGAATTAAGTTTATACACAACCTCTTCAAGAGATTTTCTGCCAAGGTTGCGTACCTTCATCATATCTTCTTCACTCTTATTGATCAAATCCTCAACTGTGTTGATTCCTGCACGCTTTAAGCAGTTGAATGAACGAACTGAAAGATCAAGCTCTTCAATAGTCATTTCAAGAACTTTTTCCTTGCCTTTATCGTCCTTTTCGACCATGATCTCAGTATTTGTACCCTTATCAGAAAGACTTACAAACAAGTTGAGATGTTCTGTAAGGACCTTGGCTGCAAGAGATACTGCCTCTTGTGCATTGATAACACCGTTTGTCCAAACATCAATGGTCAGTTTATCATAGTCAGTAATCTGACCAACACGAGTATTATCTACTGTGTAATTTACCTTGACAACAGGCGTATAGATAGAATCAACCGGTAAAACACCGATTACATTATTTCCGTTCATCGCTTTATTACGTTCAGCAGGAATGTAGCCTCTGCCTCTGTCAAGTGTAATTTCCATATTTAACTTTGCGTCATCTCCAAGAGTTGCAATATGAAGGTCTGGGGTAAGAATTTCAACTTCGCTGTCGCACTGAATAGCGGATGCTGTCAACTCACAAGGTCCTTCGGCAGAGATCTCTACTACCTTTGGACTTGTTTCGTAAAGTTTAGCTACAAGGCTTTTCAAGTTAAGAATAATTTCAGTAACATCTTCTTTAACACCCGGAATTGTTGAAAACTCATGCAAAACTCCGTCGATTTTTACAGAAGTAACCGCTACGCCTTCAAGTGATGAAAGCAAAACTCTTCTTAAGCTGTTGCCTAATGTGTTGCCGAAACCTCTTTCAAGAGGTTCAACAACAAATCTGCCGTATTTTCCGTCCTCGGATAACTCTTCGGTTTCTATTCTTGGCTTTTCTATCTCTATCATTAGCGAATCCTCCTTATTAAGCGGCTGAAAGACCGCTGTAAATGTAATCTGAATATTTATAATGTGGATTACTTGGAGTACAACTCGACGATAAGATGTTCCTCAACAGGAAAGTCGATATCATCCCTCTGTGGAGCTGCGATAACCTTACCGCCTAAAAGATTTTCATCTTTCTGAAGCCATTTTGGAGCAGGCATTGAAGCTGTTTCTCCGTCTGCAATTGACTTAAATCTTGTAGTTGAGCGGCTTTTTTCTTTAACTTCGATTACATCGCCAACCTTAACAAGATAAGACGGGATATTTACTTTTTTACCGTTTACGGTAAAGTGGCTGTGATTTACAAGCTGTCTTGCTTCTCTTCTGGTAGCAGCAAGACCGAGTCTGAATACAACATTATCAAGTCTGCGTTCAATTAATGTAAGTAAAGCAGTACCGGTTTTACCCTCTGCCTTTTCAGCTTTTTCATAATAAGATCTGAACTGTTTCTCCATAATACCGTAAATAAATTTAACCTTTTGTTTTTCGGTAAGCTGGAGGCTGTATTCACTCTTTTTTCTTCTCATTTTACCGCCGGGGTTTTTATTAGAAGTTTTTTTAGAGTAACCCATTACTGCGGGTGAAATTCCAAGTGTTCTGCAACGCTTTGCAATTGGCTGCATATTTTTAGCCATAGGTTTTTTCCTCCTTTTTAATACTATACGCGTCTTCTCTTTGGAGGACGGCATCCGTTGTGTGGAATCGGAGTAACGTCTTTAATCATTGTTACTTCAAGCCCTGCGGACTGTAATGCTCTGATTGCTGCTTCTCTGCCTTGTCCCGGACCCTTTACGAAAACTTCAACAGATTTCATACCGTGTTCCATAGCGGCTTTAGCTGCAGTTTCAGCAGCTGACTGTGCAGCAAACGGAGTAGATTTTCTTGAACCTCTGAAGCCTAACTCACCGGCACTTGCCCAAGATACAGCATTACCCTGTGTATCTGAAATTGTTACGATTGTATTGTTAAAGGTTGACTGAATATGTGCCTGACCTTTTTCAATGTTTTTGCGTTCGCGACGACGACGCACTACTTTTTTACCACCTTTTGGTGCTGCCATAATTCATGCCCTCCTTACTTCTTCTTGTTAGCCATTGTCTTGCGTGGACCCTTACGGGTACGAGCGTTAGTCTTAGAACGCTGACCTCTTACAGGCAAGCCTTTTCTATGACGAACTCCACGGTAACAACCGATTTCAATAAGTCTTTTAATGTCAAAAGCTATGTCACGGCGAAGGTCACCTTCAACGCGGCAGTTGTGGTCTATATATTCTCTAAGCTTTGAAACATCGTCTTCTGTTAAATCTCTGACACGAGTGTCCGGATTTACACCTGTTGCAGCAATAATGTCACTTGCAGTTTTTCTTCCAATACCATAGATATATGTTAAACCGATTTCAACTCTTTTATCTCTTGGTAAGTCAACACCTGCTATACGAGCCATTTAGTTGCACCTCCATAAATATTTGATTAATTTTACATCTTTTAATAATTATGCTTATACTAACTTTAATTAAAGTTAAGCATTAACCCTGACGCTGTTTATGCTTGGGGTTTTCGCAAATAACTAAAATCTTGCCTTTTCTTTTGATTACTTTGCACTTTTCGCACATTTTCTTTACTGAAGGTCTGACTTTCATCTATAATCATTCCTTTCTTAAATAA
>CANQUV010000009.1 GCA_947627135.1 uncultured Clostridia bacterium
GTGTAAGTGTCGTGAGGCATTTAGCTTGGCAGTACTAATAGGTCGAGGGCTTGACCACAAGTGTCTTTTGGTCAGATCGATTTTAATTATTATATATTCCTTTTATTTCTCTTTCTCCTTTTTCCGTACCTTTATTCAGTTTTCAGGGTGTTAAACCCTTTTATATACACCGTTCTGTTGAACGGTGTTTTTCTTTTTTAAATTTAAAATATTGATTTTATCGCACCTGCTCCTTCTTTTAATTTTTTAAATAAATTACACCTATAAACAACTTTTTCCTTTTACGCTCTATAATTACCCATTTACGCAAAATTATTGACATTTTACAATAATAATGTAAAATTATGTTATCATTTTTAATTGTAAAATTTTACCTAAAAATAATTTTATTAAAGAATAATTACTAATTACAATAATATTTTAAAAATACATAAATTTTAAGGGTAGGAAATCTTTATGGAAATGCTGTTAACAACCAATCAACTGACTAAGGTATTTGGCCAGTTTAAAGCGGTTAACGCTATTGATATTAATATTAAACAGGGTGATATTTACGGTCTTATAGGACGAAACGGTGCAGGAAAAACTACAATTCTCAAAATGATAAGCGGGCTTGCTAAACCTACTTCGGGAAGTTTTACTTTATTTGGAGAAAAACAACATCCGAATATGGCGAAAGTTGGTACTCTTATTGAGGCACCAGGAATTTATCCTAATATGACTGCTCTTAATAATATAAAGTTAAAATGTCTTGTTGTGGGAGTAAATAAAAAAGGTTATGCTGAAGAATTACTTAAATCAGTAGGTCTTGAAAGCGCCATAAATAAAAAGGTAAGTGCATTTTCCCTGGGAATGAAACAGAGACTGGGAATTGCTCTTGCATTGGTGGGAGATCCCGAACTTGTAATTCTTGATGAACCTATAAACGGTCTTGATCCGCAGGGTATTGCCGAAATAAGAGATATAATTCTTAAGTTAAATAAAGAAAAGAAAATAACTTTCATAATTTCCAGTCATATTTTGGAGGAGCTTTCTAAAATAGCCACCCGTTACGGAATAATTCATAAAGGCTTACTCATTCAAGAATTGACTGAAAAAGAATTAGCCGAAAAAAGCAGCAAAAAAATTGAGCTTCTGACAGATGATGTTCAAAAAGCAGTTAATGTTCTTAACGGTATGGGCATTACTAACCTTAAGACAAAAGGTGATGAAAATATCGAAATTTATGAATGTTTAAATGAATGTAACAGCATTGTAAGAGAACTTGTAAAAAATGATGTCACCATAAACGGAATATCTGTTAAAAATCAAGTTTTGGAAGAGTATTTCCTGAATTTAACCGGAGGTGAAAGAAATGACTAAACTTGTTAAAATGGATCTATACCGTATGGTGCGAACAAAATCATTTTATGTAGTTTTAATAATATCTGCAGTATATGCTGTTGTTTTATCTATACTTAATTCGTTAAACTATGAAAATTTTCAAATTGTACTTCAATTTAAAAGTAAGGAATTAGGAAGTTTTATGTCTGATTGTATTACAAACGGAAGTATGATAAATATGATGCTTATTTCAATTTTTGTAGCTATTTTTATTGCTGCTGAATATAAAAACGGTTTCATTAAAAACTATGTAGGCAGGTTTCCAAATAAAGTAAGTTTTGTTATTTCAAAATTTATATCTGTTATGTTTATTGTATTATTTATTATGACAGCTTCCCTTGCTTTTGGAATTTTAACTCAGGTTTTATCTGGCGGATTATACTTGGTATCGTTTGTTTCAATTGCGAAATTGCTATTCACACAATTTTTACTTCATGTTGCTTTTGCGTCTTTAATATATTTTGTTTGTATGTTAACCGGAAGTTCAGCATTGGGTATGGTTTTAGGAATATTACTTTCTACTGGATTTATTAATATTTTATATAGCGGAATAAACTTTCTTTTTGAGAATGTACTGCATATTAAGTTTGCCATAAATGATTATACAGTCAGTAAATACATATCTGAGGTAGTTTCAAGTACAACAATGGATATTATAGGAAGAGCTTTGGCAGTTGCTGTTATTGCAACTATTCTGTTTATATGTATAACTGTTTTAACTACAAAGAATAAGGATATAAAGTGATATTTATATTTATTTTTTGATATATTTTAAAATTTTAAGATTGCATTGTAAACTTAAAAATAATCGGTGCAATTTTAGCATTAATTAAATAACAAGACCACCTATAAAATAATTACAAATAAAACGCCTTATACACATTGTTTTGTATAGGGTGTTTTATCTTATTTATAATTTTTTATGTATAAATAAAAATGGGAATAAATAGAATTTTCATGTTTTGCAGCTATAAAGTTTTGTTTTAATAATAAAATATCAAATGTTTTTAACTATATGTAAAGATAAATTGTCTGGGTGTTTATAATTATTATAAAAATCTATCGCAGTCTTTGCAGTTGAGTTAAGTTTAGTATAAAGTTGTCTGTTGAAGAAAAATATGTTATTATGTATTTATATTTTTAAAAAGCAGGTGATATGAGTAATGTTGAAAAATAATAAATTATCTGATTTTGTAGAAAAAATTAAGGTTAGCAATATAATTATGCTTACAATTGCAGGTATCATAAATGCAATAGGCATTACACTTTTTCTTGAACCTGTAAAGCTTTATGACAGCGGTATTTCCGGAACGTCAATGTTGCTTTCTCAAATTACTCCCGAACATTTATCTTTATCGATGTTCTTAATTATACTGAACATTCCACTTTTGCTTTACGGACTCAAAAGGCAGGGGAAGCTGTTCACCATATACGCAATATATGCAATTGCAATTTATTCCATAACAGCGTGGCTTATAACTTATGTTTTGCCTATTGATGTAAATTTTGCTTCTCCTTTAGCAGGAACAGATTTACTTTTGTGCGCATTGTTCGGAGGAGTAATTTCGGGAACAGGAAGCGGACTTGCAATACGTTTCGGCGGTGTAATAGACGGAATTGAAGTTATGGCAGTAATTTTTTCAAAAAAACTTGGAATATCCGTAGGAACTTTTGTTATGATTTATAATGTTCTTCTATATATAATTTGCGGATGTATTATACAAAGCTGGATATTGCCATTGTATTCCATCGTAACCTATGCGGCGGCGCTAAAAACTGTGGATTTTATTGTAGAAGGTATAGACAGAGCAAAATGTGCGATAATCATAACAACAAAGCCTGAAGAAATTTGTGAAACCCTTTCAGAAACATTTGAATGTGGAATTACCAAAATTAAGGTGACAGGAGGATATTCTAACACACCAAAGACAATGATATATTTTGTAATCAACAGATTTCAGGTTGTAAAGCTTAAGGAGATGGTTCATAATATAGACCCGAAGGTATATATAACTATAAATGAGGTTGCAGATGTTTTCTCGGCAAATCAGAAGATAAAATAAAATATAAAAAAACAAATAAACTTTATAATGTAAAAACCGGAAGGCAGTGCCTTCCGGTTTTGCTTTTATTCTAAAAAGATGTTTTATAAAATCAGTTCTTTTTACCTTTATAGTTTGTATGCCAAATTTCCTGTGCATACTGGAGTATAGCTCTATCTGAACTGAACTCTCCTGCGTTTGCTACGTTCATTAAGCATTTTCTGCCGAACTCTACTCTGTTTGAATAATCTGTATTTGCTTTAATTTTAGCGTCAACATAAAGAGGAAGATCATAAATTACAAAGTAATGGTCGGGAGCATGCCAATGTGTACCGTTAAGAAGTGCATTGTGAAGTTCACCAAAACTGCCCTCTCCCTGTGCGCCGTTATCATTAAAGGTGCCGTTTACAAGAGTGTCAACAACTCTCTTAATATCAGGGTTAGCTTCATAAATAGCTCTAGGGTTGTAGCCTTCTTTCTTGAGTCTTTCAATATCTTCAACTCTTGCGCCAAAGATATATTCATTCTCTTCGCCTGCCTGCTCTGCAATTTCAATGTTTGCACCGTCGTAAGTACCCAGTGTAACTGCACCATTAAGCATAAACTTCATATTACCTGTACCTGAAGCTTCAAGTCCTGCTGTTGAAGTCTGTTCGGAAATATCAGCGGCAACAACCAGTTTCTCAGCATAAGACACATTGTAGTTTGAAATAAAGTAAACCTGAAGCTTGTCCTTTGTGTCAGGGTCATTATTTACCAAATTAGCAACTTCGTTTATATATTTAATGATTGCTTTAGCTCTTGCATATCCGGGCGCAGCTTTTGCACCGAATATAAATGTTGTAGGATTCCAGTTTGGAAGCTTGCCGTCTTTTAACTTGTAGTAAATATCCATAATTGAGAAAGCGTTGAGAAGCTGTCTCTTATATTCATGAAGACGCTTAACCTGAATATCAAAAATTGTATCAGGATTAACATCAAAGTTATCCATTTTCTTCATGTATGCAGCAAGTTGTTTTTTCTTTGTCTTTTTAATTTTGTTGAACTCTTTAACAGTAGCGTCATCAAGCATTTCATTGAGTTTTGAAAGCTTGGAAAGGTCTGTTTCCCAGCCTTTGCCTACACGGTCTGTGATGAATTTTGAAAGTTCAGGATTGCAAAGTCCAAGCCATCTTCTTTGAGTTATACCATTTGTTTTATTCTGGAATCTTTCAGGATAAACTTCGTACCAATCTTTAAGAACATCGTCTTTAAGAATTTCTGTATGAAGCTTTGCAACACCGTTTACATATACCGAAGCATAAGTTGCAAGCCTTGCCATGTGAACGACACCGTCAGCAATAAGACGCATTTGTGAAATTTTTTCGTCAGAAATGCCCTTGCCCTTTAGCTCGTGATATTCTCTGTCGTTGATTTGCTCAATAATTGAGTAAATTTCCGGAATTACATCACGCATAAGGTCAATGCTCCATTTCTCAAGAGCTTCGCCTAAAACTGTGTGGTTTGTATAGTTAAATGTTTTTCTTACAATTTCAAATGCCTGATCAAAGTTTAATCCTTCTAATTGGAATAAGCGGATAAGCTCAGGAATACATACAACAGGGTGTGTATCGTTAAGTTGAATTGTGTTTTCCTCTGAAAAATGACTGAAATCGTTACCGTATTTAGCTTTATAACGGTTCAGTATATCTTTAAGTGATGCTGAACAGAAGAAATATTGCTGTTTTAATCGAAGTACTTTACCTTCATGTGAATTATCGTTCGGATAAAGAACTTTTGAAATGTTTTCTGCGTCATTCTTAGCTTTTACGGCAGCATCATAGTTGCTGTTATTGAACTCGTTAAAGTTAAATTCGTCAACTGCTTCTGCCTGCCATAAACGAAGTGTATTTATATTTTTTGTACCGTAACCGATAACTGCCATATCATAAGGTACGGCTTTTACCGTTTGTGTTCTGAAGGATACGGTAACTGCCTGATCTTCTCTTCTGATGCACCAAGGATCTTCAAATCTCTGCCAGTCATCTGCAACTTCTACCTGATAACCGTCTTTTATAAGCTGCTTGAACAAGCCGTATTTATAACGGATTCCGTAACCGTCCAGAGGAACTTCCTGTGTTGCCGCACTGTCCAGATAACAGGCTGCAAGACGGCCAAGTCCTCCGTTTCCTAAAGCCGCATCGTCGATATCTTCAAAAACATTGATGTCAAAACCCTTTCTCTTAAGCAGAGTTTTTGTCTCATCCAAAGCGCCTATGCAGTATAAATTGTTGTAAATCATACGGCCCATAAGATATTCAGCTGAGAAATAGTAAGCTCTTCTTGAAGCTGCGTGATTTTTCTTGCTTTTTGCCCAGTTGTCTGCAATTTCCCCCATTACAGCTTTTCCTAATGCTAAATGAAGCTGTGACGGTGTTAAATTTTCTACTTTTTCACAGTACATCTCTTTTGCTGTAAGTTTGAGATTTTCCATAATGTTACCCATATAATCAATCCTCCATGCGTCCGTATTTTTCAGACATACATTTTAATTTATGTGCAAGCTCTTTGGTTAGAGCTTTTTTATCAATTCTCCAAACCCAGTTTCCTCCTAAAGTTGACGGAACGTTCATTCTTGCCTCTGTTCCCAGTCCTAATATATCCTGAATTTGAATAATTGCATAATTGCCTTTACTTTCGTAAGCTGTTCTGATAAGTCCCCAATTGAAAGATTCGTCATCTTCTATTTTACAGTATTCTTTTGCATAATCAATATCGCTTTCTTTTGCTGTTTCAAGCCAGCCCATAAGCGTATCATTATCGTGAGTTCCTGTATATACAACACAATTCTCTGTGTAATTATGTGGCAAATAATCGTTTTCTTCTCCACTGTCAAAGGCAAATTCCAAAACTTTCATTCCCGGATATCCGCTGTCTTTTAAAAGCTGTGTTACCCCCGGTGTTAAAGTACCTAAATCTTCCGCTACAATTGGAATATCGCCTATTTTTTCACGCATTAATTTAAAAAATTCTATGCCCGGGCCTTTTTTCCATTCTCCTCCGATTGCGTTCTCTGCCGGATACGGAATAGCATAGTAGCTGTCAAATGCTCTGAAATGGTCGATTCTGGTAATATCAAACAGTTTCGACGCCGCCTTGATCCTATCAAACCACCACTCATAATCGGTTGCTTTCAGGTATTCCCAGTCATAAAGCGGATTTCCCCATAACTGACCCGTTGCTGAAAAGTAATCCGGAGGACAACCTGCAACACATACCGGATCTCCGTCTTCATACAGCCAAAAGACTTCCGGATTTGCCCATGTATCTGCGCTGTCCATCGCAACATAAATCGGCATATCTCCTAATATCTTTATTCCTAATGCGTTTACATAGCCTCTGAATCTTTCCCACTGTTCATAAAATTTAAACTGCAAAAACTTCCAAAAATCTATATCGTTTTTCAGTTTGCGTTCGTATCGTTTTACGGCGGCTTCTTCGTGCATTCGGATTTCTTCATCTTCCCATTCGGTCCAGGCTTTCATTCCATTCTGCTTTTTTACCGCCATATACAGCGCATAATTTTTAAGCCACTTGCTGTTCTTTCTCTTGAAACTTGTAAATGCTTTTTGGTCTTCTTTCTTTTTAAAGTTGTCATAAGCTATCTGCAACACTTTGAAACGACTGTTGTAGATTTTTTCATAATCAACTTCAAAGTTGTTTTCGCCCCAATCAAATTTTTTGATTTGAGCTTTTGTAAGCAAGCCTTCCTCACATAAAGTGTCCAAATCTATCATATAAGGGTTTCCTGCATAAGTAGAAAAGGATTGGTATGGAGAGTCACCGTAGCTCGTAGGGCCAACGGGTAGTATCTGCCAGATTTTCTGTCCTGCTTTTTTCAGAAAATCCGCAAATTTTCTTGCTTCTTTGCCGATTGTGCCTATTCCGTACGGTGACGGCAGCGAGGTTATAGGCATAAGAATACCTGCAACACGAGGCATAATATCAACTCCGTTTTTTTATTATTAAATTTTTTATATATTTTAACGCAAAAATTTTTTAATTAAATACTGTGAATTTCCCACAATATGTAATTTATTCTATCATATTTATATTTGATTGGCAATAGTTTATTTTACATTTAATTTACACTTTCAAACAAAATTGTGTATAAAACTATGCAGGAAGCAAGCTCTCTTATCGTTTCTCGATTATTTTTTCCGCTTTCATTAAGTAACGCTTTTATTGCATAGTGTTTGTTTTTGGTGTAAATGCCTATATAAACAAGTCCCACGGGTTTTTCGGCAGTTCCTCCTCCGGGTCCTGCAATACCTGTTGTTGAAACTCCTATATCTGCATTTGAAAGCTCTGCAACGCCTTTTGCCATTTCTAAAGCACATTCATAAGATACTGCGCCGAACTTTTCAAGAGTATCGTTTTTTACAGACAAGATCCTGTGTTTGATAAAGTTTCCATAAGAGCATACTCCGCAGTCAAAAACCTCTGACGAACCTGCAACTTCTGTGATTTTTTTAGATATAAGTCCGCCTGTACAGCTTTCAGCGGTTGCTATATGGAGAGCCTGTTGTTTTAGTTTTTCTACAACAAGCTCCTGAAGCTTTGTTCTGTCCAAATTACTATCTTTCAGCATATCTGTAAAGGATATGTCTGTAATAACTTCCATTATTATCCTCCTAAATTTTTATTATATTAGTTTTAATTTTAAAATCATCAATATTTAATATTTTTATTTTAACATTACCTGTTATTTATTGCAATATTTCAGATAGTTTGTTATATTATTTATATTAAATAAATAAGGCGGTGCTTTTATGCCTTGGTTTTTTACGGAAGAAAACATACAGTCGGATAACTATATATTAACAGGCGAAAACGCCTTACATATAGAAAAAAGTCTGAGAATGAAAAAAGGTGAAGAAATTACTCTTTGTACTCCCGATAAAACTCAGTGCGAATGTGTGATTGAGAAAATTATACCGGGTCAGGTTTATGTAGACATTAAAGAAAAATTTCCCTGCAAAAACGAGCCCGACGTGGAAATAACTTTATATCAGGCGCTTCCAAAGGGAGATAAAATGGATTATATAGTGCAAAAATGCGTTGAGTTGGGAGTAAGCAAAATCGTGCCGGTAATATCGGCACGATGTGTTTCAAGACCTGATGAAAAATCTTTGAAAAAGAAAATTATTCGTTGGCAAAAGATTGCGCTTCAGGCATCAATGCAATCAAGGAGAGGAATAATCCCAAAAATAACAGAAGCAAAAAGCTTTGATGACGCAGTTAAAGAAACAGACGAGGAAAAGAAAATAATTTTTTATGAGTGCTCAGGAGAAAGTGTAAAGGCCCTGCTTTTAGAAAAGGTAAAAAGTATAGGAATATTTATAGGCAGTGAGGGAGGATTTGAAGAAGAAGAAGTAGAAGCTGTGCTTGCAAGGGGCGGAAGTAAGGCAACCTTGGGAAAAAGGATCTTAAGAGCAGAAACTGCACCTTTGGCGGCACTTTCAATAATTATGTATCAGACCGGCAATTTTGAATAAAAGCAGTTTTCCATAAAGTGAAAAAGTAAAAGTTTTTGCTTCGCTTTTTTCAAAAAGCGAACGAGGTCAAGGGCGAGGAGCCCTTGTCGCCGCCCGGTGCGGCGAAATACTAATTATAATGAATAATACAGAAAAATTAAACAGGATACATAACAGATAAGTTTATAGCTTATAAGAGGTTTCGTTTATGGTAATATATAATAAAATAGTCAGGGATAAAATACCTGAAATAATGCTTGAAAAGGGAGAAAAGCCGAATATAGAAATATTAGATAATGAAAGGTATATTAAAGAGCTTGATAAAAAACTAAACGAAGAGGTAAAGGAATATCAGGAAAGCAAAGAAATAGAGGAACTGGCTGATATTATGGAGGTTATTTATGCTATCAGCAACGCAAGAGGCTGTTCGGAAGAACAGCTTAACAGCAAAAGAAGTGAAAAACTGAAAAAAAGAGGCGGTTTCAAGAAAAGACTTTTTCTTATTTCAAAAGAATAAAACAGAAAGGGAGAGATAAAATGATAGGAATTATATGTGCTTTAAAGGTTGAAGTTGAGGGTATTCAAAAAATAATGAAAAATCCTAAAAAGGTTACATACGCTAGAATGGACTTTGTAAAAGGTATTATAGACGGCAGAGATGTTGTAGCTGTTGAGTGCGGAATCGGAAAGGTAAATGCAGCAATTTGTGCTCAGGTTATGATAGATTTATTTAAGCCGGATGTAATTATAAACAGCGGTATTTCGGGAGCGTTGAATGACAAAATCAAAGTCGGAGACATTGTAATAGCAAAAGACGTTGTCCAGCACGATATGGACGGTACTGCACTGGGTGATCCTTTGGGAGAGATATGGTTTAACGATGAAAAGAAGATATATATTGAAACAGACGAAAAGGTAAGCAAATGTTTATTTGAAGCCTGTATGCCTCTTGAGAATACAAAAGTAATTATGGGAAGAATCGCAACAGGAGATACATTTGTTGCAGCAAGGGAAAAACGTCTTTCAATAGGCGGACAGTTTAACGCAGATACTTGTGAAATGGAAGGCGGAGCGGTTGGTCAGGTTTGTTATAGGAACGGAATACCGTTTGGCATTTTACGCTGTATTTCCGATGACATAAACCAAAACGAAGCTATTGATTTTGTAATATTCAAAGACATGGCAAGTGAGAAGTCAATAAAGGCGATGTCATATTTTATAAAAGAGTATGATTTATGATCTTTGAAAACTTCAGACCCGATGAGAGTTTAAGGTGCTTTATTTTAAAGCACCTTTTTTTTTCGCTGTAAACGTAAACATTTATATTGCAGATATTTCTATAACGCTGAAAAATACTTTGGGTAATTTGAATACCCTGAATTTTTGATATGGGTATAAGAGTTTTGGTAAAGCTCATTCGCTTATAAAAAGAAATTATGGCTTTGTCTTTGTCGGCATAAAGAAAAGCTTTTTTGTGGGCAGCAATACGCATTACAAAATAAACCGAAAAAATAAAAAATAAAAAAATTATAACAGGATAAAAAGGAGAAATATCAAAGTTGATAAAAAAGCAAACCATACAGGATACCCCCAAAAGTACAAGCCACATTGAAGGAAAATACAAATAAGCTTTTAGTGAAAAACTTGGGGGAGTTTCAATATATTTGCTTTTTTCCAAGTTTAATTTAAAAAAATCTTCTACCTTTTTTTTGCTTACAGCGGGAACAATTACTCTTTTATTGCCGTGTTCTCTATGCTGACCGCAGGCAAAATAATTAAGAGTGCATATTTTAAGCAGGCTCATTAAAATACTTTGCCTTGTTTGATAGGCAATTATTTTTTGTGAGGAGGTTACAAAAATATTTTTTCGTATAACTCCGCGCCTTACTAAAAGGCAGTTGTTTTCACTTGATTTTTTAACTTCCAGAAATCCGTAGCTTAAAATAACTGAAATAACTGAAATTATAAGTCCTGAAATAAAAAGTCCGGTAATTGCAGCGGTAATAGGCGGAACGCCTATGTTTTGAATATATGGGGAAACATCAAGGCTTGACCTTACAAGCTCTTTGTATTTCTGTCCGAAAAGTTCTTCTGTTTTATTTAAAAAGGGAATGAAAATTACAACTCCCGCAAATGCGTTTGAACTTGAAAGCGCCATTAAAAATACCCTTAACATATCAGCCTTATAAGCAGTGAAAAAGCTGTTGCGTTCTCCGTAAAAGAAAGATAAAAACAGGTTTTCCAAATTTCTTGATATAAACATCGTTATGTTTCCGTTGTCGCCTGTTTGGGAACCTGTGTTAAGTATTATTTTTTCACTGTTTAAAAACCATGAAAATATGTTTTTTTCAATTATGACTGATTTAACGCAGGGTTTAGAAAAATATACCTTTCGTTTTTCAATGATCCCGCTGTTAAATCTGAATGAATCTTTTTCGGGTATATTATACAATTTTTTGTTTTTTACTCTTATGATACCGTAAATAAAAATTGCAGTTAATATTAAAAGGTTGAGTCCGTAAGCTAATACTGCGGCAAATACCTCTTTAGGCTTTAAAAATATTGTTGGAATCAGCGATAACAACGCTAACGGAATATATGCTCTGCAAATATAAACAGCTTCAAAATAACTGCATTTAATCTCTTTTTTCACAAAGCGCCTCCCTGATCCTGATTGCTTCCAAACTGTATATCTGGCTTAACAGAACTCTTCCTGTTCCTGCGCAAAAAATTCCCAGTGAACAAAGAGAAAAATGCCTTTGCAAAGGATTTGAATAAATTTCTGCATAAAGCACCTTATCCTTTAATACGGTAATTTTTCTCTTTAAAAGATATCCTTTCATAATTGATACTCCTCTTACCGAACAGGAATATTTATAGCTTTTGTAGTATTTTTTTAAAAGCACAAAATCAAATACGCAATATACTAAAAGTCCGAAGACTTCTATTATAATGTATAAAATTAAATTGATAAATCCCCATATAAAAACAATAAAAAATAAGACGGTATATGCAAAATAAAGAATAACAAGATAAACACAAAAAACCGTTTCTGCATTTGGCGGCAGATTTTTCAACTAAATCACTCCTTATACTAATCCCGCATTAATTAAATAAAATATTTTTGTATTCTTAGCAGGAAGTCAGTATTAATTTGCATAATACCTGTATTTTTCTTAATTCAAGTATTGACAATCCCTCTATTATTATGTAAAATATTTTAAGAATTAGATGTAAGAAAACAAAGAGTGTTACCAAAAAGTTTTCCTTCGTTTCTTGTTGAGACGAGGTTTTTTTACTTTATAGGAAACTGTTTGGAAAGAAACAGCCCATTGATCTCTTTTTGACAAAAGAGACGCAAAAACTTTTAATATTTTTGACAATAACCTTTGTTTTTAATAAACTTTGCCATTATTTTATGGCTATTTGTTATTTTAAGCTTATTTACTTTGTAAAAACAGTTCGGAAATATTCGGGCACAAAAAGGTGTTAATATAAGAGCTGCCTGTCTGCCCGTAAAAACAGCCCAACGGTTTCTTTTTATTATTTTAGACAGTGGCTGATAAAGTGATAAAATAAAAGGGAAAGGATTTTGGCTATGCAGCTTACAGGCGCAGAAATTATATGTGAGTGTTTAATAGAGCATGGGGTAGATACCGTATTCGGCTATCCCGGCGGAGCAGCACTTAATACTTACGACGCATTGTATAAATACAGCGACAGAATCAAACATATTTTAACAGCACATGAACAGGGAGCTTCTCATGCGGCAGACGGCTACGCAAGAGCAACCGGCAAAACGGGAGTTGTTATTACAACATCGGGACCCGGAGCAACAAATATTGTAACGGGTATTGCAACTGCACATATTGACAGTATCCCTGTTGTTGCAATTACAGGTAATGTTACAACAGACCAGCTTGGCAGAGATTCCTTTCAGGAAGTAGATATTGTTGATATTGTAAAGCCTATTACCAAAGGCAGTTTTCTTGTTGAAAAGGTTGAGGATTTAGCGGATACAATAAGAAAAGCATTTGTTCTTGCAAATGAGGGCAGAAAAGGTCCTGTACTTGTTGATGTTCCCAAAGATGTAACTGCAAATAAATGTGAGTTTACAAAAACACAGCCTAAACAAAGAGAATTTGTACAGGTTGCAGATAAAGAATCGGTACAAAAGGCTCAAGAGCTTATAAAAAAAGCAAAAAAACCGATAATTTATGCAGGAGGAGGAATTATAAGCAGCAATACATCCGAAAAGTTTCGGGAATTTGCAGAACTTATAGACGCTCCTGTCTGTTGTTCACTTATGGGACTTGGCTGTATTCCTGCAAGTCACCCTCTATGTATGGGCAATATAGGAATGCACGGCGGATATGAAACAGGTATGGCAACTGCGCAGTGCGATTTAATTATTGCCTGCGGAGCAAGATTTTCCGACCGTGTAGCAGGTGACAGGGAAAAATTCGGAGAACAAGCTGATATTATTCACCTTGATATTGATAAAAAAGAAATCGGAAAAAATGTATCTGTTGACAGTTATGTTATCGGGGATATGGAAAATATTCTGGCTGAAC
Organism: uncultured Clostridia bacterium; assembly: GCA_947627135.1. Classification (GTDB taxonomy): domain Bacteria; phylum Bacillota; class Clostridia; order Oscillospirales; family Acutalibacteraceae; genus Ruminococcoides. The sequence goes on from CANQUV010000009.1 coordinate 13,516, forward strand.
TGTCTGAAAATATGCCTCAGCTTGACCATTCGGGCTGGATTGAACAGTTAAATATCTGGAAAACAGAAAAGCAGTTAAACACAGACAAAGCAGACGGATATGTGCATCCCCATTCTGTAATAAGTGCCGTAAACGAGCTTAAAGACGACAGCGATATTATAGCAACAGATGTAGGACAGCATCAGATGTGGATCGCACAGTATGCAGAGATAGAAAATCCCAGAACTTTGCTTACATCTGGAGGTATGGGTACTATGGGCTTCGGAATGGGAGCATCAATAGGGGCCCAGTGTGCTTTTCCGAATAGAAGAGTTATTCTTTTTACGGGGGACGGCAGTTTCCATATGAACTTAAACGAGCTTGTAACAATGAAAAGCTACAATTTGCCGGTTGTGGTCATCGTTATGAACAATACGGTTTTAGGCATGGTAAGACAATGGCAAAAGCTGTTTTATGAAAACCGTTTTTCCCAAACCGATCCAAAGCGTGCCACGGATTTTGTAAAGGTAGCAAATGCCTTTGGCATTGACGGATTTAGAATCAATACATCCGATGAAATCAAGCCTACTATTGAAAAGGCATTATCTCTTAACAAACCTGTTGTAATTGATTGCAGAATAAGTCCTGATGAAAATGTTTTGCCGATGATACCTCCGGGAAAAACAGTTGATGAAATGATAACCGAAATGTGATCCAAAAAACTTATAAAATAAAAATAACCTTTAAAGGCGTATTTTGCTAAATTTTATTAGTGTTTAGCGTAGATAAAAAACGGACAGTTCATATAAAAATATGAACTGTCCTTTAATTTTGTTTTTAAAATGTTTATAAAAATAATTTTAATATATAATTTTATCAATGCTTTTAATTTTAAAGGATAACCATTAAATAGGGTCTGTAAATAAAAAAACACGATTTATTTATTTTTGATCATCGTATTCGTTTTCTGAATTTTTATTTTTCTTTCTGAAAACCATCAGCTTGCTGAATACATAATTGCCGATTATAACCAGTATAGCTGAAATAATTGTAGTAATAAATACATCTATTCCCATTAAACCTAAGATCTGCCTTACTACAATATCTAAAATAAGAGTTGAAATACGGGATAGTACAAACTTGAAAAGCTCCGAAAAAATATGAGGGTTTTTGCTTTCAAATACAAATTTACGGTTTGTCGGATATGCAAAAGCTACGCCTGCTGTCCAGTTTACCACACTTAGAATAAAATTTTGTGTGCTGGTTGGGTGCAAAGGATTGCCGAATATAACTATGTTAACAAAAAACATGCATGTCCATGAAACTATGGTGGTAACTCCGCCGACAATTAAATAAACAATGATTTCTCTATATTTTATAAAAAGTTCTTTTATTTTTTCTGTCATAATTAAATATCCTTTTTATTCTTAATTTGGTCCATATTAGTCTTGTGAACAATATAAATAGGTCTGTTTTTGGTTTCCATATAAATTCTTCCTATATATTCGCCTACAATACCAATTGAAAATTCCATAATTCCGCCTAAAAACAATACTGCGCTTAAAAGCGTTACATAACCCGGTGTTTCAATACCGAATATGAGCGTTTGAATTAATGTTATCAATATATATATTAATGCACCTGAACTTATAATTGCTCCCATTACTGCAATAAATCTTAATGGGGCTACGGAAAAACAGGCAATACCGTCGATTGCATACTTAAAAAGACTTGAGAATTTCCATGTGGTTTTTCCAAGCTGTCTCTCAACAGTCTTAAAGGAGATCCATTTCGTATTAAAGCCTACCCATGAGAATATTCCCTTGGAAAATCGCTGAACCTCGCTTAATTCCATAATAGAATCTACCATTTGTCTGCTCATAATGCGGTAGTCCATGGCTCCGTAGGGCATCGATACATCTGTAAGCTTGTTTGACAGCTTAAAAAACAGCTTTGAGAAAAAACCTCTGAACTTGCTTTCCCCTTCTCGTTCGTCACGCTTTGTGGCACAGCAGTCATAACCTTCATTTATAACGGCGTCTATCAACTGCGGGAAAACTGCCGGCGGATGTTGTAAGTCTGCATCCATTACAATTACATAGTCCGCAGTGCTGTTTTGAAGTCCTGCATACATAGCCGATTCTTTACCGAAATTCCTTGAAAAGGAAATATATTTTACATTACTAAATTTGTCTGAAAGCTTTTTCATAACTATATATGTTTTATCTTTGCTTCCGTCATTAATAAGTATATATCTAAATTCATACTCAGGTAAAGTATCTATTACTTTATTTGTTTCATGCACAAAGTGTTCAAGACCTTCTTCTTCGTTATAACAAGGTACAACAATGTCGATAGTAGTCATAATATCACCTTTTATAAATAATATATTTATAATTATAACAAACATTTATATAAAAGTCTATTTTTTTAAAAATTTTTAAAAATATTATTTACCTTCAAAATAATTCGTGGTAAAATATATCTGTTGTATTATGCAAATCGGTTTATCGCAACGGCAAAAAACTTTTTAGGAGGTTAATAGTTTATGTCGACAGCTGCTTTGGAAAAAATAGCATCAACTCAACATAAATGGGAGAATAAAAAAGGTTTCTCCGGTTTTATTTATAAAAACAGATATGTACTTTTATCTTTTTTCATTCCATTTGTAATAATGACAGTTGCCTTTGCTTTAATGGGAGTTTCACCCTTTGGCAATAATCAAATACTTGTTACAGATCTTTGGCATCAGTACTATCCGTTTTTAGCAGATTATCAGGACAAACTTAAATCAGGTGAATCTCTGTTTTATACATGGTCGGTTGGTGCCGGAACAAACTATTTTGCTCTTGCTTCCTATTATCTTGCAAGTCCCATGAACTTTTTATCTGTATTTATCCCCAGCGAGTGGTTAAGACAGTTTTTGGCTTTTAGTGTTGTTACTAAAATTGCTCTTGCCGGAATGTTCATGTCAATATTTTTACGTTATACTTTTAAAAAGAACGACTATTCTATTTTTATGTTTTCAATATTATTCTCTTTCTGCGCATTCTTTATGGGTTATTATTGGAACACTATATGGCTTGATACAGTTGCATTAACTCCTTTAGTTGTTATGGGAACTGTTGCTTTATTAAGAGAAGGTAAGTTTAAGGTTTATGTAATAAGTTTGGCTCTTTCTGTTTTGGCTAACTACTATATTGGCCTGTTTACTTGTATTTTCGTGGGATTGATTTATATTGCATACACTATTTGCAATTGGAACGGTTCTAAAAAATTCTTTATCAGCCTTTTTAAAATGGCAGGATTTTCTGTTATAGCTCTTTCAATTACTGCGTTTTTAATGCTTCCTGCGTTTTTTGGATTACAGACAACCCACGCAACCTCAAGCGTATTCCCTTCAACTTACAGCATAAATATCGGTACTCCTGCCGACTTTATGGGTACTCTTGACGCTGTAAGAAAAGTTTTTACAAATACACTTTCATTTATTAAACCCAATACTAAAGATGCAGATCGTTTGCCTAATATTGCCTGCGGAGCAATTTCGCTGGTTTTGGCAATTGTTTTTCTTGCCTGCAAAAAAATTAAATTAAGAGAAAAGCTTGTTTGTTCAGGTCTTTTAATTTTTCTTACTTTAAGTTTTATTATCCGTCAGCTTGATTATATGTGGCATGGATTCCATTTTACCAATATGATCCCTTATCGTTTCAGCTATCTGTTTAGTTTTGTGCTGATTGTAATGGCGTTTAGGGCATTTATGGTTATAGATTTTGCTAATTACCTTGATGTTATTGTTGCAACTTTGGGTACTTTGGTAATAATTTTGCTCTCGATCGGAGTGCAGGAAAGTTACGCCATTATAGGAACATCCATACTTGCTGCAATAATTCTTTTAATGTTGTTTCTTTATTCAAAAAGATTTATTCCAAAACAAGTTATGTCCATAGTGCTTATACTTGTAGTTTTGGCAGAATGTTCTGCAACAGGATATATTGGTGTAAAAACAACAACTATTACAACTATGAGAGATTATCCCAGAGGTGAGGGAAATACTGCGAATGTTATTGAGTCTATGAATAACAGAGAAAAAGATACTCCTGAACTTTGGAGAGCTGAAATGACAAGTACCCAAACTCTTAACGACGGTGCGCTCAACCATTATCACGGCATTTCAATGTTTAACTCAATGGCTAATGAGACAACAACAATATTTATGCAGAACTTTGGTCTGATGGGTTGGCAAAGCGGAAACCGCTATAATTATGCAGAAAGTTCTCCTATATCTGATTTGTTCCTTAATATTAAATATTTAATATCCCGTGACGGCAATTACAGAAACACATACTCTTATAACGAAGTTTATTCAAACGGTAATGTTAAATTATTGGAGAACAATAAATATATTCCAATGGGATTTATGACTAACAAGGAGCTTTTGAACTGGAACTATACAGATGCAGAGGATACCTATAATCCTATTGAACAGCAGGGTAATTTCTTTAAGCTTGCAACAGGCATAAACGAAGATGTTTACACACCTATTCAGGTAAAAACTCAAAGTCATACAAGCTATGACAAGTTCCCTGTGAATAAAACATCCTACGGAAAGTATAACTTTAAATGTAATGACAGCAGCGTAACTCCTCATTTGCAGTGGAACTATGATATTGACGAAACAGGTTATTACTTTGCTTATGCTTTAGTAAGTAAGGCGGATAATGTAAATATACTTTTGAATAATGTTCAGCAGGGCAATTCAATTTATATTAAGCGTCCTTATATTATGAACCTGGGACAGTTCAGTAAAGGCGATAAGCTGTCGCTTTCCTTTGACCTTGAAGCAGGTGCAGAAGGTACAGCACAGATTTATGTGGCTAAATTTAACGAAGATGTATTTGAAAAAGGCTACAATATATTAAAAGAGCATTACATGGCAACAGATAATCATACAGACTCTTCTATGGAAGGAACCATAGACGCCGGTGAGGGAGGATTATTCTATTCATCTGTACCTTACGAAGAAGGCTGGAGCGCTTATGTTGACGGAGTTCTCACAAATATTACTCCTGTTGGCGGTTCTATGATAGCATTTGAGCTTCCAAAGGGTAAACACACAATAAAATTAAGTTATATTCCTAAAGGATATATTCCGGGAACAATTATATCATTAATGGGACTTGCGGCATTAGTTCTGGCAATTGTTATTAACAGAAAACACCAAAAAAAATTGGCTCTAATGCCTGTTTCTGAAAAGGTTAATAAGACAAATAGCAAAAACAAAAAAACCTCTAAAAACAAGTCTAAAAAGAAAAAGTAAGAAGATAATGATACATCTGAAATAAGTATAAAAAAGCAGTTTAAAATAATGCTGAAAACAAAAAATAATAGGAAAACCCGCAGAGCTTAATGCTTTGCGGGTTTGTTTTGTTAAAGAACATTCAATGAATTCAGGTTTCCTTAATCTTTTGTTTATAATATTTTTCGTTTAGTTTTCTTTTGGATCTGCAAAATTTATAAATTAACCTTTTTATCAGCTTTGTTAAGTTTTTTAAGCATTATGTTTCCTTTTAAAACCATAAAAAACGCAAGTATAAAAATAAAAATACATACGATAAAACCTGTTGTTTCAATCATTAATTCTTTGAATTGTGCATTTTTTCCAAACTGACTAAATAATGCAGTTTCTAACGCTATTAAAGAAGAAAGAGCATTTACAAGGCTTATTGCTTTTGCGGCGGTAAGAACGGGATTTTCAAGTTTGCGGTATCTTATTAAATTAAATATTGAAATGGTTATGCAGTAAAATGTATATGCGGCTACAAAATAAATAAGAAATCCGGGATAATGGTAGCCTTTGTCCTGCCATATCATTTGCATGACTATTCCCATAAAAGCAATATTAATAATAAAAAGCATAAATCCGCACATTCTGTATCTTATAAATTCATCTTTTAAATTTCTGTTGTGAGTATGAGAATGTACATATCTTACCAGTAACAATCTCGCAACTGCCAAAACCATATAATATGCGGCAATAGATACCCACCAGTGAGAAGAAAAAAACAAGCCTACAATAAGCTTAAAGGTTGCATAAACCAAGTTTACTCCAAAGGATAAATAAAGAGAAACCTGAAAACGGAATAAATAATCCGTAATATATTTTTGGCTGAGCGGATTGCTCTGTGCTAAATTATATAAGAATCTATAAATTTTAGGAATTTTAAAGCAAATAGATGTAAGGCTGTAAGCAGATATGCTGTAAATTATACAGGAAAAAACGGGGTCTTCTTTGTTTTGCGAAAAAATAAAAATCAGAGAAACTGTGCAGAAAATTATCATGCATAAAAGCAAAGAAGTTGGAGGACTGAAAATCTTTATTATATTTTGTTTTATCTTTTCCATTTAATATCTCCATATTTTTATGATCTAAATGATTTAATTTCAATCCTTTTTTCTGCAAAATTCATTCATACAACATTCTTCACATTTTGCCTTTCTTGCAGTACATACGGCTCTTCCGTGAAGTACAAGTCTGTGGCAAAAATCACTGCTTTCTTCAGGTGGAAGAACTTTTCTTAAAGCAAATTCTATCTTTTTTTGGTCTGTAAGCTGATGTAACCCAAGTCTTCTTGTAATTCTGATACAATGAGTGTCAACTACAACGGCAGGCTTGTTATAAATATCTCCCATAATCAAGTTTGCTGTTTTTCTGCCGATCCCCGGCAGGGTGACAAGATCATCTAAATTATCAGGTACCTTTCCACCAAAGTTTTCTTTGAGCGCTTTTGCCATAGCAACTATGTCTTTTGATTTTGTTTTATATAAACCGCAGCTCTTTATGTATTCGGAAACTTCTTCGGGTGTGGCATTTGCAAAATCATCAACAGTTTTAAACCTTTCAAATAAAGCAGGTGTTACTATATTTACCCTTGCGTCTGTACACTGTGCCGCAAGCCGTGTTGCTATTAAAAGCTGGAGAGGATCTGTATATTCCAAAGAACATACTGCGTCGGGATATTCCCTTTTTAAAGACTCAACCGCTCTTTGTGCAATTTCCTTTTTAGTCATAATATCACCTCTTTTGTATTTTATCATATATAAAAATAATATCAAATACTTTATTTAAGGAGAAAAGTATGTTAAAATATGGGATATATGAGGTGATTGTTATGTATAAAAACTATATTTTTGACTTGTACGGAACTTTGATTGATATTAATACTAACGAATGGGATATAGATTTATGGAATAAAATGTCGGTTTGGTACGGATATAACGGTGCGTTTTATTCGGCAGAAGAGTTAAACAGTACCTACGGAAAATTAGTTGATGAAGAAAAAGAAAAGGTTCATAAAAAGCACAACAACTATACCGTTATAGATATTAAAATAGAAAATGTCTTTAAAAAATTATATACTGAAAAAGGCGTAAAAGTCACAAAAGCACAAGTGCTTGAAACTGCGGCCGTTTTCAGATGTTATTCAACAGTTTATATTAAGCTTTATGACGGCGTTATTGATTTACTTGATACATTAAAGGCAAAGGGAAAGAAAATATACCTGCTTTCAAATGCACAGCGTTCTTTTACGGAAAATGAAATCAAAATGTTAGGTTTGGAAAAATACTTTGACGGTATTGTTATAAGTTCTGATGAAGAATGTTCAAAGACTGATGTAAATTACTATAAAATCTTATTTGACAGATACTCTCTTAAAAAAGAAGAATCCGTAATGATAGGAAACGATTATATTTCCGATATATCAGGTGCGGCTGATTTCGGTATAGACAGTCTTTATATACATCAGAGCATTTCTCCCGAGATCAAAGGTAAATTGAGAAGCAATTACAAAATTATGGACGGGGATGTATATAAAATTAAAAAGAAGATTGTAAAATAAATAAAATTTCTATAATAAACAAAACACATTTTAAAATATAATTATTCTCCCTCAGCAGAGGGAGTTTTTTACTTTATAGGAAACTGACCGAAAACAATCGGGCAAAAAAAGCGTTTTATATGGTGCTGTCTGCCGGGCGGAACAGCCCGCCGGTTGCTTTTATGAAATACAATAAGCAGTTAAAAAGATATTTATATAAATATAAAATATATTAAATAATTAAAATTTTTAAAAAAATATTGACATTGTAATTATTCAGTCATATAATAAATATATGAACAATAGTTCAAATGAAAGGATGTTCAAAAATGAGCGAAAAAAGTATTGATTCGAAAAGATCAGATATAAACAGCTTAAAAGTTTCAGAAAAACCATCTTTTATACACGCTCACGACGACCTTGTAGAAAAAGTAAACGAAAATATGCCTGATGAGGAAATTTTATATGATTTGGCAGAACTATATAAGGTTTTTGGTGACAGCACAAGAATAAAAATTCTTTATGTTTTGTTTGAGTCTGAAATGTGCGTTTATGATATTGCAAGGCTTTTGAATATGACCCAGTCTGCAATTTCGCATCAGCTTAAGGTTTTAAAACAGAGTAAGCTGGTACGATACAGAAGGGAAGGCAAAACGGTATTCTATTCTCTTGCAGACGACCATGTAAGAACCATAATCGACCAAGGTATGGAACACATAAGCGAATAGCAGCCGGTGGGCTGCAGACCTATAAAATAAAAGTTTTTGTGTCGCTTTTTTTAAAAAGCGACCGAGGATCAAAGGGCGAGAAGCCCTTTGTCGCCGTCGGTGACGGCGAAACAACCTGATAAAAAATAAAAAAGCAAGTTGTTTTAAAAATCAGGCGAGAAGCCCTTTGTCGCCGTCGATGACGGCGAAACAACCTGATAATAAATAAAAAAAGCAAGTTGTTTTAAAAATCAGGCGAGAATTCCCTTGATGCTGTCGCCGTCGGTGACGGCGAAACCCAATTAAAATTTAATAAACAAAACAAAAGACAGCTATCCCCATCCGAGAAAAAGCACCATAAAAAATCTTTTGAGCCGACTTTTTCGGCGGTTTACTATTAAAAAGAAATTATAAAGTAGAAATAAGGAGAATAGATATGAAAAAAACATTTAAGTTAATTGACCTTGACTGCGCAAACTGTGCGGCAAAAATGGAAAACGGAATAAAAAAATTAGACGGAGTAATTGACGCTGAAATCAGCTTTATGACTCAGAAATTAACAATAGAAGCTGAAGAAGAAAGCTTTGATAAAATAATGAAGCAGGCGCAAAAAGTCTGCAAAAAAATAGAACCTGACTGCGTAATTGATATTTAACATTTAAAGTATTTAACTGTAAAAATAATCAGACGGGAGAAATGTATGAGCAAAAAACAGAAAAAAATTCTTATAAGAATAATAATAAGTGCGGTTTTGCTTATCGGAGTTTACTTTATTCCCTTAGAAGGTTACATTAAGCTTTTGCTGTTTCTTGTTCCTTATACAGTAATAGGCTGGGATATTCTGTGGAGAGCTGTACGCAATATAGCTCACGGGCAGATTTTCGATGAAAATTTTCTTATGACAGTTGCAACCGTTGGTGCTTTTTGTATAGGCGAATATCCCGAGGCAGTTTTCGTAATGCTTTTTTATCAGGTGGGCGAGCTGTTTCAAAACTATGCTGTGGGAAAAAGCAGAAAATCCATAGCTTCTTTAATGGACATACGACCCGATTATGCAAATATCGAAGAAAACGGAGAACTTAAACAGGTTGATCCTGAAGAAGTTAAAATAGGAGATACAATAATTGTAAAAGCAGGAGAGAGAATCCCTCTCGACGGTATCGTTTTAGAGGGTACATCAATGGTAAATACTTCTGCTTTAACAGGAGAGTCTGTTCCTAGAAAGATTACTGAAAATGATGATGTTATAAGCGGATGCGTAAATGAAGAGGGTGTTTTAAAGGTACAGGTTACTAAAAAATTCGGCGAATCTACTGTTTCTAAAATTTTAGAACTTGTTGAAAATTCAGCAAGCAAAAAGGCAAAAGCAGAAAATTTCATTACAAAGTTTGCAAAATACTATACTCCCTGTGTTGTGATCGGAGCTGTTTTACTTGCAATTATCCCGCCTTTACTTTTTTCGGGAATGTGGAGTGAATGGATAAACAGAGCTCTGATATTTCTTGTAATTTCCTGCCCATGTGCATTGGTCATATCTGTTCCCATGAGCTTTTTCGGAGGTATCGGGGGAGCTTCAAAATGTGGCATTCTTGTTAAAGGCGGAAACTATCTTGAAACCTTGGCAAAAACAGAGATTGTTGTGTTTGATAAAACCGGAACCCTTACAAAAGGCGTATTTAATGTAACAGCAGTTCATCCTGATATCTGTACCGAAAGTCAACTTATAGAGTATGCGGCTATGGCGGAAAATTATTCTAATCATCCGATAGCAAAGTCAATAAAAGAAGCATATTCAAAAGACATTGACCAAAGCAGAATTAAAGATTCACAAGAAATATCAGGCAAGGGAATTAACGCAATTATTGACGGCAAAAAGATTTCCGTCGGCAACGATAAACTTATGGACAGTTTAGGGGTTATGTGGCACCCTTGTCATAAAATCGGTACGACAGTTCATATATCGGTAAATAATGTTTATGCAGGACATATCGTTATTTCAGATGAAGTTAAAACAGACTCAAAGCAGGCAGTTAAAAATTTAAAAGCCGAGGGCGTTAAAAAGACCGTTATGCTTACGGGTGATAGTGATGTTGTAGGAAAAGCAGTGGGAGAAAGTTTAGGTATTGATGAAATTAACACAGAGCTTATGCCTGCCGATAAGGTAGATTGTGTTGAAAAACTGCTTGATGAAAATTCTGAAAAAGGTGCACTTGCATTTGTTGGCGACGGAATAAACGACGCACCGGTTTTGTCAAGAGCAGATATAGGTATAGCTATGGGAGCTATGGGAAGCGATGCCGCAATTGAAGCCGCCGATATTGTACTTATGGACGACAGACCTTCAAAAATTCCTGTTGCAATTCAAATAGCAAAAGGAACCCTAAAAATCGTTAAGCAAAATATAATTTTTGCTTTGGGGGTAAAGGCTGTTGTGCTTTTATTGGGTGCATTGGGATATGCCAATATGTGGCTTGCGGTATTTGCAGATGTGGGAGTTGCAGTAATTGCCATCATAAATGCTATGAGAGCATTAAATACGAGTAAGTATTTAGAAAATAAAAAGGGTTAATCAAAAAGGAAAGTAAACCCGTTGTAATAGAAAAATAAAAGTTTTGGTCGAGCTTTTTCAAAAGCTCGCGAGGATCAAAGGGCGAGAAGCCCTTTGTCGCCGTCGGTGACGGCGAAACAACCTGATAAAAAATAAAAAAGCAAGTTGTTTTAAAAAATCAGGCGAGAAGTCCCTTGATGCTGTCGCCGCCAGTGACGGCGAAACAACCTGATAAAAAATAAAAAAGCAAGTTGTTTTAAAAATCAGGCGAGAAGTCCCTTGATGCTGTCGCTGTCGGTGACGGCGAAACCTTAATATTAAAAAATGAAAAAATTTACTGTAATATTTTTTCTATAAATTTACAATATTTCCTTAAAATAATTATTGACTTTTTATATATGTGAATTTATAATGTTATTAATTAAGCTGAAAGATTTTCTGACAGCAAGGTTTATATGTTTATTTTATATGTAATAGCTGACGCCGAAAAGATTTTTGAGGTGAAAGGTAAATTACAGCGTTTTAACTTTACAGTAATTAAGGCAATTAAGGTAATTAAAAAGTTCTGTAACTGCACCTTTCACAAGGTGCAGTTTTTTATTAAAAATTTTTTCGATAAGGGGTGAAACTTATGGAAACAAGAGTTGCAGTAATAGGAATAATAGTAGAAGATCCCAAAAATATAACCGAGCTTAACAAAGTTCTGCATACATACAGTTCCTATATAATCGGTCGAATGGGAATCCCTTACAAGCAAAGAAATATTAATATTATAAGTCTTGCGGTTGACGCTCCGCAGGATGTGATAAGCGCTCTGTCAGGAAAAATAGGAAAGATTAAAGGTATAAGTGCAAAAACCGCCTATTCAAATATTTGCGGTAATATTAACGGTGATGTTAATGAAAAAATTGATTGATAAGCTTCATTATACGCAAAATTTATCAAAAGAAGAGCTTTTGCTTCTTTTAAAAACAAAAGATGAAGAAATTCTCGAATATTTAAGAAAATCAGCAGAAGAAGTAAGAATTGAAAATTACGGTAAGGATGTATATATAAGAGGATTAATAGAATTTACAAGCTACTGCAAAAACGATTGCCTGTATTGCGGACTTAGAAGAAGCAATAAAAATGCAGAAAGATACCGTCTTACAAAAGAACAGATCTTAGAGTGCTGTAAGCAAGGGTATCAGTTAGGGTTTAGAACCTTTGTATTGCAGGGCGGAGAAGATAATTATTATACTGACGAAAAAGTAACAGATATTGTAAAATCAATAAAACAAAACTATCCGGATTGTGCAATAACTCTTTCACTTGGAGAAAAGTCAAAGGAAAGCTATCAGAAATTCTTTGATGCAGGAGCAGAGCGCTATTTGTTAAGACATGAAACAGCAGATAGTGAGCATTATAAAAAGCTTCACCCAAAAGAATTGACCCTTGAAAACAGAATTAACTGTTTAAAAAATTTAAAGGAAATAGGATATCAAACAGGCTGTGGGTTTATGGTCGGCTCTCCTTATCAAACTGATGAAAATTTAGTTTCAGATTTGCGTTTTATTAAGGAATTTAAACCTCAAATGGTAGGGATCGGTCCTTTTATTTCTCATAAGGATACACCTTTTAAAAATGAAAAAAACGGAACATTGGAAAAAACCTTAAAGCTTCTTGCAATTATCCGATTGCTTAATCCGAAGGTGCTTTTGCCCTCAACTACCGCATTGGGAACCATTCATCACAAAGGCAGGGAATTGGGGATTTTGTGGGGAGCAAATGTTGTAATGCCCAACCTGTCTCCAACAGATGTAAGAAAAAAATATATGCTTTACGATAATAAGATATGTACCGGAGATGAAGCCGCAGAATGCAGATGCTGTATGGAAAAAAGAATGGAGTCAATAGGTTATAAGGTAGTATGCGGCAGAGGTGATTATAAGGATTTTAACAGAAAATAAAAAGTTTATATTATAAATTGTAAGAGGTGAATATGAAAAGTTTAGTGCGTTTAAGCGATTACAGTAAAGAAGATATTTTAGAAATTTTTAAAATTACAGATGAATTATTAAAAGGAAAATATACAAATTTTTTGGAGAGAAAAACCGTAGTTATATTTTTTCCAAATTCAAGTATTCGCACAAGGGTAACATTTGAAAAGGGTATTTACAATTTAGGCGGACAGTCAATAATGTTTCCTCCTGAAACTTTGAATAAAAAAGAAGAAATAAAAGATGTCATAGGATATCTTAACAACTGGGCAGATACAATTATAGTGCGGCATAATGATATTAATTTAATTGATAAAATTAACGAATATTCAGCCGTTCCCGTAATTAATGCTATGACAAATGTTAATCACCCTTGCGAAATAATTTCCGATTTGTATTCATTATCAAAAATCAGAAAAAATTTTTTAAAGGACAATTACCTGTTTTGCGGCAGAAAAGGTAATATCGGTTTAGCATGGAAAGAAGCTTCCGATGTGCTTGATTTATCATTTTCTCAATGTTGTCCCAAGGGTTACGAAATTCAGGGTGTTGCATTTTCAGAAGATATAAATACTGCCGTTAAAAATCAGGATATTATTTGTACAGATTCTTTGCCAGAGGATATATTGAGTGATTTTAAAGATTTTCAGATAACAAAAGCTGTTATGGATAAAGCAAATACAGGAGCAGTGTTAAATCCATGTCCGCCGTTTTTTAGAGGCGAGGAAGTATCTGAAGATGTTATAAACAGTCAATATTTTGCGGGATATGAATTTAAAAAACATTTAAAAGAAGTACAACAAGCAATTATTATATTCAATTTAATAAATTAAATAATTAAGAAATTATAAAATATTACTGATATTACTGACAGGGAAGATAACTTACCTGAAAGAAAGGAAGAATTTTATGTATAATCCAAAATCATTGAAAGCAGAAGAATTTATTAATCACGAGGAAATTCAGGAAACATTAAAATATGCAGATGAAAATAAAGATAATCTGCCCTTAATAAGAGAAATTCTTGAAAAGGCAAAATTAAGAAAAGGTCTTTCTCACAGAGAAGCCTCCGTTTTGCTTGCCTGTGAAAACAAAGAAATCATTGAAGAAATGTTTGAACTTGCATGTCAGATAAAAAAGGACTTTTACGGCAACAGAATCGTTATGTTTGCTCCGCTTTATTTGTCTAACTACTGTGTAAACGGTTGTGTTTACTGTCCGTACCACTTAAAGAACAAACATATATGCAGAAAAAAACTTACACAGGAAGAAATAGTAAAAGAAGTTACCGCTTTACAGGATATGGGACATAAACGCCTTGCAATAGAAGCAGGAGAAGACCCGGTAAACAATCCGATAGAGTATATTCTTGAAAGCATAAAAACAATTTACGGCATAAAGCATAAAAACGGAGCGATACGCAGAGTTAATGTAAATATTGCAGCAACTACCGTTGAAAATTACAAAAAGCTGAAAGAAGCAGGAATAGGTACATATATTCTCTTTCAGGAAACTTATCATAAAGAAAGCTATGAACAGCTTCATCCAACAGGCCCAAAACATAATTATGCTTATCATACAGAAGCCATGGACAGAGCTATGGAAGGCGGTATTGACGATGTAGGCTTGGGAGTGCTTTTCGGACTTGAGCTATACCGCTACGAATTTGCAGGACTTTTAATGCACGCCGAGCACCTTGAAGCAGTACACGGCGTAGGACCTCATACAATAAGCGTACCGAGAATCAAACACGCAGACGATATTGACCCGGATGTTTTTGACAACAGCATAAGCGATGAAATATTTGAAAAGATTGTAGCGTTAATCAGAATTGCCGTTCCATATACAGGAATGATAATATCCACAAGAGAAAGCAAAGAAGTAAGAGAAAAAGTATTAAAGCTTGGAATCTCACAGATAAGCGGAGCATCGAGAACAAGCGTAGGCGGATACTGCGAAGAAGAACCGGAAGATGAAAACTCCGAACAGTTTGACGTTAGCGATAAGCGTACTCTTGATGAGGTTGTTAGGTGGCTTATGGAGCTTTCATATATACCGTCATTTTGTACTGCTTGTTACAGAGAAGGCAGAACAGGCGACAGGTTTATGAGCCTTTTAAAAAGCGGACAGATAATAAACTGCTGTCATCCCAATGCTTTAATGACATTAAATGAATTTTTAGAGGATTATGCAAGCGAAAAAACTAAAAAAATCGGTAAAGAGCTTATCAAAAAAGAACTTTTAACAATTCCCAATGAAAAGGTAAGGAAGATTGCCACGGAGCATATTTACGATATAAATAACGGCAAAAGAGATTTCAGATTTTAAATAATTAATCGTTTTACATGGAGTGATAATATGAGCAAAACCTTAAACGAAACCCCAAATGCAAACAGACTTCATATAGGCTTTTTCGGAAAACGCAACAGCGGTAAATCGTCGCTTATAAATGCATTTACAGGGCAGGGAGTTTCCATAGTTTCTGATATTGCAGGAACTACCACCGACCCTGTTTATAAAGCTATGGAGATCAACGGTATAGGCGCTTGTGTTTTAATTGATACAGCAGGCTTTGACGATATCGGCGGACTTGGAGAAATCCGTGTGGAAAAAACAAAGCTTACCGCAGATAAAACAGATGTTGCAATTATCGTATTTTCAAGCGATAATACAGATAAGGAACTGCTTTGGTTTGAAAGGTTTAAAGAAAAGAAAACTCCTGTAATTACTGTTATAAATAAGGCCGATATTTTGGAAAATGCAGATAGTATATCAAAAGTCATTGAAGAAAAAACAGGGGTAAAACCAATTGTAACAAGTGCAAAAACAGGTTTTGGTATAAAAGAACTTAAAGAAGCTGTTGTTCGACTTGCTCCAAGCGATTTCGGAAATATAAGCATTACAGGAGATCTATGCGAAGAAGGCGACAGCGTTTTGCTTGTTATGCCTCAGGATATACAGGCTCCCATGGGCAGGCTTATTCTTCCTCAGGTGCAGACAATAAGAGATTTGCTCGATAAAAAATGTATAGTAACAAGCGTTACAACAGATAAGCTTGACAACGCACTTGATTCTCTTAAAAATCCGCCAAAGCTTATTATTACTGACTCTCAGGTTTTTAAAACCGTATATGAGAAAAAACCAAAGGAGAGTATGCTAACCTCATTTTCCGTTTTGTTTGCAGCGTATAAGGGTGATTTGCCATATTATACAGAGGGAGCAAAAGCGGTAGATAATTTAACGGAAAACTCAAAGGTTTTAATTGCCGAATGTTGCACACACGCTCCCTTAAAGGAAGATATAGGCAGAGAAAAAATTCCAAAAATGCTCAGAAAGCGTTTCGGAGAGAATTTGAAAATAGATATGGTAAGCGGTACAGATTATCCCGAGGATCTATCTCAGTATGATTTAATCATTCAATGCGGTGGGTGTATGTTTAACAGAAAATATGTGCTCTCAAGAATACAAAGAGCCAAGGCGCAAAATGTTCCTATGACTAACTACGGTGTTATAATTGCCCATTTAACAGGTATTCTGGATAAGATAAATACCCCGTAAAAGGAGGTTTAAATGAAGCTGAGATTAAAATTTAAAAGTATAATTTGTGTTGTTTTTGTGTTAATAACAGCATTACTTTTTTACGGCTGTGACGCTGATTTTGATTTTATTTTTGAAGAAAATCAGCACTTTGAATCAAACGGTGATGTGTTGACTGTACATTACCTTGATGTAGGTCAGGGAGATTCGATTTTTATTGAGCTTCCCACAAATGAAACAATGCTTATAGACGCTTCTGTTAATGAATACGGCAACGGAATAGTAAAGTATATAGAAGAACAGGGATATAATAAAATAGATTACCTTGTTGCAACCCACCCTCACGCAGATCATATAGGAGGAATGAGAAAGGTAATACAAAACCTTGAAATCGGTAAAATCTATATGCCAAAAGCAAGCACAAATACAAGTACATATAAAAAGCTTTTAACGGAAATTAAAAATAAAGGCTTAAAAATTAATACTGCAAAAGCAGGCGAAACTATTTATGAGGATGAAAATATAGGAATATATCTTTTAGCCCCCAATTCAGAAAAATATGACGATTTGAATAACTATTCCGCCGTTATAAGAATAGTGTACGGAAACAGAGCTTTTTTGTTTATGGGAGACGCTGAAAAATTGGCAGAAAAAGAAATAACTGCCGATGTTAAAGCAGATGTACTTAAATTAGGTCATCATGGAAGTTCAACCTCAACCTCAAAGGAATTTCTTGAAAAGGTAGATCCCGTCGCCGCAATTGCCTCTTGCGGAGAGGATAACGATTACGGCCATCCTCATAAAGAAACCGTACAGCTTCTTGAAAATGAGGGCATTGATTTTTACAGAACAGATACAATGGGAACTATTATAGCAAAATCAGACGGAAACTCTCTTGATATTACAAAGGATAATCCGTCGGTAGAAAAGGAAAATTAAACTGGTGTTTTATGAAATATATAATAGACAGAATTGAAGAAACAAAGGCAGTCCTTGAAGAAGATGAGGGAAAATTTATTGAAATAAAAAAATCACTTTTGCCCGAAAAAGCAAAAGAGGGAGATTGTGTAGAGTTTAAGGATAATAAATACATAATCAAAAAAGAAGAAACCGAAGATCTCAAAAAAGAAATCGACGATTTAATGGACGATTTGTTTGTATAAAAACAGCAAAGTATTAAATCAAGAAAAGCAAATGTTTTTGCGTTGCTTTTTTCAAAAAGGCAGCCGGTGGGCTGCACTTATCCGAGAAGACAGCATTATAGAAAAACGCTCTTTTATGCCCGACTGTTACCGAGCGATTTATTAAAGTAAAAAAAGTAAAAGTTTTTGCGTTGCTTTTTTCAAAAAGCGACCGAGGTTCAAAGGGCGAGAAGCCCTTTGTCGCCGACGGTGTCGGCGAAATCCAACTAATAATTTATTAAAAAAGCTAACGGACAGAGATATATTATAAATATCTTTGTCCGTCTTTTTATTGGCATTAGATACTTTTCAGAGAAAGCCTGATCCAAAAAATCTGAAATATTTAATTAAAAAATACTTGACAAAGAAAACTTTTTCGGGATATTTTTTATAATCGTGAAAATATCATTATAGAATACTGGAAATTTGCAGTAAAAGGTGATATAGTATAATAAATATGTATATTAAAAACATTGGTAATACAATTCGGAGTAATTAAAATGAATAGTTTACAGCAGAATTTCAGAAATATTGAGCCGTATGTTCCCGGAGAACAACCTCAGTATTTCGATAGGATAAAATTAAATACAAACGAAAATCCTTATCCTCCCTCGCCTGAGGTTAAAAGGGTTCTTGAAAGCTATAATACGGATAATTTAAAACTGTATCCCGACCCGGACGCAAATGCTTTAAAAGAAGCCCTGGCGGATTATTACGGTTTTGAAAAAGAACAAATATTTTTAGGCGTTGGGTCTGACGATGTACTGGCTATGTGTTTTATGTCGTTTTTTAATTCAGGTAAATCCATACTTTTTCCCGACATTACATATTCCTTTTATCCTGTATGGGCAAATCTTTTTAATATTAAATATGAAACACCTAAATTAAACCATAACTTTGAAATTGTAAAAGAAGACTATTATAAAGAAAACGGAGGAATTGTTTTTCCAAATCCAAATGCTCCCACAGGTGTAGAGCTTCCGCTTTTAGAAGTAGAAGAGATTATAAAGCATAATCAGAACAGCGTTGTAATTGTTGATGAAGCGTACATTGATTTCGGAGGAACATCAGCGTTAAGTCTTGTAAATAAATACGAAAATTTAGTGGTTGTTCAGACATTTTCAAAATCTCGCTCTCTTGCAGGTTTAAGAGTAGGTTTTGCAATTGCGAATAAACAGCTCATTTCCGTTATGAACGCAGTTAAAAATTCATATAATTCATATACCCTTAATTCACTTTCAATAAATGCCGGTGTTGCGGCAGTTAAAGACGATAAGTATTTTAAAGACACAATCAATAAAATTATAAATACAAGGGAAAAAACTAAAAAAGATTTATCTGCCTTAGGTTTTGAATTTAATGACTCAAAAAGCAACTTTATTTTTGCAAGACATAAAACGATCAAGGCAAAGGATATTTTTGATGCATTGAAAGAAAAACATATTTTTGTAAGATACTTTAATATGCCCAGAATTGATAACTACCTGAGAATCACAGTAGGAACAGAAGAAGAGATGAAAGTACTTATTGATTTTCTTAAAGAATATCTTTAAGATAAGTGCTGAAAGGAGAATTTATGAGAACAGTTAAATTAACAAAGGATTCTATATCAAATATACTTGAGGGGATGTTAAAGAGAAGTCCCAACAGTTACGGTGAATATGAAAAAACAGTTACCGATATTCTTTCAAAGGTTAAGGATCAGGGAGATAAGGCGCTTTTTGAATTTACAAAAAAGTTTGATAAGTTTGATTTAAACGAAACAAATATTAAGGTAACAGAAGAAGAAATCAAACAGGCTTATGATGAAGTTGGAGAAGATTTGCTTAATGTAATAAGAAAATCTAAAGAAAATATTCGATCCTATCATCAAAGACAGCTCCAAAACAGCTGGTTTGAAAGCAAAGATAACGGAGTTATACTTGGTCAGAAAGTAACTCCCCTTGAAAAGGTAGGCGTTTATGTTCCCGGAGGAAAAGCAGCATACCCGTCCTCTGTTTTAATGAATATTATGCCTGCAAAGGTAGCAGGAGTAGATAGAATTATAATGACGACTCCTTGTAACAGCGAAGGAAAAATCGTTCCTGCCGTACTTGTTGCCGCTAATGAGGCAGGAGCAGACGAAATTTATAAGATAGGCGGAGCTCAGGCAATAGGCGCTTTAGCTTACGGTACAAAATCCGTACCGAAGGTGGATAAAATCGTAGGACCTGGTAATATCTATGTTGCCCTTGCAAAAAAGGCAGTTTACGGACATGTAAATATTGATTCCGTTGCAGGACCCAGTGAAATTTTAATTGTTGCTGACGAAACTGCAAATCCACGCTATGTGGCGGCAGATTTGCTTTCGCAGGCAGAACACGATGAGCTTGCCTCTGCAATTTTAATAACTACAAGCGAAATTTTAGCAGAACAGGTAAGCAAAGAAGTTGATAATTTTACGAAAGAACTTTCAAGAAAAGAAATTATTGAAAAATCCCTTGAAAACTTCGGATATATTTTAATTGCAGAAGATTTAGAAGAGGCTATTGAAACAGCTAATTCAATTGCTTCCGAACACCTTGAAATCGTAACAAAAGATCCTTTCTGCGTTATGACAAAAATCCGTAACGCAGGAGCGATATTCATAGGAGAAAACAGCTGTGAATCATTGGGAGACTATTTTGCAGGACCTAACCACGTTCTTCCCACAAACGGTACCGCAAAGTTCTTCTCCCCTTTAAGCGTTGATGATTTTATTAAAAAATCAAGTATTATTTATTATTCGAGAGAAGCCTTGCAAACAGTTTATAAGGATGTTGAAAAATTTGCAAAGGCAGAGCATCTGACTGCTCACGCTAACGCAATAACAGTCAGATTTGAAGAAGAAAATCAGTAAATTTAAAAGAACAAACAAGGCGGTATAAATGAGTATTTTATCCGATTTTCATATTCATACAAGATTTTCGGGCGACAGCAAAGAAAATCCTGAAAATACAGTAAAAAGAGCAATACAGCTGGGTCTTAAAAGTATTTGCTTTACAGACCATCAGGATTTTGATTATATTTACGATAATATAGATTTTAATTTAAACGCTCCCGAATATTTTAATTGTCT
The DNA here is from genome assembly GCA_947627135.1 of uncultured Clostridia bacterium. Taxonomy (GTDB): domain Bacteria; phylum Bacillota; class Clostridia; order Oscillospirales; family Acutalibacteraceae; genus Ruminococcoides. Next base: position 34,424 of record CANQUV010000009.1, read on the forward strand.
TTCAGAACTTAAAGAAAATTATAAAAACAAAATTAAAATTTTGATTGGACTTGAAATAGGTATTGAACCTTATCTTGCAGAAAGGCTCAACAGCTTTGTAAATGCAAATCCTTATGATTTTGTTATCGGCTCGTCTCATCTTGTAAACAGACAAGACCCTTATTACCCTGAGTATTTTCAGGGCAGAACAGATAAAGAGGCCTTTGAGGATTATTTTAAGTCCATACTTGAGAATTTAAAGGTTTATGATAATTTTGATGTTTACGGTCATCTTGACTATGTTGTAAGATACAGCAAAAATAAGGATAAGAATTACTCATATAACACCTTTGCCGATTATATTGATGAAATCTTGAAACAGCTTATATCAAAGGGTAAAGGTATAGAGTTAAACTCAGCTGCTTACCGTTACGGTTTTAATAACCCCAACCCCGTTCCCGAAGCTGTTAAAAGATATAAGGAATTAGGCGGAGAAATTATTACAGTCGGCTCAGACGCACACAAAGCCGAAGATACAGCCTCAGGCTTTGATAGAATTTATAATGTACTTGTAAATTCAGGCTTTAAATATTATACTGTTTTTGAAAACAGAAAACCTGAATTTGTCCCAATAAATTAAATAAGAGGTGATATTATGCCGGAAAGAATAGCACAGGTAACAAGAAAAACAAAGGAAACAGATATTTTAATAGAACTTAACCTTGACGGAAGCGGAAAATGCACAGCCGATACAGGAGTAGGATTTTTTGACCATATACTTGAGGGTTTTGCAAAGCACGGACTTTTTGATTTAACGGTCAAGGTTAAAGGCGATCTTAATGTAGACGACCACCACACAATTGAAGATACGGGAATTGTTTTAGGAGAGGCAATTTTAAAAGCGGTTGGTGATAAAAAGGGCATTAAAAGATACGGAAGCTGTATCTTGCCTATGGACGAAACTTTGGTACTTTGCGCAATAGATTTATCAGGACGTCCGTACTATTCATCGGATTTATCTTTCACCTTTGATAAAATGGGAGATATGAATACCAATATGGTAAAAGAATTTTTCTATGCCGTTTCATATACGGGAATGATGAACCTCCATTTTAAACAACTTTCCGGAGAAAACGACCACCATATTGCAGAAGCCTCGTTTAAAGCTTTTGCGAAAGCTCTTGATATGGCAACAACTATTGACCCGCGCATAACAGATGTACTTTCAACGAAGGGAACAATATAAAAATTATTTACGATACAAAATAATATCAAAATAATAAAACCCGCACTCATAGCATAATACACTTTGAGTGCGGGTTCATTATTGGAGCTGATAACCGGATTTGAACCGGTGACCTCATCCTTACCAAGGATGCGCTCTACCTACTGAGCTATACCAGCATTTAATGTCCGTTAGATATAATATCATATATATTTTTAAATTTCAATAACTTTTTTATTGGCAGAAAAATTTATTTTTACCGTTTTTGTTATAAAACTTCTGATTTTTTTAATAAAATATGCTATGAAATTAAAAAATTACAACAAAATCCTAAAAAAATACTTGCAATATGGAAAACAGGGTGTTATAATCTGTTAAGGTAAATATTTAAAGTAAAGGAGTGGGCAATAAACCCGCTCCTTTCTATTTGTGCGGAGGTAATTGTATGGCAAATAAAAAAGGCGGAACTACCGTAGAAGCGGTGAGGTCTTTAATTGAGCCCATAATAAATGATTTCGGTTTGCAGCTTTGGGATGTCCGCTATGTTAAAGAGGGTGCTCAGTGGTATTTAAGGATTTTTATAGATAAGCCTGAGGGTATAAATATTGAAGATTGCGAAAAGGTATCTCGTGCTATCGATCAGCCCCTTGATGAACTTAACCCCATAGAGCAAAGCTATTGTCTTGAAGTATGCTCGCCGGGAATAGAAAGAGAACTTATCAGAGAAGAACATTTTATGCAGTTTATAAACTGCGATGTAATGGTAAAGATGATAAGACCTATTGATGGCATAGGAAAAGAGTTTAACGGGGTGTTAAAAAACTATAACAGCGGAGAGGTTACAATTGAAGATCACAGCGGGGAAAATCAGATAACAATTAATAAAAAAGACGCTGTTTGGATAAAATTAGACGATTTTGACATTTGATTTTAAGATTTAATAATTAATGAAGGAAAGGATGATTTGGAAAATGAATACCAAAGAATTATTTGAAGCATTAGAATTATTTGAAAAGGAGAAAGGAATCTCTGCGGATTATATGTTTTCGCAAATTGAGAGAGCAATAGTAGTTGCATGCAAAAATAACTACGGAGGAAACGACAATGTAGTTTTCAATGTTGACAGAGAGAAGAACAAATTTGGAGTAAAGCTTGTAAAGACGGTAAGAGAAGAAGTAGAGGACAAAAACTATGAAATCTCGCTTGAAGACGCATTAAAAATCAGTAAGAGAGCAAAGATAGACGAAGAAATACAAATCCCGCTGGATCCGAAGGAGTTAGGCAGAATAGCAATACAGACAGCAAGAAACGTAATCCGACAGGGAATCAGAGACGGAGAAAAGGGACAGATGTTGCAGGAATTCCAGAGTAAGTTAGGAGAACTTGTAACAGCAGTAGTTGAAAGAATCGACCCAAAAACAGGAGCTGCGTCAATTACAATAGGAAAGGCACAGGTTACGCTGCCCAAAAACGAGCAAATTGGAGACGAGGTATTAAAAGAGGGCGACCATATAAAGGTTTATATAGCAGATATAAAAGACAGCGGTAAAGGACCCCATGCTATTATATCAAGAAGTCATCCGGAACTTGTTAAGCGTTTGTTTGAGCAGGAAGTTCCCGAGATTTATGATGGTATTGTAGAAATTAAATCAATATCAAGAGAAGCAGGCTCACGAACAAAAATGGCAGTTGTGTCAAAGGATTCAGAGGTTGACGCAGTAGGAGCCTGTATCGGAACAAGAGGAGCCAGAGTAAACGAAATAGTTGAGGAACTGGGCGGAGAAAAAATCGATATTATAGAATACAGCGATGATCCTGTAAAGTATATATCAGCAGCACTTTCACCTGCAACGGTAATTTCAGTTAAAGTTGCACAGGACGGTTCAAAAAATTGCAAGGTTACGGTTCCAGACGGACAACTTTCACTAGCAATCGGCAACAAGGGACAGAATGCCCGATTGGCAGCAAGGCTGACAGGATGGAAAATAGACATTCGACCTGAAAGCGGATTTTACGGTGAAGATGACGATGACGACGATTTGATTGCAGATGACGCTGAAGATGTTAAAACAGATAAAATCGAGTTAGAAGAAACAGAGAAAAGTACAGAAGAAGAATAAAATATTATCATAAAGAGAGGGAATTTTATGAAGCAAAAAAAAATACCCTTGAGGAAATGTACCGGATGCGGAGAAATGAAGCCGAAATATGAGCTTGTAAGGGTTGTAAAGGGACCTGATGTGAAAGATGAGCAGGGAGAATTTTTAAGTGCAGGTAAAGTTTCCCTTGATTTAACGGGTAAAAAGCCGGGCAGGGGAGCATATATTTGCAAAAGTGCAGACTGCCTTGAAAAAGCAATAAAGGCAAAAAGGCTTGAAAGGGCGTTCGGCTGTAAAATTCCCGAAGAAATTTATGCTGAAATGCAACAGGAGATGGGAAAAAATGAATGATAAAATACTTTCCCTACTTGGTTTGTGCAGAAAAGCAGGAAAGGTTACTATTGGAAGTGAAGCCGTTATAGACATGGTTATCAAACAAAAATCAAAGCTTGTAATAATGGCAAAAGATGTGTCAGAAAACACAGAGAAAAAAATATTGATAAATTCCCATAAAAATAATGTTAAGGCACTTATTCTTAACAGAACGAAAGATGAGTTAAGTACGGCGCTTGGAAAATTTTGTGCGGTTATTTCAATAAATGAGGTTGGATTTGGAAATAAGCTTGAAAAACTTATTTCAGAAGAAAATCAACAGGAGGCATGTATATGAAATTAAAATATAAAGTAAAAGATGCAGCAGCAGATTTTGGCGTTAAAACAAAGGAAATAACGGAGATATTGGAGAAGTACACAGGTGTAGCAAAAAAGACGGCGGCAGCTTTAGAAGATACAGATATGGATGTTCTTTTTGCATACTTTACAAAAGCCAATGAAATGGATAGTCTTGATTCATATTTTGAAGTAAGAAACAAGGCGATCGAAGAAAAAGCAGAACAGCAGGCTAAAGAGGAAAAAATAAAAAAAGAGGCAGAAAAAGAGAAAAAAGAAAAACATGAAAAACCGGCTTTACGGAAGCAGAAAAAGGAAAAGAGCATAGAAGAAAAGCCAAAAAAAGACAAAAAGGATATGCCTAAAGCGAAAAACGAACCAGCCTCACAAGAACCTGTATTTGAAGAAAAAATAGAAAAAAGAAGAAGAATAATAATAGATACAAGAGCGTCAAATGTAGATGTTGAAAAATACAACGAAAAATACGATAATCTTGCATCTGAAAAAATGCGTACGGATAATACTGTTAAAAAGCAAAAATTTACAAACCGTTCACAGCGTCAGAAAGGAAAGCAAAGGGGCAAAAAGGAAACAGAGCAGGAAAGACTCAAGAGAATTGCGCTTCAGCGTAAAGCAAAGCCGATCACAGTGTTGGTTCCTGATGAAATAGTTGTATCCGAGCTTGCTCTGCGCCTTAAAGCAACGGTTGCAGAAGTAGTAAAAAAAGCCTTTTTAATGGGAACAATGATTACTCCTAACGATACTATTGACTTTGATACAGCTTCACTTATTGCTATGGAATTTCACGCAAAGGTGGAAAAAGAGGTTGTAGTAACAATAGAGGAAAGAATTATAGACGACAGCGAAGACGATGATGCTAATCTTGTTGACAGAGCGCCGGTAGTAGTAGTAATGGGTCACGTTGACCATGGTAAAACCTCAATTCTTGATGCTATCCGCCATGCAAATGTTACAGAGCATGAGGCAGGCGGAATTACCCAGCATATCGGTGCATACAGAGTAAAAGTAAACGACAGACCTATCACATTCCTTGATACTCCCGGACACGAAGCGTTTACAACGATGCGTGCAAGAGGAGCACAGGTAACAGATATAGCAATTCTTGTAGTTGCCGCAGACGACGGTATTATGCCTCAGACAATTGAAGCAATTAACCATGCGAAGGCAGCAGGTGTATCTGTTGTAGTAGCAATAAATAAAATGGATAAGGATGGCGCAAACCCTGAGCGAGTTAAGCAACAGCTTATGGAATATGAGCTTGTTCCCGAAGAATGGGGCGGAGATACACCGTGTATTCCTGTTTCCGCAAAAACAAAAGAGGGCTTGCAGGACTTGCTTGAAATGGTAACTCTTGTTGCAGATATGAAAGAGCTTAAAGCAAATCCCGACAGAGCCGCTAAAGGTTCCGTTATTGAGGCAAGACTTGATAAGGGCAGAGGTCCTATTGCAACAGTGCTTGTGCAAAACGGTACACTTAATGTAGGCGATATTATCGTTGCAGGAACTTGCGTAGGACGTGTTCGTGCTATGACAAACGATAAGGGTGAAAATGTTAAATCGGCAGGTCCGTCTGTTCCTGTTGAAATTACAGGACTTGACGAAGTTCCCACAGGCGGAGATACCTTTAATGCGGTTTCAGATGAAAGACTTGCAAGAGAACTTGTTGACCAGAGAAAAACTGCTCAAAAAGAAGAAATTTTCAACGCTCAGACAAAGGTTACTCTCGATAATTTGTTCGACCAGATGAAGTTAGGCGATATTGCAGAGCTCAAAATTATTGTTAAAGCAGATGTTCAGGGTTCGGTTGAGGCTGTTAAGCAGTCCCTTGAAAAGCTCTCCAATGATGAGGTAAGAGTTAATGTTATCCACGGAGGCGTAGGTGCTGTTAATGAATCTGACGTTATGCTTGCTAATGCTTCTAATGCGATTATAGTAGGCTTTAATGTACGTCCTGATGCGATCGCTCAGGCAAATGCAGAGCGTGACGGCGTTGATATGCGTCTTTACAGAGTAATTTATGACTGTATAGAAGAAATTGAATCCGCTATGAAAGGTATGCTTGCTCCTAAGACAAGAGAAGTTGTTCTGGGAAGTGCCGAGGTTAGAAATGTTATCAGAATCAAGAGTATCGGTTTTATTGCCGGTTCTTATGTTAAAAGCGGTAAGGTTCAGAGAAACGAAAGCGTCAGAGTTGTTCGTGACGGTATTATTGTTGCCGATGATACGATCGCTTCATTACAGCGTTTCAAAGACTCAGTAAAAGAGGTTTCAGAGGGCTACGAGTGCGGTATCGGACTTGAAAAATTCAACGATATTAAAGAGGGCGATATTTTAGAGTGCTATACAATAGAGGAATATCGTGACTAATAGAACAGTTAGAAATGAGATAAAAAGCAAAAGTTTTTTGCTCAGCTTTTTTTCAAAAAAGCTGACGAGGATCAAAGGACGAGAAGCCCTTTGTCGCGGTCGATAACCGCGAAACTCAATTAATAATTAAAAAAAAATAAATTTTAGGGCGGACATTGTTCGCCCAAAATTTATAATAATGATGAATTAGGGAAGAATTTTTGTATATGACCTAAAAGGAATGATATTATGGCAGGACATAGAATAGAAAGAATAACAGAAGATATTAAAAGAGAGCTTACAGCTATATTCAGGGAATTAAAAGACCCCAGAGTGACCGAGGCTTTTGTTTCAATTATAAGAGTTGAAGTTACAAATGATTTATCATACTGTACAGTATATATAAGCGCTATTGAGGGCATGGAAAGGGCAAAGGAAGCTGTTAAGGGTTTAAAATCGGCTTCAGGTTATATAAGAAGAGAATTAGGTGCAAGACTTAAAATAAGACATATCCCCGAGCTTATTTTTAAATCAACCGATTCCATTGAATACAGCGCAAATATTTCAAGAATATTAAACGGTCTTGATATAAAAGATGATAAGGAAAACGAAGAACAACTTGATGAGGAATAAAAATGACATTAAAAGAAGTTTGTAAAATCTTAAAAAATAAAAATAATATTGAAATTTTAACCCACTCATCCCCCGACGGAGATACGTTTGGTTGTGGTTTTGCACTTTGTCTTGCTTTGCAAAGTATGGGAAAAAACGCAAGGGTGGTTGTTGAAAAACTGCCCTCAAAGTTTGAATTTCTTACAAAAGGTGTTAAAGAGCAGGATTTTCAGGGTGAATTTGTTGTAAGCGTTGATATTGCCGCATTATCGCTTTTAGGCTCAAATGCTGAAAAGTACAAGGATATTATAGACTTGTGCATTGACCACCACGGCTCAAATTCCATTGAAATTCAGGATAAGTATGTAGATGCACAGGCAGCGGCAGCCTGTGAAATTATTTATCAGATCATTTTGGAGCTGGGCGTTAAAATAACAAAAGAAATTGCAAATTGCCTTTATACAGGTATATCTACGGATACAGGCTGTTTCCGTTTTTCAAATACAACGGCGCAAACCCACAGAATTGCCGCAGATTTAATGGAAACAGGCTGCGATTTTGAGATCATTAACAAAAATATGTTTGAAACAAAATCCAAAGCAAGAGTAGAGCTTGAAAAAAATCTTTACGATACAATGGAATACTTTGCAGAGGGTAAAGGTGCAATAATATGTATTTCACTTGATATGCTTGAAAGGCTGAATATCAACAATGACGATATAGAGGGTATAGAGTCTATTCCAAGACTAATTGAGGGAGTCGTTTTGGGAATTACAATGAAGGAAAAAGAAAAAAATTCTTATAAAATATCCGTAAGAACAAACGATGGAATTAATGCCAGCAAGTTTTGTGAAAAATTCGGCGGAGGAGGACATACTGCCGCAGCAGGCTGTAAATTAAGCGGAGAGTATGAGACAGTAAAAGAAAAGCTTATTAAGTCGGCAGAGGAATTTATATGAACGGGGTACTTGTAATCAATAAACCTGCCGGTTTTACCTCTTTTGATGTTGTTGCAGTGGTAAGAAAGTTAAGCGGACAGAGAAAAATCGGGCATACAGGAACTCTTGACCCCAACGCAACAGGTGTTTTGCCCCTTTTGATTGGCAACGCAACAAAAGCACAGGACATAATTGTAAACCACGATAAGGAGTATATTGCCGGTTTTAAATTAGGTTATATAAGCAACACCCTTGATATATGGGGAGAGGTACAAAAAACAAAAGCACCTGATTATTTAAGTCAAGGTGTCTTAACAAAACAGGATATTTTAAATATTTTACCTGAATTTACAGGTGAAATAAATCAAGTGCCGCCCATGTTTTCCGCAATTCAAAAAAATGGAAAAAGGCTATATGATTTAGCAAGACAGGGTATTGAAGTTGAAAGAGAACCGAGAAAAATCACAATATATAATTTAAATCTTATCTCTTTTAATGAACAGGAACAAACAGGTTTTATCAAGGTAAAATGTTCAAAGGGTACATATATAAGAACATTAATAGACGATATGGGAAAAAAATTATCCTGCGGGGCAGTAATGGACAGTCTTGAAAGGACAAGCGCCTGCGGATATAATATAGACAAGTCTTTTACTCTTGAAGAAATTAAAGATTTTGCAGAAAAAGGAGAACTTGAAGATAATCTGATACCGACTGAAAGCCTTTTTGGTAATTATGGTTATGTAATTGTTAGTGATAATCAGGCAAAGCGTTTTTCAAACGGAGGAGCTCTTGATATTTCAAGAACATATTTAACAAAGGGTTATAAAGATAAGCAAATTTATCGTATAAAGGATAAAGAAAAACATTTTTTAGGCTTAGGAATTGCAGATAAAGAAAGTAATCAGCTTAAAATATTTAAACTGTTTTTGTAAATAAAAAATCAAAACTTATTAGTGGAAAAGATATAAATTTTATGCGAACCTCTGCAAAGGCAGGGCTTCAAGGATGAAACTTCTTGCAATCGCAGTAACGTCGAAACTTTGCTTTATAATAAAAATAAAGCGTGATATCTTCCTAAAACAACAGGAAGAAATAAATCCTAAAATTCGTTTTGTAATAAAAATAAAGGTCATCGTTACGATGGCCTTTTTGTTTGCAAAATATTAATTTTTTTAATCAATACTTTAATATTTTATAAACAACAAAATTCAAAACCCAAATTCAGTTTTGCTTTTCTACTATTTTATACTCATCGTACAGCTGAAAATAATGGCAGGATTCTACGCTTTGTCTCATAAATCTTTCCATTTCATCTTCATCAAGATTTATTTGGCAGTAATAGCAACCGTATTCATTATCATAAGCGTAATATGAACAAAATTCACAATCAGTTTTTCTTTTCATTTGTTTTTCCCTTCGTCTTAGGTTTTTTATCATTTAATATTTTTTTATGTTTTAAACTCTTTATTGTATGTATTTTCTTTCATTCTAGGATTTCCGGTATTTAACATTTTTTATTCTAGACTTTTTATCGTATGTATCTTTCTTCATTGTAAACATTCCTGCAGTTTGAATTTATTCTTTTTTATCTTTTGTGTCATATTTATCATATAAAACCGTTTCATCGTTTTCAAGTGCGTTTAATACGGCTGTTGCCGTATCACAGACAGAAAAAAGATTATAGCACTCATTAGTCAGAAACTTTTTGTCAATGCAAGCTTTGATCATATTAAGCAGAGGGTCAAAGTAATTGTTTATATTATAAACGACTATTGGCTTTTGATGTTGACCCAGCTGTTTTAATGTAAGAATTTCAAAAAATTCATCAAATGTTCCGATACTGCCCGGCAACATTACAAATCCGACAGAGTTATCTTCCATATATTTTTTTCTGTCTCGCATTGTTTTTGTAAAAATAAGCTCTGTACATTTATCGTAAAGTACATCTCTTGTTCTGAAAAATTCAGGCACAACGCCAATCAGACTTTTACTTCCTGCTTTTGTTGCTCCTCTTGCAACTGCTCCCATTAAACCATATTTTCCTGCTCCGAAAACTATTCCGTAGCCGGCTTTAGTCAATACGCTTCCGAAATGTTCGCAGGTAGCTATATAATCTCTGTCTATCTGCTCACTTGACGCACCATATACGCATATATTCATAGGTTTTCTCCTTTAAAAAAGTAGTATTTTAATGTTGAAATATTTTTATTATGAGTGTATAGTTTGTATAGTATAAATTATAGTATTGCGATAACAAAGTGTCAATGAAAGGATTGAATTAATTTGTCTGAATCAAAGAAAATAGAAATATCAGACAGCGTAATGCAAAAATCTGTTGCTAAACTTGCGTGGCCAATATTTGTTCAAGCCTTTTTGGCCATGTGTCTGGGTTATATAGATACAGTTATGCTCTCAAATTATCAGTATGCAAAATATGCTGTTGGTGCAGTTGGTAATGCAAATCAGGTTTTGGGATTTTTAACGCTTTCTTTTTCGATAATAAGTTCTGCAACCGGAATTATGGTTTCACAATATCTTGGCGCAGGCAGAAAAAAAGATATAAATAAGGTTTACACTGTTTCAATTTCATTTAATTTTATGTTAAGTATCCTTATAAGTATTATAGTATTTTTTTTCAGCGGTCAGCTTTTAACATTAATGAATGTTCCGTCTGAAATGTTTGGCGACGCAAACATTTATATGGAAATTGTAGGAGGTTTTATATTTACTCAGGCTTTATTCGACGCCTTCGACCAGATATTTAGGAGCAACGGAAAAACAATGGTGGGAATGTTTCTTGGTTTTGCCATGAATATTATTAATATTATAGGCAATTTCTGTTTTCTGTATGGACCCTTATCATATTTACAACTAGGCGTTCGAGGTGTTGCAATATCAACTACAATAAGCAGGGTTGTTGTTTTGATTATAGCAATTATTTATTTCCATACAGCAACACATGGTAAGATATCAATAAAATTTTTAAAGCCTTTTCCGTTTGATATACTTAAACAGCTTTTGAGTTTAGGAATACCTACCGCAGGAGAAAACATATCATACAACTTTTCCCAGATAATTATTTCGGTTATAGTAAACACAATGGGAACAGTTGCAATAACTACAAGAATATATGCAAATATATTATGCAATTTTGCGTATATGTATTCAATATCTATGGCGATGGCAACTCAAATTCTTGTAGGACACAGAGTAGGTGCAGGGGATTATGACTATGCTTATCACAGAGTAATGAAAACTATGAAAACTGCTATTGTGGTATCTATTTTAATAGCGGTGATAAATTATCTCATAAGTCCTTATACATTTCAGCTTTTTGCAAATGACGGCTCTGAAGAAAGTTTAAAAATAATTGCACTTGGAAGTCAGGTAATGCTGGTTGCAGTATTCCTTGAGCTGGGCAGATGTTCAAACCTTGTAATTATAAACAGCATGAAGGCCGCAGGAGATGTAAAATTTCCCACAGTATTGGGAATAATTTCTATGTGGGGAGTATCGGTTTTATTGAGCTTTATATTGGGAATAGTATTTAAATGGGGACTTGTAGGTGTTTGGATTGCTATGGCATGTGATGAAATTTTAAGAGGAATTGTGGTGTTTATTCGTTGGAATAAAGGAACATGGAGAGGCAAAAGTGTTATAAAAGCTCAAGGGTCCCAGAGTAATTAATAAGACTTATAGAAAAATACTGTCTTTTTCATCATAAAATAAATATTTTTAAAATTATTCTTAAAATACTGTTTTATAAAGCATTTAAAAAGATTGATGTTTTCTATTATAAAAATAAAACCGCTGAACAATTTATTCAGCGGTTTATTTTTGTTTTAAGAAATGAAAAATATTTAAATAGTGTCAAATTATAACTTAATATTGCTATTCGGTTATTTAAAATTTTTTCAAATAAAAGCGAAAATTCAAATTATTTGCGACATTTTTAATTTCTTACCTATAAAATTACTTTTCCGATTGTTTATGCTATAAACATTTGAGTCCAGTAATTACCGTCTGCAACATAACCAATTCCGATTTGTGTAAATTCGGGATCAAGAATATTTGCCCTATGTCCGGCTGAATGCATCCAACCGTCAACAACAGCTTCAGGAGTAGGGTAACCCTGCGCAATATTCTCTGCAGCTGCTGTGTATTTAATTCCGAACTGCGTCATCATCTCATACGGAGTTCCGTAAGTAGGTGATGTATGGTCGAAATAATTGTTATCCTTCATATCCTGTGCCTTTATACGGGCAACATCCGAAAGCTTAGCGTTATAAGTGTACGGTGAAAGATTGTTTTCTTCACGAACTTTATTTACAAGTTCAAAAACTTCCTGTTCGTATTTGGAAACAATATCTTCAGGCTGTGTTTCAGTTGGCTGTGTTTCAGTTGGTTTAGGGTCGGTAGGTTTATCTGTTGGATCTTCTGAATACTTTTTATATGTACCTACTAAACTGCCTTCGGAATCCAGTCCTGCACAGTACAGCTGAATATATGTTGCATCTTTAACATTTACATCATTGTCGGCGTCAACATTTGCTGCAAATAATTCTTTATTATTAAGCGTACCCAGCTTTGCAACATACAGCTGAATTAATGTAGCGTCTTTAACATTTATGTATTTATCAAGGTTTGTATCGCCTGCCAAAATATTTTCATATATAGGATTTTCCGTTGTAGGTTCAGTCGATGCAGGTTCCGTCGTTGGCTCTGTTGATACAGGTTCTGTTGTGGGCGCTGTCGATACAGGTTCCGTTGTAGGTTCTGTCGATGCAGGTTCCGTTGTGGGTTCTGTTGTAGGTTTAACATAAGCAGGGTCATATAATTGAGAGCTTAACCAAGCCGCACGACTGGTCATCCAATCAACTGTATAATCATATTCACCTTTAAATGTGCTTATATCATATTTTGTTTCGTTTGATGACTGTGAAAATGTGCCTGTGTCATAGTCATAAGTACAAACATTTAATCTTGAATGGTCGCAGATCCAGCTTCCTGTGTTGAGCTGCCAGCCGCTTGTATAGTTCATGTCGGCAGAGCCGCTTAGATAATTATAGTAAACATCAGATGAGAATAATTCTCCTGAAGATACTTCTGTGCTTGAAAATTTCTTAAGAGCAGGAACAAAAGTATCTGACCAGATCCTTTTTGAAGCATCCATAACCTTTGGATTGTTTGCAACAAGATTCATTATATTATTGGTATAACCGTATCTGCTGGAACCTTTGTATTTGCACCACCAACCGGTAGGTTCTTCATAGTCATATACTCCCATTGCCCTTAAATCATAATCGACGCCTGTTGCGTTTCCTAATGAGTTATCATAATCCCATACAGGGGATGCAAAAAATTTCCAGTTTCCGTTTTCGTCCTGCTTGTATGTAAAGAATGTGCTTGATACACCTGAATCCCAGTTCTTTCCTAACTCGTTAATCAAATAAAGTTTTGCCAATGAGTCAATATCTATAATTTCATCCAGATTTGATACATTATCCTCTATTGCAAAAAACATTGTGTCAAATTTATCCTGTGCATAATCGAGAACTTCATTATAATATTGTTCGCCCCAAGATAATTCAGGAGTTTTCATTGTTACATTGTTTCCGCTTTGTGAGTAAAAAGTATAATCATCATCACCTGCGCTTGCATCAATCTCACATACAAATGCAAAATTTTCTGCCATTGTACCGTCGTTTGGATTTAAGTAGCCCGTTTCATCTATATCTGAAAGCAGGTTTCCTTTTCCTGTGTCTACTTTTTGTGCAGCCAAATATGAACCTTTATATTCACCGTCTACATAAAAATCTATATAACGCGAATCTGATGCATAAGGCATTCCTACTTCATCAGAAAGGTCGTATAAAAATCTGTTTCTTGAAAGGGAAGCGTCCTGATAGTTTGCAAGGAATGAATACTTCTTTCCGCTTTCCATTGAATCGATAGAAACCCTTTCATTGTATGTAACATTAAACGGTTTCTTATCTTTATCCCATGTTGTATTGCCTCTTCCTTTTATCTTTTTAATAGACGTATTATCAACAGAGCCGTCTTTATCTACAATTGCTCCTGTTGCGGAAGCTTCGTTTGACTTATCCAATGACAGATATTCCCAAAGGCCTGTCCCGTTGCCGTCTGCATTTGAATTGTTTATATAAACGGCAGATTCAGCAGTAGATTTCATAAATTTTAATGTGTTTGTTCTGCTGCCTATTTTCATCTGATAGCTTTCGTTTGTGTTGTAATCAAATAATACTGCTGTTTTTGGAGGAATTGTTGTTCCTCCTATGACTGCCTCGAACGCGCTGTTATTATAAATTTCAACTTTCTGATCGTCTACACCTGACGGCAGATAGAAATAATAACAGTGATCAGCGTAGTTTAACTGCATTTTTTGCCATGCTTCTGTTTCCTCACTGCTGCCCTTTACACCATGAGCATACAAAACAGATTCTGTGGCGTTTGTAATAACACCTGTTTTAATTTCTGTTGTTTCTGCAGCATTTGCAATTATACAAGTACCTAAGACCATAATTATTGCAAGTATTACAGAAAAAATCTTAGTTGTTTTCAATAGTATCACCTTCTAAATAAAATTATTTTTACAAGTATATTTTATCATATAATAAGATAAAAACTCTATTGACAATGTTTCTATAAAACGACTGTTATTTTTGTATAATAAGTAAAATACTTTTTATAATGTGAATATATATAACAAAAGAGAAAACAGCAATATTACTGTTTTCTCAAACAATTTGTTGTTTTAATATATTCCCTGAATTATTACTTCCCCAGAATTTACAGTTATAACAGAATTGTCTTTTGTTTTAACTTCAAGCTCACCTTTTGAATTAACATTAACTGCCATACCTTCTATTTGTCTGCCGTTTTTACAGCAGGTCACTTTTCTGTTTATGGTTGTACAAAGATTTTTGTATTCCTCAAGATTTGTTTTGTTTAGCTTGTAACTGCTTTTTGTAAGCTCTGCTTCAAGGTGTTTTAAAACCACTGAAAGAAGTTTGTTTTTATCGGGATTTTTTCCTGTTTCAAGAAATATAGATGTAGCTTTATTTCTTACTTCATCAGGAAATTCTGCCTGGTCTGTGTTTATGCCGATTCCTATTACAATAAAATCAACGGCATCATACTCGGCGCTCATTTCCGTTAAAATACCAACCAACTTTTTATTATTTACTATAATATCATTTGGCCATTTTATTTTGCAGTCAATATTACAAAATTCCCTGATCGCCCTGCATACAGCCAGTCCTGCAACAGGAGTAATTCCGGATATCTCCATTGGGTAGAGCCGAGGTCTTAATAAAACTGAAAAATAAATATTTTCATCTTTTTCGGATACCCATTTTCTGCCCAGTCTGCCTTTTCCGGCAGTTTGCTCTCTTGCTGCGGCAACCGTTCCGTGAGCTGCGCCCTTATGTCCCAGAATTTTTAAGTAATCATTGGTAGAGCCTGCGGTTTCAAGCACGATCATATTTTTACCGATAAATTCTGTTTCCAACATATTATCAAGAACGTGTTTGTTCAAGACCTTTGGATAATTGATTAATTTGTATCCTTTGTTTGTAACAGAGTCGATAACAAAACCCTGTTCTTTAAGAGAATTTATAGCTTTCCATACGGCCTGTCGAGATATATTAAATTTTTTTGATATTTCCTGGCCTGATATGTAATCTTCTTTTTTTGAAAGTATTTCAAGTATTTTTTTTTGCATAAAAAGTCCTCGATTCAAATAAGGGTGTCAGCCCCGTTTTAAACGTAGCAAGAAGCAGCGGCGATCACGATTTTTAGGCAGGTTTTTGCACATACACATACAATGAATTTAAAATATTTTACGCTGTTTTAACGATGATAGGCAGAAAGTATTTTATGTTACAATAATTTATAAATTTTATCCAATATTTTATCGGCAACTTCGCTTTTGGACATAAGTTCAAGAGAGGTCATTTGGTCTTTTTCGATAATTGTGACCTTGTTTGTATCGGTCTGAAATCCCGCACCGTCATCTTTAAGATTATTGCAAACTATCATATCAAGGTTTTTATCGATCAGTTTTTGGGTGGAATTTTCTATCATATTTTCTGTTTCCATAGAGAAGCCGCAAATTATTTGTTTTTCGACCTTGTTTTCACCCAAATATTTTAATATATCCCTTGTTTTTTCAAGACTGACATAATTTATGTCAGAATTTTTTTTGATTTTATGATCATATACGGTTGCAGGTTTATAATCTGCAACAGCGGCGGCTTTGATAATAATTTGATTTTCAGCAGAAAGCGAAGTTACTGCGTTAAACATTTCCTCTGCGGAAACAACATTTACAGTTTTTACAAACGGTACTTGCGGAAGATTTACAGGTCCGCTTACAAGGGTTACCTCGGCTCCTCTTAACATAGCCGCTCTCGCTATGGCGTAACCCATTTTCCCTGATGAATGATTTGTAATATACCGTACAGGGTCGATTGCTTCTTGTGTAGGACCTGCTGTTACAAGTACCTTTTTGCCTGAAAAATCCTTTTTGTCTGAAAGTGCTACTTCAAGATAATCAAGAAGCACGCTTTCATCCGGAAGTTTTCCGCTTCCAGTTTCGCCGCAGGCAAGTCTTCCGGTTGCGGGAGGAATTACAGTGTAGCCGAAGCGGTTTAATTTTTCAAGATTATCCTGTAATATTGGGTTTTCATACATATTGGTGTTCATTGCAGGAGCAATAAGTTTAGGGCATTTTGCCGCCATAATCGTGGTAGACAGCATATCGTCTGCAATTCCACCGGCAATTTTTCCGATTATATTTGCAGATGCAGGAGCAACTAAAAAAACGTCGGCACTTGCTGCGATAGAAATATGTGCAATATTGTACTGAAAATTACGGTCAAAGGTGCTTGTTATGCATTTGTTTTTTGTAAGTTCCTCAAAGGTTATGGGATTTATAAAATTTGTTGCATTATCAGTCATAATTACCTGTACGTTGTATCCCTTTTTTACCAATGCGCTTGCAACATTCGCCATTTTATAAGCAGCAATACTTCCTGTAATTCCCAATACAATGTTTTTTTTACTAAACATTTTAATCCTCCATATCGCTTAAAAGGCCGTGCTTTTCGTATGATTTAATTTTGCTTATGAAATTGTTTTCATCAACAAATACTACCGTTGGTTTGTGTGTTTTTATCTCTTCTGTATTAAGTTGTGCAAAACTCATAATTATAATTTTATCACCTTTATTTATGAATTTTGCCGCAGCTCCGTTAAGACAAATTATTCCCGACCCTGATTTTCCCGCAATAACATAAGTTTCTAATCGGTTACCGTTATCAATATCGGCAACCAGAACTTTTTCATATTCAATAATACCGGATGCTTTCATAAGTTTTTCATCTATGGTGATTGAACCTACATAATTAAGGTCAGCCTGTGTTACGGTTGCACGGTGGATTTTACTTTTCAGCATTGTTACAGTCATAATGATATCCTTTCAGACGGTAATTATAAAGTTGTCAATTAGTCGTGTTTTTCCTATATAAACTGCAATTGCGGCAAGAATGTTGCCGCTGATTGTGTCAACGGGTTCAATGCTTTCGGCATTTACGATATTTACATAGTCTATTTTTGCAAGAGGTTCGGATTTTATTTTATCTGTCATTGATTTAATGACAACTGACGACCTTCTTTCACCGTTTTGAACCATTTCTTTTCCCAAAAAAATGGCTTTGCTTAATATAAGAGCGGCTTTTCTTTCTTCGGGATTCAAATAAGTGTTGCGTGAGCTTTTTGCAAGGCCGTCGTTCTCACGTACTATGGGACAGCCTACGATTTCAAGGTCGAAGTTGAGGTCTTTTACCATTCGCTTTATAATTGCCAGCTGTTGTGCGTCTTTTTCTCCAAAGTAGGCTCGGTCAGGAGAGGTAATATTAAAAAGCTTGCTTACAACTGTACATACACCGGCAAAATGAGTAGGGCGTGTTTTTCCGCAAAGTTCTTTGGTGAGTCCGTTCATTGTAACATTTGTTGAAAATCCGTGGGGATACATCTCTTGCGGACTAGGATTAAATATAAGGTCTGCGCCTGTTTGCTCACAGAGCACTGTATCCTTTTTTATATCCCTCGGATAGCTTTCAAGGTCTTCATTTGGTGCAAACTGTATGGGATTTACAAAAATACTGACAACAACTTTGTCGTTTTCCTTTACGGCTCTTTCGATCAGACTTTGATGTCCTTCGTGAAGATAACCCATTGTAGGCACAAGTCCGATAGACAAACCTTGTTTTTTCCATTCTTTTATTTGATTTTTTATTTCTGATATACTGCCTGATGATTTAATCATTTTATTTCCTCCTCAAGCTTTTTCATTATTTCGTCAGAAATAGTATATTCATGCTCTTTTGCAGGAAATATACCTGACTTTGTTTCGTTTATATAGTCTGAAAAAGCTTTTTTCATAACAGTGCCTACATCTGCAAATTGTTTAACAAATTTAGGCTTATAATCAGAAAACATACCCAGCATATCCTGATATACAAGAATCTGTCCGTCACAGCCATTTCCTGCACCTATGCCGATTGTTGGAATTGTAAGTATTTTTGAAATGAAAGACGCCAATTTTGCAGGCACACATTCAAGAACAACGGCAAATGCACCTGCTTTTTCTATGGAAATTGCATCATCAATAAGTTTTTTTGCGGAAGCTTCGTCTTTACACTGCACTTTGTATCCGCCAAATATATTTACCGACTGCGGCGTAAGTCCCAGGTGAGCCATAACAGGAATACCTGCATTTGTAACGGCTCTGATTACTTGGCATACTTCAGCTCCGCCTTCTAATTTTACAGCAGATGCATGACCTTCTTTAACCAGTCTGCCTGCATTTACAAGTGCGTCATAAACTGAAGTCTGATAAGACATAAACGGCATATCAATAACGACCATCGCATTTTTTGCCCCTCTGGCTACTGCCGCACCGTGATGTATCATATCTTCTACGGTTACCGAAATTGTGTTCTCATATCCTAAAATTACATTTCCCAGTGAGTCGCCTACAAGAATTGCGTCAACCCCTGCTTCGTCCATGATTTTAGCTGTTGAGTAGTCATAAGCAGTCAGCATTGTAAGTTTTTCGTTGTTTAGTTTAGCCTGATTGAAAGTTGTAATAGTTTTTTTCATGGTATTTTCTCCTGTTGAGTTTTACTAATCTGTAAGTAGTATCATTTTGTTCGCTAAGAGAATAGCAGGATTTTTTTGCAAAAAATGTGCACAGAGTAAATCCCGCTTACCTGTGCCAAATAAAACTAATTATCAATCTTATTTTCCGCTTTCGTTCAATACTGATACGGTCGGAGTTATAATATAATAATATAAATTAAAACGGTACAGTTTCAAAGCGAATACTATCCGAATTTATAATAACATAGCTGATTAGAAAAAGCAATATTTCTAATATAACAATAAGTCGGCATTTATTATCATAAGTTTTTATTTTTATCATAAATGATTTTAAGTCCTTCAAGAACCAAATCTTCGTTTAAAATAATATCTTTTTTACAGTACTTTATTATGACCGGGGCAAATCCTCCTGTTGCAACCAATGTGCATTTTTGTTTCACTTCTTTTTCGTAGCGTTCAATCATTCCGTCTATCATAGCGGCATTTCCGTAAACGATACCGCTTCTCATACAATCTGAAGTATTTGTACCGATTGTTTTTTTCGGTGCCGAAAAATTTACAGACGGCAAAAGTGCACATTTATTAGTAAGTGCGTCAAGGGAAATTTGTATTCCCGGAAGAATTGTACCTCCGCAGTAAGTTTTGTTTTCGTTCATGTAAAGTATGGTGGTGGCGGTGCCGAGACCTATTACTATTACAGGACAGGTGTACAGTTCTTTAAGCGCTACACATATACATACTATATCAGAGCCTACTGTTGAAGGATTGTCAAGGCGTATGTCAAGTCCTGTTTTTATTCCCGGCCCTACTACAAGACTTTCAATTCCTGTGACCGTGTTTATTGCGTTTTTAAGGGGATTTGTTACCGCCGGTACAACGCATGATATTATTGAACCGCTGATTTTTTTTGCGTCAACATTATTAATTTGAAATATTGTGTATAACTCAACGGAATAGTCGTCTGAAGTTTTGTTTTTGTCAGTTGAAAATACAAGTTTAAATTTTAGCTCATCTTTATCAAAAATACCTATTTTAGTATTTGTGTTTCCAACATCTGCCACTAAAAGCATTTTTTTCACCTCAAAACTTTTTTATATTTTAAACATTTTAAAGTATAGCATTAATTTTCAAAAATTCAACATTATTTTATTTTTATTTTACAATAGCGAAAAATACCGTACAATTTATATGTTAAAATAAACCCCGTATGAATGTAAATTAACCAATGGAGGTTATAAGATGAATTCAAAAGAAGAAAAACAGCTGAAGATTTTGGCATGTAAATCAAGAATAGGAGCAATCTTGGGAACTTATAATGCTAAATCAGGTCATCCCGGCGGCTCATTATCTGCCGCAGATATTTTTACTTATCTTTATTTTAAAGAAATGAGCGTTGACCCGAAAAATCCTGATGATCCTTACAGAGACCGTTTTGTATTGTCAAAAGGTCATTGTTGTCCAAGCCTTTATGCTACCCTTGCATTAAAGGGTTACTTCCAATGGAGCGAGCTTGAAAAACTTCGTCATGTAGGAGCTATGCTTCAGGGTCATCCGGATATGAAGGGTACTCCCGGTATTGATATGAGTTCAGGCTCTTTGGGACAAGGTGTTTCTGCTGCCTGCGGAATGGCGCTTGCGGCAAAGCTTGACAATAATAATTACCGTGTTTACACTGTTTTGGGTGACGGTGAATGTGAAGAGGGTCAGGTATGGGAGTCGGCTATGTTTGCTTCTCACAATAAACTTGATAACCTTGTTATTATAGTTGACCAAAACGGTCTTCAGATTGACGGTCCTGTTGAAGAGGTATGCGGTATAGAGCCTCTCGATAAAAAATTCGAAAGTTTCGGATTTAAAGTAGTTAAGATAGACGGTCATAACTTTGCAGAAATTGAGAATGCGTTCATTACAGCAAAAGAAACAAAGGGACAGCCTACTGCAATACTTGCAAAAACAATTAAAGGCAAAGGCGTTTCATTTATGGAAAATCAGGTTGGCTGGCACGGAACCGCTCCCAATAAAGAGCAGTTTGAACAGGCAACGAGCGAACTTGAGGCTGAACTTGCAAAATTGGAGGGTGAGTGCTGATGGCTGAAATTATTACAAAAGCAACCAGAGAAAGCTTTGGAATGGCTTTATGCGAACTTGCAAAAACAAATAAAGATATTGTTGTTTTAGATGCCGACCTTGCAGCAGCAACAAAAACATCTATATTTAAAAAAGAATTTCCAAAAAGATTCAGAGATTGCGGTATCGCCGAATGCAATATGATGGGCGTTGCGGCAGGACTTGCAGCGTCAGGTAAAATTCCGGTTGCAGCGTCATTTGCCATGTTTGCAACAGGAAGAGCGTTTGAACAAATCAGAAATTCAATTGCATATCCTCATCTTAATGTAAAAATTGCAGGAAGTCATGCAGGCATATCCACAGGTGAAGACGGTGCGACCCATCAGTGTCTGGAAGATATTGCGCTTATGAGAACCTTGCCGGGAATGGTAGTTTTAAATCCTGCCGACCATTATGAAATGATGGCGGCTACAAAGGCAGCTGTTGAATATAAGGGGCCAGTATATATTCGTTTGGGCAGACTTGCAATTGACAGCTTTAACGACCCTGATACATATAAATTTGAATTGGGCAAGGGTATAACCTTACACGAAGGCAACGATGTTGCCGTTATAGCAACGGGACTTGTTGTAAACGAAGCGCTAAAAGCAGTTAGGGAACTTAAAACGCAGGGAATTAATGCCCGTTTGATTAATATTCACACCATTAAACCTATCGACGAAGAGATCATAATTAAAGCGGCAAAAGAAACAGGCAGAATTATTACGGTTGAAGAACATAATATTATCGGTGGACTTGCTGACGCTGTTTGTCAGGTAACCAGTGCAAAATGTCCTGTTCCGGTTACAAGAATCGGTGTTGAGGATAAATTTGGTTACAGTGGTCCGGCAAAGGAACTTCTTGAAATTTTCGGTCTTTGCAAGGATAATATTGCCAAAGTTATAACAGATGTTGTAAAAGGTTGATTTTTGCAAATACTACAAAGGATAAAACTTGAGGCATAGTTTTATCTTTTTCTTGTTTTATAAGAAACTGCCGTAAAACAGCCGGACAAAAGAGAGTTTTGTATGGAGCTGTCTGCTTGGAAAACAGCTATCGGTCTCTTTTTGAAAAAAGAGAAGCAAAAACTTTTGATATTCTTGACAATAACCTTTGTATTTAATATAACTTTGATATTATTTTAAGGTTATTTGTTATATAAAGTTTTTTACTTTATGAGAAACTGCCGTAAAACAGCCGGACAAAAGAGAGTTTTGCATGGAGCTGTCTGCTTGGAAAACAGCTATCGGCTGAGTTTCTTTTTTGATGAGGTGAGATTTTGAAAATTCTTACTGTTTTGACAGGCGGAACAATAGGAAGCAAAATTGAAAATGATATTTTGGATGTTAAGGGGAATATTTGTGAAATAACAGAAATTTATAAAGCAAATACAAATTCCGATATAGAATTTCAGATTATATCTCCGTTAAATATTTTAAGCGAAAATATGTCTGTATTTTATTTTAACAAACTTTTAGAATGTTTGTATGAAGTTGATTTTAAAAATTACGACGGTGTAATCGTAACCCATGGTTCTGATACTTTAAGCTATACAGCCGCCCTTTTGGGGATGTGTTTTGCTCATATCAGTGTGCCTATGGTTTTGGTTGCGGCGGATTATCCGTTGTTTTATGAAAAGAGCAACGGTCTTCAAAATTTTACGGGAGCAGTTGAACTTATCAAGTCAAGATCAGTAAAGGGTGTTTTTGTATCTTACGGTACAAAAATCAAAACAAATATTTATCTCTCAACAAGACTTTGTGAGGCAGACAGGTTTCTCGATAAATTCTCGGATTTTACAGGTACTCCTTTTGCCTTTATAAAAGACGGAAACCTTGAATTTATTAAAAGTCCGCATAATCCTGATTTAACAGAAATAAATAAAAAAAGACAACCGATTTTTGAAAAAACACCGATTATTAAAGAGTCTGTGCAAATTTTAAATTGCTATCCGTCTTATGATTATGAAAGTATTTTAATAAAGAAAAATATAAAGGCTTTTTTACAGCTTTCTTATCATTCCGGAACAATATCCGCAGAAGAAAAAACAATTGAATTTTTAAAAAAGTGCAGAGAGAAGAAAATAGATTTTTATTTGTGCTCATTAAAAAAATCGCAGGACTTATATGCAACTACCAAAAAAATTACAGAATTTAATGCTTATCTTCTATATAATATAAGCAGAGAAGCTGCATACGCAAAGCTGTTGATCGCGTATTCACAAAACAAAATTAAACCTCGGGAATTTATTAAAAAAAATATATTTTTTGAGAATGTTATTTAAAGGAGTGTTAATATGGCAAAAGAAATTACGATGTACGATTTTGAAACGGAAGTTCTAAATAACAGTAAACCTGCAATAGTAGATTTTTATGCACAATGGTGCGGACCGTGCAAAATGATGGCGCCAGTTTTCAAGGAACTTTCTTCACAAATGACAGACTGCGATTTTTATAAAGTAAACGTAGATAATGAGCAGGATCTGGCAAGCAAATATAAAGTTATGAGCATTCCCACGGTTATTATTTTCAAAGACGGAGAACCTGTTTCAACAAGCGTAGGTTTTCTATCAAAGGAAGACCTTAAAAACAAAATAGAGAGTGCAATAAATGGCTGATAAATTTATAATAAATGAAGCATCAGATGTTTGTATAATAGGTTCAGGACCTGCCGGACTTTGCGCGTCGGTCTATGCAGGAAGAGCTGGACTCAAGCACGTCATATACGAAAAATTTCCTATGTGCGGAGGACAGATAGTAAATACCGGAGATGTTGAAAACTATCCGGGGTTTTCGTCTGTGGGAGGATTTGAACTTGCACAAAAATTTTATGAACACGCTGTAAGTGCAGGCGGAAGTTTCAGGTCGGAAACAGTAAAAAGCGTAATAAAAAATAACGGAATTTTTGAAATAACCTCTGAAAACGGAAAAACAACTTATTCCAAAACGGTAATTGCCGCAACGGGAGCAAAAAGTAAAACTCTGGGCGCAAAGGGAGAGATTGAATTTACAGGAAAGGGAGTAAGCTATTGCGCACATTGTGACGGAGCATTTTACAGAAATAAAACAGCAGTTGTAGTAGGCGGAGGAGATACGGCAGTATCAGATGCACTTTATCTTTCCAATCTTTGCAAGCAGGTTATAGTTGTCCACAGGAGAGATGGATTCAGGGCCGCAAAAAGTCTTGTAGATAAGCTGGAAAGCAAGGAGAATGTAAAAATAATCAGAGGTTTTGTATTAAGCGAAATCAAAGGAGACACAAAGGCGGAATCTGTAATTCTCAAAAGGGTAAAAAATAATGAAACACAGGAATTTTTAACAGACGGTATATTTATTGCAGTAGGAGCAAGTCCTGAAAATGCACTGTTTAAGGATATTGTAAAAACCGACGAGGCAGGTTTTATAACGGCAAATGAAGATTGCATAACATCTTTGGAAGGACTTTTTGTTGCAGGAGATTTGAGAACAAAACCGTTAAGACAGATTGTAACAGCAGTATCAGACGGAGCAAATGCGATTTATTCTGCTGAAAAATATTTAAGAGAAAGCTCAAAAAAATAAAAAGAAAAAATTTTAATAACCTTATGTCTTTGTCTGAAAGCTATATGATTAATCCGATATTTTACTTTCAGAGGCATAAAGGTTTACATATAAAATTCTTAATTAATTAAAATTATAAGCAAAGACAAGTGATTTTATGAATATTGAAGGCATAATTTTTGATATGGACGGGGTATTGCTTGATACAGAAAAGCTTTATGTAAAATTTTGGTGTCAGGGGGCAAATTTTTACGGATATGAAATGAAAGAATATCATGCTTTGTCAATTAGAAGTATGGCACGCCCGTTTGCAATAGAAAAATTAAAAAGCTATTTCGGAGAGGATTTCGATTATTATAAGGTTCATGAAAAACGAATTGAGCTGATGGATAAGTTTATTGAGAAAAACGGAATAGAAACAAAACCTTACGCACAGGAGATTCTGAAATTTTTAAAAGAAAATCATTACAAAACCGCACTTGCAACAGCAACAGGAATAGAAAAAACAAAGACTTATTTAAAACAAACAGGATTATATGATTATTTTGATAAGATCGTGTGTGCGTCTATGGTAGAAAGGGGAAAACCGGAACCTGATATTTATTTGAAGGCGGCAGAGCTTTTAAAATTAAACCCCGATGAATGTATAGCGGTTGAAGATTCTCCAAACGGGATAAAATCAGCACACAGAGCAGGCTGTATAACAGTAATGATACCCGACCTTGACCTCCCTGATGAAAATACAAAGAAAAATACATATAAGGTGTTAGGAAATCTAAACGAATTAAAGAAACTGCTTGCAGAAATAAAAAGTTAAGATAAGGCAAGCTAAAATAAATAAAAAAACAAAATAAATAAATTAAATATATTAAATATAAAAATTAAAAAGGTGATAAAGTGGAAGTAATAAGTAATTTTGTCCAGACCTTTCATGATGTTTTATGGGGTTGGCCTATGATCATTCTCTTATTCGGAACTCATCTGTTTATTACTATAAGAACACGATTTATGCAAAGAAAGACCTTTATAGCTATTAAGCTGTCCGTTACCGCAGACCCTGATACAGACGGAGATATAAGTCCTTTTGAAGCTCTTACAACGGCTCTGGCGTCAACGATTGGTACAGGAAACATAATAGGAGTCGGAACAGCAATTGCTCTGGGCGGACCGGGAGCAGTTTTTTGGTGCTGGATCGCAGGTGTTTTGGGAATTGCAACAAAATATGCAGAATCCTTGCTTGCCGTAAAATACAGGGTTAAAACCAAAGACGGCAGAATGTTGGGCGGCGCTATGTATGTACTTGAAAACGGACTGCATTTTAAATGGCTGGGTATCCTTTTTGCCGCATTTGCCGCTTTAGCTGCTTTTGGTATAGGCGGAGGAGTTCAGGTTAACGCTATTTCAGATATTATGATGTCTACCTTTGATTCGGGCAATAAACTTACTGTTGATCTCTTTGGAAACGAGGTTTCTCTTGTTGCCGTTATTGTAGGAATTGTTACAACCGTATTGACAGCTGCCGTAATTTTCGGAGGAGTAAAGTCTATTTCAAATGTATGCTCAAAGCTTGTTCCCTTAATGGCTGCGTTTTATGTTTTGGGATGTATTATAATTTTAATAATTAACATTGATGTTTTAGGTGAAACGATAGTTCTGATTGTTAAATCTGCATTTGTACCTACCGCAGCTTCAGGCGGACTTGTGGGAGCAGGTATTATGATGGCGGCTCGCTATGGTATTGCAAGGGGTCTTTTTTCTAATGAATCAGGTATGGGTTCAGCGCCGATCGTTGCAGCGGCAGCACAGACAAGAAACCCCGTAAGACAAGCGCTTATCTCCTCAACAGGAACATTTTGGGATACGGTAGTCGTATGCTTAATGACAGGTCTTGTGCTGGTAAGTTCCGTACTTAAAAATCCCGGTATCAGCCTTGAAGGTTTAGAAGACGGCGGAGTTCTTACCTCACTTGCTTTTGCACAAATCCCATACATAGGAACGCCGATTTTAGTAATCGGAATCATCGCATTTGCATATTCAACAATTTTAGGCTGGTCATATTACGGCGAAAGATGTGTTGAGTATTTATTTGGCACAAAGCTTTTGATACCCTATAAATTATTAATATTGTTTGTTATTTTAACAGGACCAGTAATTTCTCTGTCAGTTGTTTGGAATATTGCAGATATTTTAAATGCGTTGATGGCAATTCCAAACCTTGTGGCAGTATTGGTATTGTCAGGAGTAGTTGTAAAGGAAACAAAATACTATCTTTACGGCAACCGTCTTGACAAACATGATAAAACAGAAATTCCTGTTGTTGACAAATAAAAATAAAAACGGAATTAAAACGGACAAAATATAATATAAAAATAAATTCAAGGGAATATTTTTACAAATTATGCCAATAATATTATAGCAGCAACAGTTTTATATAAACTTTTATGATATTTTTTAATCAAAATAAATTATTATAAACCCGGTAATATTTTGCTAATTTGTTACTTTTGACTATGTCATAAAATTTTTGAAAATGTTATAATTATTTTAGGTTGAAAGGTAATTAATTTATTAAAATATTTTATTTCAAAGACAAATGAAAGGGTAGGTTATAATGTACGGCGTTGGCGATGTAGTAGTTTACGGGTCACAGGGAATCTGCAAGATAACTGCTATTGATGAAAAAAAGTTTAACAGAGAAACAAAAAAGTATTTTGTGCTTAAACCTGTTTATGATGACAGAAATACAATTTTTGTTCCTCTTGATAATCCTTTGCTTTATTCAAAGCTTTACAGCGTTTTAACAGAAGATGAAATGAAAGTTTTAATTGATAATATTCCTAACGAAGAACTGCTTTGGTTTGAAAATGATGTAGAAAGAAAAGAGCAATATAAAAAAGCTATGACTGAAGGAAACAGAATAAATATTTCGAGAATTATAAAAACTCTTCGTCAGCACCGCTTAAAACAGCAACAGGCAGGCAAAAAGCTTCGTTCGGCAGACGAGTACGCTTTAAAAGAAGCGGAAAAACTCTTATTTGATGAAATAGCTTTTATTTTTCATATTGAACCGCAAAATGTGGTGACTTTTATTGAAGAAAAAATCGGAGCAGTTTGTTAAAGATATTATTGTATATTGCTGATTATATTGATTAAAATTAAGTGAATGCTGTTTATTTTGCAGGTAAAACGGCACCTTATTAGTTATAAGTACATTTTTGTTTATATAAAAAGACGGAAAGCAAACTTGGTCGCTTTCCGTCTTGATTATTTTATAAATAATTAGGCTTTAACAATTTTTAATTAACCTTTCATACCCTCGTAAACTGCAACTGCACAGGCAACCGTAGCGCCTACCATCGGGTTGTTGCCCATTCCGATAAGTCCCATCATTTCAACGAAATGGTTATTATTAGCAATATGCAAATGCTTTTAAATCATTAATATATCTAACTTAAATCAATACTAAATGTGGAGTTAACCACATTATTTTTTAATACCCTAAACACATTATAGTATATACATATGATAAAGTCAATCATTATTCTTCAATTCTTTTTTAACCAACTCAACATATTTTTTTAATGTGTTTCTGCTGATATTATGCTTTTTTATTAAATCTACTTGTCTAATACTTCTATCATTCAAATAGGCAATTATATCTTGTTTTAATTCTGATGTCATTTTATCGAGGCTGCCAGTGGTTCGTCCACTTTTTTTATTGCTTGCAGCAATACCATCTGAAATGGCTTTAGATATATATAAGCGTTGCTTCTCTGCTCGGTCTAATTCAACCATCAGTAGTAGTTTTATTGTACCTTCTAATGCTGTCTTAGTTACTATGTCTTGTTTTTCTGCTGTTATCATCATTTGTTTAATATAATCACTACTAACTGTAGGGTTGTCAATAAATACGATATTAATACCTTTGTTCAACCAATCCATATACTTTTTATAGCCGTTTTCGGCTTCCCTTGTGAATCTGGATAAATCTTTAAAAATGACTGTATCTCCAGAATGTAAAAGTCGTTCAAGTTTTTTAAACTGTTCTCTATCTTCAAAATTTTTAGCAGACCTTTCTTCGGTAAATTCTAATAAGTATTCTATGTGGTTTTGTTCTGCATATTTTGTTAAAGCCTTTATCTGTCTGCCAAAGTTTTGTTTTTCTGAATCTGTAGATATTCGTTTGTATGAATAATAGTTGCCCATTTCAGTACGCTCCTTGTCATTTAAACTATAGTTATTTTGATATGTTTATCATAGCGTCAAAATAATATTTTGTCAATATATTTTGACACTTTTAATTCAAATATTTAATCGAATAGTTTAATTGACACTTAAAATAATACTAAAATCGGAGGGGTATATTACATCTTGATGCAAAGAGTTTACATATAAATACATTAATGTGATGTTGTCTACTCTCATTAATTTTTTAGCCACCGACCAAAACATCATATTGACCGCGAAAAAGATTATTGTTATCACACTAACTATTATTATGATTCTTTCACTTGCAGCTTGCGGATAGACCGAGTCGGTAACGGAAAAAATATACAATCCTAATACAGATTATGAGGATGATATAATCGAGTGTTATGATTATGTACTTGACAGAAATTTTGAAGATTAGTATTGACGTACTATTAATAGTATAGTATAATAACCATAGTAAAGAATTTGAGGTGAGATTATGGCTTTGCTTGCGGTTATATTGATTTTGATTGTATGGGCGGTAATTGCTATTAAGAATGCTATAAAGCCCACAATGCCGCCGATAAAGGACATTCGAGAACATTGTAAAACCATTCAGCAGTTGCCTAATAAAAAAGCGCGGCAAAACTATCTAAAAGAATTATCAAAAAGGAAATAATGTTATAAAATACATTGCTAAATTCTGGTGAGGTAATCCACGCTTATATGGTTCTAAAAAGGACTATTATTACAATTAATTATGTTTAGTTGTCTTTATTGCGGTGCAACAATAAGTTTTCAAAACACAGAATGAAAGAAAAAATAAAACCCTTTTCTTTTTGAAGATGAGAGAATATAATTATAATGACAAATGCAGAAATTCTGAAAATAAACAGAGTGAGTTAGCAGAAGATTTTAAAAAAGTAATTCAAACAGGAGATAATAATGGCACAAAAACTATCAGAGGAAGCAAGGCGGCACAAAAATAAATACAATGCGGAGTATGTAAAGCAAACCAAAGGCGCAGCGCAGCGTAAATGGGATGAGGACAACAAAGAGCGTAAAAAACAAAAGTCCTTCTTCTTGTGGTTGCCACAAGACCAGGATATTCTCAACCATCTTAATACTGTTGACAATGTTTCGGGTTACATAAAAGACCTGATTCGCGAAGATATGAATAAATAAACCACCGGATAATATTTAATATATACACATTATTATATACTATTCATTTGAATTTATATAATCTTTTTTCATTTTAATATTAGCTCCTTGCATTCTATAAAAGCGCAAAATATGTATTATTTCTGTAATATTATTCACTCTCACCATAATTTTTAAACCACCGACCGAAAACACGTTTTTTAGTGAATTTTACAAGGTAAACCCTCATTTTTTGGTAGTTTATGAATTGAAAAAATCACTTACCGAAGCTGTTTTAAAACTTAGTAAACCCTCAATTATTGGGAAGTTGAAACACTTACCGAAAAACACCGATCTATAAGAAGAAAGTTCTAAAATAACAAAAGGATTAATTGCTTGAACTCATAATACTTACTACTCCTATAATGTATGTTCCAAAAAAACACAAAACAAAAGACCATCATCTTTTGGTGGTCTTTAATTAAAAATTACTTTTACAATCATTACAATGCCATTTTTTATTTATTTTATTTGATAATAAACCAAAAATCGTGATACTTTTGAATTTTGATAATCCAGAAATCTTTTTTACATTTTTGGAGTTGCAGTATGGACATCTTACTCCGCAAGGATTTTGTGGATTTTTAGATATTCCATTGATAACTTTGTTATAAGTTAATTCGCCGCATTTGGTACACTCTCCAAATTCAGCAGCATTATCAAATAAAATCTTTCTATATGATGTCATATTTTTGCATTTTGGACATTCAATTTCGATTGTTCCAATAATTCGCGAAGCACTACTCATTATAATCATCTCCCCTTTTTTTGATAATTATACTATATATTTTATTGGTTGTAAAGTATTAAACCTTTATTTAATGCGACTGGTTGCGCTGGGTATAAAGGGTTCTAAAAGTTTTGATTTAGTTAGAAAAGCCACGTTGTGTTAGTTTATACTGTTCAACTTTGTAATAAACCATAGAAAGAAATTAATTATTGGCATGATACAATAAGCTAATAATCTTTTTATTGGTTATTGCAATATTGATACGATTGATTATTAGATTATTGCAGACGATAGTCTGTTATGTAAGAATAGTATATGTCTTGACAGACGGTCAAATAAACCAACACTATTGTTTATGGTTTATTTAACACCCCTATTCTCTATAGTAATATTATAGAAAAAGGGGGTGTTTCAGTTGTTTATTTAATTACATAATATCCTCTTTTGTTCGTCTTCATATTTTCAAATAAATTTTTAATTGATGCATCTTTTTCCTTGATTTTTTGAAATTGTTTTTGTATTAAATTCAGTTCTGACAACATATCATCTATATGAAATGTACATCCCCTTGTTTTGGTAGATAACCAGTCTAATATTTTTTTAGTATTAGTATCTTGTTTACGTTCTATAGATTTCAATAACTTAAATTCTAAAGGTGTATCAATAATATTAACCGTTGCTCCCGATGCTTCATATCTTGACTTAATCATCTTGACTAACGGCTGGTAATTTTCAAACACTCCTGTTTTTTCTGATATACTACACATCAATGTATAAGTACATTCCTCAGTATTGTTTGCATTTCTTATTTTACAGCGGAATAAATTTTGTTCTATATCTGAAAGGATGAGTCCGCATCTAATATTGTCTATGGTTTCTTTGTCATAAATCCTGTGATTAAATAATCTGTCAGTGTGATTATATTGACCTATTTCATTAGCCATTAGCATATAGACTACTTCTGAATATCTATTTAAACCAACTTGACAAATATTGTTTACTTCTCTGTATCTGTTAGAACCTTTAATATTTCCAAAGTGATTAACGTTTGCAAAATTATCTTTAAACCTCTGCTCTATAGATTGATAGGTGAAAACAGTATCAATAATTATTGGCTGAGTTTTGATATAATCTATAATTGCTTGTATCAGATGTTCTGTTTTTTCACCTTTTCTGGTTAATCTATCTTTGCTTGTATTTATATTGACGATATTAATAGTTAGTTTGCCTAAGTCTCTTTTAAACTGACTACAGTTAATCATATTTACACATTTTAACCGATACTCGGGTGATATATCCGCTGTTCCGTCCAATACAAATATCTTTGCCCCAATGTTAATTAGCTTATCTGCGTTATTGGTTACAATAGTAAAATAGTTTTTATATTCCTGATTGCCGTTCTTTGATTTAACCTTTTGAGATGTAACTGCACCATCAAATAGAAGCTTAATAATTGCTTCTATATTTTTTACTGTATTAGGATTGTATTTATTAAGCTGAGGTTTATATTTTTTAATAAGAGCATTAAACTTTGAGTCATCTTCACTGATGGTTAATCCATCTGAATTAAAATACACCTCACGTCTAAAGTTATTGGTATCATTGTTTAATTTCTCGTTTTCTTCTAATTTTTGCTGTAACTTCGTATTGAATGAATCATATTGATTGATTAACCATTGCTTGTCGGTTGGATTAATCGTGTTGTCTAAGCCTTCCTTCAGCGTTGTTGATATGTCGTTAAGCGTTTTAATTGTTATCTTTCGGTTTTCGAGTAAATATGGTTTTTCATCAAAAATGATTATTGGACGTTTTATATTTTGCTTTAATGTAAAGTTAATTATTTCATCTCTGCTTAAATAATCAAAATATCTTTGAGTGGTCATCATTATTATAGGTTTATATCTTATCACTTTATTTTCATCTGCTTTATTGGCAGAACTTAAAATAGATATTTTACTCATGTTACGGTTAATATAGTCTGTCAATTGCTCGGTTTCTTCATTGTTACTGTTTTTTGTGTACTGATTCAATCTATCAACCATATCCGTGACAACGATTAAGCCATATTGATTTTGGATAGCGTCGGCAAGTAAGTATGTTATGTATTCTGATTTTCCTACTCCGCAAGGGATAGGGAATACATCAACTATGTTTGTATTTTTTGATGATTTAATATGTTCATCAAGAAATTGAGTTAAATTATTATTCATTCTTTAGCCTCCGCTATTTGCATTAGAATACAACCAAGCGGAACATTACCACTTTTTTTATATTCTTTATATCCCGCTGCATTGATTAGCATCCAGTAGTTAAAATGCTCATCATTTTTAAAATCTAAATCTGGTATTTTATAAACCTTTTGTCTATTTTCTTTTTTTATTTTTGCCACCATTTCTTTATATGCTTTCTGATTGTTATTCATCAGTTTATGCAACTCGTCGTGTATATCCTTGTTTATAACCGGCAATATATTACTTGCTCTATTGTCATACAATCCACTGTGTTTAGCATTGTTAATATGATGAAATATATCATAATTAAATACATTTGGACATTGTGTTTTTCCAACAAGCCTATGAATTTTTTCATTTTTTGATTTCCCGTTTTTCGTTAAAGTAACCTGTAAATAACCCGTTTGGTTACCCTCCCTACTTATTTGTGGTTGCGGAGTTAATATCTGTCCAGTAGTCTCATCAATAACCCTTTGCTCATTGCTAATAAAATATCTATGGTCATAACCAATTAAGGGATAGAAATGCTCACCTGGTAAAAATGTTAATTCATCCCATACAGGATTTAATATCGGCTTTTCCTGATGATTGGCTGCATATTGTAAAATGTCTTTAATATTATATAAAACTGTATTGTTTATCTTTTTAGTGCCTATGCGTTCATTTCCTTTTTCTGCTAATTTTAGAATTTGTCTTTTTGAATATATAGTTTTATCCGTGGCTTCTTGTAATATAACCCATTCATTAGGGTTTAAGTTTTGTTTTTTCATTTCTTCTAATAAGTAAGTATTTTTTGATTGTGTCATTTTGTTGTTCTCCTTTAAATTAGATTAAAAATTTTTTGATTTCTTGATATTGCTCAATAGCTTTATCAAGTTTATTTGATTTTTCAAATGTGAAAATATTAAAATCTTTAAAATTTCTGTTTGGCTCTACTTCTAATAGCTTGAAGCCTTTTAGCATTAAGAACCCTGCAAGCCTTTGATTAAATACTTTAAATATGGTTGTCACCTCACTTTTTTAGAAAATAAAAAAAGACTACCCATAACAAACTTAGATATTCTAAGCCTATTGTGGATAGTCTTTAATTATTGTTGATTATAAATTAATCCGATTAAATCTATACGCCATTACCTACAAGCTACCGTCTGCCGACTAATGGCTACCTCAGCACGGTCATCACTTTAACAACTTTCTTTTGTTATCACCTATGGGGACTTGCAACTGCCGACTGATAACTATCTCAGCTTGCTCTAATGTCCAACAATAATGTACTATCAGCGTTCTGCGGTTGTTTAATTCACAGATATAACGCTATTATTATTTATAATACACTGGAAATCAGTAAAAGTCAATAGTTTTTTTAACAAAAAATAGCACTCTTAATAATAAAATTTTGGTTTTATTGATATGAAACTTTATTAAAGTAGGCTATTATTAACGTTATATCCTTCAAAGTTAACTATCTAATTTGTTATTTAACATATACTACTCCTTATATACCACTTTATGTAAAATAAAATTTCATCTTGTGCGGCGGGGATATTCTTGTCCTCAATTACACTTCTGATTTCATTCTTGTCGGTCAATTTCTCCCGCTCAAAAACACAATTATCGTGAGTAGTGCCGAAATCGCGACTAAACTCGTCTTGGAAGTTTACCCATTCGTCACGTTCCTGTTTAGTCTGAAACTCCGCCACATCACTATTCTTAATCCCTCGAAATTTTGCATAAAACATAAAAAACTTCCTTTCTGTATATTGACTTTTGAGAAATAAATGGGTTATTCTGTCATTAGAAAATGGCGGCAATCCACTCCTTATCGTCTCACTGCTCTTGTGTCAGAAATGCTATGATTTTCTCTTTTGTTTCTTTAAATCTTGCATAATATTGTTTATGATCTTCTATTTTTATAAATTTAATCATTTTATTTACCGTCCTTATTTTTTCATTTTTATTCTATGTTTGGAAATGTTGCTGAATTTGTCGATTAAGTTAATTTCGTTAACTTCTTTGACTGCATCACTAACCAATAAGTTGATATAGTCTTGTGTAATTGCTAAACTGCTATGTCCTAATATCTTTTGCAAGGTTACAACATTACCACCGTTTAATATCCATTGTTTGGCAAATGTATGTCTATATCTATGTATGCCGGTTGTTTGTACCCCTCGACGTTTATTGTACTCATATAATTGATGATAACAGGTACTTTTAACGAGCTGTTGCCCATAAACATTACAGAATAAATAATCATCATTGCTTTTATGCTGTCTGTATTTAAGAAATTCTTTTAATATGCTAATCATAGTTTGATTAAGCGGTATAATTAAAGGCTTTCTATTTTTGGTTACATTCACATATACAACACAATTATCAAAATCAATATCTTTAATTTTAATATACATTAAACTTCTTTGCCTTATGCCTGTACTAAACAAAAAATTAGTCATTACCCAAGATTGATAATCAATAAATTTGCATTGATTTAGATTAGGCTTTTGCAGCAGGCATTTTAATTCTTCGTCTGTATATGTTTCTATTGGTTCTTTACTAACTTTTATTGCTTTCATTTTAAAGTGCTGCACATAGCCTTCAGCCTGCAAAAAATGAATAGTTGTTATTAAATCACGCAAATAAGAGTTGATACTAATATCATTGTGCAATGTATCGCATAAATAAACAATATAATCATTATACGCTTGTTCTGTTATTTCAGATAGTGGCATATCATAATCAAAAAATTTGTAAAACTGTTTATAACTCTGCCTATAATGATTTATGGTTGCTTGCCTTAGATTACGCTGTTTGCAATAGTCAATATACTTGTTACAGCCCTCGGCAAATGTAATGGTATCACTTCTAATCATTGTTAATTTGTGCATAACAAATACCTCACAAGCAGTTATTAAGATATAAAAATATTAGACACATTACAAGGGCAAAACCCTAAAATAATGTGTCTAACTTTTTTAGATATTGATTTTTAATTTAGAGAAGTTAAACTTATTAAATACGGCTTATTTCATACCCTCGTAAACTGCAACTGCACAGGCAACCGTAGCGCCTACCATCGGGTTGTTGCCCATTCCGATAAGTCCCATCATTTCAACATGAGCAGGAACTGATGAAGAACCGGCAAACTGTGCGTCACCGTGCATACGTCCCATTGAGTCTGTAAGTCCGTAAGAAGCAGGACCTGCGCCCATATTATCAGGATGGAGAGTTCTTCCTGTACCGCCGCCTGAAGCAACAGAAAAATAATTTTTACCGTTTTCAAGCGCCCATTTTTTATATGTACCTGCAACTAAATGCTGAAAACGAGTTGGGTTAGTTGAGTTTCCTGTAATAGAAACTCCTACATTTTCGTGCTGCATAATTGCTACGCCTTCACGAACATCATCTGCACCGTAGCAGCGAACTGCGGCACGCTCACCGTCTGAAAAAGCTTTTTCTTCAACGATTTTGAGCTCGCTTGTAAAATAGTCAAACTCTGTTTTTACATAAGTGAATCCGTTGATCCTTGAAATAATATAAGCTGCGTCTTTTCCCAGACCGTTTAAGATAACTCTTAAAGGTTCTTTTCTGGCTTTGTTAGCGTTTCTTGCAATACCGATAGCACCTTCAGCCGCAGCAAAACTTTCGTGACCTGCCAAAAATGCGAAACATTTTGTCTCGTCTCTTAAAAGCATAGCGCCTAA
Organism: uncultured Clostridia bacterium; assembly: GCA_947627135.1. Taxonomy (GTDB): domain Bacteria; phylum Bacillota; class Clostridia; order Oscillospirales; family Acutalibacteraceae; genus Ruminococcoides. Next base: position 71,204 of record CANQUV010000009.1, read on the forward strand.
ATTACCGTGACCTCTGCCTACATTTCTCTGCTCTGCAACAGAACCCGGAATACAAAAAGCTTCAAGTCCGATTCCGATGGCTTCTGCTGCATCGGCAGCAGTTGTTACGCCTTTTTTAATTGCAACTGCACAGCCCAGCGTATATGCCCATGACGCATTCTCAAATGCGATCGGCTGAACATCTTTAACGATTTGATATGGGTCAAAACCCTTGCTTTTGCAAAGCTCTCTTGCCTCTTCAAGACTTGCGATACCGTACTCGGCAAGGCACTTCTCAATTTTAGGCATTCTTCTTTCTTTACTTTCAAATGTAACTGCCATAATTAAGCTCCTCCTTACCTTTATTCTTCACGGGGGTCAATGTACTTAGCGGCGTTATCAAAACGTCCGTATTGACCAATGTTGTTTTTGTATGCTTCGTTTGGTTCAACTCCGTGGCGAATATCCTCAAGCATTTTTCCAAGCTTTACAAACTGATATCCACAAACTTCGTTGTTTTCATCAAGGGCTGTTTTAAGAACATAGCCTTCAGCCATTTCCATATAACGAACGCCCTTTGCGTTTGTACTGTACATTGTGCCAACCTGTGAGCGAAGTCCTTTTCCAAGGTCCTCCATGCCTGCTCCTATTGGAAGTCCGTCTTCAGAGAAAGCTGTCTGGCTTCTGCCGTAAACCAGCTGTTCAAAGATATTTCTCATAGCTGTATTGATAGCGTCACAAACAAGGTCTGTGTTAAGACACTCCAAAAGTGTTTTGTTAGGGAGAATTTCTGCTGCCATAGCTGCTGAATGTGTCATACCTGAACAGCCGATTGTTTCAACAAGAGCTTCCTCAACGATACCGTCTTTTACATTAAGTGTCAGCTTACAGGCGCCCTGCTGAGGAGCACACCAGCCGATACCGTGTGAAAGACCGGAGATGTCTTTAATATCATAAGATTTTACCCATTTGCCCTCTTCGGGAATAGGTGCGGGACCATGATGCGGTCCTTTTGCTACTGTACACATATTTTCTACTTCTTTAGAATATAACATATGTACTTCTCCTTTCACGATTAAATTTTGAGTCTAACATTTTTCACTCATACACCGTTATTATAGAATATTTTGGAAAACTTTACAATAGTTTTTCGTCAAAATTTTAACGCATTTTATAAATCAATAAAATATTACATAAAGTTTGCCTGAAATTGATTTTTAATTTATTGACATAAAGTGTTATTTGATATATATTATATTTTGTATAACTATTTTAAAATAACGATTTTATATATTGAGAAAGGGGAATTTGCGTTTATATGACAGTAATAATGGATATTGCAGTTGTTGCACTTAGGATATTGCTTCCCGTATATGCCATAGTAATTGTTTATCAATGCTATGCTTCCATGCGCCGCAGACGCCGCCCTGAAAAACCTTTGGTGCTTTTGCACAACGAAGTAACAAACCTTAAAATTCCAGTTTTATTTTGGGAAAACTCTCTTGGAAGAAGTAAAGGGTCTGATATTTTTGTAGATGATCCTGCCGTTTCAAGAAATCACTGCGTTCTTTTAAGAAGAAAAGAGGGTTGGTTTATAAACGATACCGGTTCAAAATCGGGAACATTTGTAAACGGAGAGGAAACCTTCGGCAGAACACAGGTTTATATTGATGATAAAATTACCGTTGGATATTCGACCTTTACATTTAAAAGAGGAGAAGAATATACAGAAAGACTGGGTCCTACATGGTTTTTTTCAAGAGTAAGCAATAAGCCTGCGATAAAACCGTTTTTACTTTTGTTTATGATAACGCTGTTTCATCTGTTTATGTCAGTTGAAGCCTGTTATACAAACGATGTTCAGGATTATACTCCATTAACGGTTTTTGCCTGTCTTGCGGCAGTTGAATGGGTATTCTTTTTTGTATCAACTATGATTTTAAAAAGAGTAAACTTTGAGCTTGAATCTCTTGCTTTATTTTTAACGGGCATAGGAGTTATCCTGCTTGTGAGGCAGGAATTGAGAAGTGCTTATGTTCAACTGATCGCCGCTGTTTTGGGAATGATTCTTTTCTGCGTAATAATTAAAATAATTGAAAATCCCGACAGGCTTGCAAAATTCAGAATATACCTGATGATACTCGCAGTTGGATTATTGGGTATAAGTATTATATTCGGTAAGATCAGTTACGGCGCCGCTAACTGGATAACAATCGGCGGAATTTCTGTTCAGCCCTCTGAATTTGTAAAAATAATCTATATTATAGTCGGTGCCTCAAGTCTTGATGTTTTGCAGACAAAGAAAAACCTTATTGAATTTATCGTTTTTTCCGCAATTTGCGTTGGCGGTCTTGCAATTATGGGCGACTTTGGCACGGCACTTATATTTTTTGCAACATTTTTGCTTATGGCATTTATGCGTTCGGGAGATGTAAAAACCGTAATTCTTGCCATATCAGCCGCAATTTTCGGCGGTACTCTTGCACTTAAATTTAAACCGTATATTGCAAACCGTTTTGCTATTTGGGGTCATGCTATGGAACATCCCCAGGACGACGGTTTCCAGATGGCAAGAGTTTTAACATATATTGCCAGCGGCGGACTTTTCGGAGTAGGCATCGGCAACGGATGCTTAAAGTATGTATTTGCCTCCGAAAGCGACCTTGTGTTCGGTATTGTTGCAGAAGAAATGGGTATTATTGTAGCTTTTACAATTGCAATTGCAATTGCGGCGCTTATAATTTACGCCCGTTCCGTTACAACAAGAAGCCGCAGTACATTTTATTCAATTACAGCCTGCTGCGCCGCAGGTCTACTTGTAATTCAAATGTCCTTAAACATTTTCGGCGCAACAGATGTCCTTCCACTTACAGGCGTTACACTTCCGTTTATCAGCCTTGGCGGTTCAAGTATGATTTCCTGCTGGGGACTGATTGCGTTTATAAAAGCCGCAGACGAAAGAACTTATGCAGTTAAAAGATAAAAAATTAAATTTTAAATGTGAAATTAAAAGTTTATTCGTTGCGTTATTAAAAAATTACTGAGTTTATTACTGAGTTTCAAAGGACTTTCAGTTCTTTGCAGACGCAAAATGCGTTAAAATTTGCTGTTGTTTTTTGAAAATGTACAAGCAGAAATATTTTTCAATTAAAAGTAATTTAATTTTATACTTAAAAGAAAGGTAAGTTATATGAAAAGAACATTACAGCGAAGCTGGCTGATATTTTTTGTAGCCCTTGCTTTTTTAGTAGGACTGGGGTATTTTACCTTTATGTTGTTGACTCATAACACAGATTGGGTGGATCAGGCATATAACGGTCATATTTCAGGAAGCGGAGGTCTTGCGCAGGCAGGCTCTGTTTATGACAGAAACGATAATATTCTTGCTCAAACAGTTGACGGGCAAAGAGTTTATAATGAAGATGAAGGCATAAGAACAGCGCTTTTGCATACGGTTGGAGATAATTCACTTAATATATCAACGGCAGTCCAGAGTATGTACCGTTCAGAGCTTATAGGATATAACTTTATATGGGGAGTGGGTCTTCCTGAATCATTAAAAATTAAAAATGATATAAAGCTGACAGTTGATGCAGAAACCTGTAAAGCGGCATACGAACAGTTAGGCGACCGTTCCGGTGCCTGCGTGATTTATAACTATAAAACAGGTGAGATAATATGCTCGGTCAGCACAAAATCATACGACCCTGAAGCACCCCCTGAAATTACAGAAGACAATGCAGACCAGTACGAAGGAGTTTACCTTGACCATGTACTTTCATCATCATATATACCGGGTTCAATTTATAAAATCATAACTTGTGCATCTGCAATTGAAAACATTCCTGATTACGATACAAGAGTTTTCCATTGTGAGGGAAGTAAAAATATCGGCGGAAGTGAAGTAACTTGCATGGAATCTCACGGCGATATTACTTTAAAGGAAGCCATGGCTTGTTCCTGCAATATTGCATTTGCAGAGCTTGCAGTTGAACTTGGAAAGGATAAAATGACAGAGATGTCAAAGAAAATGGGTATTACTTCCACATATAGAATTAGCGGAGCGGAAACTCAAATAGGTCATTATGATGTAACACAGGCTAACGAAAATGAGCTTGCATGGTCGGGAGTAGGTCAGTATGACGACCTTGTAAACCCAATGCAAATGGCTATAATATGCGGTTCTATTGCAAACGGAGGAAAAACAAAGACTCCGTATATTATGGATGACGCAACATCGTTTTTTACAAAACTGGGAATTACCTTGCCGGGTACAGAAGAAGATGCCCTTGTAAATCCCGATACAGCCGCAAAGCTGAAAGAATATATGAGATATACCATATCCGATTATTATGGCGATTATCTGTTCGGCGGACTTACGGTCTGCGCAAAAACAGGAACCGGTGAAACAGGCGAGGGCAAAGAGCCTAACGCATGGATGGTAGGATTTTGCATAGATGAAGATTGTCCTCTGGCTTTTGCCTGTGTTGTGGAACACGGAGGAATAGGATTTTCCAATGCAGGTCCTGTTGCGGAGGCAGCTATGATTCAGGCAGCAAGAAGTCTGGGTGCTTCGGAATTACAGTAAAATAAACAGCATATACATTATATTTTGTTTTGAATACCATAAACCGAAAGGAAAAAATTATGAACTTTTTAAAATCTTTGTTTGGAAATTACAGTAAAAAAGAGATAAAGAGAATTCAGCCTTTGTGTGATAAAGTGCTTTCGCTGGAAGATAAGTATAAAAATATGAGCGAAAGCGAACTTAAATCACAGACAGAATTGTTAAAACAGCGTCTTTCAAACGGCGAAACAACAGATGATATTCTTCCGGATGCTTTTGCAGTTTGCCGTGAAGCGTCATGGCGTGTGCTTGGAATGAAGCATTTCCCCGTTCAGATACTGGGAGGAATTGTACTTCACCAAGGTAGAATTGCAGAGATGAAAACCGGTGAAGGTAAAACGTTGGTTGCAACTCTTCCTGCATACTTAAACGGTTTAACAGGAGATGGGGTTCATATTGTAACTGTCAATGATTATCTCGCAAGACGTGACTCCGAGTGGATGGGTAAACTGTACCGTTATCTGGGATTAACGGTAGGTCTTATTGTTCACGATTTAGATAACGAACAGAGAAAACAAGCATATAACTGCGATATAACATACGGAACAAACAACGAACTGGGTTTTGACTACCTGCGTGATAATATGGTAGTTTATAAAGAGCAGAAGGTTCAGAGGGGACACGTTTACGCCGTAGTGGACGAGGTTGACTCAATCCTTATAGACGAAGCGAGAACACCGCTTATTATTTCGGGAAAAGGCGATAAATCCACAGACCTTTATGAAAGAGCAAATTCTTTTGCAAAAACTTTAAAGATCCATAAGTTTGCAGAGATCAATACTAAAGAGGATATGGAAGATTTCTATGCAGAAAACGGCATAGACTATATTGTTGACGAAAAGCAGAAAACAGCAACCTTAACTCAAAACGGTGTTAAGAAGGCGGAAGAATACTTTAACTTAGATAACTTGTCAGACCCTGAAAACCTTACAATCCAGCATCATATTAATCAGGCTATTAAGGCAAACGGTATTATGAAACTTGATGTTGACTATGTTGTAAAAGACGGCGAGGTTATAATCGTTGATGAGTTTACAGGACGTTTAATGTATGGCAGACGCTTTAATGAAGGTTTACATCAGGCAATTGAAGCCAAAGAAGGTGTAAAGATTCAAAACGAAAGCAAAACTCTTGCAACAATTACATTCCAAAATTATTTTAGACTTTATAAAAAGTTAAGCGGTATGACAGGTACTGCCCAGACAGAAGCAACGGAATTTCAGGAAATTTATAAACTTGATGTTGTAGAAATTCCTACAAATAAACCTCTTGCAAGAGAGGATATGCCTGATGCGATCTTTAAAACGGAACAGGGCAAGTTTAATGCCGTAATAGAACAAATCGTAGAGTGTAACAAAAAAGGACAGCCGGTACTTGTCGGTACGATTTCAATCGAAAAATCAGAGCTTTTGAGCAAAATGCTTAAAAAGCGAGGTATCAAGCATAATGTTCTTAACGCCAAACAACATGACAAAGAAGCAGAAATCGTTGCGCAGGCAGGTAAATTCGGAGCAGTTACTATTGCAACAAATATGGCAGGCCGTGGTACTGATATTATGCTTGGCGGTAACGCAGAATATCTTGCAAAGGCTTCAATGCGCAAACAAAACTTCAGCGAGGAAATGATTGAAGAGGCAACAGGCTTTGCAGAAACCGATAATCAGGAAATTTTAGACGCAAGACAAACATTTAAGGAATTAAATCAAAAGTATAGAGATGATATTAAAGACGAAGCTGAAAAGGTAAGAGAGGCAGGCGGACTTTGCATTATTGGTACTGAGCGCCATGAGTCACGAAGAATCGATAACCAGCTTAGAGGTCGTGCAGGCCGTCAGGGAGACCCCGGTATGAGCCGATTCTATCTTTCCTGCGAAGATGACCTTATGCGTTTGTTCGGCGGAGACAGAATGAAAGCTATGATGGAAAGACTCAGCGTAGATGAAGAAACCGCTATTGAAAACAAAATGCTTTCAAATATAATCGAAAATTCTCAGGAAAAGGTTGAATTGAGAAACTTTGGTATTCGTAAAGATGTTCTTCAATATGACGATGTAATGAACCGTCAGCGTGAGATTATATACGGTCAGCGTGACCAGGTATTAAACGGTGAAGATTTAAGAGAAACCGTTATGAAAATGCTTGAACAGACAATTGATGAAAATGTTAAGCATTATCTTCCCGAAGGACTTCACGATAACTGGAATTTAGCCGGATTGCTTGAATTTTACGGTGACTGGCTGATTAAGGATAAGAGCAAATACAGCTTTACTCCCCAGGAATTTGAAAATATCGAAGCCGAAGAAATAAGAGATGTGATAATTGATGAAGCAAAGTCTCTTTATGAAGAAAATGAAACCCTGCTTGATAATGATACAATGCGTGAAATGGAAAGAGTTTATCTTTTAAAGAGCGTAGATACTCATTGGATGGATCATATTGATAATATGGAACAGCTTAAATCAGGTATTCGCCTGCGTTCTTATGGTCAGCATGACCCTGTTGTGGAATATAAGCTTGAGGGCTTCGGAATGTTCGATGAAATGATCGAAAACATTCGTGAAGATACAGTTAAGCTCATGCTTGTAGCGCCAAAGCGTGTTCTTGAGGTTCAGAAACGCCAGAAAGCTATTGAAGAGGCAAAACGCCTTGCAAAAGAAAAGGCAGCTGCAGCACATCAGGTCATATTAGGACAGAATGATGATAAACCCCAGCCAAATCCTGTAACGCTTGCTTTAAAAAGAGAACAGGTAGCAAAGCCTACCGCAACCTCATCAGACGGAACAGATACCGTTAATAAGACTGTTCGCAAAGGCAAAAAAGTAGGCAGAAATGACCCGTGTCCCTGCGGAAGCGGCAAAAAGTATAAAAAATGCTGCGGCAGAAATGAATAAAAAACAGCAGGTGGGCTCGCTCCTATTCAGGCAGACATCGTGAATTTCCTTACGAAGTTTACGCAGCTAAATTCGATGTGCGAGCTAAATGCGGCTTTGCCTCGTTAAAGTTATTTCAAAGCTGAATTTGTTGTGAAAACTATTTATCAATTCAATTTAGCTTTGTGTTTTATCGCAAAATTCAGCTGTTTTTCAAAAAGCCGACGAGGCTCAAAGGTCAAGGAATCCCTTGTCGCAGTAGTTGACGGTGATGCAATTTTAATCATAAAAATTACGCAGATACAATTTTTTGTATCTGCGTTTTTTGTATATAAATCTTAAAACTTATTTAAGTTTCTGAAATTCTAAAAATCTTATATAATCTTTAATGTTTGCCATATCATTTTCATCAAAATTTCTTGGAACAGAAATTGTCATTTGGTTTCTGTCATACGGTAAAGGTTCATTTATCAGCCCTATTAAATAATCAACAGAAACATCAAAAAACTTTGCAATGGTAATCTTAGCATTATCGTCAGGATCGCTTCTGTTACATTCATAGGAAGAAATCGTATAATGAGATACTCCTAAAATATCTGCAAATTCAGCTTGAGAAATTCCTTTATCCTTTCTAAGTTCCTGTAATCTTTCGCCGATCATAAACTCACATCTTTTCAAAGTGTATTAACATTATTATAGAAATTATGCGAAATTATTTCTAAAATTATGCAAAATCTTAGAATTTTTGTTGACAACTGTGAAAATCTGCGTTATTATATAATAAAATTATGAAGTTTTTACGAGGTTTTTGTAAAAATTTAGAAAATGAAATTTAAGGAGAGTGGCTGTGTAATGTATGCTCGAACATTAATTTACAGAATTTATTCAGTAATAATGTTAGTGGGTGGAGCGCTTAGCTTTATTTTTTCACTGGCTTACGCATTTTCAAGTTTTAACTTATTCAACGTCTTGGGTATGTACTCGGTAATCCAACCGTTTATTGTGTTGCTGAAAATTATTATGATAATCAGTTCATTTGTTTCGTTGTTTTTCTGTTATATGGAATTTTCATCAATGTATGTTTTTACAGATATGATACAGTATGAAAAAAGTGACTCAATTTATCCGATGATAAAAAAGTCATTCATATTTTCTCCAAAGGTTTACAGCATATTTGGATTAGTGATTTTTTCAATAAATATAATTTGTGCCGTAATCTCAGGTTTAGTTATTGTAATCAGCCAGTCGATAGCTACAAGCAGTTTTATTTCTTTGCCTGTTATTCCCTTAGCAATTATAATTGCTGCTAGTGTTATTTGTTATGTTAACTATTATGTGAGATATAAATCAATCAGCGTTTTAATGGAAGTTACAACATCTAAAGAACTTACAGAGCCTGTAAGACAAAATCTTTCAGAGTTAAATCCTAAATGGTTAAGAGGATACTGTGTATTCTTGTTTGCAATGTGTGTTGTTTTATCTATTGTTTTTGTAATTATACTCTTTATTGTATTTGGCAGTATTTCTGCACAATTCGGTTTTGCTGTTGCGTTAGGAATAACAATTGCGAGCATACTGCCTTTTGCAGTTTATATTATTAGTATCGGAATTTTAGGATGTTATTTTGATAACGTTGCTAAAATGGTAGAGCATTATCAAATTAAGTATGACTTAATTTCAAACAAATAGTGAAAAATAAATAAGCATATTTATAAAACAGAGATAGCCTGTTATTTAGGCTATCTCTGTTTTTCTCAAATATTTCAGGAAAATAATTGTAATAACGCTGAGTTTGTGTTAAAATAACATATTATAGTATTTTTTATAATTTTTTCTAATTTTGAGATTAGTATTAAAACCGAAAGGAATAATAATATGGAAGTAAGAACTCGGTATGCTCCAAGTCCGACGGGATTTATGCATGTAGGAAATTTAAGAACAGCTTTGTATGAATACCTTATTGCAAAAAGTCAGGGTGGAAAATTCGTCTTAAGAATAGAAGATACAGACCAAGAACGATATGTTGAGGGTGCGGTAGATGTCATCTACAATACTCTTAAAACAGCGGGATTAAATCATGATGAAGGCCCCGATGTAGGCGGAGATTACGGACCTTATGTTCAAAGCGAAAGAAAAAATATGTATCTGCCTTATGCAGAACAGCTTATAAATGAAGGTAAAGCGTACAGGTGCTTCTGCTCTAAAGAACGCCTTGAAAAAATACAGGAGGAAACCGTAGGCGGCGGATACGACAGACACTGCCGTGATCTTCCTCAGGAGGAGATAGACAGGCTTTTAAAAGAAGGTGTACCGTATGTTATCCGCCAAAAAATGCCTGTTGATGGCAGTACGACCTTTAGAGATGCTGTTTTCGGCGAAATAACGGTAGAAAATACAGAACTTCAGGATCAGATTTTAATAAAGACAGACGGTTATCCAACCTATAATTTTGCAAATGTAATCGACGACCATACAATGGGAATAACGCATGTGGTAAGAGGTTCTGAGTATTTAAGCTCAACTCCAAAATATAATCTTCTTTATGAAGCGTTCGGCTGGGAAGTTCCAACATATATTCATCTTCCCCTTATTATGGGTAAAAATGAAGACGGCACAGTCTCCAAGCTTTCCAAGCGTCACGGAGCAACAGGCTTTGAAGATTTAGTAGAGGAGGGTTATCTGCCTCAGGCTATTATAAATTATATTGCTCTTTTGGGTTGGTGTCCTAAAGATAATCAGGAGATTTTTACTCTTAAAGAGCTTGAAAAGGTCTTTTCTGTTGACGGAATCAGCAAATCTCCTGCTGTGTTTGACTATGATAAACTTACATGGTTTAACGGTGAATATATTAAGAAAATGAGTGCAGAGGAATTTACAGCCGTTGCAAAGCCGTATTATAAGCAAGTTTTCGGCGAGAAAGAAATGCCTTATGAAAAATTTGCGGAAATACTTCAAAAAAGAGTAGTAAAGCTTACGGAAATCCCTGAAATGATAGATTTCTTTGCACAGCTTCCCGAATATGACAAAGAGCTTTTTGTAAATAAAAAGAGCAAGACAAACCTTGAAAATTCACCTGTTTTGTTGAAAGAAGCATACGAAAGACTAAAGGCGACGGATAGCTGGAATCACGATACTATTCACGACTGCTTAATAAATATGGCTCAGGAAAACGAGCTGAAAAACGGAACGGTTATGTGGCCTGTAAGAATAGCAGCGGCAGGCAAAACGGTAACCCCCGGCGGAGCAGTGGAAATACTTGATATTTTAGGCAGAGAAGAGTCTCTTAAAAGGCTTGAAACAGGTATTGAAAAATTATCCTGAAAAAACGGAGAGAGATAAAATGGCAGAAGAAAAAGAAATATATGAAAGCACAATGCCTTCAAACTTTATTCATGATTTTATAAATGAAGATATAAAAGAGGGCGGACAGTTTGAGGGAAAAAAGGTGCATACTCGTTTTCCCCCCGAACCAAACGGATATTTACACATAGGCCATGCCAAGGCAGTTTATATTAATTTTGGAACTGCCGAAAAGTATAATGGAATGTGTAACCTTAGAATGGATGATACAAACCCCACAAAAGAAGATGTTGAATATGTAGATGCAATAAAGGAAGATATTAACTGGTTAGGCTATGACTGGGGTGATAATTTCTATTATGCGTCTGAATATTTTGATAAAATGTACGAATTTGCAGTTGAGCTTATAAAGAAAGGTCTTGCCTATGTTTGTGAACTTACTCCTGATGAGGTAAGAGAGAACAGAGGCGATTTAACCACCCCTGCAAAAAGCCCGTATCGAGACAGACCCATAGAAGAAAGTCTTGAATTGTTTGAAAGAATGAAAAACGGAGAATTTGAAGACGGCAAAATGACATTAAGGGCAAAAATTGATTTAGCGTCTGGCAATTTTAATATGAGAGATCCTGTTATTTACAGAATTAACCGTATTACACATCATAGAACAGGGGATAAATGGTGTATTTATCCTATGTACGATTTTGCTCATCCAATTGAAGATGCTATGGAGGGCATTACCCACAGTCTTTGTTCACTTGAATTTGAGGCACATCGTCCGTTGTATGATTGGGTCATCAATAATATATCAGCACCGGCAAAACCCCGACAAATCGAATTTGCCCGTTTAGGCATTAATAATACAGTAATGTCAAAAAGAAAGCTCCGAACACTGGTTGAAGAAAACTATGTAAGCGGTTGGGACGACCCTCGAATGCCTACGATCTGCGGTTTAAGAAGAAGAGGTTATACGCCAAAGGCAATTAGAACATTTTGTGATAACATAGGAATTTCAAAGGTGAATTCTATTGTTGAATACAGCTTTCTTGAGCATTGTTTAAGAGAAGATTTAAATGAAACTGCTCAAAGAGTAATGGCGGTAATTAATCCGATAAAGCTTGTGATTACCAATTACCCCGAAGATTTGGTTGAAGAGTTTGAAGTGGAAAATAATCCTAATTGTCCTGAAGACGGTACAAGAACCGTAACTTTTTCAAGAGAAAGCTTTATTGAAAGAGAAGACTTTATGGAAGAGCCTGTTAAAAAATATCAGCGTTTGTATCCGGGAAATGAAGTAAGGCTTAAATCTACTTATATTGTAAAATGTACAGGCTTTAAAAAGGATGTAAACGGCGAAGTTGTAGAGGTATATGCAACTTATGACCCGGAAACAAGAGGCGGAAATACTCCCGACGGCAGAAAAGTAAGAGGAACGATCCATTGGGTAGACGCAAAAAATTATGTAGACGCAGAGGTTCGTCTGTATGATAACCTGTTTACAGTTCCCGATCCCGATTCAGGAGATAAAAACTTTCTTGATTATTTAAATCCCAATTCTCTTGAAGTAAGGGAAAACTGTAAAGTGGAAAAAAGTCTGCTTAATGCAGAACCCCAACAGAGATTTCAGTTTATGCGATTAGGTTATTTCTGCGTTGATAATAAAGATTCTTCAAAGGAACACCTTGTATTTAACCGTGCGGTAAGCTTAAAAGACGGATTTAAAAAGAAATAAACAAAATTTTTGTGTAATATTAAAAAAGGACGATGTAAAAAACATCGTCCTTTTTATAAAAGTAAAAATTTAATAAAGCCTATAAAGTAAAGCTTAAATTTCACTATGTGTAAAGTACATAGTTATAAATATGCTGCGATGGATAACTATATTATTTATATTTTCTTTTTAAAATCCATTTTACTAAAGAAAATTTTACAAGCATATTTTTTATCGGTTGAGTTTTTGGAGCCCATGTGTTTGTGTAATGATGAATAACATAACGCCAAATGTCTCCTAATATTACATTGTTTCCAAATAATTGCCTTGAACTGTCTCCTTTAAATTCGGGGAAAATACCTTTTAGTGTTTTTGTATCTTTTACTGTGCAAAACTCAAATTTGGAATCTTCAGGTAATTTAAGATAAGAATCCATAAGCTGTTTTACAACATCATTTCCGCAAACAGCCCCAAAGCCTGAACCTGTATTGATTTCTGTCGGCGATCCATAACCAATCCACATATCATATTCAAGCAATTTATCTAAAGAAGATATTAACTCAACATCCGTGTCCAGGTAAATTCCACCGTTTTCATATATTATTTTTAATCTTGCCACATCGGTTAAATAAGCCCATTTCTTTTTTTTATAAGCTTTTTCCGCATATAAACAAAATTTATAGTCAAAGTTACTTTCGTTCCATTCTTTTATTTCGTAATCCGGACAGTATTTTTTCCAAGAGGCAATACAAGATTTCATTAAATCAGACTTTTCACCTCCGCCAAACCAGCAGTAATGAATAATTTTAGGTATCATAAAAACATCCTCGTACTGTAAAACAGTAAATATTAAAGCTTATCACTAAAAAAAATATATATATACGATTATTAGTGTGTTTAGATTATACCCTAAAGGTTTTAAACAGTCAACACTTTAGTGAGATTTTATGTCTTTTAATGCATTGATATACTTTAAAAGGCATAATATTATAATAATAAGCTACATTTTAGGGCAGGATTAAAAATATGGAACGAGAATTGTTAAATAAACAAATTGGATTAAGTATAAGAAAATACAGATTAAAAATAGAGAAAAATATCAATGTATTCTAACAGATCCTGTCAACAGAGTCGTTTTAGATATTCTTCCTAAAAGATACGAAAGT
>CANQUV010000010.1 GCA_947627135.1 uncultured Clostridia bacterium
CTTTATATCTATCCATACTGGAATGTAAATAAAAATTATCAGAAGCAGAAGGAAAAGCTGCAAAGCTTTATATCTATCCATACTGGAATGTAAATGTTACAAAAGCAAAAACAACAGGGTCAGCAAAAGAGCTTTATATCTATCCATACTGGAATGTAAATGTCAATACAGGGCAGTCAAAAAAATTGCAAGCGGCCTTTATATCTATCCATACTGGAATGTAAATTTTTTTTCTTCTGTTACAATGCAGGAATTACAACTCTTTATATCTATCCATACTGGAATGTAAATTTACAGATTTTGAAGTAAAAGCGTTCATTGCTGAACTTTATATCTATCCATACTGGAATGTAAATGTTAGTACATTTCCGTCAACTGCAACACTACAATTTCTTTATATCTATCCATACTGGAATGTAAATTTTCGTCAATGCTCATATTCTTTATAGCTTCAAAACTTTATATCTATCCATACTGGAATGTAAATTAAAGAATAGTAACTGTGATATTTTTTCTTTTTTGCTTTATATCTATCCATACTGGAATGTAAATTTTACAAGACCTTGTATAAAATTCCAACCAACTGACTTTATATCTATCCATACTGGAATGTAAATTTAAAATTATCTTCATATATTAACAGTGTTTGTGCCTTTATATCTATCCATACTGGAATGTAAATATGTTTGCCTTTCTTGCGGCAGCGTTCACATTCGTCTTTATATCTATCCATACTGGAATGTAAATCCCTTTTTAAAATCAAAACTTACATTATCGTTATGACTTTATATCTATCCATACTGGAATGTAAATATACTCCCACGGGTCAAAAGTGTATTTGTTATACGCTTTATATCTATCCATACTGGAATGTAAATAATAGCTACTATCTCGTTATGGCTAATTATAGTATCCTTTATATCTATCCATACTGGAATGTAAATAACTTTATGTATTCATCACCTTTACTGTCTTCATAGCTTTATATCTATCCATACTGGAATGTAAATAGTTTTGAGCCGATTTAGGAGGGTTAAAGGACTTGACTTTATATCTATCCATACTGGAATGTAAATAAAAAACGGTAACATTAATTAAGAGGTACTGCTTACTTTATATCTATCCATACTGGAATGTAAATGTTGAGTATCAAAGTGAAGTGTTAAAATCATTACTCTTTATATCTATCCATACTGGAATGTAAATAAATCTCTGACAGAATTACTGTATGTATAAAGACTTCTTTATATCTATCCATACTGGAATGTAAATCTTTTTCGCACTGAAACATTATTTTGCATTGTGCACTTTATATCTATCCATACTGGAATGTAAATAAACGAACGACTGAATGACAATCAAAATCGTCATAAGCTTTATATCTATCCATACTGGAATGTAAATTGATATAAATTTGAATACTTAACATCTACTTTACAAACTTTATATCTATCCATACTGGAATGTAAATCCATCTATAACCACATTTTGTGAACATCTATATAACTTTATATCTATCCATACTGGAATGTAAATCTTACCGCAGAAAAAATTCAAGTGACAATAAGTGACTTTATATCTATCCATACTGGAATGTAAATCCGAGTTAGTAAACTTAATGACTGATAAAGGTATAAACTTTATATCTATCCATACTGGAATGTAAATTAAAGCATTAGTGCAGGTAAATATGGTATGCCCATTCTTTATATCTATCCATACTGGAATGTAAATCCGCAAATGTAGAAGAGGTTAAGCATGGAGAGTGGTCTTTATATCTATCCATACTGGAATGTAAATGTGGGTAGGATGTTCGGGGTTTAAAGAACCGTCAAAGCTTTATATCTATCCATACTGGAATGTAAATAAAAAAATATAATCTGACGGAAAATTATATAATTTTTCTTTATATCTATCCATACTGGAATGTAAATAGCTTTAACAAGAGAAGAACAACAGTGGATTATACTTTATATCTATCCATACTGGAATGTAAATTTATTTAAGACATACGCATGCTACAAACCTGTTTACTTTATATCTATCCATACTGGAATGTAAATTATATTAATTTCATGCCAGATGGATTATATTTAGGCTTTATATCTATCCATACTGGAATGTAAATTAATCCAATTATATCACCTCACAGGATATTTTCTCCCTTTATATCTATCCATACTGGAATGTAAATTTGCATTTATTACAGTAAATCATAAAATAATCTTCCTTTATATCTATCCATACTGGAATGTAAATAACACAAATAATATTTCCATATACACGATTTACTGCTTTATATCTATCCATACTGGAATGTAAATCCCCATAGGTGAACAAAAAAAGGTAAACAATCGCATCTTTATATCTATCCATACTGGAATGTAAATAATTTTCGGGTATATCTTTTTCATATACTCTTTCATCCTTTATATCTATCCATACTGGAATGTAAATGCAATTTGACTTTCTTCTAAAAGATTGTTGGGAATGCTTTATATCTATCCATACTGGAATGTAAATGTATAATCGTCAACTGAATCAATAACCCAAACTGTACTTTATATCTATCCATACTGGAATGTAAATTTGTTGCATTTGTGCGACTAATTTCAATATGATAACTTTATATCTATCCATACTGGAATGTAAATAGCTGAATTGTTTTAGGGTAATTTGTTTGTGTAGTTCTTTATATCTATCCATACTGGAATGTAAATGCATATTTGATGGGATGGAATAACAATTCAGAATTACTTTATATCTATCCATACTGGAATGTAAATAGTTGGAAATTTTGTTAAAGAAAACACATCTAATGCACTTTATATCTATCCATACTGGAATGTAAATTGGAAAAAGAGTGTTGTATAAGTTTGGAACTCCGTCTTTATATCTATCCATACTGGAATGTAAATCTGTAATTGCTTTTGTAATTCCTCCCCATTTTGCTACTTTATATCTATCCATACTGGAATGTAAATGTAAATTCGTTTTCATAAAAACTATCTTCAACAAGCTTTATATCTATCCATACTGGAATGTAAATCAAATTCAGAAATAAATGATATTTCAAAATTGAGAACTTTATATCTATCCATACTGGAATGTAAATAAAAGGAAGCACTTTATCAGCAATGGGAACAGTACGACTTTATATCTATCCATACTGGAATGTAAATGAAAAGAAATCGCATAAACAAGCTAAAAATGGCTTGCTTTATATCTATCCATACTGGAATGTAAAAAATTCAAGACATTATTATGGGCATTAAAAAGCTAAACTTTATATCTATCCACACTGAAATGTATATTTAATATTTATATTTTTCTTCCATCCGAACCAAGCTAAAATAAATTTAAACCTTGTACAAAATCGGTAAATTGTTAGGATCTATTATTTACTCATAATATTTTAAATCGCCTTTTATACAAAAACAGTCAGGTGTTTTATCACCTGACTGTTTTTATAAATGTTATTATTCTTTATAAAGAGTTTTACAGTATTATTTTCAGTTTCGTACAAGTTCCTTGGGAATTAAATCATAATCAAACATTACGAGAGAATTGTTATCCAATATCAACTTTTTATCAAGTAATTTTTCTGAATTGCGGTCATAAGTTTCCTTATAAATTTTTGATACTCTGTAAAATTTGTCCTTCTTTTTTTCAAAATGGTGATCTTCCTCAACCAGTCTGTATGTATATGGAAATAATGAAACACTTCTTAATTCACCATATAACCTTTCATCTTTACACCAGAGACAAAGTTGAATATCCTGATCTGTATCATTTTTAAATCTGTAATCAGCGTTATTGTAGCTTATAGATGTACCTGTACTGAAAGGTACTCTTTCTCCATGGTCAGGTGAAAGTGCATCAGAATGATTATGAAACTCTGTGACCGTCATCGGACTATGAAGTACTAACAGATGTATAGTGTTTCCTAAATTGCAAAGACCGCCGCCTATGCCCGGTTTGATTTCGTTATCCACAAGAACTCTTCCGTCTTTGTAACCTTTACTTTTTGTTGTTTTTCCGACAGTTTTCCAGAATGAAAAAGTTTCTCCCGGGTGAACGATCAAACCATTTATACTTTTACAGGCTATGTCAATATTTACTGCCTTGTTTTTCTGTAATACAGGATCAATATTTTTTCCTCTTTTTATTAAACCACAACTATAACTTGAAACAACTATGGGAAGCTTTTCCTTACTTTTTGTTGCTGAAAAAATTTCTTTGCTTTTAAAATTTTGTATATGTCTTTTCAGAATTTCCTTTTGTAATGAAATAGCATAACAAGTTGGGTTTAATTCACAGAACAGAACATCCTTTTTCCATAGCATTGTAAATTCCCCCTTATTTTATTTTCGTTTTATATTTATTAAATATCAACAGAATGGTTTTTACTTAATTTAAAAAATATAAGTACAAATTTTTCTAAATACCTTTTTATTCCTATTCTTTTTTCATTTGGTGCTTCAATGTAATGAACCATTATATTTGGAATTAAACACTTATTTGCACCATAAATATCCACGAACATTTGATCGCCTATATAAACAACATCATTTTTTTCTAGTCCAAGCATATCAACAGCCTTCAAGTATCCGGCGGATTCAGGTTTTTCTGCGTCACAAATATATGGTGTATCTATATTTCTGATAAACCTTTCGACTCTCTCTTTGTCATTATTTGACAGGAGAATAGTCTTAAAACCTATATTTTGCACTTCTTTAAAGAATTTGTCAACTTTTTCATTAGAATCATCACCATGGTGAACAAGAGTGTTGTCAATATCAAATATAATTCCCCTTAAGCCATTGTTGTAGAGTTTTTTATAGTCAATATCGAATACACTTTTCGAATATGCACCCGGATAAAATTTTTTAAACATTAATTAACCTCTTTGAAAGTTGTAATTTAAAATCTGCCAATTATTTAATATGAAAGTTGATTATTAAAATTTTATCATAAATATGTAGAAATATCAAGTTTCAACATATAAATTGTCGAAAAATTAAAATTTTTTGAATTTTTTTATATGTTTTATTGCAAAATTATATATTTAGTAATATAATATCCATATATAGAGGTGTCAGTAATGAATTGTAAACCATTACTTATTGTAATGCTTACTTATAATGATCTTACAGTAAGAAATGCATTTAAAATTTTTGAACAATGCAAAAACACAAAAGCTGAAATTTTTGGCTTTAAGGAAGAGCCCTTGCCATTAACTGAAATGAAAAAACTATTTTCATATATAAAAGAAAACGGTAAGAAAACAGCATTAGAAGTAGTTGCTTATACTGAACAGGAATGTATTAATGGGGCAAAAATGGCTGTGGAATGTGGTTGTGATTACCTTATGGGTACCATTTTTTACGATTCTGTCAATGACTATTGTAAAGAAAATAAAATTAAGTATATGCCCTATGTAGGTGAAATAACAGAAAGACCTTCAGTGTTGAATGGTAATATTGATGATATAATTAATGAGGCAAAGGAATATTTGAAAAAGGGTGTTTATGGTTTTGATTTACTCGGTTACAGATACACCGGGAATGCTTTTGAACTTAACAAAAGGTTTGTTGAAAGTATTGATGCACCGGTGTGCATCGCAGGAAGCGTAAACAGTTTTCAGCGTCTTGACGAAGTTAAAGCAGTGTCACCTTGGTCCTTTACCATTGGCAGTGCATTTTTTGATAATATGTTTGACGGAACATTTGCTGAACAGATTAATAAGGTATGTGACTATATTAATAATGACTAATTAAGTAATGCAAGTTTTTGTAATTGTTGTCTTTTTTGAGCTTTTATAAATAAATGGTTTTGACTTTGATACAATAAAGTTATCAAAGTTTTATGGAGACATTGTATATAAAAAGCTGCTTGTTATACTTTTATCAGCTTTTGTTTTTATCTTGACGGATACGGTTCACTTGATTTTAAAGAAGGCGTATGTTATGGTGGTTCAATCGGTATTTACAGTTCCTTTGGTATTATAATACGGATAAAGGTATAACTATGTTTTTTGCGAGCACAATATGAACTCTAGTAATGATTTTGTTCTGGCAACAAAATTTTATCATACTTTAATGAATAAAATAATTTAAAAAACAGAGCTGTCTGCACATAATAGTGCGGACAGTTCCGCTTTTGATTTAGATGAAATTTTATTTTTTAAGATAGAAGTCTGTTCGTATTTTAACATTCTGCTATATTTATCAGACATTATAAAACGATTTGTGTTGTATATAAACTTTTACGATTATTTACAGAAGACCAAAATATTTATTATGTGCTTCTTGATATTCTAGGTTAAATTTTTCGTCTCGACCGGAGTGTAGCGTTGAAACATAGTCATGTACCTGATGTTTGATTTCCGGTGTTGCTCTTGCTATTGTTGCTACACCGATATTGGAGCATATATCCGAAATGCGTTCCATTTCTGAAAGCAAGTTTAAAAATTCCGTACCTGTTAAAACAGAACATTTGCCGGTTCTTAAGCGCTCTAAATGATTGTTTTTTAAAGCGTTTACCATGTCATCTACTACTTGCTCTAACGGTTCAATATGACGGGCTGCAGTTACATCTCGTTTTTTAAATGCTTTATCGCTATAATCCAAAATTGTACTAATCAATTTATTAAGTACATTCAACTCTGAAATAGCCTCGTTTGAAAATGAGGTTTGATTCTTATGTAGAGCTGTTGCTATTTCTGTAATATTAACGGCATGATCACTCAATCGTTCAAATTCATTAACCACAGAATGATAGTGGTTCATAATCTCCGAATGCTCGGGAACGGTAATATGAGCAGATATTTGAATCAGATAGTTACTGATACAATCTGTCATTATATCAATGTATTTTTCATCTTCTAAAATCTGATCTGTTGTTTTTTCATTATACTGAACAATTAATTTAAATGAACGATCAAGATTTTTGCGTGCCATATCGTACATCACTAAAAGTGCATCATAGCATCGACCAAATGCAAGCGCAGGTGTGCTGAAAAATACCGGATTAAGTGCATCAAGAAGTTCATCATACTTTCCAACAGTAACAGGTTTATCTTTAATAATTTTATGGCTGAGCTTTTCATAAAAATTCAATGTTGGGAATAGCAAAACTGCACACGCTAAATTAAAAATCATATTGGCATCTGCAATATCACCTGAATATACCACACTGTTCCAGATGCTGTCCAAAAGTCCTATGTTATGAATTATAGTAATTGTTATTAAAATTAAAAGGGATTTACTTAAGTTAAACAAAATATTAATAATTCCAACTCGTTTAGCATCGGGCTTTGTTCCAATACAACAGACGATTGCTGTTGTTATGCAATCCCCCAGATAAATTCCGACCAATACTGCATAAATTGCACTGAATGTTAATTGACCGGACATGGAAAATGCCTGAAGAATACCTATACTTGCAGAGGAACTTTGTAATACAAAAGCAACTCCTGCACCAATGAAATAAGCAAGTATAGGATTTTCTCCCAAAATGGAGAAAAGCTGCTCGATAATTCCGCTTTCTGACAAGGCAGTTACTGCATCGGTCATATTAAGAAGACCCGAAAACAGAATACCAAAACCAATAATGATTTGCCCTGCTTTGCCATAACCTTTAGACTGCCATCCCATAATAAGTATTATGCCTATTATAAGAGCAATAGGGGCTAAAGTGGACGGTTTGAAAAATTGTAGAAACGAGGTTCCGGAAGAATCCAGATCCAAAAGTCTTATAATTTGTCCGGTAACTGTTGTACCTACATTAGCACCTACAATAATACCGACGGACTGATGAAGGGAAATAATTCCTGCACCTACAAGGCCGGCAGTAATGACAATGGTTGCAGTAGAAGATTGAATTACAGCGGTAATTACCAATCCTAATAAAAATGCCTTAATTGGAGTATTAGTAAGCTGTTCCAGTGCTTTTTTTAAAGGACCGGAAGAGCTTTCCTTTAATCCGTCTCCCATTATGCGCATTCCATATAAGAACATCGCAAGACCGCCTAAAAGTGTAATTAAATTAAAGATACTCATATTTTTCACCCTTATAGAAATAAGCTTATCTTATAACAATATATATTTTACTAAATTTCTACAAGTTTTTCCATACTTTTTATAAATTTAATTATTTGTTTTTAAAATCAAGTATAATAAAAAATCAGAAAATATTTTATGAGGTTTAACATGAACAAAATACCGGTTATTAATTTAAAAGGAATAAATTGTTGGATAGTTAATTTAATGCCATTTGATTTCGAAGAAAGAAATTCCAAAGAAGTTTTACCCTTTCAGCAAGCCTGTATTGATAAGAAGATATTTGGTATGGGTTGGGGTACAGAAGTTATAGAAGATATTGGAGAAAATGAAAATATCAATGAAAATAATAAAAAATTATATTTAGAAAAAGTGAGAAAATATGCAGAAGAAAAAACAATAGAAAAATACGGTGATAATTTATCTGATAAGATAAAAGGGGAAATAAAAAAAGAAACTCAAAATTTTAAAGCCCTTGAAAATGCACTTAAAAATTATAGTGAAATCAAAAAAGATGATTTTGTTATTATACGCTTAAAAAACTCCCATTACTATATAGGGAGAGTAAACAACAAAGCAAAATATATGCAAAGTGTTATTGTTAATAATGAAAAAGCAGGCAGAATTTCATGGGGCTGTCATGTTAAGGAATGGGTTGAATTTCAAAATGAAGAAGAACTTCCTTCAGATATAATTGGGAGATTTTCTCAGAGATATCATTCAACAATTCAGAAAATTGCTGACTTCAGAATAAAAATAATGATTATTTCAGCTTTTGAAAGAAAAACTAAAAAGTCGGTATTTAATGATTTTATTCCTAAACTTTTAATAAATCAAAATAATTTTGTTACAAGTCTTAATTATATGGAACTTGAAGACCTTGTGTGCCAGTTTATTTATGATAAACTTAAAGATTACAGATATATTCTTTTACCTTCTTCATGCAAAATTAATAAGCAAAATTTTGAGTTTACCTTTGTAAGTGAAAATAGAAAACCGGTTACCTGTCAGGTTAAAAATAAAAATTTTGTTGATCCGGAAGAGTATGAAAAACAGGATAGTTACGAAAAAATATATCTTTTTTCAGGAGAATGGAAAGAAGATGATATAGCAACATGGCAAAATAAATATAACGAAAAAGAGGATAAAAATATTTATATAATACGCAAACAGGAATTGTTTGAAACTTTGAAAAAGGCTTCTTATCTTAAAAATAAATTTGAAAAATTTTATATTGTTTGCGGAACAGATAATACCGTAAATGAAAATAAAAATTATTCCTATGAAAAATTAAAAAATACGATTGAGAAAAATGTTCCAGAAGATCGTATAGTTTCTGTAAGAAAGCATTTAACATCGAAAAGGTATAAGTTTAATGACGATGAACATTTAATTTATATAGGCAGCTATAAATTTTTTTATTCACCTGAATTTGGAGCCTTTTTTGATGATACCGGCGACTCAAAATATAATGGAAGAGAAAAAGAATTTATAAACAAATTTTTGACTTGATTATCATTAATAATGGTTTTACTATACTTAAGAATAAATAAAAGTATTGATTATGAACTAATCGCTAAAATTTTTTAGCGATTAGTTTACTTTATTATTGTTCATAAGTTTGTTTATAAAATGAAACTGATTAAATTAAAAGTAGATCGAATTAAAATATGCTTATTTTTATTTTATTGTTGCTTTTGTTTTCACAATTTCCTTTTATACACATAAAATGTATTTATAAAATAGAAGGAAGGTGTTTTTATGTCTGAAAATAAAATGAATAACAGTCAGTTTATTAACTTTGTTTCTTTTCTTCGCAAAGTTCCGTCGGCAGCAGCTGTAATACAGGGGAGCAGTAAATATCCGGAAATAAGGGGCAGGGTATGGTTTTATCAAACAAGGTACGGAGTTTTGATTGCCGCTGAAATATTCGGTTTGCCTGATTCAAAAAATGAATGTTTAAGTCCTGTTTTTGCATTTCATATTCACGCAGGAAGCAGTTGCAGCGGAAATGAGGAAGATCCCTTTGCCGATACAGGAGAACATTATAATCCCGACAATTGCAGTCATCCTTATCATGCAGGCGATATGCCTCCTCTTTTCGGAAATAACGGTTACGCTTTTGAAGTGTTTTTTACTGACCGATTTTTTGTAAAAGAAATTTTAGGAAAAACCGTTATAATACATTCAAAACCCGATGATTTTACAACACAGCCTTCAGGTAATGCCGGAGAAAAAATTGCCTGCGGAGAAATTAAGGAATTTACTTCTCACAGAAATGCGGTGCATTTTTAATTAAGTATTAATTTATAAAAAATAATTATGAAGATTAATATGTAATACTAATGCCAAACTTGGCTTTGTTAGTCAGGTTTGGCATTAATTCTAAGTTAATTTGACAAATTTTGAAACATAAAAAACTAATAGTATTATGCCGTTATTAATATGACCATGCTGATTTTGTAACAAGAAACAGAAAAAATTTAAAAGTACATCTTTGCGGTATAAGTTCACACTTGCAGTATAAGTTATGTGCCAAGGACGACAGCGGTGGATTTATCCACATTTTTGTGTTATGATTAATCAAAATGGAGATTGCTAAATTCCGTTTTTCATTCTTATTTCTTCCATTTTTTTAGTATTAGTTATATCACTTTTGTATAAAAATATGCGGTGCAGATACTGCACCGCATAAAGTAATTTATTAATATATTTACTGATAATCTACTACATTTACCCAGTTAAGCAAAAATTCTCTTTCTTCATCTTTACCTTTAACAGATTGCGAAGCTGCTACTATGGGAAGCCATTCCAATACATACTGCTTTGCCGTATTGGTCTTTTCACAGAAAAGGTCAAGATATTTATTTGCAAGCTCTTCTTCGCCTTTAAGACAGAAAAGAAGATATGTTCTTGCCACATCTGCACTGGCGTTACCCTGTGTTGCGTGCGACCAGTCGATTACAAAGGGAGTACCGTCTGGGGAAATGATAATATTACTGGGGTTAAAATCGCCGTGACAAACCTTATGATGTTTATGCATACTGTTTAATCGGGTTTGTAAGTCGTATTTTGTTGTAGAATCCAGGTCTGCTTCATCAATTTTGCGTTTCATTTTATCCCACAGCTTATTGAGCAGGGGAGATCTCTTGCTTTGTACCTCAATTTGAATATTTACAAATAATTCAAGATATTCGTCCATTTTATCGGGGTTTTCCTGCATTAAATCTGCAAGAGTTTTACCCTCGATAAAGTCGCTTGAAATTGCCCATTTACCGTCTATTATTGATACTTCCAAAATCTTTGGAATATTAAGTCCTGTTTCTTCAACTCTTGCCTGATTAAGAGCTTCGTTTAATACGTCTGATTTAGAAAAATTCTCATCAAAAACTTTAATTGATTTATTGCCGTCTTTATATATAACTTTGTTTTTTCTTTCAGCTAATACCTTTTCAAATTTCATATAAAATACCGATCCTTTCTTGTAAGTCATTATAAAAACCTAATCTTTGGTTATATTATACAACATTATCTTTATTGAGTATAGCGTGAAAATGACAGAAATATAGTAACTCAATTTATTTAAAATCACGAAAAAAATTTTTAGTTTCTTTTAAATTAAACAAAATATATATCTATAAATTATGCAATAAATATAAAAATATGATAGCTGTTAAGTATCCAAGACGATTATTTTTTTATATTTCTTTGTGCAATATAACAAAAGAATATAATAACAAATTTTTTTATTTTAAAGAATAAAAAACAAAGCGGACGTTTATACTGCGTCCGCTTTATCATATTTCATAATACAATGTTAAATTTTATTATATTGCTTAATTTTAAACAGTTTCGCTGTTATTACCGTAGTAGGCATTCAGATACATTTGCTTAATTTCTTTGAAAAGCGGGTATCTTGGATTTGCACCTGTACATTGGTCATCAAATGCCTGCTCTACCATTTCATCAAGTCTGTCAAGGAAATCTTTTTCATCAACACCATATTCCTGAATAGAATTTTTAATTCCTACTCTTGCTTTTAGTTCGTTAATGCCTTTAATAAGATTTTCTACGCTTTCTTTATCATTTTTGCCTTTAAATCCTAAATATTCTGCAACCTCTGCATAACGGGCTAATGTCTTTGGATGGTCATACTGCGGGAATGTTCCCATTTTTGCAGGAGCTTCAACAGAATTAAATCTTATAACCTGCTCTATCATAAGTGCGTTGGCAATTCCGTGGGGCAGATGATGGAAAGCTCCTAACTTATGTGCCATTGAGTGGCAAACACCTAAAAATGCATTTGCAAATGCCATACCTGCCATTGTAGCAGCATGAGCAACCTTCTCACGGGCATAAGGTTCATTCATACCGTTGTCATAACATGCAGGAAGGTATTCAAAAATAACCTTTAGTGCTTTAAGTGCAAGACCGTCAGTAAAATCGGTTGCCATTACAGATGCATAGGCTTCAAGTGCATGTGTTACCGCATCTATACCTGATGCAGCAGTTAATCCCTTTGGTCCGCTCATCATATTGTCTGCATCTACAATGGCCATATTCGGCATTAATTCATAGTCTGCAAGCGGATATTTAACACCTGTTTCCTGATCTGTAATTACTGCAAACGGTGTAACTTCCGATCCTGTTCCTGATGATGTCGGAATAGCAATAAAGTATGCTTTTTCTCCCATTTTCGGGAAGGTATATACTCTTTTCCTTATATCGCAGAAACGCATTGCCATATCCATAAAGTCTGCTTCAGGATGTTCGTAAAGAACCCACATTATTTTAGCTGCATCCATAGCTGAACCGCCGCCAAGAGCTATAATTACATCAGGTTCAAATTTACTCATTGATTCTGCACCCTTTTGTGCCGATGCAAGTGACGGGTCAGGCTCAACATCTGCAAATGTTGTATGAACGATACCCATTTCATCAAGTTTATCTGTAATCGGTTTTGTGTAACCGTTTTTATACAGGAATGAATCGGTTACGATAAATGCTCTTTTTTTACCTAATACATCTTTTAACTCTGCAAGTGCAACAGGCATACAGCCTTTTTTAATATATACCTTTTCAGGCGCTCTGAACCAAAGCATATTTTCTCTCCTCTCGGCAAGTGTCTTGATATTCAACAAGTGCTTAACTCCAACATTTTCAGAAACTGAATTGCCGCCCCATGAACCGCAGCCAAGGGTAAGAGAAGGAGTTAATTTAAAGTTGTAAAGATCACCGATACCGCCATGTGAAGAAGGGGTATTAACGAGAATACGGCAAGTTTTCATTCTTGAGCTGAACTTATCAATTTTATCTTTGCCTGTTACAGCGTTAATATAAAGCGAAGATGTATGACCGTAACCGCCGTCAGCAACAAGTCTTTCAGCTTTTTCAATCGCCTGTGAGAAATCCTTGACTTTATACATAGCAAGAACAGGAGAAAGTTTTTCATGAGCAAACTCCTCGCTGAGTTCTACGCTTTCTACTTCGCCTATAAGGATCTTTGTTTCTTCCGGAACTTTTACTCCTGCAAGTTTTGCAATTGTATGAGCTTTTTGTCCGACAATTTTAGCATTTAAAGCACCGTTAATAATTATTGTTTTTCTGACTTTTTTTATTTCTTCATCATTAAGGAAATAACAGCCTCTTGCTTTAAATTCTTTTTTGACTTTATTATAAATCTTATCAATAACGATAACAGATTGTTCAGAAGCACAAATCATACCGTTATCAAATGTTTTTGAGTGGATTATGGAGTTTACTGCAAGTAAAATATCTGCAGATTCATCAATAATTGCAGGTGTATTACCTGCTCCTACACCTAATGCAGGTTTGCCTGACGAATAGGCAGCCTTTACCATACCGGGACCGCCTGTTGCAAGAATAATATCGGCTTCTGACATAAGAAGATTGGTCATCTCAAGGCTGGGAACATCAATCCAGCCGATAATTCCTTCAGGAGCACCTGCTTTAACAGCGGCATCCAAAACAACTTTAGCAGCTTCAATAGTACATTTTTTAGCTCTTGGGTGAGGGCTTATAATAATACCGTTTCTGGTTTTAAGAGAAATAAGAGTTTTGAAAATAGCTGTTGATGTTGGGTTTGTTGTTGGAATAACAGCGGCAACAACTCCAATAGGCTCTGCAATTTTTGTTACGCCGAAAGCATTGTCCTTTTCAATAACACCACAGGTTTTCGTATCTTTATAAGCATTGTAAATATATTCTGAAGCATAGTGATTTTTAATAACTTTATCCTCTGCAACGCCCATCCCAGTTTCTTCTACTGCAAGTTTTGCAAGAGGGATTCGCTGTTTGTTAGCGGCAATAGCGGCTGCTCGGAAAATTTTATCTACTTGTTCCTGTGTGTAGGATGCAAAAATCTTTTGTGCTTCTTTTACTTCTTTCAGTTTTGCTTCCAATGCTTCAACACTATCAACAATTGACAGTTCTTTTTTACTCATGAAATCGTCCTCCAAAATTTTGGGTTTTATAAATTATTTATAAAAGCAAAAAATTAAATTTTATTTATATATTTTATTCAGTATCATTCAGCAGTAAACTTATATTTGTTTTGTTTTGCATATTCCTCAATGGCAGAACCTTTTGGACCTGTGATTGTCAGGTTTTCATCATCACTGAAAACTTCCATTCCGAATTCTTTAACGGATGCAGGGACTTTTACCGTTTTAAGGTTTAAGCACTGATAAAATGCGTAGTGGTCTATGGAAGTAACACTATCGGGAATTTCAATGCTTTCGATACCTGACGCAGTAAAGCAGTACATACCGATCGTTTCTAAATCACTTGGCAGTTTTACTGTTTTAAGGTTAGGACAATATTCAAAAGCATTTTTTTCTATTACTTTAATTTCATCAGGAAGATTAACTGATGAAAGCTTTTGACAGTTAGAAAAAGCACGTTCACCGATTGACGTAACTGAATCCGGAACAGTTACAGATGAAATTTGAGTATTTCTGAATGCACCTCCGCCAACTGCAGTCACAGATTTTCCTTCATATTCAGAGGGGATCTGAACTTCCGTAGCAGAGCCTTTATATTGTGTAAGAGTAAGAGTTTTACTGTCTACAATAATGTAACCGAAACCGTTTGAGTCAACTATATCAGGTTCAGTTAAAGTTGAGGTATTTACACGGGTATCTTCCTTTTGACATCCGCAGGAAGCAAAAGCGAAAACTGATGTTAAGCACAAACCTACGGTCAAAAATAAAATTAATAGCTTTTTCATAACAATATTCCTTTTTTAATGAATTTTTTCAGCAAATTATGCTGTTAAACATTATTATTTTACCACTATTGTTAAATAATTGTCAATGTTTTTTTTACTTTTGAAGGACTTTTATCTGAATGAATAATATTTAAACAAATATTACATTTTATTGTTGCAATTATCACAAATTTATATTGTTTTATTTTATATTAATTTTAAAAACAATATGATCATAAAAAAGATAGGTTATCCGATAATTTTTAGGGTATTACGCATTTTAAAGTAGGTCGTTTGCATTTTTATATTATATTTTACTTAAATATTCAATTATTTCATTTTTGGTATTAAAGTTCATAACTGTTTGTGCTATTTTGTCAGCCTCTGCTTTTGACCAATTTGAAATGTTTTTTCTGGTTTCAAGAACAGATGTAGGCGTAACACTGTATTCATCTAGTCCAAATGATACTAAAAGTGGAATCAGCATTGGATCTGACGCAGCTTCTCCGCACATACCGACAGGTATATTTTTTGCTTTTGCACATTTTATTATATGCTCAATTGAACGAAGTACGGCAGGTTCAAACGGGGAATAGAGATATGATACATTTTTGTTACCTCTGTCTACACACATTGTATATCCTGTAAGGTCGTTTGTACCTATACTGAAAAAGTCTGCCTCTTTTGCCAATATATCTGCTATCAGCGATGCCGCAGGGGTTTCTATCATAACTCCTACTTCTATATTTTTATTGTATGATATATTTTCGTTTTCCAGTTCACTTTTAATTTGTAAAATCATATCTTTAACTTCTGTGAGTTCATTAAGACAGGTTACAAGAGGTATCATAATTTTAATATTTCCGTAAGCGCTGGCTCTTAAAATAGCTTTGAGCTGATTATGATAAAGCTCTTGATTTTTTAGGCAATATCTTACTGCCCTGAAACCGAGAAACGGATTTTCTTCCTTTTTAAGCTGCATATATGGAATGTCTTTATCTCCTCCAATATCAAGAGTTCTTATTATAACAGGCTTTTCCTTCATTATTAACGCTGCTTTTTTATATGCTTCAAACTGTTCCTCTTCAGTGGGCGCTTTTTCTCTGTCCATAAACAGAAATTCTGTTCTGAATAGTCCAACGCCTTCACCGTCACATTCCAAAACATTATTTGCGTCGTCGGGTTTACCGATATTTCCTACTAACTCAACCTTTATTCCGTCTTTTGTTATGGTCTCTTTTCCTATATATTTTTTTAGTTCTTCCTTTTCATTAAGATATATTTCACGCTTTTTCATATATTCTGAAAGTTGTCGCTCGTCAGGTTCTTTTATAACGATTCCCTCTGTGCCGTCAACAATTACCTGACTGCCTTCACTAAAAATTTTACAGGCATTTTCAAGGCTTAATACGGCAGGTATTTCCAAAGCCCTTGCCAAAATTGCTGAATGAGAGGTTTTTCCGCCTGTTTCCGTAATAATGCCCTCAACATTTTCTTTTTTTATGCCTGCCGTCATAGACGGGGTCAAATCCTTTGCGACAATAATTGTGCCTTTTGGTACATCTGCAATACTTTTTTCTTCAATGCCCAATAGCAAACACAACAGGGCGGTTTTTATATCTGCAACATCAGTTGCCCTTTGTTTTGTAAGTTCATCGTCTGTTGAACTGAATACTGTAATAAACATATTACAAACTGTATCAACTGCGCTTTCCGCACTTTGACCGCTTTCAATTTTATTTTTAATTTCTCCGTTCATATATGGGTCTTTGATCATAAGTATATGACCCATTAAAATTTCTGCCTCTTTTTCAGATGCAGATTCTTTTAACCTATCAGCAGCTTTTTCAGTATTTTTACAAAATACTTCTACTGCATTTTTGTATCTTATAATTTCTTCTTCAGGATTTTCTGTTGTTTTTTGCTCAAAGGATAATTCCTGGTCTTTTACTATAAAAACTTTTCCTATCCCTATACCTTTAGACGCACCTGTTGCACTTAACATAAAATCACCTCTTTATTAAATTAAAACATAATATTTTTCAAAATAAACTATAAGTGTAAGGCATCCTAATTTTAAGCATGAGTTCAATTGTTTACATTAATTTATATTATAAAATTTTGTTATGTTAAAATGGAAGATCTCATTAATATAATTGAATAATGGGGCAGAATTTTTTCTGCCCCGAAAAATTTTTACTTTTTGAAAACCGCTCGGTAACAGTCGGGCATAAAAGAGTGTTTATATATGGTTCTGTCTGACCGTATAGGCACCACAGGCTTCCTTATTCACCCATACCGCCGTTAATAAGCTCTACTGCTTTATCCAAAGCGGCTTGTTCATCCGTACCATTACATACTACTTCTATCTCGCTTCCGCATTTTATGCAGGCAGCAATAATATTCATAAGGCTTTTTCCGTTAATATCGTTTCCGTTAAATTTGATTTTAATATCACTGTTGAATTTTCCCATTTCTCCTGCAAAAACTCCTGCCGGACGCATGTGAAATCCCTGTGGGTTTTGTAATGTTAGTTTTTCTGATACCATTGTATTCTCTCCTTTAAATTAGTTAAGCTGTTTCTTTAATATCTACTGTTTTTTCATTTTCCTTAATAGGTTTCTTTAGTATTGCAAGCATAAACATTCCAATTATAGAGCCAATTGCAAGTGAAAGCAAATACATCGGCCAATTTCCTACAACCGCAAATACGAATACTCCCCCGTGGGGCGCCATTAGAGTACAGTTAAAAAACATTGAAAGTCCGCCTGCAACAGCCGATCCTACAAGACATGAAGGGATAACCTTTAAGGGATAAGACGCTGCATAAGGAATCGCACCTTCTGTGATAAAGCTTAATCCCATAATGTAGTTTACTATGCCGTTTTTTCGTTCTTCAGATGTCCATCTGTTTTTAAAAAATGTTGTTGAAAGTGCAATTGCAATAGGTGGTACCATACCGCCGACCATAACTGCTGCCATAATTGCATAAGCAACATCAGGATTGGACATTGTGGAAGCAGAGGTCAGCATTCCGGTGCCGAAAACATAAGCGGCTTTATTGAAAGGACCTCCCATATCAATAGCCATCATACCTCCCAGTACACAGCCTAAAACAACAATTAATTCATTCTCATAAAGCCATATAAGACCTGAATTAAGAGCTGTATTGATCATACCCATAAACGGGTTAACTGTACACATAATTACAGCAATTAAACCTAATCCGATAAGGGGATAAATTAAAACAGGTTTAATGCCTTCGAGAGCATTAGGAAGCTTATCGCATAATTTTTCAAGACCAAGTGTAAGATATCCGCCGACAAATCCTGCAAACAAAGCGCCTAAAAAACCGGAGGGGATATCTCCTGCAGGAGAGGCAAAAGTTGAACCCAGTGTTGCCATATAACCGCCTACAAAACCTACAAGCAATCCGGGACGGTCTGCAATACTCATGGCAATAAAACCTGCAAGAATAGGAATCATAAAGTTGAATGCATAGCCGCCGATAGTTTTGAACCAGCTTGCAATCGGTGTTACAGTACCGAAATCACCGCCTGCCTGCTGGGCATTTACTCCCATAGCAGTATCAATTAAGAATGCCAGCGCAATAAAAATACCGCCTGCCACAACAAAGGGCAGCATGTGTGATACACCGTTCATAAGATGTTTGTAAATCTGTCGGCCGAAGCTTTCTTTTTCACCGGATGAAGCTGAGGTTTTAGCCCCGGTATGGTGATAAACAGGGACTTCTCCGTTTTTTATTTTATTTATTAATTCCTGCGGTTTATGAATACCGTCGGAAACAGGAACAGAAAGCACAGGTTTTCCGTCAAATCGTGACATTTCTACGGTCTTATCCGCTGCAACAATTATACCGTCACAGTTAGCAATTTCTTCCGAAGTTAAAATGTTTTTTGCTCCCCCTGAACCGTTTGTTTCCGCTTTGAGTGCGTATCCCATTTCTTTGCCCGCTTTTTCCAAAGCTTCAGCTGCCATGTATGTGTGAGCAATACCAGTTGGACATGCAGTAACCGCAAGAACTTTAAAACCGTCTTTTTTTACTTCTTCTTTTGGTGCTGAAACTTCTTCAGGATATTTTTCTGATTCTTTTTTATCTATAATTTCCATAAATTCGTCTGCTGATTTTGCGTTCATCAACTTTGATGAAAATTCAGAATCCATAAGAATAGTCATTAGTCTAGATAGAACTTCAAGGTGAATATCTCCGTCATTGGGTGCGGCGATCATAAACAATAGCTTTGATAAATCCCCTTCCGGAGATTCATAATCTACTCCGCTTGGAACTGTTATTGCTGCAAGTCCCGGTGTTTTGACAGCTTCGCTTTTTGCGTGGGGAATTGCAATATTCATTCCGACAGCTGTTGAACTGCCTGCTTCTCTTTTTAAAATTCCTTCCTTATATTTTGCTTTGTCAGCAAGGTTTCCGGCTTTATTTTGTAAGTCAACCAGTATATCTATGGCTTCCTGCTTATTTGCCGGAGATACGCCCAGTTTAATTGATTCAGGTTTTAACAAATCAACTATTCGCATATTTACTCCTCCGTTTTAAATAAATTTTATTAATTCATCAACTTTTTCTTTTGTCGCCAGACCCTTTGAATTTGCAGTTGCACCTCCGCAGGCTGTACCCAGTTTGAGAGCATACCCGTAGTTTCCTGTTTGCTGATATCCTGCTATAAACCCTGCTACCATTGAGTCGCCCGCACCAACCGAATTTACTACACTTACTGGGGCTACCCCCATCTTATGAAAATTTTTGTTTTCGTCTACAAGTATTGAGCCGTTTCCTGCAAGGGATACAAGTACATTCGCTGCACCCATTTTTTGTAGTTCCTTTGCATATTTGTGTATTTTCTTATCATCGTCTTTTTTAATTTCAATTCCGAACATTTCACCCAGTTCATAATTGTTTGGTTTAATAAGAAAAGGGTGATATTTTAAAACATTAAGCATAAGATCTTTTGTTGCATCTACTACAAATTTAACTTTTTTATTTTTTTGCCTTTCAAGAATTTTTTCGTAGATGTCTTTTGGCAGACTGTCGGGAATACTTCCGGCTAAAACTAATATATCACCGTCTTTGATCAAATCTGTTTTATCAAAAAGACATTTTAGTTCTTCTTCCGAAATATTAGGCCCCTGACAGTTAATTTCCGTTTCTTCTGTATCTTTTATTTTAATGTTTATGCGTGAAATCCCTTTTTTTAGATGAATAAAATCCGTTTCTATTCCTATTTTCTTCATACCTTCCTCAATTGCTTTTCCCGTAAAGCCTGCTACAAATCCTAAGGCTTTATTTTCAAAACCTAAATTAGACAAAACAGTAGAAACATTGATCCCTTTTCCTCCAAAATAATATTCTTCGGATTTTGACCGGTTTGTAAGACCAAATTGCATCTTATCCATATAGACTACATAGTCAATTGCAGGATTAAAAGTTATTGTGTATATCAACTTGACACCTCCTTTACAGCGGTAATCTCAGAATATTCTTTATCTGTCAGCTTATCCGTTATAATACAGGAATTGCTGATTTTTCCAAAGGTTACAGGGAGTACCTGATTAAATTTTGTATGGTCGGCCAGTATAAAAGAAACATAACTTTTCTTTATTGCTTCTGTTTTTACTAACGCTTCTTCAATATCAATTGTGGTAAAGCCCGCCGTTTTATCTATGCCGTTTGTTCCTAAAAAACATTTTGTGAAGTTATATTTTTTTAAAGAATTTAAACTTTCCGTACCTATTAAAGCTTCAGTTGAAAGTTTAAGTCTTCCCCCAATTACATAGGTTTTAAATCCTTTTTGAACAAGCTTTTTTGCATGTACGACTCCGTTTGTAAAGTAAGTTGCGTTTTGATTTTCTATATAATCAATGAAAATACTTGTGGTTGTACCGGCATCTATATAAATAAAATCATTATCATGAATAGTTGCTGCCGCATATTTTCCTATGACGTTTTTTTCTTTAATATTAAGCTTTGATTTAATAATCATTGTGTTTACATCTTCTACGGCGTTTTGATTGACTGATGTTGCTCCTCCGAAAACCTTATGGAGTTTTCCCAGATTGTCAAGTGTATTTAGGTCTCTTCTTATTGTGGATTCCGAAGCACTTAAATATTCCGATAATTCAGAAACTGTTACACTTGATTTTTCGTTTAATAGTTTAAGTATAGCATTGTGTCTTTCGTGAGTAAGCATTTTTTCACCCTTTTTTATTATATTTAACTGTAACATAAAGTGTTGAGAGTACGGTTAAAGTATATAAATCATAAATCAAAAAAATTTTAAAATATATTTATGCATTAATTTGTTGATTTCTAAAATAATTATAGCATATAAAAATTAAAAGTCAATCAAAATAATTCAAAAATTTTCAAAAACATTTAAAAATTATGGCTAAAATGTTCAAATTCAATCAAACTTGCTTAATTTTTTATTTAATTTTCCTTTTTGTAATTATAACTTATTCAATTTAAAATATTATTACCTTTATTAAGTAAATTCAGTCAGGTATTATAAATAAAATAATTTGTTTTTTTCATTTTAAATATAGAAAATTTACCATTGATTATTAAATTGTTATATAATAAAATATTATTTGTTCGAATTTGACTTATATTGTATAAAGGAATGAATTTATGAGTAAAATTCAAGAAAAAAAAGAGAAAAAAAGAATTGCATTATTAGATGCGGCATATAAATTATTTTCTAAAAAAGGCTTTTCAGACACGTCTATTTCAGATATCGTTAATGAGGCCCGTGTTGCTAAAGGAACGTTTTATTTATATTTCAGTGATAAAATGGATGTTATACACACCCTTGTTTATGAAAAAACAAGTCAAGTTTTTGGTAATGCACTTAAATCCCTTGAAAAAGTTAAGGTTTTTAATATGTATGATGAACTGCTTTATCTTGCTAATAATATTATAAATCAGTTAAGCGATGACCCCGATATTTTGGAATACTTTTCCAGATGTTTAGACTGGGCTGAATTTATAGAAATTATTAAATTAAAGAAAAAAAGCGGCGATTTTTACTGTACAAAATTATATGATGATTTTTTTATGAAATATGATGGTTCCGGGATCAAGGATCCCGAAGTAATGATGTTTATGATCCTTGAATTTATTGTTTCTTCCTGTTACAGCCCTATTAAGAACAATAAACCCAGCTCGGTTGAAGATATTAAACCCTATATTTTTAATGTAATTACATCTATTATTAATTTACATTTATCAGAAAGTATAGAAGTTTTGGAAGAAACATATTAACTAATTTATTAGTTGGTGTTACGATGAGTGGAGTTTTAAATTCAGTATTAACAAAAATAAGATCTTTGTCAATTTTAAAACAAATTACCTTTGGTTTTGCGGCAGTTATTCTTTCAGCATCCGTTTTGCTAATGTTGCCCATTTCTTCGAGAAACGGCGACTGGACACCATTTCTGACGGCATTATTTACCGCAACTACATCAACCTGTGTTACGGGACTTACTGTTGTAGATACTTATACCTATTGGTCTCTGTTCGGACAAATTATAATTCTTATGCTTATTCAGGTTGGCGGAGTAGGTTTTATTACGCTGGCTATTTCTGCACTTACCTTGACAAAAAAGAAAATAGGTTTAAGACAAAGACTTGCCGCAAAAGAAATATCAGGAGCAAGTCAGGTTGGCGGTATAGTTAAAACTACACGATTTATCATTTTCGGAACACTTGTGGTTGAAGCTGTCGGTTCATTTTTGCTTTGCTTTTCATTTGTTCCTAAACTTGGATTGATTAAAGGCATATACTTTGCGGTTTTTCATTCAATATCTGCTTTTTGTAATGCAGGTATTGATTTAATGAGCAACTTTCAAAACGGTTCTTCACTGATTACAATGCAGTCAGACTTTTTCTTTATATTCACTATAATGACTCTTATCGTTATCGGCGGATTGGGATTTCTTGTTTGGAAAGATGTTATTGAGTGTAAATTTTATTTTAGAAAATTCAGACTTCATACTAAAATTGTTTTGGTTTCAACTATAATTTTGATTTTCGGCGGCGCTTTGTTAATATATCTGTTTGAAAACGGAGGCAGAGCCTTTGAAGGATTAGGTCAAAAAGATAGTATTCTTGCCTCGTTCTTTCAATCTGTTACTACAAGAACAGCTGGTTTTTTCTCTGTTAATTTGCCGCTTCTTAAAGACTCAACCGTTTTAATTATGTGTGTTCTTATGTTTATAGGAGGTTCTCCCGGTTCAACTGCCGGAGGTATTAAAACTACTTCTTTTGCTGTTCTGTTTATGAGTATTTTTCTTGTTTTTAAGAAAAAACAAAATGTTGAATTGTTTAAAAGAAGAATAAGTAAAGACGCTGTTTATTCTGCCTGTTGTTTAATGATGCTCTTCTTTGGCCTTATAATATCATCTTGCACAATTATAAGTTATGTTGACGGAGTTCCGATACTTTACTGTTTGTTTGAATGTACGTCGGCTATGGCAACAGTTGGCCTTTCAATGGGCATTACGCCGGAACTTTCCGGAATTTCCAAGGTTATACTTATAGTTCTTATGTATATAGGCAGAGTAGGCGCA
The DNA here is from genome assembly GCA_947627135.1 of uncultured Clostridia bacterium. Taxonomy (GTDB): domain Bacteria; phylum Bacillota; class Clostridia; order Oscillospirales; family Acutalibacteraceae; genus Ruminococcoides. Next base: position 23,896 of record CANQUV010000010.1, read on the forward strand.
TTAACAATGCTTATGACATTTACCAAAAAAAGTGAAAAAGTTGAATCCAAATATATTGAAGAAAAAATTATTGTAGGTTAAGGTGACTTATATGAAAACAGTATTGGTAATAGGTTTAGGACGTTTCGGAAGACATTTATGCAAAGGCTTAACTGAAGCAGGTAACGAGGTTCTTGCTATTGATTTTGATGAAGTAAGATGTAATCACGCAATAAATTATGCTACCGAAATTCAGATCGCTGATGCTACTGATCCTACTGTAATTGAAAGTTTAGGAGTTAAAAACTTTGACTTTTGCGTGGTTGCTATTGCAGATAACTTTCAAAGTTCGTTGGAGACTACTTCTCTTTTAGCAGATAACGGCGCTAAATATATTCTTGCAAGAGCAAACAGCGATGTTCACGAAAAATTCCTTTTAAGAAACGGAGCAAACGAAGTTGTTTATGCCGAAAGGGATATGGGTGAGAGAATTGCTGTAAGGTTTGGAAATAACAGAGTCATAGACTATATTAAGCTTAATAACGACTATTCAATTTATGAGATTAAAGTACCAGAAAAATGGATAGGCAAGACAATTTTAAAAATGGATGTTCGTGCAAAATATAAAATTAATATTATTTCAATAAGAAACGGTGAAGATCAATTTCCGCTTCCCGATCCTAACAGAGAATTTGAATCTGAAGATGTTATTATGATTATGGGTCATAAGGAAGATATTGCACCTCTTGTAAAATAATAACTAATACAAAAAGCAGGTATTACAAAAGTAATACCTGCTTTTTGTACTTTATATGAAACTGCTCTTAAACATTCGAGTACAAAAGAGTGTTTTTATATGGTGTTGTCTGCTGGAAAATGTGCAGTTCACCGGCTGTCTGTCTGCTCTGATATGTGCAGCCATCAGCTGTTTAAATTATCAGTGGTTCTTTCATTCTAAAAGTTGCAATCATTTTCTATTAAAGTTTTTGCGTTTTCAGCAAGGTCATAAAGAGTTACGCTGTCAACATAATCATTTATAACCTTATAATAGTTTTTCCAAAAATCCAGCGTTATGCATTTTTCACTGCGCTCACATTGATTTATTTCATTTTTTAAGCAGTTGATAGGGGAAAGTGATCCCTCTGCTGCTCTTAAAATATCTCCCGCAGTATATTCTTTAGGGTCTTTTGAAAGTTTATATCCGCCGTTGTTTCCTCTAGAACTTATTAAATAACCTGCCTTATTGAGCAGAGCGATAATTTGTTCAAGATATTTTGCGGAAATTTCATATCGGTTTGATATATCTTTTAAAGAAATAAAATTATCATTTGAATAAATGGCAAGGTGTATCATAATACGCAATGCATATCTGCCTCTTGTAGAAACCATTTTTAATACCCCTTTCTGTATTTATATATAAAGATATTGGCAAAATAAGAAAATTTTAAATTTTTTAGGACAGCTTTTTTTAAAAAAACTATCGGGTTTTGCAGATAGAGTAGTCATTTGCAGTCGTTGTGAGGCGAAAGCTACTAATAAAAATATAAAGCATATTATTTAAAATAATATTTATGCTTATTTCTTATTTATAATTATACAATAGGAATACTGACAAAATCAATAAAATAAAATAAATTTTTAATAAAAAGTCTGAAGTTGTATTATTTTATGCAATTTCAGACTTTTTTTACTGAATAAGTGAAAGGTCACGGGGCAATTTTAAGACCTTTTAAAGGAGTTGTATATGAAAAAATCATTAAGTCAAAAAGAAAGAGACTTTTGTATCAGCTTTGTTGAAAGCGGCAATTTAGCAGAAGCCGCCAAGAAAGCAGGATATGCAAAAGATCCTGAAAAAGTAGGATTAAGGCTTATTTGCAGGTCAGATATTTCCGATGAAATTGCAAGGATAGAAAGTAAATTACAGCAAACATTGAGCTTTGCTGCAAGATGCGGATATAAGCGCCTTGCGTTCGGAAATATTGCAGATGCCGTTTCTCTTTTGTTCAAAGGGAGTCCTTCATTGGATGATTTAAAGGAAATGGATTTATTTTCTATATCAGAAATAAAAAAGCCGAAAGACGGCGCTATGGAAATAAAATTCTTTGACAGAATTAAAGCGCTGGAAAAACTGGAAGAATTAAGCGGTAATAAATCTGAAAATGATAATCCGTTTTATGAGGCGCTGATTACAGGCGCACAAATGCTTTCAAAGGACAGTAGGGATAATGAATATTAAACCGTTCTCAAAAAAGCAGCTTCAAACTCTTTGCTGGTGGTGTAAAGGTTCTCCTTATGAAAACAAAGATGCAATTATTTGTGACGGTGCAGTAAGAAGCGGAAAAACTTTTTGTATGTCACTGTCTTTTGTTTTATGGAGCTTTTATAAGTTTAATAACAAAGCGTTTGCTTTTTGCGGAAAAACCCAGAGGTCATTAAGAAGAAATGTTATTACTCCTCTTATTAATGAACTTAACAAGCTGGGATTTGTATGTACTGAAAAAATTTCTAACGGAACATTAAAGATCCAATATAAAAACAGAGAAAATTTGTTTTATATTTTTGGAGGCAAAGACGAGGCTTCCGCCTCACTTATACAGGGAATTACTCTTGCGGGAGTTTTGTTTGATGAAGCGGCACTTATGCCCAGATCATTTATTGAACAGGCGCTTGCAAGATGTTCTGTTGAAGGTTCGGCATTTTGGTTTAATTGCAACCCGGAACATCCGCAACACTGGTTTTATAAAGAATGGATTTTGAAAAAAGAAAGCAAAAATGCGTTATATATTCATTTTACAATGAGGGATAATCCCTCGTTAAGTCAAAAGATGATAGAAAGGTATGAAAGTCTTTACAGCGGTGCTTTTTACGAAAGGTTTGTTCTGGGAAAATGGACAGCGGTCTACGGTGCTGTTTATCCGTTTATGGATAATTATAAGTACCCCAAAGTACCTGAAGGTGACTTTTCCGAATATGCGGTTTCATGCGATTACGGAACAGTCAATCCTGCATCCTTCGGATTATGGGGAAAAACAGATGGCACCTGGTATCGAATAGATGAATACTATTATGATTCAAGAAAAACAGGCAGACAAAAAACCGACGAAGAGCATTACGAAGCATTGGAAAAGCTGGTAGGAAGCAGAAGCTTAAAAGCCGTTACGGTTGATCCATCGGCGGCAAGTTTTATTGAGCTTATTAAGCGCAAAAACAGGTTTAGAGTTATTCCGGCAGAAAATTCTGTTATCAACGGAATAAGAAGTGTATCATCTGCTTTAAAGCAAGGAAAAATTAAAATTTGTGAAAACTGTTCTGACAGTATCAGAGAATTTTCATTGTATCGTTGGAGTGAAAAGGCAATTGATGATGCACCTGTTAAAGAAAACGATCACGCTATGGATGATATAAGATATTTCGTTACAACTATTATGGAGGAGGAAAGCGGATTTTTCGCTTTCGCTTCTCCCAGATTACAGGAGGATAGCAGTGAAGTTATTTTCTAAAAAGAAAGAAAGAAAAAACACTGATTATAAAAGTACGTCAATAGTACAATGTGCAGACGGTAATTGTTTTTCTCATCCCTTCCAAAGTCTTCTAAATTACTCTCCGTTTTCTGATACGGAGTATGAACTTTATACCTCATTAAGAGAGGCTATACCCATTATAGACGGCGCTATCGGAAAACTTGTAAGACTTACGGGAAATTTTACAATCAAGTGCAAAAATAAAGAAGCAGAAAAAAGTCTTAAAATTTTTCTTGACAATGTCAATGTTAACGGTACTTCAACCGGTGTTATGAGCTTTATATCAACGTATCTTGACCAACTTTTAACCTACGGCCAAGCAGTAGGAGAAATTGTTGCCAAAAGCAATAATTTGGGTATTTATGCTCTTTATAACGGTTCATTAAAAGATATATCGGTCAAGTACGGAGATAGTCCGCTTTCAATTATCGTTTGTAAAAATGATTTTGAGAAAACACCTTTGCCTTATCAGGATCTTTTAGCGTTTTCTCTTTTAAATCAGGAGCCAGGAAGACTTAAAGGAAAATCGCTTTTAAAAGGTCTGCCTTTTGTAAGTTCAATTTTGCTTAAAATATTCAACACTATCGGAGTTAACTTTGAGCGTGTGGGCAATTTGCGATTTGCAGTAACTTATAAGCCTGACGCAAATACACCTTTGTCCAATACAAAGGAACAGGCAAAACAGATTGCAAAAGAGTGGAGCAGAGCTATGAGATGTAAGGAAAGCGTATGTGATTTTGTAAGTGCCGGAGATGTTTCTATTAAGGTAATAGGAGCTGACAGTCAGGTTCTTGACTGTGACATTCCCATAAAACATATACTTGAGCAAATTGTATCCAAACTCTCCATACCGCCGTTTTTACTTGGGCTTAACTGGTCCAGTACAGAGAGAATGAGTGCACAGCAAACAGATATTTTAACAAGCGAACTTGAATATTACAGAGAGCAGTTAAATCCTGTTATAAGAAAGATTTGCTCTGTATGGATGAGATTAAACGGAATTTGCGAAGATTTTGAAATTGTCTGGGATAATATCAACTTGCAGGACGAAATCGAACTTGCACAGGCAAGACTTTACAATGCACAGGCAGACTCACTTATAAACAGTGATGAAAAAGAAGAGAAGGGGGAATAAAATGGGCAAGGTATTAAAAGGATTAGAAATTAATAAAAGCGATTTGGAGAAGATCAATAAATATACAAGGAGAAGCTTTAAAGCAGATGAAATTTATTCCTTTTCCGTTGTTCTCTGCGATAACGATGTTGACAGAGATAACGAACGCTTTACGGTAGAATCCTTGTTTGCTCTTGAAAAATTGTTTTTAGGAAAAACAGGAATATTTGACCATAACCCTAAAGCAGAAAATCAAAGCGCAAGAATTTATGATTGCAGTGTTGAAGCAGTAAGCGCAAGAAAAACTGCAACAGGCGACGATTATTTTCGTCTGGTTGCAAAGGCATACATTCCAAAATGTAAAAGCAACGAGGATTTAATTTTAGCGATTGACAGCGGAATTTTAAAGGAAGTGAGCATTGGCTGCGCCGTTTCTGAAAAAGAATGTTCAATATGCGGAAAGACGGAGGGAGAATGTCATCATATCAAAGGCAAAACCTACGGCAAGGAAAAATGCTTTTATCTTCTTTTAAATCCCACAGACGCTTACGAATGGAGCTTTGTAGCAATTCCTGCACAAAAGCGAGCCGGAGTTATTAAAAGATTTAATAATTACAAGGAGAAATTTATGTACGAAAAAGAAGTAAATGAAATTTTAAAATCACTAAAGGAAAATACTGCTTATGCTGATGAAATTATTAAAAATATGGATGAAGTAGTGTTTAACAAAAATCAATGTGAAAGACTTATAAGTATTGTTAAGTCGCTTCACGATCAAGCGCAGTGGGGCAGAAAATACAAAGAAGATTTATCACAGAAATTTTTGAAACTCAGTGCTATTGTACAGCCTGAGGTTTCAAGTGATACGGCAAAAAGCTTAACTGAAAAGCTTTCTGTTGAACAGCTAAAAGAATTTATTTCTGCCTATGAAAAAAAAGCAGATAAAATAATTCCAATCAAACCGCAGCTTTATGCGGTACAACAGGAAAACAAAAGCCGAGAAAACAAGGCTTTTGAAATTTAATTTATTCGGAGGTATTTATGAATATTAGTTTTAACGGTTACAAAGAAAACGCAGTAACATTTATGGCAAGCGGTAATCTTAAAAAGGGTATGCTTGTAAAAATGACAAGCAATAAAACGGTTGCACCATGTGCAGCAAACGATAAGTTTATCGGCGTTTGTGTTGATGTAAGAGGCGACTACGCAACAATTATAACGGAAGGTTATGTAAATCTTCCTGCGGCAAAAGCAATCAGCGTAGGCTATCAAACTCTTTCAGCATCTGCAAACAATACAGTCACATCAGGTACAACAGGCAGAGAGTATCTTGTAGTTGACTCTGACTCAACTTCAGTTGGATTTATTCTTTAAGGAGGAATTTTAAATGGCAAATTACGAAAATATTAAACTTGAAAAAGGTATGTATCAGGTATCCGGAAAAAGCCTTACTGATGTTTTGGAGGAACTTGATCCATCTGAAAATTATGAAAACACATCTTTAAAAGGATTGGATGCTTTTTCCCGTCAGCTCAAAAGATTTGATATTAAGGTAAGCGGTAAAGGTTCTGATTGTGTTGAAAAGTTTTTTAAAACAAGCGACAGTGCAGCTCTTTTTCCGGAGTATGTAAGCAGAGCAGTTAAGCAGGGGATGGAAAGAAATAATATTCTTCCTAACATTGTTTCAACTGTTACAAATATTGAAGGTCTGGATTACAGAAGCATTACTTCAACTCCAACAGAAGATGATAAAACCTTACAGGTTGTAAATGAAGGTGCAGCCATTCCGAAAACGGAAATCAAAACTTCTGAAAACCTTATTAAACTTCATAAAAGAGGCAGAATGCTTGTTTCTTCTTATGAGGCGCTGCGTTTTCAGAGACTTGATTTATTTACAGTTACTCTTAATCAGATCGGTGCTTATATTTCAAGGGCACAGCTTAAAGACGCAGTAGATGTTTTGATAAACGGCGACGGCAACAGCAATCCCTGCGATTCTGTTTCAGCAGAATCAACAGGTTCAATTTCTTATAATGATTTATTGAGCCTTTGGGCAGGCCTTACACCTTATGAGCTTAACACAATTTTAGCACCGACAGCCGCTATGCAGAAAATTATGGCTTTATCTGAAATGAAAGACGCACAGGCAGGTCTTACATTCCAAGGTTCAGGAAAAATGATCACTCCTTTAGGTGCCTCTCTTTTACATACACCAGAAATTTCAGGCGACAAAATTATCGGCCTTGATAAAAACTGTGCACTTGAAATGGTACAGGCAGGCGATGTAATTACCGATTATGACAAACTTATCGACCGTCAGCTTGAAAGAGCAACTATAAGCTGTATTGCAGGTTTCAGCAAAATCTTTAAAGACGCTTCAAAAGCACTTACCTACTAAGAGGTGGTTCGATGCTTAAAAATGTTCTGAAAAGATTTGCTGTAATTTCAGGATTAAAAGGCGAGGAATTTTCCAAATGGTCATTTCTGTGTAATGATTGTCTTAATTATGTGATGGAACATATTTTAAAAGAAGAATTAAGTGATTACGAAGAACAGAAAGTTTGTTCGCTGGCGGCGTCAATAGCATTTTATAAGCTTACGCTTTATGATTTTGACGAAGTAACATCATTTACTGCCGGTGATGTGCATATTTCTAAAGAAAGTATGCTTAAAAATGCAGAAAGAATTATGTATGAAGAGATGAATAACTGCAGTGATATTACAGATTTGGGTTCAGTTTGTTTTATGGGAGTAAAGTCATGAGTATTTATAAATTGCTTAATAATGCAATAAATAAATGGGGCAGTACTATTAAAATTACTGGAAATGGTAAAACTATAAGCTGTAAGGGATTTATTCAACCGTTAAGATATAAAAACAATATATATCTTGCGGGAAAAGAACTTGATGCCGGCTTTTTTGACGGAGGTCACTATTTGTTTATATCAAATGGCGATATCGGCTTAAAAAATCACGATCTTGCTGTTATTGAAGATACAGATACAAAATATGTTGTAAAAAGGGCAGAAATTCATAAATATAAGGACCAAAATCTTTATACATGGGCAATTTTAAAACCATATTTTCCGCCCGTGGAGGATGATTATGCAGATAAATGAAATTGAAGAAATTGTTGACAAGCTTATTTACAGTGTAAAATCCGACGAGCTTTTAAAAAACTTAAGATTTATAAAAGACTATAAGGAGCAGAATATTGAAACACCTCTTACCGATTATCTGGCAGTTGTTTCAATTAATTCTATGTCCCGCTCAAGTGAATTTTTAGGCGATTCTGTTTATAGAAACTTGAGGGGCGAAAAATTCAGCGGGGAAATTCATATTAAAGTTTATGCCCCGAATTCTAAAGAAGGTCAGGAACTTACATCGATTATGGGTATTTTGGTAAACAGCATTAAAAAGGCAGATGTGGAAAATCTTATTGAAGAAATAACCTTTGAACCTGTTGTGTTTGAGCAAAACATAAATGCAATTTACCGGATATGTAAATTTAAAATCAGCTTTTTCTTATGTGAGGAGGTAACGGTATGACACAATATGTTTTTTTAAAGGGAGATGATATTTCCGTTTATATCAATGACGAACTGTTATGTGCAGTTATATCGGCAAGTATTAAAGAGTCTGCATCCTATTATGATGTTATGCAGTATTTGTCTGATGAAAAGGTTGCGAGAATACCTTTAAAAAAAGAGTACAATATTATATTGCAAAAGGTATATGCAGATGAAAGCCCTTTTGAAAATTCAGAAGATTTTTCACTTAAAATAAAATCAAAAAACAGCGTGACTACTTATGAACCCTGCATACTTTTAGAGGAGGAAAGTTCTCTGTCTCAAAATAATACCCTGACATCAGTATATAAAATAAAAGCATACAATAAATTTTAACAGGAGGCAAAAATGGATACAAATTCAAATGTAAAATCAGAAAATACATATTCAAACAGCAATAATGAATTTGTAGAAGATTTAAGCACTCGGCTTCAAAGACAAAGCAGAAGATACTCAAAGCCTTTTGAAGAAGAAGGGCAGGCGGGTATTAAATGATTTCAGCTTCTATGAGATATAAAAACTTTACATGGCATCATAATCCCAAAAAACTTAAGATAAAAAACAGCAAAAGAACAATAAGTATTGACTACCCGTATTCTTATACGGAAATTGAAGAAATGTTCAATGAAAATGCTGTAATAGAAGGTGAGGGAGAACTGTTTGGTGAAGACTGCATACATCAGTTTAACAACCTTTGCAGACTTTTCTCATCAAAAAACAAGGGAATACTTTCAATAGGAGGTATTCCCTCCTTTGAAGCTTATTTTACAAAGCTGGAACTTTTGTGTGAGCCTAAAAACAATATTTTAGCATACAGTTTTCAGTTTTCAGAATGTTCTTCAAAGGAAAAACGAGATACAGGTATTAAATATTATATTGCGAAAAGTGAAGAAACCCTTTGGGATATTTCATATAAATATAATATTTCTGTTGAAACGCTTGCAAGGCTCAATACACAGTATAAAAGACCTGACAGTGTTCAGGAAGGCGACAGGGTGGTTTTATGCTGAAATTCAGGGCTTATAATAATGAAAATAAAGAAATCCCGCTTCCTGACTTTATAAGCTTTGAGCTTCAGCAGGAAGAGAATGTTCCCGCCGATTATTTAGAGGTTAAATTTAAAAGCTTTATAAATGCAGAAAACATAAATTATATAAGACTTTTTGATAATGATACCATTGTGTTTTCAGGAATATGTGATGAGATATTTTTTTCAAAGGATTCCACAGGAGCAGTTGTAACTCTTTATTTCAGAAATAAGATGGCACTTTTAATTGACAATGAAGCTTTACCTCATGAATATAACAATATTACGGCAAGGGTACTTTTTGACAACTACATAAAAAAGCTTGGCTTTAAAAATTTTATAGCTGATAATAAAGCGGTAATGGGAAAATTTATTGTTGAAAAAGGCGAAAGCGTATATGACGCTGTATATAATTTTTCAAAATTAAATTATTCTTCGACCCCGTATTTGTTTGATGAAGATACGATATCATTTTTTAATAAAAGGGAAGATGATGTATGTACTTTATTTTCAGACGGAGAAAATTCAGCTCATAAATACAAAAAAATAGAGTGTTCAAAATTCCCTTATAAACTAATTTCAAAAATAAATGTAAAAACCTCGGCAAGCGATTATTACAAAACCGTTATAAAAAATGATTTTGCCTTGGATAAGGGTATAAATAGAGAAAGATATTTAGATGCCTGTAATTTATTAACACCTATGTCATCAGCACAAAAAATTATCGAGAACAAAAATAATGAATTTGAAGAATACAGGATTTACTGTGATTATATAGTGCTTAATTCTATATACGAAAAATGTTCAATAAATGATAATTACCTGGGAAATATTAAAAATCTGTATATTTCAAAAATTATTATCGGTTCAGATATAAACGGATGCTATTCAAAAATTACCCTTAAAAAGGAGGGACAGTATGTGGTTGCTTGATTATATAACTGAAAATAAAAATAATAAAAAAACTCCGGAAAACGGAAAAGTCTCATATTCAAACAGTGATGATATGGGAGTAATTTCTTCTAATATGTTTCAGTCAATTAAACAGGTTTTTCCCTACGGAGTAGTAAGCGTTCTTCCTGAAGGAGAGAGTGCGGTGGTTTTGCCTTTAAAGGATACAAGACTTTGTTTAGGTACTGTATCAGATAATAGGGAATTAGAGCCCGGGGAGCTTTTGCTATATTCAAAGGGCGGAGCAAGCATACTTCTTTCTAACGACGGCAAGGTTTACATAAACGGAAAGGAGATATGATGGACGCAAAAATTAATAACAGAGATATCAGTATAGATAGTGTAGGTAATTATGAAATGACAGACGGCTTTGAAGAAATTATCCAACAGATAATTATAAATATCACTGTTCCGAAAGGAAAATTTATTTATGATAGAGAGTTGGGTTCATATTGCAAAGACTGCAAAAATATTGACGATTTAAAATCAATTGAAATGCTGGTGAATGAAAGTCTGTTTAATATGAATGATGTTTATGTAAAGGTTACAGGAAGTGAAATGGTTTCAAAGGAATTAAAGCTGAATTTGAATATTTCATATAAAGAATTAAGTGCAGACAGAGAGGTGATTATATATGATTACTTATGAAGAAATTTATAACAGAATGTTAAATGATTACAACGCTCAAACAGGCAATTATCCATCGAATTCTTCCGATGTGGCAATAAGGCTTAAAGTTTTGGCAGGAGAAATTTTTTCTTCCTATATGAATTTGGATTTTATTAAAAAGCAAATGTTTTTATCAACAGCCACAGGTGAATATCTTGATTATCACGGAGCTCAAAGAGGATTAAAAAGAAAAAGTGCCGCAAAGGCAACAGGATATGTAAACATGGGTTTAAATTCCTCGGCGTTAAGAACATTGACAATTCCTAAAGGTACAGTAGTTTCAACAGCAGGAGAAAATCCCGTGCTTTTCCAAACAGACGCTGATGCTGTACTTATGGCAGGTCAGTCGAGAGTTTCCGTAAATTGTACAGCAGTAGAGGGAGGAAGCAGCGGAAATGTAAGGTCATATCAAATCAGTGTTATTGTTACGGCAGTAGACGGAATTTCCGTAGTATCCAATCCGACAGTTTTTACCGGAGGAACAGATCGGGAAACCGATGAGGAATTCAGACGGAGAATAGAAGATTCAATAAAAAATGTTTCAAACGGAGCAAATGAGGCTTATTACAGAAAGTTGGCATTAAGTGTTGACGGAGTGAATGGAGTAGAAATAATTCCCAAAAACAGAGGTGTTGGTACAGTAGATATTTATATATCATCAAAAGGTTCAGGAGCAAATGCTGCATTAATTGAAAAAGTACAAAGTCTTATTGATGAATATAAAGAAATTAATACCGATGTTTTGGTTCAAAGCGCAAGAGCTACTAATTTTTCTGTTAGTTTGTCTATTTCCGTCAAGCCGGGATATGTTTTTAATCTGGTAAAAGAAGAACTTACAAATAACTTGAAAGAGTTTGCAGATTCGCTTGAAATAGGAAGAAGTGTTTATGAAACAGATATTGCAGATGTAATTTATCATACTGAAGGCGTAGACAGATATTTTCTGTCCTTTTCAGACCTTTCTGTTTCACCGGGTCATTATGCTAACTTAACATCAGTTATTGTTACGGAAAGGAGCAGTTAATGTCAGTTATTAATTCTTTTATAAAAATTCTTACACCTCTTAATATTTACAATTTGAATCAAAGTACGAATGTATATAAGGAGCTTTTGGTTTATGCAAACGAACTTGATAAATTAAATTTTGAGATGGATACTCTTTTGAGGGAAGGGTTTGTTTATACAGCGGAAAGCTACGGTCTTTCAAATATAGAAAAGATTTATACAGCGGAAGACAAGACAAATACCCCTGAATTAAGGCGGGAAAAAATAATTGGGAGACTAAGTATAAATGACAGCTCTTTTACATTAAAGGATATGAAAAATTCTTTGTTAAGCTTAGGAGTTCAAGAATACAAAATAATTGAGTATCCATCAAGAAATAAGATTGTGATTGAAATTTCAGGTGAATATACGAACTCTGAAGTTGCATTTATCAAAGCGGAAATAGAAAAACTTGCTCCCGTTTCTTATGAAGTTCAGGTTACCTTTTGGGGATTAAGCTGGAGTGAAATTGAGAATAAAAACTTAAGCTTCAACAGTATGGATTTGCAGGATTTATCATGGGAAAAAATAGACGAGTTAAAACAGACAAATTAAGTTTAAGAGTCAGAACAGATAAGCTAAAACAGAAGAAAGGAAGTTACAATGTCAGCAACAAATAAGACAGCCAAACTGGGATTGAACAGCTGGATTTCATCCGACAAACCAAAACGAGTGGATTTTGTAGAGGATAATACAATAATAGATGAAAAGCTGGGAGGTCATATAATAGATACCGATATGCATATAACTGCACAGGAAAGGGAAAAATTAAATTCATTAGTATATGTAACAAGCTATTCGGGAACAGGTACACAAACACGAAGTTTTAATTTTACCTTTGAGCCTTCATTAGTAATTGTGTATAAAAGATTTGACAGCTTTAACAGTTATGTTGCGAGCGGTAATTATACAAAGGTAAACGGAACTTTTTTTGGAATGAAAAATACAACAGAGGATAGCGGAAGCTTAAACGGTAAATCTCTTACTGTTAATCAAAGCACAGCATCATCAGACGGTATTTATTATAATCTTAATGAGCAGTACGGACAGTATATAATAATTGCATTCAGATAGAAAGAGCAGTAACAGAAAGTGCAAAATTAAATATTTACAAAAAAGCAATTGTGTGATAGAATTGTCACGGGGTGATATGATGAATAAAAAAATAATATCGGTTTTAGTAGTTTTTGTTATGCTGTGTTTAAGTTTAGCAGGCTGCGGATGTGAGGCAAGTACACCACCTGTAACTGTGGATTCTGATGCCGTTGCAGAAGAGAAAATTAATGAATTAATGAACAAATTTTCCGATGCATTAAATAACCAGGACAAAGAAGCTTACAACAGTTTAACAACAGATAATATGAGAGCCTCTGATAATGATATTAATACACATTTTGATCAAGTAACTGAATTTATTTTAAAGACGGTTGCATTTGACAGTAAAAATCAAAAAAATGCTAAATATAATATTCTTGTTCACTACTATGTGACATTCTCCAGAGATTATACCGGTAAACAATATAAAGTCGGCATAAGTAATATGTCAAATACATTTACATTTGTTAAAGAGGGAGATGTCTACAAAATAGACTCGATTAACTATTACAAATAATAAAAACTGGGCTTGGTTTTTAAAACCAAGCCCTTCTTTTATTTATATTTGTTTATCTAACGTTATCTTTTTTTATTTTTCGGAAGAATTATATCGGCTGTATCATCAATGTGTTTTCTACTTATAGAATTTTTGGGTTTACTTTTAGTTTTTGAAAATCCGTCGTTATAATAATTTTTTGGTTTACGGGAAGAATTGCTATTAAATGTATTATAACCGTTGCCATAAGCAAATTTTTTCTTATTATTCATACCGGATATGATTACATAAGCTATTCCTACAATGGCTAATATAATTAATAAGGCTCCCGATATAAGCATCCATATACCGTTATCAGAAGAACTGTTGTTTTTCTTAATAAAGTTAAAATCGTCTCCGTCACCGCTGTCATTTGCATTTTGAAGACTTTGTGCTATTGAATTCCAGTCACTGTCAGAAAGTTCGTCATTATCGACCATGCCGTCCGTCTTATATAAATCGGCTTCTGAAGGTTGCTGTAAATAACCGGAGTTATATTCGTTTGTATTGTTTTCATTATAAGAATTTACATTACTGTTAGTATCATAACCGGAATTGTTATTTTCAAATTCATAGTTATTATAGTCGTTGTATTCGTTGTAACTGTTTGAGTTGTTGTAGTCGGTATAACTGTCATTAGAATTATCGGCATAATTGCTGTATGAATTCGAACTGTCATAATTTGAATAGTTATCACTTACGCTGTTATCACTTCCTGAATTGTAATTGGTATCAGTATCCTGACCGTTGCTTTCGTTTGGGACAGTATCAGCAGGCTGATCGTTATTATCAGGCACGACCTGTGAAACATCAGAATTAACATCACTACTGTATAAATCGTCTTCATTGTCAGCGTAAGCTGTTATAGAGAACACTGATAAGCATATTAATAAAGAAAGCATCAAAGCTAAAATTTTTATTTTTTGTTTCATAAAAATAATCCTTTCCAATTACTATATCATGCAAAAAATAATTTGTTAAAAGTTTTTGATTTTTTAGTAGAATTAAATATTATAATAATTATACTAATAAATAGTATAACATAAATAAATTTATTTTAAAAGAGTTTTTTATAAAAATAAAGCCGCTTAAAAAAGCGGCTTTTTATTCAGAGTAATTATTTGATAGTAATTATTTGGCATCAGATTCATTTTGAGCTTCTGTTGTAGGTTCAACAGGAACAAAGAACATATCAGGTGAATATTTGTCTATTTGAGACTGGTTCTTTTCTATTTCAAGGTTGTTTGCTTTTTCATCAATATAATCGTTAAATTCATCTTGTTTCATATTTGAAAGTACATTTGAGCGGTTTGTTTCATCTGAAAGATAAGTATCAGCTTCTTTGCTTATATCACCTTTGTATATTAAGTAAAGTACCGCTGTATCACCGTCGCCAACCTGAAGTGTTTCGGCTGTGCCTTCTTTCATTTCTTTAAGTTTTTCTTTTATTTCATCACCGATTGAACTGTTCTCCAGGATTTCTGTATTTGATTGTGACGGGTTATCCGTAACTTCATTTTCTTCCATATATACATTTACAATTTCTTCAAAGCTTTTTCCGGATTTAATATCGTCAACATAGCCTTTGAGCTCATTTTCAACCTTTTTCTTTTCGTCGTCAGTTAATGGGGTATTTGTTGAATTGCCTTCTTCGTCGGTTTCTGATGTGTAAAGATTTACCGGGAAGAAACTGTAATTTGTGTAGTTTTCATTAAAGTAATCTTTAATCTCGCTGTCAGAAACTTCTTTAGTTCCGTCTTTTCCGTAAATACCGTTAAATAATACATTTTCTTTTGCTGAAGCTCCGTAAGACGATACATAAAAACTGTCAAAAGAAATTCCGTATGGCTCAAGTACTTTACTCATAGGATTAAAGTAGCCGTATGATGCGTATGCACCCATATCCCAAACATTTTGTGCTTCAGATTTTGCTTGGTCCATTGTAGCTTGGTCGACTGTTATATTGTTGGTTTTAAGTTCGTTATCTATTGATAAAATTCTTTTAGTAATTTTATCGGCTTCATTAAGAATCCAGGTTTTTGCAACTTCAGTATTACCGTCGTCATCAGTAATCTGTAAGTCCATAAAAGATTTATCTGAACTGTAATCTTCATTTTTCTCTGCATAAGTCTGTGCCTGATTATATGCCTGATAAAGTGAATAAATATAAACGCCAATGCTTAACTCGTCATCTCCGTATTTGTAACTCCATTCTTTAGTTAAGCTGATTGGTGTACAGCCTGCACTAAGCGCAATAATAACTGCCGCTAAAAGAAAGGCGGCAACTTTTTTAAACGGTTTCATAATTTTTTACCATCCTTTATAAAAGTTTAATAAAGTACAAAAACTGTGCGTACCTTATAATTATACACAAACTTTTTGCCAATGTCTATAATTTTATCAAAATAAACATAAAATTAATTAAAAATTAATGCTGTTGTATTTGAAATATTTCTTTTAAAGCATTTAAAGAATCAATATCTTTTTCAAATTTTACCGCAATATACGGCTTTGTCCCTGCGTTTATCATACATTTTCTTTTATATCTTGATAACAGTTCTGCGGTAAGTTCACTTTTAATATCATTAACATACAACAACATCGTTGTATCATTTTGTTTAATTTCTGAAATTCCCAACTTTTGCGCCGTGTTCCGGATTTCTGCAATATCGATCAGTCCTAGAACCGACTGGGGAATTTTGCCGAAACGGTCTAGAAGTTCGTCTTTAACATCTGAACTGTCCTCATTTGTACGTATATCTGCAATTCTCCTGTATATATCAAGCCTTTGTGACAGATTGGAAATGTAATTCTCCGGAATATGAGCCTGAACCTGAACGTCTATAAGGCAGTCGTTATCTTTATTTTTGGGAATTTCACCTTTTTCCTCTGATACTGCTTCATCTAACAGCTTCAAATACATATCGTATCCTACATCTTCCATGTGTCCGTGTTGTTTAACGCCTAAAATATTTCCTGCACCTCTTAACTCAAGGTCACGCATAGCTATTTTAAAGCCGGAGCCGAATTCAGTAAATTCTCTGATGGCGGTTAAACGCTTTTGGGAAATATCAGAAAGAACTTTTCCGGCATTAAATGTAAAGTATGCATAAGCTCTTCTGGAACTTCTTCCAACTCGACCTCTTATTTGATGAAGTTGTGACAGTCCCATACAATCGGCATTTTCAATTATCAGAGTGTTTGCATTAGGCAAATCGATACCTGTTTCTATAATTGTTGTACATACAAGCAGATTTATCTGCTGATTGAGCATTTTTTCCCATACATCGGAAAGCTCTTTTTCGTTCATTTTTCCGTGAGCAACAGCAATTTTTGCCTCGGGAATCATAGCTTCAAGTTTTGCTGCCTTGTCAAGAATTGTTTCTACTTTGTTATATAGGTAAAATACCTGTCCTCCTCTGCGTATCTCTTTTCTTACAGCTTCTGCAATAATACCGTTATCGTGTTCAAGAACATAAGTCTGTACCGGATGACGGTTTTGAGGAGCTTCTTCAAGTACAGACATATCTCTTATTCCGCTCATAGCCATATTGAGAGTACGGGGGATAGGAGTAGCAGAAAGTGTAAGAACATCTACATTTTTACAAAGCTCTTTAAAGCGTTCCTTTTGAGCAACTCCGAATCGCTGTTCTTCATCAATGATTGCAAGACCTAAATCATGGAATACAACATCTTTCTGCACAAGTCTGTGGGTACCTACAATTATGTCTATTTCTCCTCTTGAAAGCTTTTTTATAATTTCTTTTTGCTGTTTTGTGGTGCGAAATCTTGATAAAAGCTCAATTTTTACTGGATAATCTTCAAATCTTTTGACGATTGTCTGATAATGCTGCCATGCAAGTATTGTTGTAGGGCATAAGAGAGCACATTGTTTTGAATCGGATACACATTTAAAAGCTGCTCTTAATGCTACCTCTGTTTTTCCAAATCCTACATCACCGCAGAGCAGTCTGTCCATAGGAGATACTCTTTCCATATCGTGCTTTATTTCATCACAGCATCTTATCTGATCCTGGGTTTCTTCAAATTCAAAACGGCTTTCAAAATCATGCTGCCATTCGTTGTCTTGTGAAAAGGCATAACCTTTTGTTTTCATACGCTGTGAATATAGTGCAATAAGTTCTTTTGCCATATCTTTGACTGAACTTTTTACTCTTGCTTTTGCTTTGCTCCAGTCAGAACCTCCCAGACGGCTTAATTTAACCGTTGAGTTTTCTCTTGGTCCTATATATTTTGCCACCATGTCAAGTTGTGTTACCGGAACATAAAGAACATCCTGCTTTGCATATTCAATTTTTATATAGTCCTTAACAACGCCGTGGACATCTATTTTTTTAATTCCGCCAAAAATTCCTATACCGTGTGTTGAATGAACAACATAATCTCCCACAGACAAATCTGAAAGAGAGTAGATCTTCTTTGCATTTTTAGGAGTTTTCTTCCTTTTTGTTTTTGTTGCATATTGGCTTAAACCGTGGCTGAACAGGTAAAAGTTTGATGAGGGAAATTCAAAACCACTGCTTAAGGCACCGGGCATCACATAAATTGAACCTTTTTCCGTTTTTTCAATATTTTTTACAAGAGCATTTGAAAATCCCTTTTCAAGAAGATTGTCGCAGGTATATTTTGCGGATTTTTCTGTACCTGATAAAATTACCACTGTGCTGTTTTTTAAATCAATTCCTTCCAAATCCTCAATCAACACCGAGGTTGATCCGTTCCAAAGAGGTAACTGTTTAAAATTAAAGTTAAAAAGTTCTGTGAGCTTAAAATCAAAGTTCCCGTGAGCAAAATTTTCAAGGCAGATTAGCATTTCTTTTTCAAAAAATTCTGTTGCTTCTTTGAATGTTATGTTGTATGTGTCAAAGCCTTTGCATAAAACGCCTTCTTTAAAAAAGTCTGTAAGCATTTCCTTTTGCAAAAATTCATAAGATTTTGCCCTGTCTTTAATTTTTTGATATTCACACAAAAATACTAAAGAGCCTGTTTCAAAATAATCAAACAATGTTGCGGTTTTTTTGTAAATTACGGGGATAAATTTATCCATATTTCCTATATGAAGTCCGTTTCTTATTTTGTCTGCTTCTAAAGTTAGAATTTCTTTAGCTTTTTGTGCGTTTTTGCCTTTAATGTTTGAGATTTTTGTCATTATTTTATCTGCTAATTCACTGTTATCTTCAACCAAAATTTCAGTTGACGGAGTGAGAATGATTTCATCTGCTTTTTCATACCTTCTTTGTGTTTCAAGCTCAAAGTAATTTATGCCTGTAATTTCATCTCCCCAAAATTCTACACGAACAGGATTTTTTCCGTCAGGCATAAAAAAGTCAAGTATTCCTCCTCTTATTGCAAACTGACCCTGCCCGTCTACTTGGTCAAAGCGTTTATAACCCATTAGCATTAAGGCGCTTGTACAATCATCAAGGGAAATACATTGTCCTATTTTCAGCTTTAAAACTGATTTTTTTAAAATATCAGGGGGTATCGTATATTGCATTGCAGCGTCTATACAGGAAATAACAACATCATAATCGCCGTCAAGCATTTTTAACAGAACATTTAGCCTTTGATGTTCATAATCCATGGATTTTCCTTCTATATCTCTAAAGTTAAAATCCTTAACTGTGTAAACAAGAGCCTTTTTACCCATACAACATAAATCGTTGCATAAACTTTGTGCCTCTTGTTCATCTCCTGCAATACAAAAGGCTCTGACACCTTGTAAATGACAGAGCGCATTAATCATATTTGCTTTGTTGATGCCAGTAACACCTGTTGCACAAACGGTACAATGAGGTTTAATGGATTTTTGAACCATACCGAATTCTTTTGTATTTTTCAGTGCGTTTACAATAAAATTCATTTTTTCTCCTTGAAAAATATTCAATTAAATTTAATTAAATAAATTCATCGCTTTTGCAATATCTCCGTTAATTATATTTTCAATAGCGGTATTTGCATTATCAGCCATACTAAAAATAATTTTTAATTCTTTATCAGAAAATTTGGACAGTACCCAGTCTGCAAGTTCCCAATGAGGATTAGGTTTTGCTCCGATTCCTATTTTAATTCTGGGAAACATATCACTGCCTGATAAGTATATGATACTTCTCATACCTTTTTGACCGCCGTCGCTTCCTTTTGAACGAATACGCATTTTACCTACATCAAGAGAAATATCATCAAAAATAACAATAACTTGTTGAGGATCAAGTTTATAAAAATTCATAGCCTCAACAACTGCCTGACCGCTGTTATTCATATATGTTGAAGGTTTAAGAAAAAGAACTTTTTTTCCGTTTATGTTACATTCACCAACAGTTGACTTGAATTTAATTCTGTTTATTTTAAAATTTCTTTTTTCTGCAATATGATCAACAGCAATAAAGCCAGCATTGTGTCTTGTGTGTTCATATTTTCTGTCCGGATTGCCCAGTCCTACAACCATAAAATCTATACTGCTGCTGAATTTGTTTTTTAAGAACATTATATCATCTCGTTCCCGTTGATTTTTAGAAAATTTGGCAGAATATATTGTGTTTTTGCAAGAGAATATGGCGGAGTTTTTACACTCCGCCTTGTTTAAAATCTATTTTAGCTTATGTATAAATAATTTAATTATGATTTATAATTATGATTTATTTATATGTTTATATGTTATATGATTTTAAGTTCGTAATATTTTAAATACTTTAATCTTAATTAAATACTTTTAAACTATTAACCGAATGCAGGTGAAAACGGTTTATCGTTATAAATTCTTGCAATAGCTTCGGCAAATGTAGGAGCTATGGGAAGAATTGTGAACTTATCGATCATTTTATCTTCTGCAACCGGAACAGTATCAAGTAGTATAACCTCTTTAATAACGCTGTTTTTGATCCTGTCAATAGCAGGGCCTGAAAGAACACCGTGGGTAGCACAAGCGTAAACTTCGGTAGCGCCGCCTCTTTCAATAATTGCAGCAGCACCGTTGCAAAGTGTACCTGCCGTATCAATCATATCGTCAAGTAAAATAACTTTTTTGCCTTTAACATCTCCGATAATGTTCATAACTTCTGAAACATTGGCTCTAGGTCTTCTTTTGTCTATAATTGCAAGTGAAGTGCCTATTTTTGACGCAAAATTTCTTGCTCTTGTAACAGAACCCAAGTCAGGTGAAACAACAACGTATTCATCAGGATTTTTAGCAACTTTTTCTTTCATGTGATTTGCAAGGATGTCCGCACCATGAAGGTGGTCAACGGGAATGTTAAAGAAACCCTGAATTTGGTTAGCGTGTAAGTCCATAGTAAGCAGACGGTCTGCACCGGCAGTTGTAATAAGGTCAGCACAGAGTTTTGCCGAAATCGGATCTCTTGGTTTTGCTTTTCTGTCTTGTCTTGCGTAACCGAAGTATGGCATAACAGCAGTTATTCTTGCTGCTGACGCACGCTTCATAGCGTCAATCATAATAAGCATTTCCATTAAATTGTCATTAACGGGTGTGCAAGTAGACTGAACGATAAAACAGTCGCTTCCTCTGACTGATTCGTGGATAGAAACAGCAATTTCTCCGTCGCTGAATTTTGCACAATCGCTTTTACCTAAAGGCAGTCCTAAACAACCGGCAATTCCCTGAGCAACATTTACATTTGATGTGCCTGAAAAAATTTTGATGTCTTTTCCGTGAAAGTTCATTTTGTTTCTCCTTTGCTTTTTGGTATCTATGTAAACATTAATAATTTATAACGATATTCCCATATATTAAAAATCAATAGTACATTTGTAACCTTTTTCAATTGCTATCTTATTAAGATCTTCAAGCTGAGAGGGATCGTTTGCACCTAATACAGTATCACTGCTTTTAGCTGTAAAGGCACCGACTTTCTGTCCCTGTTCCAAAAGAAGTTTTAAAGCGTCCGGAAGATAATACTCCTTTGACTTATTGTTTGATGTAATTTTATCCAGTACAGAAAGCAAATCTTCTGTTTCAAACCAAAAACCACCTGAATTTACCTCATCAATTTTTAATATGTTCTCATCAGCGTCCTTCTGTTCAACGATTGCTTTTACATTTCCGTTTTCATCACGGACAATTCGTCCGTAACCGGTAGGGTCAGAAACCTTTGCGGAAATTACAGTGGCGCTGCAATTTTCAGCTTTATGATACTCATAAGAGCTTTTTATTGTTTCGGTATCCATAAAGGGAGCGTCGCCGTTTAAAATAACAACACTGCCTGTATTTTCTTTTAAAAATTCTTTTGCCTGCATGACTGCATGACCTGTTCCCAAACGTTCTGCCTGATAAACAGTAGAAACATCAAAGGGCAGAGAGTTTACAAATTCGTCTATAAATTCTTTTTTGTATCCTTTAACAAGACAAATTTTATTAATATCGGCTTGTTTTAAAGAACCTATGACCCACTGGAGCATAGGCTTGCCTAAAACTAAAGAAAGAGGTTTAGGCATATCGGACAACATTCTTTTGCCTTCTCCGCCGGCAAGTACAATCGCACAAGTATTCATAATTATATGCACCTTTCGTTTGCACAATAATAGATATTACTATTATCGCACAAATATTTATTTTTTCAAGCAAAAAAACCAAACTTTTAAGAAGTTTCGGCAAATTTAACGATTTATACAATATATTTACCGAAACCCATAAACTTTTTAGAAGAAAAAATATTGAAAAAAATATGGAATTTTTCTCCTTTATTTGTTATAATAACTAAAGGCTTGAAATGTGAGCGTATAATATATTATGTTTTATATACGCCCAAGTTCAAAAATTTTTAGGAGGTTATTCCAATGAGCCATAAGTATGTTTACCTTTTCTCAGAGGGAAATGAGAACATGAGAGAGCTCTTAGGCGGTAAAGGTGCTAACCTTGCGCAGATGACAAGTTTAGGTATGCCTGTACCACAGGGCTTCACAATTACAACAGAGGCTTGTACTCGTTATTATGAGGACGGCAAGAAGATTGCTCCGGAGATTGAAGAAGAAATTTACGAGTATCTTGCAAAAGTAGAAGAAATTAACGGTAAAAAATTCGGAGATACAAAAAATCCTCTTTTAGTATCAGTTCGTTCAGGTGCTAGAGCATCAATGCCGGGCATGATGGATACAATCCTTAACCTCGGTCTTAATGATGATGTTGCTGCAGGTATGATTGCAGGCAATCCTGATCCTAAATTTGAAAGATTCGTTTACGATTCATATCGTCGTTTTATTCAGATGTTTTCTGATGTTGTTATGGAAATTTCAAAGAAAACATTTGAAGTTATTATTGATGAAGTAAAAGAGAAAAAAGGCGTTAAGAACGATATCGACCTTGATACAGAAGATATGAAGGAACTGGTAGCACGTTTTAAAGAGTACTACAAGGAGCAAAAAGGTGAAGACTTCCCGACTGATCCTAAGACCCAGATGATGGAGGCTGTTAAGGCTGTATTCCGTTCATGGGACAACCCCAGAGCTAATGTATATCGCCAGATGAATGACATCCCTTACTCATGGGGCACCGCTGTAAATGTTCAGCCGATGGTATTCGGTAACTTAAATGAAAATTCAGGTACGGGCGTTGCATTTACCCGTGACCCTGCAACAGGTGAAAAAGGCTTGTTTGGTGAATATCTTATTAACGCACAGGGTGAAGATGTTGTTGCCGGTGTAAGAACACCAAGCCACATTTCACAGCTTGAAAACGATATGCCGGAAGTATTTAAGCAGTTTGTTGAAATTTCAACAAACCTTGAAAATCATTACAGAGATATGCAGGATATGGAGTTTACAATTGAAAACGGTAAACTTTATATGCTCCAGACAAGAAACGGTAAAAGAACAGCAGCTGCTGCACTTAAGATTGCCGTTGACCTTGTTGACGAAGGTATGATTACAGAAGAAGAGGCTGTATTAAGAGTTGAGCCAAACCAGCTCGACGCTTTATTACACCCACAGTTTGACGCTAAAGCTCTTAAAGCTGCAACACCGATCGGAAAAGGTCTTGCTGCTTCTCCGGGAGCTGCTTGCGGTAAAGTAGTATTCTCTGCTGAAGATGCTAAAACATGGGCAGAAAAAGGTGAAAAGGTTGTTCTTGTACGTCTTGAAACATCACCTGAGGATATCGAAGGAATGGTTGCTGCTGAAGGTATCTTAACAGCCAGAGGCGGTATGACATCTCATGCTGCAGTTGTTGCCCGTGGTATGGGTACATGCTGCGTATCAGGATGCGGCGATATAGTATTTGATGATGCTAACAAAACATTTACACTGGGCGAAAAAACTTACAAAGAGGGAGATTATATTTCTCTTAACGGTTCAACAGGCGACATCTACGGTGAAGCTATTGCAACAACAGAAGCTGCTATCGTAGGCGACTTTGACAGATTTATGTCATGGGCTGACAGAGAGAGAAAGCTTCTTGTCAGAACAAATGCCGATAACCCGAGAGATGCTGCACAGGCAGTTAAATTTGGAGCAGAAGGTATCGGACTTTGCCGTACAGAGCACATGTTCTTTGAAGGCGACAGAATTAAAGCTATCCGTGAAATGATAGTTTCTGATACTAAAGAAGAAAGAGAAAATGCTCTTGCAAAAATTCTTCCTTATCAGCAGGGTGACTTTGAGGAAATGTACAGAGTATTGGAAGGCAGACCAATGACAGTTCGTTTCTTGGATCCACCTCTCCACGAATTTGTACCTACAAAGGAAGAAGATATTGTTGAACTTGCTAAAGAAATGAATATTTCAGTTGACCACTTAAAGACTGTTATTGATGGACTTCATGAATTCAACCCAATGATGGGTCATCGTGGATGCCGTCTTGCAGTAACTTATCCTGAAATTGCAGAAATGCAGACAAAGGCTGTTATTCAGGCTGCTATTACAGTTAATAAGGAACATCCTGAATATAACATTGTTCCTGAAATTATGATTCCACTTGTTGGTGAAGTTAAAGAGCTTAAATTCGTTAAAGATTTCGTTGTTGCTACTGCAGACAAGCTCATCGCTGAAGCCGGCGTTAAAATGGAATATCATGTAGGTACAATGATCGAAATTCCTCGTGCTGCACTTACAGCAGGTGAAATTGCTAAAGAGGCTGAATTCTTCTCATTCGGTACTAACGACCTTACTCAGATGACATTCGGTTTCAGCCGTGATGACGCAGGCAAATTCTTAAATGCTTATTATGAGAATAAGATTTATGAGTCAGATCCGTTTGCTAAACTTGACCAGACAGGTGTTGGCAAGCTTGTAAAAATGGCTTGTGAAGACGGTCGTGCTACTCGTCCTGACATCAAGCTCGGTATCTGCGGCGAGCATGGCGGTAACCCACCGACTGTTGAGTTCTGCCATAACATTGGCTTAACTTATGTATCTTGCTCACCGTTCCGTGTACCAATTGCAAGATTAGCTGCCGCTCAGGCTGCAATTAAAGCAAAGAACGCTTAATTTTAGCTGATGCTATTTAGCTTATTATTGAGTATATAAACAAAATTTTAGCCCTGCCTGATTTCAGGCAGGGCTTTTATAGTGTTATTGAAAAAAGAAAAAAATTACCGTTCTGAATTGTTCAGAGCGGTAATCAATTTTACTTAATATTAGTTTTCCTTTTGGCATATATGTTAACATTAATTTGCCATTCTCCGTTTTCGAGAATGGTTATGTTTTGCCAATGGAAAGTGTCTCTGGTAATTTCTTTAAATAACCAACGAGAATTTTCATCATAGTCAGGTTTTCCTATAAGCATATCGTTTTCTTTATTAAAAGTAAGCCTTGTCATAAAGCCAAAAGTGGTGTAAACCATATCATAACATTTGGTATTTTCATTATACATTCGTATAGCAACTCCGTATTCACTGTCAGGTTGAGGATTTATTTTTCTCTCTTCTCTTGACGGGCAAATGAACATATCCTCAATTCCTGCTCCTTCAAGAACACGCCTGAACAGCCATTCGCCCTTGACATGACGGGGTTTATCGTGGTCGTATCTGTCAAAATAATCAAAATCCCAATCTCCTAAAAGTGGTGCAAACCAATCATATTCTTCAGGTATTTTGTCTGTTGTTTTGCTTACAAGTGCTTCAAAAAATTTGTCCATATAAATCTCTCCTTAAGTTTTTAAGGTAATTATATAACAATAATTATGACAGCTATATGTCGTAATTTGATAAAAATTTTTTTGCTGTTTCAATAAGTTCATTTCGATAGCTTTCAGGAGCAACAACCTGAACCTTGTTACCAAAGCTTAAAAGTAAAGCCTTCCAAAGTCTTTCTTTTGCAGGAACATCAATGATAATTTTGTATTCATTGTTATTGATTTTCTCAATAGGGCAATCGGGAAAATATTCTTTTATTAAATTTATTTGTTCTGGTTTGAAACGTACGTCAATGTTTATACAAGTTTTGTAATATTCCTGTTCAGATTTATCCATAAGCTGTTTAACATCACCGTGATTGACGGTCGCTTTCTTAGTTTCAATTTTTAAGTGGGTTATTCTTGCAACCTTGAATGTACGATAGCTCTTTTTCTCTGGGGAGTAAGCAAAAAGATACCATGCATACCACTTGTAATGAATTGCAAGCGGTTCAATAAATTGACTTGATAAATCACTGTTTGCATTTCGGTATGTAAAAGAAACGTAATTTCTGTTTTTTATTGCACTTTCCAAAACGGCGTTTGTGTTTTGAACATCAGAGTTTTCTTTTGATACACTAAAGTCCCAAAATATTCTTTTTTCTTTATCATCTATCAGAGCATTGTATTTTTCAATCAGTTTGTTAAGATTTTCATTGGTGTATGATGTGGCAAGACTTTTTAATGCACTTATAATCATCTGTTGTTCATCTTCACGTATTTCATAATTTCTTATTTTGTATTCAGGCACAATAGAGTAACCGCCATGCTTGCCAAGATTTGCATAAACAGGAATACCAATCTCTGAAATTGTTATCATATCACGCTGAATGGTTCTTACAGATACATAAAACCGTTCTGCAAAATAACTTGCAGGAACATTGTCGTGATTAAGAAGATATATTATTATTTCTAAAATTCTGTCAGTTTTCATTTTGCTTTAGTATCCGTTTCATAGATTTGAGTTGATTATATTTTATTAAATAAGCAATATTATGTCAACATAGTTGATGATACTGCAATAATATTAACTTCAATAACAAAAACAGCCGGTGGCTGCACATATTTAAGCAGACAACACCATATAAAAACGCTTTTTGCTATATTGTTTCCAAGTAGTTTCCTATGAAGTAACAAAAGGGAAGGATAAAGTATCCTTCCCTAAAAATAAGTAATAAATAGTATCAAATTAGTTTTTATTTAATTTTTCATTAACTTTTTTTGACTGTATTTTCATATTGATAAGTGCTATTGTATAAAGAATTGCATATACAACTACAAATATGGGTAAAACTTTTATTAATATAGAAAAGAAATTGTCACCGTATCCGCAGATCGTACTTGCACCGACTGCTATTATTAAGCAACTTAAACAGTGCAAAGCTGTTGAAATCGGCAAATTGAATTTACCAAAATGAAAAATCAATCCTGAAACAAGACCCAGCAGTGCAGATGCAACTGTCCAAATAATAATTCCCATTATTGTATCGTTATATCCTCCCATAAGCGTTATACAGGTGAGAGTAACAGGTATTCCGATACCGATGCCTGTTATTAAAAATTTAACTAATGATAAAAATATGTTTTCGTTTTTCATAGTAAGTCCTCCTTAAATATGGCTTTTAAATTCTTTAAAAAATTTTCTTGAAATGGTAAGTATTTCTTTTTTATTTTTTAGTCTGAGACTGTAATTACCGCTGAATTCTGCCTGTACTGATTTTACATAGTCAATGTTTACGATCACACTTTTATTTATTTGTGCAAATTGGAACGCTGAAAGCTTTTCTTTAAGCTCATAAAGCTTTAGCTTTGTGGAATAGACATTGTTTTGCGTAAAAGCATTTATTTTGTTGTTGCAAGCTTCAAAGTAAACAATTTCACTTATGTCTACAAGGTACTGTTCGTCTTCGTTGTAGAGGAAAAGCTTTTTGCTTTTGTTTTTGCTTTTCAAAAATTGTAGAATTGTTTCAACCTCGTAGCTTGTTACATCTCCCTTAATAACAATTTCGGTTTCTTCAAGTTCTTCGGGTATTAATGTTATTTTCAAATTATCACATCCTTTTGTTTTGTTCTCAAGAACTGACATTATTATATATCGGTATAACAAGTTTGTCATTAAATTTTATGTAAGCAGTTGTTTTTTGTAAGCAACAAGTCAAAATTCTGTGGTTAAACATTTTGTATAAAGAAAACCGCTCATAATTTTGAGCGGTTTTGATATAAGAGTTTTAAATTACAAATAAGAATACAGTCCCTATAATAATACTGATTAAAGCACCTGCTAAAACATCTCTGACAAAGTGAACGCCTGCTAAAAATCTTGATAACCCTATCATAACTGAAAAAATTAAAAACAAAATTCCCAGTGGTTTATTCACATATAAAAAGGTCATAGCGATTATAAAAACGCTTGCAGTATGACGGCTTGGGAAAGATAAGCCTTTTGTTTTTTTTTCCATTAAAGGTTCAATTTCAAAAATTTCGTAAGGTCTTTTAAAATTAAAAATTTTTCTTAAAGCTGTTACCAGTAAAAATGTTCCTAAAGGAACGAAAAAAACTTTTATAAATACAATGCTGAAAATGTCATTATAAATCAATGTTAATATTAGTAGTAGAAGATAACTTATAGCAACAATATAAGGCAAGATTCTGTATGAGAATTTTAAAGTCCCCAATGTAAATTTGTGTCTATTAAGCCATTTACATATTTTTCTATATCTTTTTTCAGTAATGGTACTCACCTCGTAAATCAGGTGAGTAAATTTTACCATATAATATTAAAAATTTCAATTACTTATTTATTTATCTATTTTTAGGTATTTTATTTATTCTTCAACATTTATATTATATTTTTCAAACCAATGATCAAGCTGTGCAATATAAGCAAGAATCTGTGGTGCTCTCATAAGTTGACCGTACCAGGGTGATGAAATGCCATCAGGATTATTTATAATTTTCTCAACTTCGTTTTCATCTATAATTTCATTTATAAGACTGCCCTTTTTGCTTAATGCATTTCTACAAAGCTTTGTAACAGCTTTCATATAAACAGGGTTGTGTGTTTTTGGATACGGACTCTTTTTTCTCCAACAAATTTCTTCAGGTAAAATGTCTTCAAAAGCTTTTCTGACAATACCCTTTTCTCTGTTGTTATACGCTTTTAACTCCCACGGCATATTATAAGCATATTCAACAAGTCTGTAATCGCAGAAAGGTACTCTTACTTCAAGTCCGCTGTACATAGAGCATCTGTCTTTTCTGTCAAGGAGACACTGCATAAACCAATAAAAGTTGAGCATAAACATTTCTCTCATTCGAGCGCTTAACTTTGTATCTGTGGGCAGCTTTTCAGCAAGAGCAATAGTATCAAGATATTTCTGGTGTACGTATTCTTCTCCTTTTGGAAGAATACCTTTTTTAAGTATATCACGCCTTACCTGTTGAGTTCTGGACCATGGAAAACATTCTTCAAATAAAATATCTTTGTTATGATACCATGGATAACCTCCGAAAAGCTCATCTGCACATTCTCCTGAAAGAGCAACGGTATAGTTTTCTTTTACCTTTTCACAAAACAGCAAAAGGGAAGAGTCTATATCTGCCATACCCGGTAAATCTCTCGCTTCAACAGATGGTAAAAGTGCTTTAGCCAGTTCTTCGTTATCAAGAATAACTTCGTGATGATTTGTATTTGCATTTTTAACCATAAAGTTTATAAACTCTACATCTGCATTAGGCTGAAACAGGCTTTTTTCAAAGTATTTCATATTGTCACGGTATTCAACCGAATAGGTGGTTATTTTTTCCTGTTTTGCCCTTTTTCTATACATAGATGCCGTTTGAACTATTATACTGCTGTCAAGTCCGCCGGACAAAAAGAAACATAGGGGAACATCGCTTATAAGTTGTCTCTCAACGGCGTCGGTAAGCAAGAATCTTGTTTTTTCTATGGTTTGTTTTTCATTATCCGTATGTTCTTTTGCGGTGATTTTAAAATATTTCTTTTTTGATAAAATACCGTTTTGGTATGTTCCATATTCCCCGGGCAATAATTCTTTTACCCCTTTAAATATGCCGTTCCCCGGAGTTCTTGCAGGACCTAAAAACAGAACTTCATATAACCCTTCTGTTGTTATAGTGGGTTTGACAACACCGCTTGCAAGAAGTGTTTTTATTTCTGATGCAAAGAGTAAACCATCGTTATATTCATAATAAAATAACGGTTTAACACCAATTTTATCTCTGCATAAAAACAACTTTTGCTCATCAATGTCATATACTGCAAAAGCATATATTCCGTTTAGCTTTTCAGCACACTGTTCCTCATATTCTACATAGGCTTTAAGCACAACCTCTGTATCACTTGTACCGTTAAATTTATATCCTTTTTCCAATAAATCGTGTTTAAGTTCGCTTGTATTGTAAATTTCTCCGTTATAAACAATGCAATAGGTTTTTCCTTTATGCTTTGTCATCATGGGCTGCTTGCCGTTTTCTTTGTCAATAACAGTAAGTCTGCGGTGAATAAATGCAGATTCCCGTCTTATATACATTCCGTTTTCGTCGGGTCCTCGTCTGTCTAATGTCTTGCTCATTTTACTTAAAATTTTAAGATTTTGCGTCATATCAATATTTTTATCAAGCCAGCCTGCAATTCCACACATAAATTAACCCCCAAGTTTTTTGTTATTAGATTTAATTGAAAATATAAAACATACTGCTGTTATAACAAGCATAATACTTCCTAAATATGTGGAACTTGATATAACAGCGGTTGTTTTTTGAGCGGTAGAGAAAACCTGTTCGCTAACAGGAAAAAAGTAAAGCAAAATATTAGTAAAAAGTGCTGTTAGTGTACCCTGTATAATTCTAAATCCGAAAAATAATAATTTGTTTATTTTAATGTCCTTAAGACCCTGAAATACCTGAAAATGTACACAAAGTCCGCCAAATCCCAAAGCAAATGCAATAATAAAGATTGGCGTGTTAAAAGATAAATTGTTAGACGCAGTAGTAACTTCCGTAAGAATATAAAATACTTTTAGCAAATTTTTATCTGTAATGATCATTTCTCCAAAATTAATAAAAACGCTGAAAAACACTACCAAAGCACACATTTCGATAATTCCTCTTGAGGCATCGGTTGCAGACTTTGCAAGAGATTGTGAAAATTCAGAGAGCTTTGGTTTTGTGTAAACCATATTATCTGCTTTTGTTTTGTTTTTATTAAATAAACCTATTGCAATTCCTAAAATTAAAACAGATATTACAGAGGCACAAAGTAAAATAATTCCGATATTCTTATTTTTGTAAAGAGAAGCACCAACAAAGGTTATAAGAAAACCCGGGCCGGAACATACGCAGAAATAAGCCATCTGTGCGGCTTGTTTTTCAGTAATCAAGTTTTTTTCATATAAGCTTCTTATTCCTCTTGCACCAACGGGATAACCTCCCACAAGGCTCATAATAATAGCAGAGGTACAAATACCCGGCAAATTAAATAAGTGTCTTATAATTTTACCAAACGGTTTTTCAAAAAGAGAGCATAATCCCGACTCAATAGTAAAAGAAGATATTACCATAAAGGGAAATAAAGAAGGAACAAGAACCCCGGCACAAAACTCCAATCCGTTTTTTGCTCCTGCAGAAGTTTCATTGGGAAAAATAAGTATGAGTGTACATGCAGATGCAGCAAAAAAGCTTAAAAGAATAACTTTTTTAATTTCTGTAATTTTAAAAAAACTCATTAACTTCACCAATAATATATATGCAATCAGTTGCATAAAATTTACAGATAATAATAAACACCAATTAAAAACGGATATCTTTTTCATTTTTTATGTAATGCTTAGCAATCTGCCTTTAAAGAACATAAGGATTTTAGAATTATGAAATTTGTGAGAAGTAAAGCCTGAAAGACAATTTTATCTTGCTTTTGATTTGTGTTTTAGTATAAAGGGAGAGAATATTTGTGAATAGAAAAAAAGACACAAAGCGACTTGATTCTATTAAAAATAAAATACCACCGCAGTTTTTAACAGGACTTCCGCATCTTGAACTATTGGGAAACCGACAGATAACCATAGAAGGTTCAAGAGGCATTTTAAAATATTCAGATGAAGTTATAAGAATAAATGCAGGCTCAATGGTAATAAGCTTTAGCGGAAGAAACTTGAATGTAAAATGTATTGCGCCTGACTGTACAATGGTTGAGGGATTTGTTACAAAAATTGAGTTTACAGTTTGAGGTGTTGTTATGGTACTAAAATTAATCAGATGGTTTAGAGGATATGTATGTTTTACTCTTATAGGTAAAGCCCCGGAAAGATTTATAAATCTATGCAGTTTAAACGGTATTAATCTCTGGAATACAAAACCTACCTCACAAGGTCTTAAAAGCAGTATTACAATTTTCGATTATAAGTCTATAAGAAGAATTGCAAAGAAATCAAAATCAAGGCTTAAAATCAAATCAAAACACGGATTTCCGTTTTTCGTACTAAAATATAAAGGAAGAGTAGGATTAGGAATTGGTGCAGTATTATTTATATGTATTACTTTTTTTCTGTCTTCCTTTATATGGTCTGTGAACATAATAGGTGCAGAAAATATAAGCGAACAATATATATTAAAGACCCTTGCGGATAACGGACTTTCTGTTGGAACATTTAAAGGCGGAATGAATGTTCAAAAAATCCAAAGAGATATGATAATAGCAATACCGGAGATTGGCTGGATGTCAATAAATGTTCAGGATAGCAGTGCAAACGTAGAAATTAAAGAAAAAGCCGTAGTACCTGAAATGAATGATGAAACAGCTCCCTGTAATATAGTTGCAAAAAGTGACGGAGTAATAACAGATTTTGAAGTAACAAACGGAAAGGTGGAAATTTTAAGAGGTTCAGCGGTATCAGAAGGACAATTGCTGGTAAATTCAGTAGTTGAGGACAAAATGGGAGGAGTAAAGTTTACCCATGCAAATGCAAAGGTATATGCCGATGTTATAGCTGCTAAATCTTTTTCAATGCCCATGAAAACAAAAGTTTTAGTACCTGCCGAAAACAAAACAAAGCGATATTCGTTAAATTTATTTAATTTTAATATTCCTATATCAGTAAGTGAATCAGGATATAACATATCGGTAAAGCAAAATAAAAGTTACAGAATAGTATCGGAAAAAAATACGCTTCCTTTTGGCATAAATGAAGAGACAGAAATCAAATACGATATTAAAGAATTGAGTTTGTCTGAAGAACAGGCGAAAGAAGCTTTGCTAAAAGAGATGGCGCTGTATGAAATATTCTGCAAGAACAAAAGCAAGGTAAAAGAGCGAGGTTTTACGGGAGGAATTGCAGAAAGCAGATATACAATGAATGTAAATTATTGTTTTAATGAAGATATAGCGGTAAAACAAAAAATGTATGTGAACGAGTAATTGCAAAGGAAGGTCAAATATGTTAAAATAAAAGATATAAAAAAACAAGGGGAATAAAAATGGTAGTACTATGCATAGGGGATGTTGTTGGAAGTATCGGCTGTCAAACAGTAAGGAAACATCTTCCGTCTTATAAAAAGATCCACGGAATAAATCTTGTTATCTGCAACGGGGAAAATTCAGCAGACGGAAACGGAATCACACCATCATCGGCAAAATATTTATTTGACAGCGGGGTAGATGTTATAACTTTAGGTAATCATGCATTCAGGAGAAAAGAGTTTTACGAAATGCTTGATGAAAATCCGTATATTATAAGACCTGCAAATTTTCCTAAAGGTTCAACGCCGGGAAATGGTATTTGTCAGGTAGATTTGGGAAAGAATATAGTAAGTGTAATAAATATAATGGGAAATGCCTATATGGATAATAATCTGGACTGTGCCTTTAAAACAGCAGATGAGGTGCTTAAAAAGGCAGAGGGAAATATAAAGATAGTCGATTTTCATGCAGAAGCAACCGGAGAAAAGCGTGCTATGGGTTTTTATCTTGATGGTAAAGTTTCAGCTGTATTCGGAACACATACTCATGTACAGACAGCGGATAATCAAATACTTGAGAATGGAACCGGTTATATTACCGATGTAGGAATGACAGGAACAGTAAATTCAGTATTGGGAGTAAAGCCTGAACTTATTATCAAAAAGCTGAAAACAAAATTACCGGTAAGGTTTGACCTGGCAGAGGGTGAATGTAAGTTTGAAGCGGTAATGTTTGATATTGATGAAAAAACAGGCAAATGTACTGATTGTAAGAGAGTTTCGCTAAGGTGATTTTAGCTGAACTAAAGTAAAATATTAAAAAATTATTATTAAAATAAACATTAGTATAAGTGCATGAAAATTTTACTTGCAAAATCTTGTTATATTAGTTATAATTATTCTATTATATACTGCGAAAGTGTGTAACTTTTGTAGAAGGATGTGCTTTAAAATGATTAACGGACTGACTTTAAAAAATGCAGTTATATCAGGTGCAAATAACATTAACTTACAAAAATTTCATATTAACGACCTTAATATTTTCCCTGTTCCAGACGGTGATACAGGTACAAATATGTCCATGACAACCAATGCCGCATTAAAGTCTTTGGAGGATACAGGTGAAAATCCATCAGTATCAGATGTAGCACAAACAGTTGCATCATCAATGTTAAGAGGAGCAAGGGGAAATTCGGGCGTTATATTATCCTTGTTGTTCAGAGGTTTTGCGCAAGGTTTAAAAGATAAGGAAGAAGCAGATGGCAACGACCTTGCTTATGCATTGGGATTAGGAGTAGATGCGGCATATAAAGCAGTTATGAAACCAACTGAAGGTACAATACTTACAGTTGCAAGACTGGCGTATGAAGCAGGAAATACAGCGGCAAAACAGGATTGTTCAGCAACTAATGTATTTCAGGCTATGAGAGATGCAGCTTATAATGCTTTAGAGCAAACACCGCTTTTGCTGCCTGTATTAAAGAAAGCAGGAGTTGTAGACGCAGGCGGAAAAGGACTTTGCGTTATATTAGACGGAATGCTTTCGGTAATAAAGGATGGAAAGGTCATAGAATATAGTGAAGACGGCAAATCAGCTGAAACAGATGATTTTTTTGAAAGTGCAGCGGCACAATTTGATGACGATATCACTTTTACTTATTGTACAGAGTTTATAGTCGGAAGAGATGAGAAAATCGAAACCGACCCTAACGAGTTAAGACTTTTCCTGGAAACAATCGGTGATTGTGTAGTAGTTGTAAATGATGATGAGATAATTAAAGTTCATGTTCATACCGAACAGCCCGGCGATGCTTTAAAAGAAGGCTTAAAGTTTGGACAGCTTTTAACCGTAAAGGTTGAAAATATGAAAGAACAGCATAAAAATGCAAAAAATGATAATAAAAAGTCTAAATCAGAGTCAAAAAAATTAGTAAAGGTCAAACTAGATGTTCAGCCTCCGGAAGAAGAAATCGGATTTGTTGCAGTTGCAGCAGGAGAAGGAGTAAAAGAACTGTTTATGGATTTGGGATGTACTCATGTTGTATCAGGCGGTCAGAGTATGAATCCGAGTACAGATGATATTTATGAAGCCGTAATGGCAACGCCTGCAAAAAATGTTATAGTACTTCCAAATAATAAAAATATTATTATGGCAGCAGAGCAGACAATTCCAATGGTAAAGGACAGAAATGTAGTTATTGTACCTACAAAAACAATTCCGCAGGGTATGAGTGCTATGCTTGCTTTTGATTCCGAACTTTCCGCAGACGGTAATAAACAGCTTATGGTTGCTGCTGCAAAAGAGGTACAGACAGGTCAGGTTACATTTGCTGCAAGAGACAGCGAATTTGGCGGCAGAAAGATAAAACAAGGCGAGATAATCGCTCTTGAAAACGGCAAGCTGACAATATGCGAAAAGAGTAAAATCAAAGCGGCAGTTAAGCTTGCAAAAAATCTTGTTAAAAAGGATTCTTCATTTATCACCTTGATCTACGGTGAAGATACAACAGAAGATGAAGCACAAGAAGTTTATCAGACGCTTTCCGATAAATATGGTTCACATGCAGATATTTCATTGGTAAACGGTGGTCAGCCTGTTTATTATTTCATTTTGAGTGTTGAATAATAAAAGAAAATAATTAAGGTGGACACAGAATTCTGTGTCCATTTTCGTTAATAGAAGAAACAATATGAACGAGGTCACTATGGGTTCTCTTTATGGTGTTAATATAGAAACGCTAAACGGAATAGGCAAAAGACGTGCAGAACTTTTTAATAAGCTTAATATATATTCGGTTGGAGATTTAATTGAATTTTATCCCAGAAGATACGAAGACTGGTCTGTAATCATACCAATTGAAGATGCAGAAGATAATCAGACTGTATGCATTAAGGCAACTGTTTCAAGCTACATAAATTCTGTAAGAACAAAGGGAGGCAGACTTTTAACGAAGTTTTCCGCATTTGATGAAACCGGAGCTGTTGAAATAATTTATTTTAATAATAAATATATAGATTCTATGCTGTCTTATGGAGAGACATATTTATTTTACGGAAAAATAAACCGAAATATATCGGGATATCAAATGATATCTCCAATGTTTTCAAAAAAAGAAAATTCAAACGGTATGCACCCTGTATATAAGCAAACACAGGGTCTTCAGAACAGGGTAATAGAAAATGCCGTAAAAACTGCAATATCTATGCTTCCAAAAGTAATTAACGACCCTTTGCCGAATGTAATAAGAGAAAAGTTTAACTTGTGTGATTATGATTTTGCAATAAAAAACATTCATTTCCCAAAATCAGAAAACGACTTGCAAAAAGCAAGAAAACGTCTTATATGTCAGGAACTTTTAATTTTAATGCTGGGGATGAATAACCTTAAAAACAGAGATAAAACAAAAACTACCCTAAAATTAAAGAAGGATTTTACAGAGGAATTTTACTCACTTCTTCCTTACACTCTTACTGACGCACAAAAAAAGACAATTAAAGCCTGCATTGACGATATGATGTTTAACTCCTGTTCTATGAACCGTTTAGTTCAGGGAGATGTAGGTTCAGGCAAAACGGCAGTTGCGGCGGCAGTTTGCTATAATGCCGTAAAAAACGGCTGGCAAGCGGCTTTTATGGCGCCTACCGAAATTCTTGCAGAACAACATTATCAAAGTTTAAGTAAGATTTTTAAGGAAAAAAATATTACAATTGACTTGCTCACAGGTTCACAAACCCCGTCTCAAAAGAAAAAAATAAGAGAAAATATAGCCTCAGGTAAATCCGACCTTATAATAGGTACTCACACTTTAATTACCGATAAAACGGAATTTAAAAATTTAGGCGTTGTAATAACGGACGAACAACACCGTTTCGGTGTTGCCCAAAGGGCAAAACTACTTTCAAAGGGAGAAAACCCCCATTTGCTTGTAATGAGCGCAACCCCAATTCCCAGAACTTTAGGACTTATAATTTACGGAGACCTTGATATTTCCATAATTGATGAATTGCCTCCGGGAAGACAAAAAGTAGATACGTTTTTAATAAGCGGAAAATTACGGCAAAGAGCTTGTAATTTTATAAAAAAGCAAATTAATAACGGTAATCAGGCATATATAGTTTGTCCGCTTGTAAGTGAAGGAGAAGCAGATCTTGCGTCTGCCGAAGAATACGCTGCAGAGCTTATGCTCAAGGAGTTTTCTGATATAGGAATTGGAATTTTACACGGAAAATTAAAAGCTGCTGAAAAAGATAAAATAATGAAACAGTTTGAAAGCGGAGAGCTGTCGGTATTAGTTTCAACAACAGTAATTGAAGTAGGAGTAAATGTACCGAACGCAACTGTAATGATGATTGAAAATGCAGAAATGTTCGGACTTTCACAGCTGCATCAGTTAAGGGGAAGGGTAGGCAGAGGAAAAGAAAAAAGCTACTGTATATTGGTAAGTGATAACGAAAACCCAGATACATTAAACAGACTAAAAACTTTATGCAAAACAAATAACGGCTTTGAAATTGCAGACGCAGATTTCCTCCAAAGAGGACCGGGCGATTTTTTCGGAGAACGCCAGCATGGTTTGCCGCAGCTGACAATAGCTGATTTTGCAGATAAAACCAATATAGAAATATCTAAAGAAATGTGTAATTATATATTAAACAATCAAGATGAATTTTGCAAAAGGGAAATAAACACTTTAAACGCCTGTATAAAACGACTGTTTAATAAAGGCGGAAGCAACATAATGAATTAAAATGATCCAATTAACTGCTTTATTTGATTTTTAAAATTTTATTTTTCTTGTAAATCACATAAAAATATTGTATTATTAAACCATTGATTATTAAGGAGTATAATATAATGAAAAAAATTCCAAAATTATTGTTTTTATTTTTATTGACTGTAATTGTTGCAGCTTTCAATATAGTTTCTGTTTCGGCAATTTCATATAGTAACGATGTTAAAACGGAATCAGATTCAATTCTTCTCATAAATATGGATACTGACCAGGTAGTTTTTGAAAAGGATGCAGATTCCGTACGTTACCCTGCGTCAACAACAAAAATTATGACTTATATAGTTGCAGTAGAGAATATTAAGGATTATGAAAATACAAGAATTGAAATTAAAAAAGATGTATTGTCAATTCTTGACGGAACAGGAAGTTCAACAGCAAACCTTGAAAACCATATAGGCGATAAAATGACTGTAAAAGAATTACTGTACTGTATGATGGTTCCATCAGGAAATGATGCGGCGATAGTATTGGCAGACTATGTGGGAAAAGGTGATATAAGCAAGTTTGTAGATTTAATGAATAAAAAAGCAGAGGAGCTTGGATGTAAAAATACGCATTTTGAAAATCCTGACGGACTGCATAATAAAGACCATTACACAACAGCAAGAGATTTATATTTGATGACAAAGTATGCGTTAACAAAACCAATGTTTTCTGAAATAACAAATACAACCACATATTTTTGTGAAGGCGACGATTATCCTCTTGTCACAACAAATTATCTTATCGACGAATACCGAGGAGGAGAATATTATTATCAATATGCAAAGGGAATAAAAACAGGAACAACAGATGAGGCTGGACATTGTCTTGTAACAACGGCAACCGCCGACGGATACAGCTATATGGCGATACTGCTGCATTCTCCGATAAATGAAGAAAATGATGTTTACGGAACAATGTATGATGCGGCAGATTTGTTCAGGTGGGCACTGGTTGATTTGGAATTAGCCGAGTTGAAAACATCATCAACCCCTGTATGCGAAATTAATTTAAGACTTGCATGGGACAAAAGTAATTTATTGTTAACTCCTCAAGAAAATATAACGGCGATTGTTCCTAAAGAATATGAAGAATCCAATATAATATATGAAACAGATATACCCGAATCCATAGATGCACCTGTAAATAAGGGTGATGTAATAGGAAAAGTATCTGTTTATTATAAGGATAACACGATGACGGAAAAACAATACTTGACAACTGTAAATCTAGTTGCACAGGAAACCGTTGAAAGAAGTGGATTTCTTTACATAATTGATGTGATAAAAAACATAGTGCTTTCTGTATGGTTTATTGTTGCGGTAATAATAATAGTAATTTTGTTTATAGTATATTTGATTCTTACCTCAATTTACAAGAAAAAACACGGCAAAAAGAAAAAGGTAAAGCGTTACAGAAATTTGTAATGTAAATAATTCGATAATTATAAAATACTAACAGGAAATCAAAAGTATTTGAAAAATAAAATTATCAATTGAACTTTCTTGAAAATATACGGTATAAAAAACTTAAATATCTTGTTTTTATATCAGTAAATGTTAAATTTATCTTAGATAATAAAGAAAATCAGCGGCACAGTATATTACTGTGCCGCTGATTTTACAGTTCGATTTAAACTTATAAGTATGTTTAATATCCTGTTGAATCATTTAAGGAATCATCATTAACGATCCAATCCTCAACATAAACAGCTGTAAATTTAGATTTGGTATGCCTTATAATGACTCTTTGAATCCCTGCGTTAATAATCATTCTTTTACACATTGAACAGGAGTTTGCATTTTCAACATACTCACCGGTATTTGCGTCTTTCCCTACAAGGTAAAGTGTTGCTCCAAGCATCATATCACGTGATGCATGAATAATAGCGTTTGCTTCTGCATGAACGCTTCTGCAAAGCTCATATCTTTCTCCTCTCGGAATGTTTCTTTGCATTCTTACACAAGTACCTAAATCAGTACAGTTTTGTCTGCCTCTTGGGGCGCCGGTGTATCCGGTTGAAACAATTTGGTCATTTTTTACTATTATCGCACCAAAGTTGCGCCGAAGACAGGTTCCCCGTTCGGTAACGGTTTCTGCAATATCAAGGTAGTAGTTTTCTTTGTCAATTCGTTTCAAGAAACTCACCCTTTCTTAAAGAAGAATATTTCACTAATTACATCGATATATTTATAGTGAAAAACAATTTATTTTTTCTTCTTTAAAGTGCCAATACATTCCCGACAAATGTTTTTGCCCATATACTCAACGAGATTTTCTTCACTGCCGCAAAATTCACAACAAGGCTCTGCCTTCTTGATAACTATTGCGTTCTCGTCAACATCGAGCTTTAATAAGTCGTTGCATTGAATAGATAGTTTTTTGCGGATATCTTTAGAGATAACCACTCTGCCTGCTTCGTCAATTTTTTTGTAGCTTGTATAAATCATACATATCGCTCCTCCTTCTGCTACATTGTACCAAATAATGACAAAAAGGTCAACAGTTTTATTTAATTTTATAAAATTATTTTATTAGGAGTTATTATGCTTTCATATATTTGGGGTTTTTTAATTATAATTAGTCTGATTTGCTCGTTTTTTACCGGAAATACATCTGCTCTTGCTGAAGGTACTTTACAAGGAGCTTCAGATGCTATTACTCTGCTTTTAACTATGGCAGGAATAATGTGTCTTTGGTCCGGAGTTATGGAAATTGGTGAGAGGTGCGGGTTTACTCAAGCGGTATCTAAAATTCTTTCACCTGTGCTTTCTCTTTTATTTAAAGGCATTGATAAATCTTCAAAGGCATATAAAAGTATTTGTATGAATATCAGCGCTAATTTACTGGGTCTTGGTAATGCAGCAACACCTTTCGGTCTTGCTGCTATGAGTGAACTTGATACCCTCAACAACAGAGATGAAACGGCAAGTAATGAAATGATTATATTCGTAGTTATGAATACTGCTTCAATTCAGCTTTTGCCTACAATGATTGGTACTTTGCGCCAGAGCTTTGGCAGTGAAACCCCTTTTGATGTTTTACCTGCTGTTTGGATAAGCTCAGCTTGTGCTTTGTCTGTGGCGCTTATTCTTGCTATAATTTTTAATGCGACAAAAAAGAAAAACAGATTGTAAAATAATTTAGTCGAGTGGAAGTGATTATTTGGAAATTGTCGTACCTGCTTTTATAGCAATAATAGTAATAATCGGATTAATAAAAAAGGTTCCGGTTTTTGATGCTTTTGCAGACGGTGCAAAAAAAGGACTTATAACATTGTATTCAATAATACCTACTCTTGTAGGATTGATAGTAGCTGTAAATATGCTTAAATCAAGCGGAGCACTTGATTTACTTTGCGACTTTATATCACCTGCGGCTGAAGCACTTGGATTTCCAAAGGAAATTGTGCCTATGGTGTTGCTGCGGCCTGTTTCAGGTTCAGGTTCAACTGCACTTTTAAATCAAATATATACAGATAGCGGACCCGACAGTTTTGCAGGAAGAGTAGCATCGGTTTTAGCAGGTTCAACAGAAACCACATTTTATGCAATTACAGTATATTTCGGAGCAACCAGCGTAAAAAAAATACGGCATACAATGTGGGTTGCTCTTGCCGCAGATTTTACTGCGGCAGTAATGGCTGTACTTACTGTAAGAATGTTTTTTGGTATATAAAGTATTTATTAAAAACTATTAATCTGAATGTTTTGCAAATAAAAGTTTATAACCAATAATTACTTAAAAATTGGTTATACTTTTATTGAGGTGATAATATGGATAATAATAACCAGGAAAATGTAAAACGATATTACAGGAAAACAAATTTTCAGAATAAAGTAACTAATCAAAATTTGGAGGGTAATGAAAAAACAGCAACTGATAATCAATGGGTAAGTACCGGACTGAAACCTGATGATAACAGAGAACACCGTGACGGTCCCGGCGGAGAAGATTACTTAGGAAAATAATCGTAATAAAATTTAATTATATTAAATAAAAAAATCAAACTCCTTTCATTTTAAATAATGAAGGGAGTTTAATTTATAAAAATTTTTAGTTGGAATAATCAGAACGAATAATTGTTTATGTTTGGAAGCATACTATAATTGAAATATTTAATAGGAGGTTTTAATATGACCACAAAAGAATTACTTTATATTGAAGATGCACTCGGTCATGAACAATATTTTCAGACCAAGTGTAAGGAAACAGCTCAACAAATTCAAGATTACGAATTAAGATCTTGTGTTGAACAGCTTGAGCAAAAGCACCAGCAGACTTTCCAAAGTTTTTACAGTTTACTTTAATTTTAAGGAGGTTAAACACATGGATGATAAAAATTTAATGGAAAATATTATTCTTTTAGAGAAAGGCGTCTGTGATTTGTATATGCACGGAACAATTGAATCTTCTACTGATAACGTTCATCAGGTTTTCAATACAGCACTTAACAATTCTTTAAATATGCAGGATACAATTTATGATAAAATGGCGTCTAAAGGATGGTATCCTACCGAACAGGCTGAACAGAAAAAAGTTGATTCATTAAAGCAGAAATTCAGTATGCAGAATTCTCAGTAAAATATTTTAAAATGCAGATACGGTTGAACCCATATCTGCATTTTTAAATTTCATAAAATAAATTATTTTTATAAATTAATAAATTTATTGTAAGATCATATGCAAAATAATAAAAAATAAAACGCCCGAATTATCGGGCGAGATTTGCAACAAATGTCTGCATTTCCTCTTTTGAATTGATGTTATGGATTTGAGACAAAATTTGCTTTTGCTGCGAATCACTCATTTGTGAGAATTTTTTCATAGCCTCAGGGTGCTGTGCTAATGACATTCCAAAACCTAATGGCAAAGAATCAATCATAAAATCACCTCATAAAAAGCTTTTGAATTTTTCGGGCTTTTATTCAAAAAATAGATCTGCTTTAAGGAGTAATAACAATGTATCCTTATCATAATATGATAAAAAAAAGAATCAAAAACGGAGAACTGATTGATTACAGGTTTGTAGAAGACTATAAAAATATAGGGGAGTGTTTGCTTTTGTTTTTTAATACACCGCCTTTTGAACGACCGATAAGACCATATAAGTATTATGAATATACAGATATTCTTAAAAGGTGGAAAAAAGAAAATCATACTTAACATTGGAATTAATAAATGGAAAAGATGAAAATAAAATATTGTCACTTAAAATTAAGAAGCCGAAGAATTATTACATATTCTTTTTTGAGTTACGATTGTATCAAGAGTTTCGCCAAGCTGTAATAATACAGCGCTCAAAAGCTCCAGTTCATTATCAGATAAATTACATGCCAATGCGTTTGCAATTGCAGTAATGTATGCAGTTAATTCACAGGCATTCAAAATACCACCCCCTTTTATCATATTATGCTAATGAAAAATGAGGTTGAATAAGTCAATTGATAAATTAAATAAAAACAAAAAGCACCTACATTTCTGTAAGTGCTTTTGGCGGAGGACAAGGGATTTGAACCCTCGCGCCGGTTACCCGACCTACTCCCTTAGCAGGGGAGCCTCTTAACCACTTGAGTAATCCTCCATAGTTAAGCTTATTTGATGATTTATAAAAATGGCGGAGAGGAAGGGATTCGAACCCTTGGTCCCTTGCGGGATCACTAGTTTTCAAGACTAGCTCCTTAAACCACTCGGACACCTCTCCGTTTCAGTCAGCGATAATTATATTATCACACTAACTGAATTTTGTCAATAGAAATTTTAATATAATTGAAAATTATTTACCGGTGTTATACAGCAATTTTCTTGACAAAATTTTAAGCTTATTATAGAATAACAAGTACAAGTTTTAAAATGATTTTCAAAATAAATGTTTCCGTAGCTCAGCTGGATAGAGCAACCGCCTCCTAAGCGGTAGGTCGGGTGTTCGAATCACCTCGGGAACGCCATAATCTATAAAAACCTCTCGCAGGATAAAATTGCGGGAGGTTTTTACTTTACATAAGATTTTCGGAAAACAGTTGAAAAAAAGAAAGTTGTTATATGGTGCTGTCCGCCAAAATATGTGCAGCTTACCGGCTATTTACCTTGCTTTATTATAACTGATTAGTAAAAGTCGGGATAAAAAATTATAATTAAATATGTTTCTGTCTGCTCGAAGAGACAGCCCACCGGCTGTTATTCAAACTTATTTTTATTCAGCAAATCATTTTTTATATTCCAAAGTTTTTTAGAAAGGTCCACATAATATTTATGGGGGTTCTCAAAACGTT
This sequence comes from uncultured Clostridia bacterium, assembly GCA_947627135.1. GTDB lineage: Bacteria > Bacillota > Clostridia > Oscillospirales > Acutalibacteraceae > Ruminococcoides. Next base: position 68,065 of record CANQUV010000010.1, read on the forward strand.
TTACCTCATCCCATAGTAAGTTGATCTGCTGTTCACAATACTTTTGTATATCCTCTATTTTCGGCAAATCGTAAACAATTTCTCCGTTTTTAAAAATTGTTTCCATAAGAGGTTTTGCATAAAAATTATTAAGAGTTTTTGTTTTCCATGTGGCTTCAGGGTCAAAAATCGTATGTGGTTTTGTATCATCAATTACTTCATCATATACACAAAGCTCGTCTGCAATTGCCTTTTTGCTTTCTTTATCAAAAAGTCTGTAAAGCTTTTTATAATGTGGATTAGTGATTTTTGCTGTATTTTCGCTTATTTTAATTTTAGGCGTAATTTCATTTCCATTCTCCACTGCCACAAGTTTATAAACTCCTCCGAATACAGGTGAACTTTTAGAAGTGATAAGTCTTTCACCAACACCGAAAGTATCAATTTTTGCCCCCTGCATCATTAAATCTCTTATCAAGTATTCGTCAAGTGAATTTGAAGCAACAATATTACATTGAGGCAAGCCAGCCTCATCAAGCATTTTTCTTGCTTTTTTAGACAGATAAGAAATATCACCTGAATCAAGTCTTATTCCGAAATTATCGATTCCTTTAGGTATAAGAACTTCTTTAAACACTTTAATTGCGTTTGGAATGCCGCTTTTTAAGGTGTTGTATGTGTCAACAAGAAGTGTTGCATTTGTAGGATATATTTCGCAGTAGGTTTTAAATGCCTCGTATTCTGTATCAAACATCTGAACCCATGCGTGAGCCATTGTTCCGCCTGCGGGAATATTATAAATTTCATCGGATATTGTGCAGGCCGTTCCTTTACAACCTCCGATATAAGCGGCTCTTGATCCTAAAATTGCTCCGTCTGTGCCTTGTGCACGCCTTGACCCAAACTCAAGTACTGTTCTTCCCTGTGAGGCTCTTACAATTCTGTTTGCTTTAGTTGCAATTAAAGACTGGTGGTTAATTGTAAGCAGGGCAAAAGTTTCTATAAGCTGTGCTTCAATAGCGGGTGCTTTTACTGTTAATATTGGTTCATTGGGAAAAATAGGAGTGCCCTCCGGGACGGCATAAATATCTCCCGTAAATTTAAAGTTTTCAAGATATTTCAAGAATTCGTCGTCAAAGATTTTTTTATTTCTTAAAAATTCAATGTCTTCTTTTTCAAAATGAAGTTCTTTAATATATTCAACAAACTGTTCAAGACCTGCCGCAATAGCAAATCCTCCGTTATCGGGTACACTGCGATAGAATAAATCAAAATAAACAGTTTTTTTGTAAAATCCGTTTTTATAAAATCCGTTAGCCATCGTAAGCTCATAAAAGTCGCAGAGCATAGCCATGTTTTTCTGTTTCATTTAACTTTTTACCTCCGCAAAATCTTTATTGTTTATTTTTATATGCAAGCTTTCCATAACCTTAATTGCTGCAAGATTAAGGTCATCGTCATTACTTGCTACACACTTGCAGTCAATATATATGGGTGTTTCAAATAATGCAGTTTTTGCAAGCACTGCATTTGCAATTACACAAATATTTGTAACAACTCCGCATATTTCAACAGATATATAATCTCTGTTTTTTAAATATTCAAAAAGTTCGTCGGAACCGTAGGTACATTTATAAAAGCATTTGTCAATGTCAGATTTTAAATCAGCTATTTTTCCGTAAAGCTTATGACCTTCAGTATTTATAATACAATGGGGAACAGGCAGATTTTTGCCCTCAAGGGTATTAAGATAATTTTCATTGTGAGTATCAAAAGTAAAAATTATCTCATCATTGTTATTGCGGTATTCTTTTATTTTTTCTGCAATATTGTTTTCAATTTTCTTTGCTTTTTCAAAGCCGAGACTTCCGTTTACAAAATCGTTTTGGTAATCTATTACAATCAATAATTTTTTCATAATAAGCTCCTTAAAATAAAGTATAGATTTATTATATATTATTTAATCCGTATTAACAATAAATAATATTAAAAAAATAATAATATAAATTCACTAAATAATGTAACTTATTTGTAAATAAATCTTTACTTGAATTTAAAAATAATTCTGTTATAATATTATTATAAAGAAAAATAAGCTGTAAAATCAGCTTAAAACCGAGGTGCTATGTATGAAATGTCCATATTGCGGTTTTGAAGAAAGTAAAGTAATAGATTCACGCTCTGCCGACGACGGTGAAAGAATCCGCAGAAGACGTGAATGTTTAAAGTGTTCAAAACGATTTACTACCCATGAGGTTATAGAAACAGTGCCTATAATGGTAATTAAAAGAGATAAATCCCGTGAACAGTTTGACAGAAATAAGCTTATGGGCGGATTATTAAAATCTTGTGAAAAGCGACCGGTATCATTATCTCAAATTGAAACTATGGCAGATAATATTGAGACTAAGCTTCAAAGCAGTCTTGACAGAGAAATCACTTCCAATGCTATTGGAGAGCTTGCTATGGAACAGCTGAAAAATGTTGACGAGGTAGCTTATGTTCGATTTGCATCTGTTTACCGTCAGTTTAAGGATATAAATACATTTATGGAAGAGCTGAATAAGCTTTTATCGGAAAAATAATTAAATATAATAATAAAGTTAAAGGCTGTCTTGTTAAAAATAAGACAGCCTTATTGTTTTTCGGCAAATTATTTAATTTTTTCTTTAAGAATTATTAATAATTTTATCTTTAAATTGACAAAATCTTTCCCACACTTTGTCAACAATAACATCTTTATAATTTTTAATATCATCTATTGAAACAAATTTAGTGTCAACTACTTCATCTTTTTGCAAATTTAAATTTTGGTCATTATCATTTAATAAATATAAGTATGTATCCACAATATAATTTGACTTCTTGGTATCGCCCAAATAAATAAGATGAGTTTTGTCTTCATGGATTCCTGTTTCTTCCATCAACTCACGTATTGCACCATCTAAGCTTTCTTCACCTGCAACAACTGAGCCTCCGGTACATTCCCATAATAATCCGTAATTTTTATTAGGGTGGCGTTGTGTTAAGAGTATTTCGTTATTTTTATTTTTGCACCATATATCCACCACTAAATGATACATTCCTTTTGGAATGGAGGATATTTTTCCTCTTTCAAGTAAAATTCCGGTTTTATTTTTATTTTCGTCAACCAATTCCCAGATTTCTGACAATTTCACTTACCTCCAAGTTATTCAAATTAATATTATTTTATATAACATAAACCCAACTGAAAAGCAAAAATTTTCAGTTGGGTTTTACTTTTATTGTTTACTGAAGCTTAAATAGGAAATAGATTTGTTATTCTTCAACACAGTCATGACAATGAGCGCAGTCATCGCTTTGTTTTCCAACTATCGGCTCGGGGTCAATGCCTTGTTTTCTGTAATAATCTGAAACAGCAGCTTTAATTGCCTGCTCTGCAAGAACTGAACAATGGACCTTAACCGGCGGCAAGCCGTCTAATGCTTCCATAACTGCTTTATTAGTAAGCTTTAAAGCGTCGTCAATGCTTTTGCCTTTAATTAGCTCTGTTGCCATACTGCTTGTGGCAATTGCTGCACCACAGCCAAAGGTTTTAAACTTAACATCTGAAATAATGTTGTTGTCAACCTTAATATACATTTTCATGATATCTCCGCATTTTGAGTTTCCAACTTCACCGATACCATCAGCATTTTCTATTTCGCCTACATTTCTAGGATTAGCAAAATGATCCATAACTTTTTCTGAATATGCCATAATTATGCCTCCTTATTTTCTTCTGCTTTAATTTTTTCCCATAGCGGTGACATATTTCTGAGATAATCAACGATCTGGGGAACAATTTCTGCAATATAATTAATATCTTCTTCTGTTATTTCTTCATTAAATGAAAGCCTCATACTTCCGTGAGCAATTTCGTGGGGAAGACCTAACGCAAGCAAAACATGGCTTGGGTCAAGACTTCCTGATGTGCAGGCACTTCCCGAAGATGCGCTGATACCGTTTAAGTCAAGTTTTAAAAGCAGGCTTTCGCCCTCAATACCTTCAAAGCACATATTAATATTATTTGGAAGTCTTTTTTCTCTGTCTCCGTTCAATCTTGAACGCTCAATTTTAAGAAGGTTGTCAATAAGTTTATCTCTTAAATTTGTAAGCTTTTTGTTACGCTCTTCCATAGTATCAACAGCTTCCTGCAAGGCAGCGGCAAGTCCGACAGCTCCGGCAACATTTTCAGTTCCCGCTCTTTTTCCTTTTTCCTGTGCACCGCCTTCAATAAGCGTGTTGATTCTTACTCCTCTTCTTACATAAAGGCATCCGCAGCCCTTTGGTCCGTGAATTTTATGAGCTGTCATGGAAAGCAAATCAATGTTTTCATCTGCTACATTTATTTTTACATATCCTGCAGCCTGAACAGCGTCTGTATGGAAAATTACATTATGCTTTTTGCATATTGCTCCGATTTCCTTTATCGGTTGAATAGTACCGATTTCATTGTTAGCATACATAATGGTAACAATGGCGGTATCTTCTCTTATAGCGTTTTCAACGTCTTCAGGCTTAACAATACCGTTTTCGTAAACATCAAGATAAGTAACTTCAAAGCCTTCTTTTTCTAAAGCGGCACAAGTATGAAGTACAGCGTGATGTTCAATTTTAGAGGTTATAATATGCTTTTTTCCTTTAGCCTTTAAAGCATAACAAACACCTTTAATTGCCCAGTTGTCAGATTCACTTCCGCCGGAAGTGAAATAAATTTCATTGGCATGAGCAGCTCCGAGATTCTTTGCAATACTTTCTCTTGCGTTTTCAAGCGCTTTTTTTGCTTCTCCTCCAATCTGATAAAGGCTTGAGGGATTACCGTAAACCTTTGTAAAATAAGGCAGCATTTTATCAAGAACTGTTTTTGAAACAGCAGTAGTTGCCGCATTATCAGCATATATTTTTCTCATATACATTCTCCTATGTGTACAAATAATATATAATATCTGCATAGATATTAACATGCAAAATTTAATTTTTTGAAAATTATTATATTACTTTAATATTATATAAATCTTTCAGCCTGAGCAACTGCAAGGCGATCGCATCTTTCGTTTTCCGGGTGACCTGCGTGACCTTTTACCCAATTTATATCAATCTGATGAATTTCACAGAGTTTAAGAAGTCTATCCCAAAGTTCAGGGTTAAGGGCAGGTTCTTTTTTATTTCTCATCCAGTTGTTTTGTTTCCATTTTTTTGCCCATCCTAATTTAAGGGCATTACATACATACTGTGAGTCACTGTAAAGAGATACTTTGCATGGTTCCTTTAACAATTCCAAAGCTTTGATTACTGCGGTAAGCTCCATTTTATTATTGGTAGTAGATGCTTCTCCGCCTGAAATTTCTTTTTCAGTTTCTTTATATCTTAAAACAGCGCCCCAGCCTCCCGGACCCGGATTACCCTTGCAGGCACCATCAGTAAATATTTGAACTTCTTTCAAGGCTGCACCTCATTCTCAAGTTTTGCAATTCCCATTATAATACTATGAATTAGAAAATGCAACCATTTTTTGATTATTTTTCTAAACATTAGGTATAATAATATTATTTAAAAAATCTGAACGAATATTACTTTCTTTTTACTTGACTGTATGAAACTATTGGAGTAAAATAAAAGATAATTTATAATTAGGGTAATATGCTTGTCGAGCAGAACGGGCATTTATATAAAGCTTAAAACATAAGAAAATAAAGGAATCAAGTATTAAAATGTATATTGTCTGCGGGGCGGAAAAGGTAGACGATTGTTAAAACTTGTGTTATTGCTTATGTTTTATCATTTACAATTTTTAATTAACGGAGGTAAATTTGTGAATTCTGAAAAAATTAAACAGCCGAATATGATTAAACAAGGCAATTTAAACAAAAATGGAGGGTTAAACAAAAAGTCTTACGGAAAAAAATTAAATAATTCAAAAATCACATCATCAAAAAAAACAAAAACTGCAAATGCGTCTGCAAGAAAGAATACGTCAAGAGGAAGAGCAGTTACAAAAAAATCAAAGCCGTCGATTAGGGTTTCATTTTTAGGCGGACTTAATGAAATAGGAAAAAATATGACCCTCTTTGAATGTGAGGGTGATATGATACTGATAGATTGCGGAATGGCATTTCCAGACGGAGATATGCTTGGTGTAGATTTGGTAATTCCCGACTTTTCGTATATAGTACAAAATGTTGACAAAATCAAGGGTATAGTTTTAACACACGGACACGAGGACCATATAGGAGGATTGCCGTATCTTTTAAGCAACGCCAATATTCCAATATACGGAACACCATTAACGCTTGGTCTTGTAAGTAATAAATTAAAGGAGCACAGTTTGTTTAACAGCGCAAAACTGAATACTGTTAAAGCGGGAGACAGATTTAAGCTGGGCTGTATGGAAATTGAACTTATACATGTAAACCATTCAATTCCCGACGCCGTAGCGATAGCAATTCATTCACCTGCGGGAACAATCGTTCATACAGGTGACTTTAAAATTGACTGTACTCCGTTTATGGGAGAACCTATTGACCTATCTTCATTTGCCCGTTTAGGAGAAGAGGGAGTACTTGCGCTGTTTTGTGAAAGTACCAATGCAGAAAGACCCGGTTATACACCTACTGAAAAAAATATTTCGACAAGCTTTAACAATATTTTTAATGATGCAGAGCATAAACGGCTAATTATAGCGACATTCGCATCAAATGTAAACAGAGTTCAGCAAATCATTGACTGTGCAAATAAATACGGAAGAAAAGTTGCATTTTCCGGAAGAAGTATGGTCAATTATATGGATACGGCAGAGCAGTTAGGATATCTTCATATTCCGGAAAATATTTTAATTGACATAGATATGCTTGATAAATATCCATCTGAACAGATTGTACTTGTAACAACAGGAAGTCAGGGCGAGCCTATGTCAGCGCTGTCAAGAATGGCTTATTCCGACCACAGAAAGGTAATGGTAGGAGAGGGAGATGTTATAGTAATTTCCGCAAATCCAATACCCGGTAATGAAAAAACCGTAGGTCATGTAGTAGACGAGCTTCTAAAAAAAGGATGTAAAGTAGTTTATGAATCAATGTATGAGGTTCATGTATCCGGTCACGCCTGTCAGGAAGAAATTAAAATTATGCAAAATCTTTTAAAGCCTAAATATTATATTCCCGTTCACGGCGAACAGAAGCACTTGAGAAAAAATGCAGAGCTTGCGATGTTTATGGGAATGGATAAAAAGAATATATTTATAGGTGATGTAGGGTCAACAGTTGAAATAAACGAGGACTATATGAAAGAAATCGCACCGGTTCCTGCAGGCAAGGTATTTGTAGACGGACTTGGTGTAGGCGATGTAGGAAGTATAGTATTAAGAGACAGAAAGCATTTAGGTCAGGATGGACTTATAATAATAGTTGCGTCACTTGATGTATATGACGGTCATGTAATCAGCGGTCCTGACATTGTATCCAGAGGGTTTGTATATGTAAGAGAAAGCGAGACTTTGCTTGAGGAGGTCAAAAAGCTGTCTCTAAACATACTGGAGGAATGTGCAGATGACAATATCCATGAATGGGGAATAATAAAGAATCGAATAAAAGATGAGGTATCAAAACTTATTACCCAGAAAACAAGAAGAGCACCGATGATTTTACCGATTTTAATGGAAGTTTAATTAAATGTTATTTATATGAAGAAAAATAATTAAGAAAGGACACAGTTATGAGAAAAAGAATTTGGACTTTATCTCCTTGGTTCATAATATTTTCTGTATTAATGCTTGGAATGGCGCTTGTATCTTATCGTTACAGCCCGAATTTATGCTATGTGGAATTAGGCGTAAGCGTTGTATCGGCAGGTATTGTGCTTGCTGTGTCCTTGCGATTTAACAGTTATTTAAACAGCAATTTAAAAAGTGTCATTAAGAGTTTAGATTCAGCAGATAAAAATTTTATTGAAACATATAAAATGCCTGTGGTTGTAGTTGGCGAAAAGGGAGATATAATTTGGAACAACTCATTGTTTTCAAAAACTCTGTGCAATAACAAAAATCCTCTGGGTGAAAATATAATGCCTTATTTAGCCGATAACGAACTTGATTTTCTGGCATCATCAGGTTCTGCGGATATTACTTTTAACAATAAATTTTTTACGGTTTATTGTGTAAAAACCAAAGTTGGATATGTCTGCTATTACATTGATAATACATATTATAAAAAATCTTTAAAGGCATTTAGAGATGCTCAGCCTTGCGTTTCAATAATTCTTTTTGACAACAGAGAAGATTTTGTAAATGACAATGAAGAAGAAAGCGCAAGGATCGTATTAAGCGTAGAAACTACTCTCCAAAAATGGGCATCTTCTTCTAACTCACTTTATAAAAAGCTCACGGGAAACAGATATATGGTTATTATGGGTGAAAAAGAACTCCAGAATAATATAGAAAGCAAGTTTTCCATTTTAAAGGATATTCGTAATATTAAGCTTGGCTCCAGAGAGGCTACAATTTCAATAGGTATAGGCAGAGATTCAAAAAATCTGAAGGAATGTGAACTTAAAGCCCGTAATGCTCTTGAAATGGCACTTGGCAGAGGCGGAGACCAAGTTGCAATTATGAAAGACAGCGATTCGTACGAATTTTTCGGTGGAGTTTCCAGCGGAGTTGAAAAGATGTCCAAAGTGCGAACAAGAGTTATAGCAAATACTCTTGCAAAAGCAATTGCAGACAGTGATAGAGTGTATATAATGGGACATAGGTTTTCCGACCTTGATTGTGTAGGCGCTTCAATCGGAATGCAAAGAATAATCAGTCATACATTTAAAAAACATGCAAGAATAGTTATTGATGAAGAACGCTCTATGGCGACAATGCTTGTAAATTACATAAGACAGGAAAGACAACATGAAGAAATTTTTATTTCTCCTAAAGAAGTAAAAAACATAACGCCCAGAACTCTGCTTATTATTTTAGATACACATACACCTGACTTTTTAGAAAGTGAAGAAATATATAATAAGTGCAGCAGAGTAGTGGTAATTGACCATCACAGAAAAATGGTTAATTACATAAAAAATGCTATTGTTTTTTGTATTGAACCAACGGCGTCATCAGCTTCTGAAATGTGTACAGAGATCATTTCTTATATGGGTGATGCCGACCTCACTTCAATTGAAGCGGAGGCCTTGCTTTCAGGTATCGTGCTTGATACAAAAAACTTTGTGATGAAAACTGGTGTAAGAACTTTTGAAGCAGCAGCTTATCTGCGTAAAAAGTCTGCAAATACAGTAACCGTTAAAAGATTTTTCTCCGATAATCTTGAAACATATAAAGAAAAATATAACATTGTAAGCCGTGCCGAAATAGTAAACGGCTGCGCAATTTCCGCTACTGAAAGTCAGGTCGATAATATAAGACTTGTTTCTGCGCAGGCGGCAGACGAACTTTTGCTTATCACTGATGTTTACGCATCATTTGTATTGTTTAATACGCCTGACGGTACAGTAAATATCTCTGCAAGAAGTTACGGGAAAATCAATGTTCAGATTATTATGGAGAAAATGGGCGGAGGAGGACATCAGAATATGGCGGCTGCACAGATAAAAAATACAACTGTGCTACAAGTAAAAAAACAGCTTATTGAAGTTATTGATGAAATATTATCCGACAATAACAATTGAGAAAGGAATGAATAATAGTGAAGGTGATATTACTTCAGGATGTTAAATCTCTGGGAAAAAAGGGAGATCTTGTAAATGCATCTGACGGTTACGCAAGAAACTTTTTAATGCCTAAGAAACTGGCAAAAGAGGCAAATGCACAGGCACTCAATGAATACAGAAATGCTGAAAATTCAAAGAATTTTAAACTTGAAACTCAAAAGGCGCAGGCAAACGCTCAAAAGGAAAAACTTGAGGGAAAAGTATTTGAGATGAAAGCGAAAGCAGGACAGGGCGGCAAACTGTTCGGCAGTATTACAGCTAAGGATATAAGTGCGGAAATCAAAAAGCAGTATAATATTATTGTAGATAAAAGAAAAGTAGTTTTGGAGCAGGATATAAAGGCTTTCGGCACATATAACGCAGAGATTAAGCTGTTTTCAGGTATCACTGCCAATATAAAAGTCCGTGTATCCGAGGAATAATAAAAAGGTAGTTAATTACAATGGCAGATTTGAATATTACAACTGGATATGACGGGCTTAATTTACCATACAGTCCGGAGGCAGAACAGGCAGTTTTAGGAGCAATAATTATTGATGCGGAAAACTGCATGAGCAAGGTCATTTCAATTTTAAATAAACCTGAATATTTCTATGTATCAAATCATAGAGTAATATATTCTGTAATGCTCAATATGTTTAATTTATCACTTGATATAGATGTTGTTACATTATTGGAAGCATTAAAAAGAGAAAAATCATTTGACGAAACAACAGGAAAAACATATTTAGTAGACCTTGCACAAAATTGTCCGTCCATATCAAATGTGGAGATTTATGCAAATATTGTAAGAGATAAGTACGATATAAGAAAGCTGATCACTGCTTCAAGAGAAATAATTGAAGAGGCAGCGGAAAATACTTCTGAGCCCGGAGCTTTACTCGATTCGGCAGAGGAAAAAATTTATGATATAAGACAAGGCAAGGATTATAAGGGATTAAGAAGAATTGACCAAATACTTCTTGAAACATATAGCCGACTTGATGTTTTAAACAGCGAATCAGACGATAACATGAAAGCAATACCCACGGGAATAGGGGATTTAGACCGTACAATAACAGGTTTAAACCGAAGTGATTTGCTTATACTTGCAGCCCGTCCGGGTATGGGTAAAACATCTTTTGCACTTAATATTGCAAGAAATGTTGCCTGTACTTCAAAAAAGACAGTTGCCTTTTTCTCATTGGAAATGTCCAGCGAACAGCTTTGTTCCCGACTGCTTTCAACAGAAGCGCTGGTAGGCGGTACAAAACTGCGAACAGGAAAATTAAGTGAAGATGAATGGTTAAGGCTTATTGCTGCAGGAGATGTTTTAAGAAAGGCAAATCTTTATCTTGATGATACTCCCGGAATGACCGTTTCAGAAATAAAGGCAAAGTTAAGAAGATTAAGACAGGTTGATCTTGTAATTATAGACTATTTACAGCTTATGTCAGGAGGAAGAAGAACTGATAACAGAGTTCAGGAAATTTCCGAAATAACAAGAAACTTAAAAATTCTGGCAAAAGAGCTTAATGTTCCTGTAATCACCCTTTCGCAGCTGTCTCGTGCAAGCGAAAAGCGTGAAGACCATAAACCCCAGCTTTCAGACCTTCGAGATTCAGGTTCAATTGAGCAGGATGCGGATATTGTTCTGTTTTTGTATAGGGAAGGTTATTTTGCAAAGGATAAATCAGTCGACGCACCTCCTACTGCCGATCAAAATTCGGGTGAATGTATAGTGGCGAAAAACCGTCACGGAGAAACAACATCTGTAAAACTCCATTGGCAGGGTGAGTTTATGAGGTTTACTTCAGTGGAGGCAAGGCGTGAAGAATAAAATTTTGACTGCAATTAGTAAGTATCAGATGATTTCAAATGGTGATACTGTAATTGTGGCATTATCCGGAGGAGCAGATTCAGTTTGTCTGCTTTATTCTCTCATATATTTAAAAGAACAATTTGAACTTACAATTAAGGCCGCCCATGTAAATCATCTTTTAAGGGGAGAAGAATCCCAAAGAGATATGAACTTTGTTAAAGAACTTTGCAAAAAGCTTAATATTGAACTTTTTGTAAAAACAGCAGATGTTTTATCTCTGTCAAAGGTATTAAAACAAAGCACAGAGCTTTGCGGAAGAAATGTAAGATATGAATTTTTTGAAGAATTATCAAAAAAACAGAACGCAAAAATTGCAACTGCCCACACAGCATCAGATAATCTTGAAACTTTAATTTATAATATTTCAAGAGGAACTTCAATAAACGGATTAAAAGGTATAATTCCAAAAAGAAATAATATTATACGTCCCTTGATTTTTGTTACAAGGCAGGAGGTAGAAAATTTTTGCAGTAGTAATAACCTTAATTTTGTTACCGACAGTACAAACAATACAGATGACTATACAAGAAATAAAATACGTCATAATATTGTGCCTGTGCTAAAAGATATAAATTACAGTGTAGAAGATTCAATTTCGGCTTTATGCGGCGATATAATTGAGGTAAACCAATTTTTAAATCAATATTCAAAAGAAATTTTAAAAAACGCTGAAATGAAGTGTCAGGACAGTATATGTTATAATGCTCCCAAAATTATGTCGCAATCGCCCTTGATTCAAAGACAATGTATATTTGAAATTTTAAGCAATAATCATATTAATAATATAACAAGAACTCATATTAATATTTGCACAGATATTCTCTGTAAAGGCGGAGAACTTGATTTAAACGGTGAATTTAAGGCTGTATGCAGTCAGAATATATTTAGAATAATTAAAACAAGAAAAAAAGATAATAATACGAATGAAATTTATTTAAGTTTAAATACCCCGATTCAATTTGGAACAAAAGAGATATGGGTAAAGGATTTTGAGTCTTTTAATATAAAAGACAAAAATATTGAAAATAATAATATTTTGAATTACAATGTTTTAGATAAAAATCCCGTATTCAGGTTTAGAAAAAGCGGAGACTTTATAACTCTTATAAAAAGGAATGTTACTAAATCTCTGAAAAAGTTTTTAATAGAAGAAAAAATACCGAAAGAAAACAGGGACAACCTTCTGGTTTTGGCAGCGGGAAGTGAAATTTTGTGGCTTGAGGGATACGGTGTATCTAAAACAGGCTCAATAGACAAAAATTCTTCTAAAGCATTAACTATAACGATTGATTATAAGGTAAATGAAAATGTACAGTAATTTAAACGAAGATATCAGTAAGGTTTTATATTCAGAAGAAGATATAAAGCAGGCGGTAATAAAAATTGCTAAAGAAATAGAAAATGATTATCAAGGTAAAAATGTGCTGCTTATAGGGCTTTTAAAGGGTGCGGCACCTTTTTTGTGCGACCTTGCAAGAAATATAAATATTAATTTATCCATTGACTTTATGACAGCTTCAAGCTATTATAATGGAACAGAAACTTCAGGAACTGTAACGATAACCAAAGATATTTCAATTGATGTTAAAGATAAGCATATAATTTTAATTGATGATGTTGCAGATTCTGGTATAACTCTAACATATCTGACAAATCATTTAAGAGAAAAAAATCCTTTATCAGTAAAAACATGTGCCTTACTTGATAAACCCCTCCGCAGAAAAGTTGACTTTACAGTTGATTATTTTGGAATAATTGCACCCAACGATTTTGTGGTAGGTTACGGAATGGACTATCAGGAAAAATACCGTCAGCTTCCGTACATAGGTATATTAAAAGAAACTGTATATTCTTAATTTATAAAATCCAAAAAAATAATCATAATAATACAAGGAGTGAAAGGTATTGGAAAATAAGAAAAAAC
>CANQUV010000011.1 GCA_947627135.1 uncultured Clostridia bacterium
TATTCAATATTTCTTAACACAAAATTCAAAACTCGGAATCCAGTTCTCCTGAATTCCGAGTTTTTCTACAGGCTGAACAGCCGCATTTCTGCGGCTGTTAAAATGGAATTCAATTTTTTACTTAAATCTGTTTTTAAAATCAAGCCTTTGAAATTCCTTAAACAGAAATATAAAAATCATTGAATTGCCGGTTTTTAAGGCAAATCAAAGTTAGGGATGAAGTTTATAGCTGGAATTATAATTTTGTCCGAAATTGTTTGCCCAGTATGTTTGGCCGTTTACCTGATAATATACACAATATTCAAAACCGCTTAAGTTACTTGTGTTTACTGGTACAGTAGTTTCCCAAAATTCTGTTCCGTATTCATCTTGTATTTCATAGCTTAACGGAACATCATGATAAGTAGCCCAGTTATCTTCTGTATATCTTACTACAACATTTTTCTCATAAGCATAATTTTGCACAACAGCTCTAATTGCATATCCATTGTAAGTAGCGCCGGTTCTGGTTACTGTTATTGGAGCTACTCCAAGATATTCATAAGTATAATCATTTCCGTTATTATTATCCCAGAAAGTTTGTCCGTCTGCTACATATTTAATAGCGTATTTAGTTTGGATACTTTGGAAATAAGCCCTCCATATTTTAGAGCCATCGGGTAGAGTTGTAAAATAATCTGCCTGCACGTCTTTCCATTCTTGATCTTCTAAATATTGATAGTGTACATAAACTTGCTGATTAGAAGCATTGTCTTTTGTCTGTATGTAAACATATCTGCCGGTAATTCCATATTTTGAAAATTCAGTATCAGATAAATACATACTTACTCGGTCAGTAGCAGCACTTGCGCTAACACTGCCCATTGCACCCATAAAACAGAACAGCATTGATAATGCTAATAAAAAAGAAAGTAATTTTTTTAAAGTTTTTGTTTTACTCATTTTTTTATCTCCTTTAAATATTAAATTGTAAGTACTTACAATTTAATTATAAATATCCACTTTTAAAAAAAAGGAAGAATTTTGTCGAAATGTAAAAAAAATACACAAAAATAAACATAAAAGAATTTTTTTATTATTATTTATTGTAAATTTGAAAATTCTTATTATTTCTAATATATAAAGTTAATTTAATAAAAAACAGACTCCCTAAGTGAGCCTGTTTTTATTAAATTTATATACTTTTCTTGATTTGCACCAATGCACCCTTTTCTATTCGGCTGACCTGCGCTTGGGAAATACCTATTTCTTCTGCTACTTCCATTTGAGTTTTTCCCTGAAAAAATCTCATTCCAAGAATCTTTTTTTCTCTTTTTGATAAATTATTCATCGCTTCTTTTATTACTATTTCATCAATCCAGTCGGAATCATCACAGGCATCTCCAACTTGATCCATAACATAAACCGTGTCGTTACCGTCTGAAAACACAGGCTCATAAAGAGAAACAGGCTCTACTACTGCTTCAAGCGCCAAAACTACGGTTTCTTTGGGAACATTCATAATTTTTGCTATTTGTTCAACCGACGGTTCTTCATTATTCTTATTAATGAGCTGTTCTTTAATTTGCATAGCATGGTAGGCGGTATCCCTCATTGAACGGGATACCCGAATACTGTTATTATCTCTTAAATATCTTCTAACTTCGCCGATGATCATAGGAACACCATAGGTAGAAAATTTCACATCAAGGGATGGGTCAAAATTATCTATTGCTTTTATAAGACCTATTACTCCGACTTGAAACAAATCGTCGGGTTTTTCTCCTCTGTTTGAAAATCTTTGAATTACAGATAAAACAAGTCTTAAATTACCGTTTATCATTTTATCTCTCGCCTGTTTTTTTTCTTTTTCGCTGCCGTTTTTTATGATCTGCAAAAGTTCTTTCTTTTCTGATTCTTTCAGCACCTTTAATTGTGATGTATTTACTCCGCAAATTTCTACTTTTCCGTACTGCAAAAAATAACCCCCAAATCAGCAATTCTAAAAAAAGTATTGCCACCTTTGGAGGTTTAATTCATTTTATTAGTTTTTAAATATAAAATTAATATAAAATTAATTATTTCATTTATTCTTCTGTCGTGTCAGGCAAAAGAGAAAAATCTTCGTCAAATGCGTTAGCTTTCTGCACATTCTTAAGTTTTCTCTGAATTTGCCTTGTGCGTACTCCTACCAGCTTGTCAAGCTGTTCATTAGCCTGATTTAATCTTTGTTGAGTCACTACAAGTACATCGTTAAATTTATCGAACTCTGTTTTTACAGAGCCTAAAATCTTCCAAACTTCTACGCTTCTTTTCTGAACTGCAAGGGTTTTAAATCCCATTTGCAAACTGTTTAACAAGGCTGCCATTGTGCTTGGTCCTGCAATATTTACTTTATAATCCCTTTGCAAAACTTCTACCATACCCTGATTTACAATTTCGCTGTAAAGTCCCTCAAAAGGCAAAAACATAATTGCAAATTCGGTTGTATTAGGAGGATCAATATACTTATCACGAATATCTTTTGCTTCACTTTTTATTGTGTTAAGCAGTATTTTCATTGTTGCATCAATACGGGTTTTGTCACCTGAATCTACTGCATCTCTGTAAGCTGAATAGGAATCCCCCGGAAATTTTGAATCTATGGGCAAATAAATGAAGCTGTCGTCGTCAGCAGGAAGCTTGACTGCAAATTCAACAACATTTCTCGATCCTTTTTTAGTAGGCACATTTTCTTCATACTGTTCCGGAGCCAAAATTTCCATTAAAATTGAACCCAACTGAATTTCTCCTAAAATACCCCTTGTCTTTACATTAGATAAAACCTTTTTCAAATCTCCTACGCCTACTGCGAGATTCTGCATTTCTCCAAGACCTTTATACACCTGTTCCAATCTGTCGTTTACAAGAGAAAAAGACCGGTTCATTTTATCCTCAAGAGTTTTTTGAAGTTTTTCGTCAACTGTAACTCGCATTTTTTCAAGCTGTTTGTTGTTATCTTCCTGCATATAGGAAAGCTTTGTTTCTACCGACTTTCTTATTAATTCAAGCTTTTGTTCGTTTTCAAGGGAAAATGTTTTGAGTCTTTCTTCGATGTGACCCATTTTTTCACTTTGATTTTGTGAAAAATTCTGCTGGTTTAAAGCTATCATGTCTCCCATACTTTTAACGCTTTGCTGAGTAGAATTTGTTATTTCTTGTCGCAGCGCACTTTGCTCTGTCTGCAAATCCTCTTTTAATTTATTAAAGGTTTGTATTGTTTCTTCATTTAATTTTTTGTTTTTTACTGTCAACAACGAAAGCAAAACAATAAGCAGTACGACTGCTGCACCTGCCAAAACCGTTAGTATTATCAATAAAGTATCACTCATAATCATAAACCCCGAACATCAGTTTTACTTATGATAACACCTTGAAAAATTAATGTCAAATAACATTATGAAAAGTTTGTTTCAATTCTTTTTTCACAATTTTCAGGAGAATATATAAAATTATCAATATGATTTTTATCACAAAAATACACAGGTTGTTGCGGATTATATGTATAATCAAAGGTGTCTATTATAATTAATTTTATTTTCATTTTATTAGGGATAATACTCTTTATATAAACACTTGCCTGCTGGCCAACCCTTACTCCGTCTTTACTTTCAGCAAGTCCCGCTAAATTGGGACTTAATTCAACAAAGGCACCGTAACTTTCAACGCTTCTTACAATTCCTGAAACTGTTTCTCCCACTACAAATTTATCTGCATTTTGCTGCCATGTACCTAAAAGCTCTTTATGACTCAAGCTTATTCTGCCGTTTTCTATGGATTTTATAACCGCTTTTATATCCATTCCGGGTGTAAAGCGTTCTCTGGGATGTTCAATTCTAGATACCGAAATAGTATCAATAGGCATAAGCGCAATTATTCCGCATCCGATATCTGCGAACGCACCGAAATTTTCCAGGTGGGTAATTCTTGCGTCTACAACATCACCATTTAAAAGACCATTAATATAGTTTTCCATACATATTTTTTGTGCCTTTTCTCTTGATAAAATTGCATAAGTTTTGCCGTTTGCATCTTTATCAAAGCCTGTTATTACAAAACACACCGGCCTGTTTACCCTGGAAATTATAGCAATATCCCTTACTGTGCCTTCTTTAATTCCCAAAGCTCCCTCTTCTCTGGGTATAATACCTTTCATAACACCTAAATCTACAATCAGGTTGTGATTTAAATCACATACTCTGGCTTTAGCCTCAATAATTTTCTGTTCTTCAAAGGCTTCTCTAAGCAAAAACTCATTGTTTAAAATATTGATATTTTCAGAGTTTGAAATCAATCTGCCCTCAGGCAAGTAATCTTTCATTTTTATTCCTCCGCTTTTTGAATTATATTTACAAAATAAAATATGATATTTTTTATAAATTTATGCTTACAAGCTTTACATACTGATGTAAGTTATAATAAATTAATATAAAAAAATTAAACTAAATTATTATTTATTGCACTAAAATAAACTTTTCAATCGTGTTATTTGATGAAGGGAGGTAATAAAGATATGGTTTCCATGGAAAAACGAGAAATTTATAACAAAATTGTCGACAAATATGCTGATATGATTTTCAGAATAGCCTATCAAAACTTAAACAACAAACAAGACGCCGAAGATATCATGCAGGAAGTTTTCCTTTCGCTGTTAAAAACAGATACGCAGTTTGAAGACTTTAATCATATTAAGGCATGGCTTATAAAAGTAACCGTAAACAAATGTATAGATGTTAAGAAGTCATTTTTCAGACAGAAAACCGTTCCGCTTGAAGAAGAAATTGCTTTTTACAATCAGAAAGAACAGGATTTATTGGCAGAACTTAACAAACTGCCTGATGATTACAGAAACATAATTTATCTTTATTATTATGAGTCCTATACCATAGCCGAAATTGCAAAAATTTTAGGTAAAAAACAAAATACCGTAAACTCTAAACTTCAGCGAGGCAGAAAAAAGCTCAAAATAATTTTACAGAAAGGCGGATATAACAATGAAACAGGATATATACAAAAATGTAATGAATAAAATAAAAGCCTCCGACAAAGCAAAAGCAGAAGCAAAATCCTTGTTTGATACTGTAAATTCAAAAAAAAATAATAATTTAATAAGCATTGAAAATACAGGTATTGAAAATAAGAAGAGTAAAAGAAAAATACCTGTTGCTGTCGTAATAGCTGCAAGCCTTGCAATTATTTTAGCGTTAAGTGCAATAGTAAATATAAAAAATATTTCTCTTACGGAAGATGACAGCAGTTTTATTTTTTCAGTAGGAGCAGAAGAGATAAGCAACAATCCTCTCGTTGTTCCAGATGATATTACAGCAAGAGGATTAAGTAACAACAGTTATTCCATATCTTTTCCAATAACCTGTAAAGGTAAAAATATAGAAAGTATAACATACTCAATTCAAAATGCAGTATTTGTTAATAACAGTGATAAAATTATTGATTCCACACTTTACGAAAAAAAAATAAATATTTCAAATGAAAATTATTTAGAAAAAGGGTTAAATTATCCTGATAATGTGTATTCTTCATATACGGTTAAATACAGCAATCAAAACGATCCTGAAGAATACTGTCCCAGTATTTCAGGAAGTACCGAAATGCTTATAGAAAACGGTAATATAATTAACGCAGTTATAATTAAACAACTTACCGAATTAGCATTTGACGAAAATATTGACGACAATACATCAACAATACTTGAAAAACAAATTATGGATTTATATTTTAAAGATGTTGTACTAACAGCAACCGTAAATTTTACAGACGGAACGAGCAAAAGCAAAAACATTAAAGTAGGCTTTGAAATAGACAATTTTGGTCATAGATCGGATAACTGTCTTTGGGTGTATATAACATATACTCTCGAATAATTGCAGACTGCAAATTTTAATCCCGCAACACACAAAAACAAGTGAATGTTGCGGGATTTTTCTTATTTTAATATTTGACACAAATTTCATATAATGAACTTGCATTTTTTCTTGATTTATACTACAATATATAGATAACCTGCGGGTTAATAATTTTAAGCAAAAACTTTAAATCTTAAATAAAGAAAGGTTTTGATCAATGTGAGTTTAAGTAACTCTAAAAAGATTATAAGTATTATACTTGCAGCAGTATTGTGCCTATGTTCAATATTTATGTTTACCTCCTGCGGAGAAACACAAAATACTGAAAAGCCCTCATCACCGTCACAAACATCAGACAGTGAAAATCCGGTAGTTGCCGACTTGGCAAGTATGGGAATTGATTTAAAAGTAATGGGAATAAATCCTGAAGTATATTTTGCTACTGATAAAAAGGCAGGTTTTCAGCTTGAAATGCCTGCAAAAGGCGACACAATCGCAATTTTACACACTAATATGGGAGATATAACATGGAGATTTTTTCCTGACCAAGCCCCAAAATCCGTAACAAACTTTATAAATCTTGCAAAAGACGGAAAATACGATAACACAATTTTTCACAGAGTTATAAATGACTTTATGATCCAGGGCGGAGATTATGAAAATTCAAACGGAACAGGCGGAACAAGCTCATACGGAAACGCCTTTGAAGACGAATTTTGCGACAAGCTGTTAAATTTAAGAGGTTCTGTATCAATGGCTAATTCAGGAGCAGATACAAACGGAAGCCAATTTTTTATTAACCAGACGGATGCAGAAGCATACAAGAGCAACGGTGGCTGGGACAATTTTGTAAATCAATGGTCACAGATTTCGGTTCAGCTTAAAAACTACTCAACAAACGCAAGTATGTTTCAAAACTTTGTAAATGCCTACGGAAGTTCCTGTTACGATACAACAGTTGTACCTGAAGAAATTCAAAATCTATATGCCGAACATGGCGGAAATCCATATTTAGATGGTGCATACAGTGCCGTAGACAGAGGACACACAGTATTTGCTCAAGTTATAGACGGTATGGATGTTGTAGATAAAATTGCGACTGTTAAAACAGATTCAAACAATAAGCCGGCAGAAGACGTAATTATTGAAAAAGTAGAAATCACAACTTATGAAGGCTGATAGAGGTATCATAATGACTGATAAACCCATTATCGCTGTAATGTATGACTTTGATAAAACCCTCTGTACCAAGGATATGCAGGACTACGCTTTTATTCCAAGTTTAGGTATAACATCCAAAGAATTTTGGGATAAGACAAATGAAATAGGCTGTAATGAGAATATGGACAGCGTACTTGCATATTTATATACGATGGTAAAACTCTCAAAGGAGCATAATGTTCCGCTTTTACGAGAAAGCCTTGTTGAAAAAGGAAGAGATGTTGAGCTTTTTCCAGGCGTTGAAGAATGGTTTGACCGCATAAATAAATTTGGAGAGGAACAGGGTGTTCAGGTTGAGCATTATGTTATATCTTCCGGACTGAAAGAAATAATTGAAGGAACCGCAATAAGCGATAAGTTTAAAAGCATTTTTGCCTGCGAGTTTCTTTACGATGAAAACGGAAACGGCGTATGGCCAAAAACAGCAGTAAATTATACTAATAAAACACAGTTTGTTTATCGTATAAATAAGGGAGTACTTGATATATCAAATGATACGGATCTAAACAAATCCATGCCTGATGACAGCAAAAGAGTCCCCTTTAATAATATGATTTACATAGGCGACGGACTTTCTGATGTTCCCTGCATGAAGATGATGAAGTCATACGGCGGAAAAGCAATTGCAGTTTATCAGAAAGGACAAAAGCAAAAGGTAGAAGATTTACTAAAACGAGATAGAGTAGATTTTATTTACAGCGCTGATTATACGGAAAACAGCGGTCTTGACAAAACTGTTAAAAACATAATTAAGAAGATGGCCATTTCAGACAGGCTGTATTCAGAATACACTCATCAGTTAAAAGAAATAAGGAGTTAACTTAATGATTATATTTGCAATGGCACTTCGAAGTAAGGAAAGTTCAAACAATTGGAATAATGTAGTTAAAAATTTCAATTTAACTCTTAAATCTTTGTTTAATCAAACAGATCCTGATTTTATGGTTTATGTTGGTTGCAATGAAATCCCTGAACTGTATGAAAAATATGATGAAAGGTTAAAATTTTTCTCTGTTGAACTACCCCCCCGCACGAGTGGGTTGAGGCTGCAAGAGATAAGTTCTGGAAATATTCTTTAGTTGCCTGCGAAATAAAAAAGTACTTAATGCAAACCGAGGATCCGGAAAATGGTATATATGTAATGCCTATTGATGCAGATGACTTATTTAGTTGCAGAATAAGCGAATATGTTAATAAGCATAAAGGAGCACACGGTTTTGTATCAGATTACGGTTATGTATATCATAAAGGGAAAAATTTTTTAGAAAAATATTATGAAATGCATACCTTTTGTGGAAGTTGCAATATAATTAAGATGTATCCTAATGACTTACCAGATAATATGCCTGACCAATCTCTTTGCTTTGACAAGGAAACAGCCGGAATACTAAATGAAAGATATCCCATACGTTGGAATCATAATGAAGTTGTTGAAAAATACAAAAAACTTGGCAAACATTTTGAAAAATTACCTTTCCCTTCAACAATATATTGTTTGGGAAATGGTGAAAACATTTCTTCATGGAATAATAATAAAGATAATTATATAGGTTATAAACAAAAAGTTAGAAATATTTTATCAAGGATAAAGCATTATCCATCAAATTTTAAATTAAGAGTTAAAATCAATAGTAAAACTATAAGTGAATTTTCCGTAACAAAAAATGATTTGAAATATTAAAATATTATAGGGCTGTATTAAAACTATAAAATAAACGGATAAAAACAAGGCGAACCTAAATGACAGGTTCGCCCTATTTTATTTATGAGAAATTATAATAATTAAAATTGAGTAAAATTTTGCAGCGCAGTGGAGACAACTTTTACTTTTTTAAACATAAGATTTGAACATAAATAATTCATAGTAATTTTATCTTTTGCACAAAACATAAAATATATTATATAAAGTTGACTTTTACAAAAAATTACTTTATTATAATATCAATGTCAAAAATGTCAAATTTTTGTGAAGTATGTTTATAATATGTCAAAATAATTAGTTTCATTTATTTTCTTTATTTTATTGGTATTTTCCTTTATGTCAGTATTCGTATATGCAGCTAGTCATTCTTATTCATCAACCCTAGAACTTCAAGGAGAACATCCGGGTCCAACTGGAACTTACAATTATGCCAATATTTCTTATTCTGCTACTGCAAACTCTTATATTGGAAATACCAAGGTAAGTAGCTCTTCAAAATATGCATCATCCTATACTGTTTCTCTGTGTTGTAAAGCCGGTTGGTTTTCATCTGAAAAAGTAGGTTCTAAATCACTTAGCCGATATAGTTCTGGCACTGCAACATGGACTAATGCTGGTAAAGGTGATTATTACTTTTATTTTACTAAAGCTCGTGATGGTGTTACAGTCAAATCAAACAATGTAGTTATGAAAAGTTACAGTTAAGAGGTTTTTAATGATTACTCGTGAACTTGCCTTTTTCTTGGGTGGAATTATAATACTTATATTTATAATAATAGGATTGCTTCTAAAAATGAAAGCAAGAAAAATAATTATCGGCTGTGCATTTATAGCATATCTGTCTATTGTTGCAAGTATAACCTTATTTCCTATTTTACTTGATGAAAAGGTTGAATATTTTGGTGATATTACTTGGTATAATTACATTCCATTCAGCACCATATATGATACATTAAGATACGGAATTAATACAACTGCTATTCTTCAAATTTTCGGTAATATATGTATTTCAGTTCCATACGGTATATTTATTATGGTTTTTCTTAAAAATAAAAAGTGGTGGAAATTACTTATATTTGCATTATTACTTACGGTTTCTATAGAATTTATACAATTTTTAATAGGAACTATAATTGATAATATGTATCGAACGGTAGATATTGATGATGTTATCCTAAATTTACTTGGTACTTATATTGGCTATGGAATTTATAAAATATTGCCAAAAAGCATAAAAAATTCATTAGTAAAAAATTAATACAATAAAATCACCTGCCAATTCATATAAATTGGCAGGCTTGTTTTTTAATATTAAGAATATTTTTATTTTACAACAGGCAATTCCTCTGCAAATTTATAAAAATCTTCAAATGTACCTTGAGTAAAATTACTGTAATCTCTATTATGTTTATTTTCTAAGCAATCTGTAACAAGGTATGTTTCCATTCCCATTTCATGAGTACACATATCCTCATCAACATCATTTCCCACCATAAGACATTCCTCGGCTTTCATTGAAAGCTTTGTTAAAATCTCTTCATAATACTTGGGGTTGGGCTTACAGTAGCTTGAATTGTCATAAACTGTAATATGCTCAAATAAACTTTTTTCTGCTCCTGCCCACAAAATTCTGCTTGATGTTGCCGATATGGGAAATACCGGATTTGTGGCAAGCACAATTCTGTATCCCTTTTCCTTTAAAACCTCAACACATTTTTTTGAAAAAGGATTTTGTGAGGTTGACGCCTTTGCGTAATTAAATTCATTTGTATAGAAATCATCAAAATCATTTATGTATTTTAACACCTTGTCTCCGCAGGCTTCAGAAAATGTTTTCCAGAAAACTTCGCAGTTTAAAGCTTTTCCGTCATTATAAAACATAGCCTCTGTTCCTTTCCATACACCGTCTGTAAGCTGTTCCGGAGTAAGTTCTAACTTTTTACAGAAACGTTTGCACAGAGCCTCAAAATACATTTTTATAAATAATTTTTGGTCTTTCATTACAAGAAGTGTTCCGTCTAAATCAAATAAAACATTTTTAATCATATAATTACCCTTGCCTTTCTGTCGGCCTTTAATTTATTGCTTTTAATTATAATGCAAAAAAGATTTTATTGCAATAAAGTAAAAGTTAATATAAAATAAATCAGAGGTGATTTTATGAAAATTGTTTTACCTGATGTTAAAACCGTAACTAACGGCGATTTATCTCTCGAACCTTTAAAGGAATTTGGAGAGGTTGTTGTTCACCAGCTTACATCATATAAAGAAACAGCAGAAAGAATTAAAGATGCTGATGTTATAATTTGTAATAAAACCGTATTAAATGCTGAGACCTTATCCCTTGCAAAAAAACTAAAGCTTATTTTACTTTGGGCAACAGGTTACAATAATATAGATACAGAATATTGCAACAGCAAGGGAATAACCGTTTGCAACGCAGGCAGTTACTCAACAAACGCAGTTGCACAGCACACATTTGCCCTTATTCTTGAGCTTATAAATAAGGTTGGCAGTTATAATAATTTTGTTCAGAAGGGAAACTGGCAGAAAAGCGATACTTTTTCTCCTTTTGTTTACAAGTTAAATGAAATTGCAGGAAAAACTTTGGGAATTTACGGATACGGCAATATCGGAAGGGCCGTTGCAAAAATTGCAAAGGCGTTTGATATGACCGTTATTGCATACTCAAGGAGTCAAAAATCTGATGAATATGCCGACTATGCAGATTTTGAAATTCTCTTAAAGGAAAGTGATATTATATCAGTTCATTGTCCTTTAAATGAACAGTCAAAGTACATTTTTAATAAAGAAACCTTTGCGAAAATGAAAAAAGGCTCTTATTTTATAAATACTGCAAGAGGTGCAGTTATGGTTGAAGAAGATTTAAAAAACGCCTTGATTTCCAACCATCTTGCAGGAGCGGGAATCGATGTACTTGAAACTGAACCGATGTCTAAAGACTGTAAAATTATAGGCATTAAAAACTGTATAATAACCCCTCATATTGCATGGGCACCTATGGAAACAAGAGAACGACTTATGGACATTGTATGCAGTAATTTAAAAAATTTTATAAATAAAACCCCAAAAAATGTAGTGAACAAACCGTAATTTTCTGCAAAATAAAAAGACCTTGTAAATAAAATAACAAGGTCTTTTTTATATTCAAATTTAAAATATTAATTTAATATTTTAATATCCCCATCGGTCAAAAAATCTTACATCTCCGTAAGTTAAAATATAGTTCTGACTCTCGTGGAATGAACTGTAAACTATATACGGATTATACATATACATCAATCTGTGTTGAACTGCCGCCTGATCCTGATCAAAAATATATGACACTGCATCCTTTACTTCCTGTGACGGTGTGTTATTCAATGATGCGTCATATCTGCAATTTACCCTTACATCTTCAACAGTTTTGTAACCGTCAAAACACATGGCGTCTTTAACACACTGTGCTATTAATGCAGCTCCGATAAATCCTCCTGAACCGAATTCTCCCATACATAGATGTTCCAATACATCTCTGTCTTCATCCGTAAGCTCAACATGGAAAGTCTTATAAGTTTTATCTGGGTAATCAATTGCTACGATATATCCTTCGTTCCATTGTTCCTCCAATGTTGCTCTTGTTTCCATTGTCATAACCGTTGCATAATACAGAGTTTGCTCCTCTGTGGTTGGTTCTGTTGTAGCCTCAGTTGTTTCTTCCTTTTTCTCTGTGGGTTCTGTTGTAGCTTTTTGCTTTTCGGTTGCAGTTTCCTCCTCTTTATTTTTTGTTGTTTGCTCTGTTTTTTTCTCTGTTGTGCTTTCGTTAACAGTTACTGAGCCTGTTGCCGATGATGGCTCTGTTGTCTTTGTAAGTACCTGATCTATGGTTGAATAATCAGGCGTTGCATAAACTCTCGGCGGTGTTAATTTATTCTCGTTAGTTACCGAACATCTTTTTAAAACACCTTGTACCGCAAGGAAAGCTATCAATAAACAAAGTACAATTATTAATATTATATTAATCCTTGATTCTATGGGTTTCTTCATTTTGAACCTCCGGAACTTCCTTAATTTTGCGTATATACATTTATTATATATTAAATCTTTTAAAAAAGCAAATTTAGTAAATTTTGTCGAAAATATAACAGCTTTGATTTTATTACACACTTATCATTTTATATAAAGAAGCCGATAGGATGCCACATTTCCATCAGACAGCACCATATAAAACCACTCTTTTGCGCCCGAATGTTTCACAGCAGTTTTTTATAAAGTAAAAAGTCAACCCAAAATTTATATTTTAGGTTGACTTTTGATTTTTAAACTATACCTAGGGCATATCTAGGATTATATCTCTGTCCGTTATACCAATATTCAAAATGCAGGTGAGCACCAAAGGATCTTCCGGTATTTCCGATATATCCTATAACCTGACCTTTTTTAACCGTTTTTCCGACATCTGTAATGATAACACTACAATGGGCATATAAAGTTGCAAATCCGCCTCCATGGTCTATCATAATATGATATCCCCAACCTGAACCCCATTCGTCTGTGCGGTTTACCCTGATTACAGTACCGTCTTGCGCAGCTACTATGGGAAGTCCGTAAGCACTTCCGTTACAAGCTATATCAAGACCGTTATGACCGTCTTCACCGAATTCTGTTGTTACAATATCACAATAAGGTGCCGGCCATGCATAAGTTCCCGCAGCAGTATCAGAGGGAAGAATCTGATCCCCGCTTGCTGCAAAATATTCTTTGAACCAATTTGTTATTTCTTCTTCCAGTTGTTTTTTCTCTTGCTCGTATTTCTCGTTATCTTCGTTTAATTTATCAGTACTTGTTTTCAAGTCTTTTATAAGTTTATCGCATTCTTCCTGAAGTTTTTCAAGCTCTGCCCTGTTTTCCTCAAGCTTCTTTTTTTCTTCATTAACATTATCTCTGGCTTCTTCTGCCTTAGATTTATTGCCATTAATGTCAGTAATCGCATCCTGAAGTTCATTTATCAGCTTTTCATCAGCAGCTCCGAGACTTTTTACAAGATTTACTTTATCAATAAAATCATCAAAATTTTTTGCGCCTAAAATTATTTCTATTGAAGAGACGTCTCCTGCCATATAAATAATTTTAAGCCTTTGTTTAAGCTTATCATAGTCATCATCAATTTGTGCCTCTTTATTATTAATATCTGCCTGTAAAGTATCAATCTGATTATTATACTCTGCAATTGTTTTATTGAGGTTATCTATTTTATCTTCAACTGAAGATATTTTTTCTTCTAAAGTTTCTTTGAGTTTTTCCTGATTTTCAATATCTTTTCTTGCTTCTTCCAGTTTTTTATCTATTTCTTTTTGCTTTTCTTCTATTTCCTGACTTTGCTTCTGAAGCTCATTGATCTCACTTGTATCAGCCGCAATTGCAGAATTTATAGAAAAAGCACCTGTAAAGGAAGATGCAGTTATTATTAAACACAGTACAACACAAATCGCTGATTTCTGAAAATACCTGCGTTTCAATTTAAATCCTCCCAAAAATTTATTTACTTTAATTGATTATACACCTTTAGAAATGTTTCAATAACATAATCTGCATCTTCATCAGATAACGTAGTATTAAGAGGAAGTGTCATCTGATTTTCGTGCATTTTATAAGCATTAGGATAATCTTTAATATCAAAACCATGATTTTTATATGCTGTAAACATTGGCAGAGGCTTAAAGTGAACATTACACATAACTCCGTTCTCTGCCATTTTATTAAAGAATTTATTTCTGAAGTCTGAATCTCTTCCTAAAAAACGAACAAAGTAAAGATGACCGCTGCTTCTGTGGTCTTTGCCCTGATGGTCCAAAACTGCTATGGGCAGATCTTTGAAAGCTTCGTTATACTTTTTTATTAAAGCGTGTCGGCGGTTAAGCGTTTCATCATATCTTTCCAGCTGTGCCAAACCTAATGCTGCCATTATATCTGCCATATTACATTTATATTGAGTATCTACAACATCATATTCCCAAGAGTTACCCTTATTTTTTGCATAAGCATCTTTAGTTTGTCCATGAAGTGACCACAGCATATATTGCTTGTAAAGCCCTTCTTCATCAATTCTTGATCGCAGTTTATGTACTGCTGCTCCACCCTCTGCTGTCGTCATATTTTTTACGGCGTGAAAACTGAAATTTGTAAAATCTGCAATTTCCCCGCACATTTTACCATGCCATTGTGCCCCAAAAGCATGAGCTGCATCGCTCATTACAATAACTCTTCCAAGCAAATCCTGAAAAGAACTTGCAGGTTCAAAAATATTTCTTTTATTTCTTACAGCCTCATATATTTTATCGTAATCACAAACAACTCCCGCTAAATCAACAGGTACTACAACCTTTGTTCGTTCATTTATAGCGGCTTCCATCTTTTCATAATCCATTTCATAGGAGTCTTTTGCACAATCTATCATTACAGGTGTTGCACCCACATGGTAAATAATTGAAGCAGTGGCTGTATATGTGTATGCAGGTATTATAACCTCGTCTCCCGGTCCAACACCTAAAATTCTTAACGTCATCTCAGCACAGGCAGTTTGTGACGAAAGGCAAATTGCTCGTCCTACATTACAATAATCTGCGATTTTTTGTTCAAATAACTTCGTTTTTGGACCTGTTGTAATCCAGCCTGATTTTAATACTTCTACAACCGCATCAATTTCAGCTTGTGAAATGTCAGGCGGCGAAAAAGGAATCGTTTTTTTCATAATTTAAAATTCTCCTTATAAAAGAATTTGCTTTTAAAATTCCCGATAATAGGTAACTGGTATAAAACATAATAAATATTCTATTTTATTATACTACCAAAAGCATTAAATGTAAAGACGGATAAAATTGTTTTAAATTGTAAAATTTTCAAATAAAAAATTAAAGGGCAGATATAAATTACATATATATCTACCCTTTATATTTTAAATTTATACTTCAAACACTTTGAATTTACCTTACTTTAAGATGATTATGAAGGTATTTTTCTTTAGTTGCCATACCGCCTCTTATGTGGCGTTCAGATTTATTTATATCAAGTACTTTTCTGGCTTCTCTAGCAAGAGCCGGGTTGATCCTCTTTAATCTTTCGGTAATATCTTTATGGACCGTACTTTTGCTGATACCAAACTTTTTTGCTGCACTTCTTACAGTTGCCTTGCTTTGAATTATGTATTCACCAAGCTCAACAGCTCTTTCTTCCACTATACCTTTCACATACAAACCCTCCAATATTGGATTTGTTAATTTATATGCAAAAGTATGTGAAATTTATTACATTATTGCGTCTGACAAATAGATGATTATTTATAAAACTTTTTAATAGTATCTATAATATATTCAACCTGATTTTTTTCAAGTCCGTAATACATAGGAAGTCTAACAAGACGTTCACTTTCTTTGGTAGTATATTTATCTTCACCGTAAAATCTTCCGTACTTACTTCCTGCAGGAGCAGAATGAAGCGGTATATAATGGAATACTGCACCTACTCCATTTTCTTTTAAGAAAGAAATAAGGTTTGTTCTTACATCAAGATTTTCGGTTTTTATATAGAACATGTGAGCGTTATGCTGACAGTTTTCCGGAATAAACGGCAATTCTATCAAACCTTTTTGCTGTAAATCCTTTAATCCCTCATTATATAAATTCCAGCTTTCAAGTCTGCTGTTATTTATTACTTCTTTCATTTCAAGCTGTGCATATAAATATGCTGCATTCAACTCTGAAGGCAGGAAAGATGAGCCTGCGTCCATCCATGTATATTTATCAATCTGACCCCTGAAAAACTGGGCTCTGTTTGTTCCCTTTTCTCTAATGATTTCTCCTCTAAGCACATCATCCTTATTGCTGTTTATAAGAATTGCTCCGCCTTCACCCATACTGTAATTCTTTGTTTCATGGAAACTGTAACAGCCAAAATCACCAATAGCTCCTAAAGCCTTTCCTTTATAAAAAGACATAACACCCTGCGCGGCATCTTCAATAACCTTAAGGTTATAGCGTTTGGCAATATCCATAATTGTATCCATTTCACAACCAACTCCGGCATAATGAACCGGTACAATTGCCTTGGTTTTTTCTGTTATAGCTTCTTCGATTAAATTTTCATCAATATTATTTGTATCGGGTCGAATATCAACAAAAACAATTTTTGCTCCTCTTAAAACAAAAGCATTTGCAGTTGAAACAAAAGTATATGAGGGCATAATAACCTCGTCTCCCTCTTTGATATTTGCAAGTAACGCTGCCATTTCCAGAGAATCTGTACCTGAAGTAGTAAGCAGACATTTATTAGTTTTGGAATAATCTTCAATTATAGCCTGACATTTTTTTGTATATACGCCGTCGCCGCATATTTTTCTTGATTCAACTACCTCTTTAATATAATCCAGTTCTTTTCCCACATAAGGGGGAACATTAAAATTAATCATAATTTCTCCTAAAATATAAATTTAATTTTATATATATTTTTCCATAAAATTATATAACTATTATTATACAGTGTCAAGTTTTAAATTTTACAAAAAGAGCAATACATCAACACATTTTTCACATAAAAACGGCGGACTTAAAAGTCCGCCATATATCATTTATTATCTTCATCAATATTTACTGTTTTACGAATTACTGATTGAGGCGAATTATTAATGCTTATATAAATTCTTCCAATATATTCGCCGATCAATCCCAAAATAAGCATTATAACTCCACCAATTAAAAGAAGTATCGCCATTGTAGAGCTGTAACCCAGAGGCGCTTCAGGATGTATAAACAGCTTATTAACGATAATATAAATTCCGTATAAAAATCCTACAATAGCTATTATAACGCCGATAGCCGCTGAAATACGCAGAGGTTTTACCGAAAAAGCCGTAAACCCGTTTACCCAAAGGGACATAAGCTTTGTAAATGTATATCCTGATGTACCCTCAAATCTTTCTCTGTGTTCAACCTCAACATTAGTAATTTTATTTGAAGTTCTTAAAAGCAGACCTGATATATAAGGATATGGATTTTCATATTTAATAATTTCATCAACAACAAAACGCTGACAGCAAAAATAGCTCATAATTTTAAGCTCTTTCGGCTTATCAATAAGCCATCTTGCCATAGAATCATTTACTTTACTTCCGAAATTTCTGAAAAAGCTATGTTTTTTCTCTGCATACTTAGCAAATACAACATCATATCCTTCACTCAACTTATCAATGAGCTTAAACATTTCAGAAGCGGGAGTTTGTCCGTCATCATCAAGACAGACAATTATATTTCCTGTTATATATCTGAAACCTGTAATTAAAGCTGAATGCTGACCAAAGTTTTTAGCCAGATCTATGCCTTTTATATGTTTATTTTTACTTGCAAGATTTGTAATAACATCAAAAACATTATCGGGTGAACTGTCGTTAACTAAAATAATTTCGTAATCAAATTGAGGGCGTTTTGATACTGTTTCTTCTATTTCCTCAACAACCTTTCCTATTGTCTTTGCCGAACGGTAACAAGGGATCACAAATGATAATTTATCCATATTATTCATCTTCTTTCCATTGGGATTTTAATATTCCCATAAATACCATATCATAGGGGGTTCCGTCGATAATTACATCTTCTTTAAAACAGCCTTCTTTAACAAAGCCCACCTTTTCATAACATCTTATAGCAGAAGCATTATCCGCAAATACTCTTAATTTCACTTTATTTAAGTTCATTTTTTTAAAAGCATGCTGTAAAATCAATTTTGCAGCAGTAGTGCCGTAACCTTTGCCTCTTGCACATTCTTCGCCGATAAATATACCGAATTCAGCTTTTCTGTTTACATTATCAACATCTCTCAAATAAACAGAGCCGACAGGAGTTTCTGTTTCTTTTTCAACAATAATAAACTGAACAACTTGTCCTGTTTTTATTTTTGTATTGAACCAGTTAAGATGACCTTCTTCTGTCAGTGGAGTTCTGTAAATAAATTTACTAACAACTGACGGGGAATTTCTCCATTTTACAACAAGGGGTGTATCTTCCGCTGTTATCGGACGAATATAAGCTGACATAAAGATTCTCCTTTAATAAATTTTGATAATTACATAGTAAATTTTACTAATTAATTTATTTTCTGTCAAGTTATAAGATAATATACTAATATAACATAAAATATTTGAAATACTTGTTTTAATAAGTTACGCTGTTAAAGCATAAACTTTCTTACAACTTCATAAATGCCGTCGTCATTATTGGAAGAAGTTATATAATTTGCAATTTTTTTAACATCTTCCTCCGCATTTTCCATAGCAACTCCCAATCCCGCATAACCGATCATGGTAATATCGTTGTAACTGTCTCCGCAGGCAATAAGATTTTTTCTTGTAAGATTCATTTTTTTCATAAGAGAATCAAGACTTGCTCCCTTATTAACGCCAAGGGGAACTACCTCTAAAAAAAACGGTGCACTTTTAAAAACATCCGCTTTTCCGTCAAGATAATATTTTATAGTCTGTTCAAATTTATTTATTTCTTTAGGCTCACCTGCCAAAAGAAGTTTATTAACAGGGAAATCTACATACAATGCAAAATTTTCTACCTGTTTGAACGGAAGCTTTGTAATATCAGGTTCCACATTAGTATATTTATTTACTTTTCGGTCGGCGACAATTAAGTCTTTTTTAAAGGTGTTTACCGTTATATTTGAATTTTTTACAATTTCACAAACAACCGGAATATACTCGTTGGGAAATTCTTTTGAATATACAGTTTTAAATCCGTTATTTGTAACCTTGACGATCATTCCGCCGTTAAAACACAAAAGATAACCTCCGTATTTTTTAAGTTCCAATTCTTCTGCGTAAGGAATTACACCGTATGGGTGTCTGCCGGTTGCAATAACCACCTTTTTGCCCATTTGCTGTATTTTTATTAATATATCCTTGGTTTTTGGAGTAATTAATTTATCATCATTGGTTAGAGTTCCGTCTATATCAAGAGCTATAATCTCATAAGCCATATTTAAAACCTCTTTTATATAATATTTTACAATATATCACAATTATTTATTTTTGAAAAGTAAAAATTTTATATTTGCACTTCCCTACATAAAACACACCGTTATGCTTATACATAACGGTGTTTTTACTTATAAACAAATTGCTTACTGTATAAAAGTAATTTAAATCTTTATTTTTGAAAAAAGTTCCCCTACCTTATCTCTAAAAACATAATCGGCAGTTTGGTCAAACTGTGTTGCATCTCTGTTAATAAGAATAAGATTTTTGCCTTTAAAATAGCGCAACATTCCTGCCGCAGGATATACGGTAAGGCTTGTTCCGGCTACAATCATTGTTTCGGCACTTGATATTGCCCTTAATGCTCCGTTGACCGTATTATCGTCAAGACCTTCTTCATATAAAACAACATCAGGCTTTATAATTCCTCCGCATTTATCGCAGACGGGAACTCCTTCTGAGTTTTTCATATATTCAGCATCAAATTTTTTTTTGCATTTTGTACAGTAATTTCTGTGAACGGAACCGTGAAGCTCATAAACTCTTTTACTGCCTGCTTTTTGGTGAAGTCCGTCAATATTTTGTGTTACAACAGCCGATAATTTTCCTGCTTTTTCCAGCTCTGCACATTTTAAATGTGCATTATTGGGTTCAGCTTCTGTACAAAGCATCTTATCTTTATAAAATCTGTAAAATTCCTCTGTGTTTTCCACAAAGAAATGATGACTTAAAATCTCTTCGGGAGGATAATCATACTTTTGATTATAAAGTCCGTCAACACTTCTGAAATCCGGAATCCCGCTTTCTGTGGAAACTCCTGCACCTCCGAAAAAAACGATGCTTTTGCTTTCATCTATTATTTTTTGTAAAATATCATAACTGTTCATCTTATTGCATCCTTCATTGACTTTACATATTCACTTACAGGCTCCACTGAATTTTCTCCGTATTGAGCGATAATTTTGACAATGGCACTTCCTACGATAACACCGTCTGCATATTTTACCATATCTTCTGCCTGTTTTGGAGTTGAAATACCAAAACCTACTGCACATGGAATATCACTGACCTTTTTTACGGTAGCAATCATTTCCCCTATATTAGTGGTAATTTTACTTCTTACTCCAGTTACTCCCATTGAAGAAACGCAATATAAAAATCCTTGTGCTTCTTTTGCAATAGTTTCAATTCTGTCTTTTGAGGTAGGTGCAATAAGAGAAATTAAATCAATTCCGAATTTTTCACAGGCAGGAGCAAGCTCTGCTTTTTCCTCAAAAGGAACATCCGGTACAATTACTGCAGAAATGCCACACTTGCTGCAATTTTCCAGAAATTTATCAACACCGTAAACGTAAATGGGATTTATGTATGTCATAAAAGCTAAAGCACAGTTGCATTTAGGACTTACCTCTTTAACCATATTAAATATTTTATCTGTGGTAGTTCCTGCTGACAAGGCTCTTTCGTCTGCCTGCTGAATTACAATTCCTTCTGCAACAGGATCCGAAAAAGGTATGCCGATCTCAATAATGTCTGCTCCGCTTTTATCCATAGCAAGAATAAGCTCTTTTGTTACATCAAGGTTAGGATCTCCTGCGGTAAGAAAAGGAATAAAAGCCTTTCCGTTTTTGAATGCGTCTTTTATTTTACTCATAAATGTCCTCTCCTCTGTATCTTGCTATTGCGGCAACATCTTTATCCCCTCTGCCGGAAAGATTGATTACAATAATTTGATCTTTACTCATTTTTGGTGCAAGCTTTAAAGCATAAGCTACCGCATGAGAACTTTCAATTGCAGGAATTATACCCTCTGTTCTTGATAAATATTCAAATGCGTTTACCGCCTCTTCATCTGTAATAGGAACATACTTTGCTCTGCCTGTATCGTGAAGATTTGCGTGTTCAGGACCGATTCCCGGATAATCAAGACCTGCCGAAATCGAGTAAACCGGTGCGATCTGGCCGTATTCGTCCTGACAAAAATAGGATTTCATACCGTGGAAAATACCGAGACTTCCGTTTGCAACAGTTGCGGCGTTTTTTGGATTATCAACTCCCAGACCTGCCGCTTCACAGCCGATAAGTTTAACATCCTTATCGTTTATAAAATCATAAAAAATTCCCATAGCGTTGCTTCCGCCGCCTACACACGCCATAACAACATCAGGGAGTTTCCCCTCTTTTTCTAGAATCTGTTGTTTTACCTCTTTGCCTATTACGCTCTGAAAATCTCTTACAATTGTGGGAAACGGATGCGGTCCCATAACGGAACCTAAAACATAGTGAGTATCTTCTACCCTTGCAGTCCATTCTCGTAATGCCTCGTTTACTGCGTCCTTTAAAGTTTGCGTACCTGTTGTTATCGGGTGTACCTTTGCACCTAAAAGCTTCATTCTGTAAACATTCAGTGCCTGACGGTCGGTATCTACCTTACCCATATAAACATCACATTCCATATTCATAAATGCGGCAACAGTTGCAGTGGCAACACCGTGCTGACCTGCACCTGTTTCTGCAATAACTCGCTTTTTGCCCATTTTTTTTGCAAGCAATACCTGACCTAAAACATTGTTGATTTTATGAGAACCTGTATGATTTAAATCTTCTCTTTTGAGATAAATTTTTGCTCCGCCTAATTCTTTCGTCATTTTCTCTGCGTAATAAAGTTCTGACGGTCTGCCTGCGTATTCTTTCATAAGAGTATCAAGCTCTTCTATAAATTCAGGGTCGTTTTTATAGTGATTATATGCTTTTTCAAGCTCATTTACAGCGTTCATAAGTGTTTCGGGAACAAACTGACCGCCGTGAACTCCAAATTTACCCTTTGACATTTAATTTACACTCCTAACCTTATCTATGATCTCTTTAACTTTTTTTTCATCTTTTACTCCATCTGTTTCAACAGAGGTGCTTACATCCACACAAAACGGGTGCAAAGTTTTTATCGCAAGCTGAATATTATCTGCATTTAAACCTCCCGCAAGAAAATATTCCTTAACTAGGTCGGCAGGGATCAAATCCCAGTTGAATTTTTCTCCGCTGCCGCCGTAAACATCTTTTCTGTATGTGTCAAGCAATAAAAAATCACATTTTTTCTGTTCTTCCCGTAAAATCTGTTCAGTAGATTTCACCCTTACCGCTTTTATTATTCTGCATTTCACACGGGCTCTTAACTGTTTTATATATTCATCATTTTCATCCCCGTGAAGCTGAACTGCGTCTATAACATTACTTATACATAACTTAACTATAAAATCAATCGGTTCGTTTACGAAAACTCCCACAACTCTTATGCTCTTGTCAAGCCTTGATTTAAGTTCTCTTGCAGTTTCAAAATCAACTTGTCTGGGACTTTTTGAAAATACAAATCCTATATAGTCCGGTTTATATTTATTGACAACCTCAATATCTTCTATTCTTTTTATACCGCAAATTTTAATTTTACTCATATCAGAGTTCACCGCCATTAAGTGTTTTTAAAGCAAGCGCTTTATCTCTGCTTTTCATTAGTGTTTCACCGATCAAAACACCGTTTACTTTTGCATTCCTCAAGTTTTTAATATCTTCGTTTGTTTTAATTCCGCTTTCGCCTACAAACAGTATATCATCAGGTACAAGTTTTCTCAAATTTATACAGTTGTTGATATCAACTGTGAAATTTTTTAGATTTCTGTTATTGACGCCGATTATCCTTGCCCCGGCTTTTATTGCTGATTTTATTTCTTCCTCATTATGAGCCTCAACTAAAGCTGAAAGTCCTAAACTGTGGCTTAAAGCTATCCATTTTGTTAATGTTTCCGTATTAAGCAAAGAACAAATCAACAATATTGCCGACGCCCCGATCGTTTTCGCCTCGTATATTTGATATTCGCAAACAGTAAAATCTTTTCTTAAAAGAGGAATTGAAACATTTTTGCTTATTTCTTTTAAATAATCGTTACATCCCATAAAATATTTAGGCTCAGTTAATACTGAAATTGCAGAAGCTCCTGCATTTTCATATTCTTTGGCAATTTCAACATAAGGAAAATTCTCTGCGATAACTCCTTTTGACGGAGAAGCCTTTTTTACTTCGCAAATATAAGAAATCCCTGATTTTGAAAGAGCTTTTTCAAAAGGAAACCCTGTGTTTAAATCCACCTCAAGGGCTTCCTCTTTTACTTTTGCAAGAGGTTTTATTCTTTCTGCCTGTTCATATCTGCTTAATGTATATTGTGCAATTTCCTCAAGTATCATTTTTATCACCGATTAAAACTGATTTGTTGCTTTTACAAACTGTTCTAATTTTTCATAAGCTTTTGA
The DNA here is from genome assembly GCA_947627135.1 of uncultured Clostridia bacterium. GTDB lineage: Bacteria > Bacillota > Clostridia > Oscillospirales > Acutalibacteraceae > Ruminococcoides. Next base: position 24,137 of record CANQUV010000011.1, read on the forward strand.
GCTGTCTATAAGCTCCTGCGCCATTTTTATGCCGTCTTTTATGCTTTCAGCCTTACCGGCAATATAAAGCGATAAGCCTGCATTAAGACAAACTGTATCGTATTTTGCTCCTTTTATTTTTCCACTTAAAATATCTCTTGTGATCTGTGCGTTTTCTGCACCGTCGCCGCCTAAAAGCTCTTCCTTTTTACATCTTTCAAGTGAAAAATCTTCGGGCGAAATTTCATAAGTTTTAAATTCACCGTTATTTATTTCGCATACCTTTGTTTTTGCAGACGTTGTAGCTTCGTCCATTCCGTCTTCGCCAAAAACAGTCATTCCTCTTTTAACACCTAATTTATAAAGTACTCTTGCAAGAGGTTCTACCAAATCTGCTGAATATACTCCCATTAACTGCATTGAAGCATGAGCAGGATTAGTTAAAGGTCCTAAAATATTAAACACATTTCTTATTCCTATTTCTTTTCTGACAGGAGCAACATATTTCATTGATGAATGGTAACCCTGTGCAAACATAAAACACATTCCTGTTTCTTTAAGAACTTTTTCACTTTGTTCAGGTGTGATCGTAATGTTTACACCTAAATTTTCAAGACAATCTGCGGCACCGCTTTTACTTGACATTGAACGGTTGCCGTGTTTTGCAACAGGTACTCCTGCTGAAGCTATAACAAATGCCGATGTTGTAGAAATGTTAAATGTACCTGAACCGTCTCCGCCTGTACCTACAATTTCCATAACATCATTTTCTGTTTTGATCTTTAATGCTTTATCTCTCATAACATAAGCACAAGCTGATATTTCATCAATGGTTTCGCCTTTTATTTTTAAGGCTGTTAAAAACGCTCCCATTTGTGACTGCGTAGCAGCACCTGTCATCATTTCTTCCATAACCTGTGATGCTTCATCATAAGTTAAGTCCTGATTATTTGATATTTTAATTATTGCCTCTTTAATCATTTTAAATCAATCCTCCACAAAGTTTTTAATCATTTTTATTCCGTCTTTTGTTAATATAGACTCAGGGTGAAATTGCAGTCCGTAAATCTCATAATCTCTGTGTTTTACTGCCATTACTTCTCCCATATCGTCACAAGCCGTTATTAACAGTTCGTCAGGCAGTGTTTCTCTTTTTGCAATAAGTGAATGATATCTTGCCCCCTCAACAATTTGCGGCAGGCCCTTAAAAATTTTACTGCTTGTATCTACCTTGATATCACTCTTTTTACCATGCATAAGCTTTTTTGCGTGGGTAATTTCTCCTCCGAACACCTCGCATATTGCCTGATGTCCCAAACAGACGCCCAGAATCGGGATCTCTCCTTTAAGTTCATCTATTACTTTCTCGCAAATGCCTGCATCTTTCGGATAACCCGGTCCCGGTGAAAGAATAATTCTGTCTGGCTTTAAGCTTCTTATTTCTTCAACTGTTATTGCATCATTTCTTACAACCTTTATATCTGGAGTAATACTTCCGCAAAACTGCACAAGATTATAAGTAAAGCTGTCGTAATTATCTATTAATAAAATCATAAATTATTGACCTCCCCTGCATTTTTTACTGCATTTATTACCGCAAGGGCTTTATTCATAGTTTCCAAATATTCGTTATGGGGAACACTGTCTGCAACAATTCCTGCTCCTGCCTGAACATAAACCTTACTTCCACGTTTGCATGCCATTCTTATTGCAATACAAGTATCAAGGTTTCCGTTAAAATCTATATATCCTATTGCTCCGCCGTAAACTCCTCTGGAGGTTTTTTCAAGTTCCTCTATAATTTGACATGCTCTGATTTTCGGTGCTCCCGATAAAGTGCCCGCAGGAAGTAATGCCTCAATTGCATCAAATGCATCTAACCCGCTTTTAATTTTACCCTCTACCTCACTGCATATATGCATGATTTTTGAATACTTTAATACTTTCTGATATTCGCTAACTCTGACTGAATTAAACTCTGATATCTTTCCAATATCGTTTCTTCCTAAATCTACAAGCATATTATGCTCTGCAAGCTCTTTTTCATCTTTTATAAGCTCTGCTTCCAGGGCGTTGTCTTCTTCCTTTGTTTTACCTCTAGGTCGTGAACCTGCAATCGGAAATGTATTTAAAATACCGTTTTGCAGTTTAACCAGAGTTTCAGGTGATGTACTGATAATTTCATCATCGTCAATTGACAGGTAAACCATATAAGGTGAAGGATTTGTGGTTCTTAAAACTCTGTAAGCGTTTATTAATGAATTTTTGTATTCGGCTTCAAATCTCCTTGATACAACGCATTGAAAAATATTTCCGTCAAAAATATACTCTTTGGTCTTTTCAACCATTTTGCAGAACTCTTCTTCTGTAAAGTTACTTGTAAATTCAACATTTCCATTAAAGTCTTTCGTGTTTAACGGCTCACTGCTCTCTATTATTTTTTCAATTTTCTCAATATCTTCACAAGCTTTATTATACTGCCTTTCACAATCAGTCGTTTTCATATTGACAATTATAATCAACTTTTGCTTTAAATGGTCATAGGCGATTATTTTATCAAACAGCATTAAATCAAAGTCATTTGAGTCGTCTTTTTTAAGTTTTAAAACAGGCTCTGAAACCGATATCATAGAATATCCGTAATATCCTACAAGTCCTCCCGTAAAGGGTGGAAGCTCCTCAAATTTTGGGTTTTTGTAATGACTCATATATTCCCTTAAAACTTCATAAGGCTTATTTGTTTTTATTTGTTTTTCTCCTTCGCCCTCTATAAATAAGGTTCCGTCTTTATAATAAAGCCTTGCTTTAGGGTCAAATCCTAAAAATGAATACCTTGACCATTTTTCTCCTCCTTCTATGCTTTCAAGAAGAAAGAACCTTTTATTTTTCGTTGCAATTTTTCTCAACAAGGTTATTGGAGTTATAACATCTGCAAAACACTCCTTGAAAACAGGAATTACATCGTAATTTTCTGCAATTTCAAGCACCTTGTCATATTTAGGTTTTATCATAAAATCACCACCGTACTTAAAATAAATAAAAATAAAAAAGACTTTTATCCCAAAACAAAGGGACAAAAGTCTGAAATAACTTCTGCGGTACCACCCAATTTGACGCATTATACGTCCGCTTTACAGCATACTGACATACGCTTCCCTATATAACGGCAGGGTTCCGTCAGCGACTACTTTCGTTAAAGATTTCGGTCTGCCCTCACAAGTCCATTCAGAAAAACAATTGCTGCCATTTTGCACCAAACAATGGCTCTCTGAAAACAATTAATAATTCTTACTATTCTTGTTCATCGGTTTAATGGTAATATTAAATTAACAATATTATATGCCTAATTTTTTTAGCTGTCAATAGATTTTTAAAAAATAATGAAAATAAAAAGGAGAAATTAGCCCATTGGCCGGCGTCAAGAAATTTTTCGGTTAATTTTTATGAAACCTGTTTTATAATTTTAGGTAGATTTCACCGACACTGACCTAAACAAGGGCTGCTCACCCTATGATTCTCGGTCGTTTTTTGAAAAAAGCGACACACAAACTTTTATTTTTTTACTGTAAAATATTTTTTATTTTTCCTTTATTTCTTTTATCACTCGTGCCGGGTTTCCGCCGATTACTACATTGTCACCAAAGCTTTTTGTTACTACTGCCCCTGACGCCACCACAACATTATTTCCCAAGGTTACTCCAGGATTTATTGTAGCGTGTCCGCCGATCCAACAATTATCGCCGATAGTAATAGGTTTTCCGTATTCTAAGCCCTTTTCGCACCTATCAACCGGGTCAAGCGGATGTGTTGCAGCATATAGCCCAACTTGAGGAGCCATAAAACAGTTTTTACCTATGCGGATTTCACAAACATCAAGAAAAACACAATTATAGTTTGCGTAAAAATTCTCACCTACATAAATATTTTTTCCATAATCGCAGTTTAAGGTAGGTTCTATATAAATATTATCTCCGCAGCCGCCAAAGAGTTCTTTTAAAATTTTTGTTCTTTCTTCAAGATTTTCAATAGATGAATGATTAAATTTTTCTGTAAGTAACCGAGCTTCTTTTCTCATTTGAACAAGTTCAGGATCTTTATCATTATAAAGCTCACCATTAATCATTTTCTCTCTTTCAGTCATATTATATCTTCCTTTTTTATTTTATATTATTTATATGTAAAAAGTTTATTTGCAGAGAAAAAGGAACGGCTCCCCGTTCCTTTTCCTCTGCTTAAAACTTCTAAAAATATATAATGTCCAATAGTTATAAATCAAACTAATTTATTATTTATTTTAGATATGTACCGTTTTCACCGATTTTGCCTGATATCCCTGTAAAACCGGGAGCACAACATACATAAACTCTTGCGTTACCTGTTGATATTGAAGGCACTGTAAGTGTTCCGCCTGAAACATTTTTAATATCACCGGTTACGGCATCAATATAAGTACCGTTAGGAATGTTCTTAAATGTTGCACCGCCTGAAACTGTTATCAATGCAAGGCTATCAACATTTTGATCAGTATAACGACGAATATAAGCCATATTACCGTCTACATAAGTATTTGATTTTGTATATTGACCTTTTTGCAGAGCAGGTACGGCCTGACGAATCAGGTTAAGCTGTCTTAAATGAACTGCAAGAGGTGAATTTAATGTTTGTGCAACTTTGCCGTTAGCCGTGTACTTGCCGAAATCAGAAGTTGTTACGGAGCCTTCAAGGTAATCACCATAATAAGCACGACCTGTTGTACTTAAAGGAGCCTTCGGACCCACATCCATTGGAACGCCTGCCTGGAACTGAACTTCACTGCCGTAATAAAGGCATGGAATACCACGGAACGTAAACAAAAGTGAAAGGTTTTCTGCCCAAGCCTGTTCTCCGCCAGTATAACGATTATCCATATTCGGACCGTAGTCGTGTGAATCTACATAAGTTACATTCCAACTGGAATCGTTGTAATAAGGATCTTCTTCCAAAGCACGCTGGAATGCGTTGCCTGCATTACCAAAGTTCCAATGCATAGGAAAGTCGATAACACCTGTTCCGTTTGCTTTGCTGTAATCAGGAGTATGATATTGGATACCGTTCAAGTAAACATTCTGTGAGGTAGGCTGCTCGTTTGTTTTCTCGTTGCTTGCATAATGCTGATAGGTTAAATCAACATTAGTTTCCCAATTATTGCCGAGCGCACCTTTATACATACTGTCAGTTTCAGCCCAAGTATAGAACGGTGCAGAAATTGCAGGAATATTATGATTCCAGAATTCACTTACACGGGTACAAACTTCACCGAATACAAAGAAGTTTTTACCCCCTGTTGCCTGCCATGACGGGAAGAAGAATTGGTTAAGTGTAAGTCTTGAAACATGCTTTTCAGTATCCATTCTAAATGCGTCAACGCCCATTGAAATGTAGTTGTTATAACATTCATTAAGATAATTTGCAACAACAGGGTTTTCTGTATTTATATCAACACAGTCACCGTCAATTTGACCTGTCTGAACAGTAGGACTTTCCCAACTTAAATCTTTAAAATGATGATAATAATTATTTGTATCGTGCTTTGAAGAACTCAACACACCTGTATCTTTTATGATATTAAGTCTTGCCTGATATTGTGTATTACCATCCATACTTGCATAATTAGGAAATGTTTTTGCAAAATCAGAATCAGGAATAACTTTCATAGAACTTATGTTTGCCAAATCCTGAATAGTATTGTACTCTTTTGTAAACATAGGTCCAAGGAAAGATTCTCCGAAGTTGCCTGTATGGTTAATAACAACGTCTTGAACAAGTTTCATACCCTTTGCATGAACTGCGTCAATAAGGTCTTGAAATGTTGCTCCGGAGCTTTCATATCTTGCATCAACAGTTGAAAAATCAAACGCATGGTAGCCGTGATAATCGTAGCCTGATGCATTTGTTACAACAGGAGTTATCCAAATTGCAGTAAAGCCGAGAGCCTTAATATAATCCAGCTTATCTATAAGACCTTTAAAATCGCCTCTCCATGCAGGGTCTGTATCAGGGTTATTTGCACTTTTATCGTCCCAGCAGTGAACATTGTTTCCCGTGTCGCCATCATAAAAACGAGTAGTAATTACAAAGTAAATGCTCTCTTCACGAAAATCGGTAAGCTCATTTATCTGGTCAGGGTCTGTTGACCATCTGCCGTTCTTATAATACCATTCACCTGTGTTTCTTGTCAGTTCTCTGCTTTGAACACCGTTATCAACAAACATAAGGTTAATTTTTGTAACATTGTTAAAACTGTATGTGTACCAATTAGCCCTTGCTTCTTTTTGCATTAACGGACCTGGATATGCTGTTTGGATGTTTGATGGCAAACTGTTCCAGTAATAAATATTCGGAGCCGTTTTGCTTTCAGTATAATAGTGAATTGTTATACCGGTAGATGCTTCTGCCTCTGCTTCTTCTGTTTCAGCAGCACTTACATTAAAAGCAAGAACTGAAACACTGCATAAAACAGCAATAATAAGCAAAAGAGAAATGATTTTTGAAAACCTTTTCATTTCAATCCTCCTAAATAATGTATAAAGAATATGCAATAATATTATAAATTATGAACAGTTTGTAATATTTCTACTTGAGAATTTTAAACAATTTGCTATGCCAATTTTTTAAAGCTTTTTTTATACAATATGTACAAATAAATGGTATATTATTAAATTCCTCAAAAAAATGAGCTGCACAAACTTTAAGCATTAAACATTATCTGACATGCCATAAGTTTATACAGCTCTTATTATTTATGTAACTGTAACGGTAACATCTTTTCTGTCTGTTCTGTACATTGAATCTGTTGCAATATATGAAATTACATATTTTCCGGCTTTATTATTATAAACATGACCTTTTATTTTTATATTTTCAGTCATATCATTTGAACAGGTATCAATTGCAGTTATATTCTCTAAAAGATTAATTTCTTCTCCCTTTTTTATCTCTATATCTTTTGCTCCGGTTATTACAGGCTTTTGGCTGTTATAAGGATTGTTTTCATCTTCATCGGTAGGATCCCATCCGTTTGATAAATCAGTAATATGCATGCTTTCAGGTCTGCCTAACGGTCCCGGATCGTCATCATCGTAGACCTCAACCTCGGTGCCTATATCACAGTTATCATAAATCCATTTTGTATCGGCAACGGCCATTCTTATACATCCCATTGAAGCACTTGTTCCCAGCTTATTGTATTCGTCAACCTCTAAAGTATCTGATTCCGCATTAAAATACGGAACTGAATGGAACAAATAATCCCCTGAAAATCCGCTTACATATTTTCCGTAAACATCACCGAAAAGTGGATTCCAGTCAGCTTTATAATATATGCTGAAATTTCCCGTAATTGTACCGCCGTCTGCTCCGCTTGAGCAAATCATAGACCTTACTGGAATTGTATATTCTCCGTTTTGGTCATAAGTATAAACAGTAACGCAATTTTCCTGTCTGTTCACCTTTATGGAATAAATCATTTTACTGCCGTCGAAGTTTTTTATGTTATTTTCAAGAATACTTTGGTTAGCAATCAAAGCAGTAGAATACGATAATTGGTTTTCTTCGTTTTCAATTACTTTTACACTGCACTCTATTTTACTTTCATCGTTTTCTATAATAATGTTAGTTACTCCTTCTTTTATGGCATCCACCCTGCCTGCATCATCTACACTTGCAATACTTTCGTCTTCGCTGGACCATTTCACTTTTTCCATTTGTTCTTCGGAAATGCCGTCTATGCTTATAATTTCAGCGTCTCCCACTTCAAGAATAAGCACCTCTTCAACCACAGAATTATTTAAAACAAACTCTGAAATATTGCCTGCCGTATCTTTCTGTGTTTCATTAATTATATTTTGTTGATTATTTTCTTCACTATTTTCGCATCCACAGCTTACAAGACACAGGCTAAAAGCTATACAAAAAATAAAACAAAGAATTTTTTTCATAAAATCCACCTATAATTAGTATAAGTTAATTTTATAACTTTTAAAGATATTTATCAAGTTTTATTTAATTTTTCAGTATTATGTGGTATAATACGAGAGAAATATTTTGAATTATTACCAAATGTAACAAAAATGTAAATATTTAAATGAAAAACAGGTGAAGATATGGCGCATCCTATTAAACACTTTATCACTATTACCAAACACAGACACAAGGTAATAGCTAACTGTTTCAAAGCTGGAATATTCTGGCAGGGATTAAAACATGATTTATCAAAATACACTCCTACTGAATTTATACCCGGAGCAAAGTATTATCAGGGAACACGCTCACCCAATGAGGGGGAACGTGAAGTATATGGATATTCAAAAGCCTGGATGCATCATAAAGGAAGAAACAGACATCATTTTGAATATTGGACTGATTACAATCACGAAACACGAAAAGTTACAGCAATAGAAATGCCCAGAAAATATGTTATTGAAATGGTTTGCGACAGAATTGCGGCAAGCAAAATATATAACGGAAAAAATTATACCGACCGCTGTCCCCTGGAATATTTTTTAAAAGCGAAGTGCAAACGTTTTATAAATGAAAAGACCTCTGAAGAATTGGAATTTTTGCTGACAATGCTTGCAGAGAAGGGAGAAAAAGAAACATTTTCTTACATTAAAAATGTATATAAAAAAGGGAAATGAATTATATAAAGTTTTAAGATTTACACTCAGGCAGAGATTTTTAAATTTCTGCTTTTATTTTTATGGTATTTGCTATAAGCAACAGGATTTTTCTGCCTCACTTTTTTTATTTTTCTTTCTCTTTCTTCTGCACATTGTGCAACAAGCACTCCCTTATGAATTACTGATTGTTTAGGAAACACCATTTTATAAACCTTTTTAAAAAAATATGCTATAAAAACAAATATACAAAAATTAAGCATTTTTATCTCTCCTTAACATTTGTTTCTATTTATATTATAGGCTTAAGAGTGTCCCATAAAACTCCCAGTTGCTTTAAAATGATAAAACCCGGCACAATAAGTGTCGGGTTTTATCATTATGTAGCTATTTTTAATTACTATTCAGCTTCTATATCTACCGGAGAATCTGTCTTTACTGCTTCTGGTGAAAACATTTTTTCAAGTGTGGCCTTATCCGCTGTTCCTGTTTCTTCAATTCCGTTTTGTTTTTGAAATGCCTTTACTGCACTTTCGGTGGTTTGTCCGTAAAATCCTGTAATGTTTTCCGGATCGCTTACATATCCCAGGTCTTTAAGTCTGGTCTGCATTGCTTTAACATTATCATTTTCATCTTCAAGCACAAATCCCTCATCAGGAATAGTAATGTTATATTGCTTTATCAAATCTTTATCCTCAGTGCTTTGGGTTGCCGCCGTACTTTCACTGGAATACATAAAATCAACCATAGACTGTAAATTTTTCAGAGCTGTCATACCGTGTCTGGACATATTTGCAAGAGGAATTTCCATCACTTTGTTTGATTTTACTGCCGAAAGATTTTTTAAAGTTTTATCAGCTTTAAGCTTATCAAGAGTTGCTTTATCCGAATAGAAAATATATGTTGGATTACTTATATTAAGGCTTGCCTCTTGAACATTTTTAGACTCGTCTTCTACTGCTACATTGACTGCGCCTGTGTAACTTAAAAGCAGGTCTGCAAAAGTATCTTTTCCTGCAATTTTAAGTTGATTTTCTTCTGTATAAATATAGCAAACCGTGTTTAGAATAGATCCGCTTGAATATTTTGTTTTTATATCTTCCATTGAATTTATAAGATTATTATATGCATCTTCACCTTTTGCCTTTCCGGTATTTTCTCCGCCGAGTATTGTTCCAAGGCTTCTGTAAACGGTTTTAAGCTCATCGGATGTTTCAGCTGACACCATTTTTATAACCTTAATACCGTTATCTTCCAATGTTTTTTGTGTGTTTTCATCTAAATTTTCATCACAAAAAACAACATCGGTTTCATTTGTTATTATAATTGCCGTATCTGGAGTACTTTCACTTCCCACAGAGGGAACAACACTTAATTCCTCCTGTGTAACAGAATCTGATTTCCCAACCATTTTAACATCATAGCCTATACAGGATATAATATCAGCAATATTGTCTGATAGCACAACAATATTTTCAGGTTCCTTTTCAAATGTTATGTTTCCTACCGTAACCGGATAATCTAAGTTTTCCTGACCGCAGCCCGTAACTCCCAACGCTGTTAAAACAAGCATACACGAAAGTATAAATGCAATAATTTTTCTTTTAGCACAACCCATATTTACCTCCACAAAATTAGTAAATTAATGTTATATATTTTAACAAAATAATGACTTAACAAACTGCTTTGCACATCTCGGTGAACGACCTCCCCTTGAAAGTGCAAATCTTTCTGCTTTAAGAGCAAGTTCCTGCTCTGATAATTTAATTTTATTCTTTTTGGCAAGTTCAAAAACGATTTTAAGGAACTCATCCTTTTGCGGAATCCCGAAATATACAGAAAGCCCGAATCTGTCTGATAATGACAGAGTTTCTTCCATATTATCTCTTCTGTTGACATCATCAGTATTTCTGTCTTCCCAAGTTTCCTTAACAAGATGCCGTCTGTTGGATGTTGCATATATTAAAGTGTTTTCAGGTCTCGAGGCAAGTCCGCCTTCAAGCACTGCTTTAAGAGAAGTATAGCTTTGATCCTGCTTCTGAAAAGAAAGGTCATCAATAAAAATAATAAATTTCATTGGAAGTGCGGCAATTTTATCAACTAAAACCGGAAAATCAATAAGTCTTTCCTTAGGCATTTCAACAATTCTCAAACCCTTGTCTCTGAATTTGTTTGCTATTGCCTTTACAGTTGAGCTTTTTCCGGTTCCCTTATCACCGTAAAGCAGACAGTTGTTACAGCTTTTGTTCTCTAAAAATGAAAGAGTGTTTTCAATAACCGTATTTCTTTGCTTTTCGTAGCCAATAAGTGAGGATATGTCAACATTATCAGGATGAACAACCGGCTGAATATCTCCGTCACGCCAGATAAACGCTCTGTATCTTGCAAATATTCCGCAGCCGTTTTTTCTGTAAAAATCGGCTAACGGATCAATGTCCTCTCTAAAATCAGCAAAAGCCTGTGCAGGCTTTCCTTTTTTCCATCTGGGAAGAGTATCTGCAACTTCCCTGATTTTATCAATATACTTGTAGTCATTTAAAATATCGTCAGCACTGAGCGCAGATACAAAATTAATTGCCCTGCAATCTCTGATAACTCCGTCAATTACATTTTGCGGCAATTGATCTGCTTTTCCTCCTGCTGAAAATTCCGTAAAGCAGTTTTCATCAAACAAGGCCGCCTCGGTCATACAATAGGCAAAATTGTCAGTGTATCCTCTCTGACTGAGCAAAGAGTAAAAATCACCGTAAGCATTTAAAAATTCAACCGGCTCTTTATCCGCTGATAAAAGCAAGTTGTAAAAAGCCTTGGGAACACTTCTGTTTAAAATACCCTTATATATGGAAAGAGACGATAGAAGTAATAGCGACTTTTCCGTTTTATTCATTTTTATCATTCCAATCTTATGATTATTGTACACTCTTTTACTTTTCAAGTCAACTTAATAAAAGGTTCTACAAATAATAAATTTTTATTTTTTTTAAAAAAAGGGTTGCAATTTTAAAATTATGGTGTTATAATAGCAAAGTCGTTGAAAAACGAAGAAAAATTCAAGTTGGTGTTGATGACGCTGAGGGTCCACCTGTTCCCATACCGAACACAGAAGTTAAGCTCAGTAGTGCCGAAGATAGTTGGCTGGCGACGGCCTGTGAAAATAGGAAGATGCCAACATTCAAAAGTGTCCACCCAATAGGGTGGGCGTTTTTTATATATTACAATTTTTATTAATTTATTCCGGGAGCTTTTTATGACTAACATATTTGAAAATCAAACTTCCGTATGGAATACCTTTAAAAGCACTCGCCTGCCCATTGTACTTTACGGAATGGGAGACGGAGCCGACAAAGTTATAAACGCTTTTTCAAAATTTAGTATTACCCCCTCTGCCGTTATGGCCAGCGATGACTTTGTAAGGGGGCAGTCTTTCAGAGGGTATAAGGTACAGAAGTTAAGCGATATTGAAAGCGTTTATGATGATTTTATTATTGCACTTTGCTTTGGCTCCCAGCTTAAAAATGTTATGGAGCATATATATTCCGTTGCAAAAAAGCATAAATTGTTAGTTCCCTCCGTACCTGTTTACGGAGAAAATATATTTGATAAAAATTTTGTAGAAAAAAATCATTCTCTGGTTAATAAGGCATACAATATTTTTGCAGATGAAAAATCAAAAGATGTCTATAAAAATATTCTACTTTTTGAATACACGGGAAATATTGAATTTTTGAGAAAGGCAGAAACCCCTAAAGAAGAGGCTTTCAGCTGTATTTTAAAACTTAATGACAAAGAATTTTTTGCAGATTTAGGAGCCTGCAAGGGAGATACTGTTGAAGAATTTTTAAACTGTGTTAATAATTATGAAAAAATAATCGCATTAGAGCCTGATACAAAAAACTATGAAAAGCTAAAAGCATTTTGCAAAAATATAAATAACAGTGAATGTTGGAATATAGCTGCATACTCAAAGGAAGCAACACTATACTTTAACAAAAAAAGCGGAAGAGGCAGTGCACAAAACAATGAGGGAATTCCCGTTATGGCTGCATCTCTTGACGGAATATTAAACGGAAGAAAAGCAACTTATATAAAGATGGATGTTGAAGGCGGAGAAAAAAAGGCGCTTGAAGGTTCGGCAGAAGTTTTAAAGAAGCACAAGCCAAAACTGAATATTGCTGCTTATCACAGAAGCGAAGATATTTTTATACTGCCTCTTATTATAAAGGCAATTAACCCTGAATATAAAATTTATTTACGCCACCACCCGTACATACCCTTTTGGGATACTAACTTATATTGTGTTTAAAACGAAACTCCGCTTAAAAAAGCGGAGTTAATTTTTTATATAAATCATATATCAATCTCAAGTCCTACGGGACAATGGTCGCTTCCGTAAATATCCGAGAAAATTTCTGCATTTTTTATTTTATCTTTAATTCTGTTTGAAACTATAAAATAATCAATACGCCAGCCTGCATTGTTTTTTCTTGCGTTAAACCTATATGACCACCAAGAATATGCAAAAGCTTTATCAGGATATAAATACCTGAAACTGTCTGTAAACCCTGAATTTAAAAGTTCAGTCATTTTTCCTCTTTCTTCATCTGAAAATCCTGCGTTGCCCATATTAGGCTTGGGGTTTTTTAAATCTATTTCATTGTGTGCAACATTTAAATCTCCACAGTAAATTACCGGTTTATTCTTATCTAAAGAAGATAAATACTCCCTCATTTTATCTTCAAATTTCATTCTGTAATCAATTCTTAAAAGTCCTTCTTTTGCATTTGGCACATAACAATTTACCAAATAGAAATTTTTATATTCAAGAGTTATTACCCTGCCTTCGTCCGTATAATCATCACCTATTCCGTATGATATGCTCAAAGGCTCATGCTTTGTAAATACGGCAGTTCCAGAATATCCTTTTCGTTCCGCACTAAAATAATATTCTTTATATCCTTCAGGATGAAACTCCGCCTGTTCAGGCTGCATTTTTGTTTCCTGCAAACAGAAAAAATCTGCATTTTCAACATTAAAAAATTCCTCAAATCCTTTTTTTAAACAAGCTCTGAAGCCGTTTACATTCCATGAAATCAGTTTCATTTTATCTCCCTTTTAAAATTTTTTCTCTTGACTTATAATCGGGCAAAAATTTTTCCACAAGTTTATAAAAATCTTTGCTGTGGTTTTTATGAACAATATGCGCAAGCTCATGCACCACTACATAATCGACAGCTTCCATCGGATACTGCATAAGTATGTAAGAAAAGCACAAACTGTTTTTTTCGTTGCAGGAACCAAAGCGTTTTTGAGCAGAGGTTATTTTTACTCCCGTCGGTTTTAATCCCGTAATTTCACTGTAAAATTCAACTCTTTTTGGAATTATCTCCTTTGCCTTTTCTTTTAAAGCTTTTATCTGCTCATTTGATAGCACAACTTTGTTTTTTTGCTTTTCACGCTGAATAATAATATGTTTTTGTATCCAGGTTTTATGGTCTGACAGCAGTTTTTCCACCAATTTTTTTGAATATTTAATGGGCACACGCAGAATAATATTACAATTTTCATCAATTTCAATTGCCGCAGTTTTTCTTTTAGATTTTATAACCTGATACACATTATCCAAAATTATCACCATAATTATTATAAACTAAAATATAAAAATATCAATGTTACAAACAAAATAAAAAAATAATTTTATATTTTATAATCTTTTAAAAACAATCCCCGAATTTGTCCGTAAAACACTATTTATTGACAAAACCATTTACAAAATCATAGCTTTAACAAACTCTGAAAATATTTTATTACTTACTGTATTTTTTTCCGAATAAAACTCCGGATGCCATTGAATACCCCATATAAATTCCTTTCTTTTACAGCAAATCGCTTCAACAAGGCCGTCTTCTGAAAAAGCCATCGGGATCAAACTTTTACCGCATTTTTTAATTCCCTGATGATGATAGCTGTTTACAGGTATTTCCGTTTTTTTGAGAAGTGCATAAAGAGGAGTTCCTTTAACAATTTTTATCTTGTGAGCCTCTCTGTCGTAAGGATAAGACATACAATGCTCAATCTTTTTATCAGTTTTTATTTCGCTGTTTATATCTTGATATAATGTGCCCTCCATAAGAACATTTATAAGCTGTATTCCTCTGCAAATTCCCAAAAGAGGCTTGTTATCCTTATAAGCTTTTTTAAATATAAAAGTTTCAAGTTCGTCTCTTTTACTGTTAGTTTTCCCGCAATAACTTTTTCTTTTTTCGTTATAAAGCTTTGGATCAACATCGTGACCGCCTGTCAATAAAATTCCGCTGCACATATTATAAAGTTCAAGAGCATCTTCTTTTTTGATATTAAGAGGAAACATCATCGGAATTGCACCTGCTCTGTAAATTCCGTCAATATATCCCGGCAGCATCCACAATGAATTTTTTTCATCATCATATAGGGGCATAACCCCAACAATAGGCTTTTTATCTTTATTATTTGTATTTATCATACAATCCCTTCTTTATATCTTTATAATTAAAATTAAATATAAATTACATATATTTTAATCCCTTTTTACAAACAAAAAAGGACAAAAGCAAAACGCCTTTGTCCTTAAAATCATTTTATCATTTAGCTTTATTAATGTCAACCGAAAAAATATTAATTTTACCGTAATTTTTTACTTAAGCATTTTTCGGCAACACATATTTTTGACTGAAGTTTAAATATCTTTCTTTGAATTTACCTGCATCTTCTGCTTTAATTTCGTTTAAATATTCGTGAGTTCCAAAGCTGTCCAAATGAATTTGTATAATGCAGACTGCAATATTAGAACAGTGATCCGAAACTCTTTCACAGCTTGTCAGCAAATCATTCAGAACAAATCCCATTTCAATAGTACATTCTCCGTTTTGCAAACGGGCAATATGACGGGATTTGATCTTATCTGCCAATCTGTCGATTACCTGTTCCAAAGGTTCAACTGTTTCTGCAAGCTTTATATTGTTATTATGAAAAGCAAAAATAGTTGTCTCTAAAACCTCGTTCAAAGCACTTATTAAAACATTAAGCTCTTTTTTAGCTTTATCTGTAAAATCTATTTTTTTATCAAACATTTCTTTTGCACTTGATAAAATATTTACGGCATAATCACTGATTCTTTCAAAATCGTTAATACAATGCAAAAGTCTTGATACCTCTTGACTATCCCTTACAGTAAGATTTTTGCGACTTAATTTAACCAGATAAGAACCCAAAACATCTTCATATTTATCTATTTTCTCTTCGTTTTCTATTATATCCTCGGCAATTTTTTCATCGTACTCGTTTATAAGGTTTAACGCTTCAAGAATCGTTTTGTATGCTTTATCAGCCATTTTAGAGGTCATGGCTGTACATTGTTCCGTTGCTATTGCAGGAGTGTTTAAAAATCTTTCATCAATAAATATTGTTTCTTCATCGTCATGCTTGTCCCTTATTGTAAGACACGCAAGCTTTTCAAGCTGCTTTGAAAATGGCAAAAGAAGTGCTGTTGAAAGCAGGTTAAATGCTGTATGTATAACTGCAATTTCAGCAGGTCCAACAACTTCATTAATAAACGAAAAATGCATAAACGCATTTACTCCATAGAATACCGCTAACCATACAAGTGTTCCTATTATATTAAAATACAAGTGTACAAAAGCTGCACGCTTTGCATTCTTCTTTGCTCCTATACATGAGATCATAGCAGTAACGCAGGTACCTATGTTTTGTCCCATTACAATGGGAATGGCCATACCGTATGTAATACTTCCTGTGGAGGAAAGCGCCTGCAAAATACCCACTGATGCACTGGAACTCTGAATAACAGCAGTTAAAGCTGCACCTGCAAGAACACCAAAGATTGGATTTTGGAACATAGTTAGAAAATTGGTAAATTCAGGAACATCTGCAAGCGGAGCAACTGAATCGCTCATTAAATCCATACCAAACATAAGAATGGCAAAGCCAACTAAAATTGCGCCGATATCCTTTTTATGACCTGATTTTGTAAACATTATAAGAATGATTCCCACAAATGCAAAAAGTGGAGAAAAGTTAATGGGCTTTAGCAGCTGCATTATGAGGCTGTCGCCCTCAATACCGGAAAGGCTTAAAATCCAAGCGGTAATCGTAGTACCTACATTGGCGCCCATTATGATTCCGATAGCCTGTTTCAACTTCATAATACCCGAGTTTACAAAGCCTACAACCATTACCGTTGTGGCCGATGAGGACTGAATAACTGCCGTTACACCTGCACCGAGCAAAAATCCTTTTATAGTATTAGAGGTCATTTTTTCAAGAGTTTTTTCAAATCTTCCCCCCGAAAGCTTTTCAAGTCCATCGCCAAGTGTGTTCATTCCGAATAAAAAGAATGCAAGTCCGCCCAATAGCGAAAACACGGAAAAAATATCCATGAAGTATTCCACTCCTTGATTTAATTTAAGCGAGAATAGTTTAATATGTAAAATATTTATAAATTTATTTACACATTTATAACTTTAATTACAAATTTATATTTACCACAAATCATTTTAATGCTAACATATTTTTCTATCTATTGCAAGACGATTTTTCTATAATCATAAAAAAAGAGACACATTTTAAAAATGTGTCTCTTTTTGTATAAAACCATCGGTTTTTATCAAAAATTTATGTTAAATATTTTCATTATTATTAAGCATAAAGCTTACAGTTATTTCAGTTCCTTGATTCAATTTACTGTCAAGGCTAATTGAGGCGTTATGCTGTTCTGCAATATATTTAACTATTGCAAGGCCCAAACCTGTTCCCCCTGTTTTTTTTGAACGGCTTTTATCAACTCGATAAAATCTTTCAAAAATCCTGTTTTGATGTTCGGGAGGAATACCGATTCCCGTATCTTTCACTGTTAAAATGGCTTTATCTTCTTTCTTTTTTATACTTATCTCTACCAATCCTCCATACTTATTATATCGAATTGCATTATCGCAGAGATTATAGACAAGCTCGTAAATTAAACTTTTATCGCCTAAAATGACTGCATCTTCTCCTTTGCAGGACACCTTAATATTTCTTTTATCTGCGTTAATTTTCAGATTTTCACTACATTCCTTTGCAATATCAAGTAAATTTACATTTTGCTTCTGATTCTGTTCCAAAGGTTCATCAAGCTGAGAAAGTTTTAAAATATCGCTGATTAAGGCAACCAGTCTGCCTGCTTCATCGCAAATTTTATGTGCAAAGACTTTAACATCTTCAGGCTTTGCCATTCCGTATTCTATCATTTCCGCATAACCTGAAATTGATGTAAGAGGAGTTTTCAGTTCATGAGAAACATTAGCTGTAAACTCACGTCGCATATTTTCTGCTTTTTTCTTCTCCGTAACATCCATAATAAGAGCGATCGCTCCGTTTTGTACATTATTATGGAAAACAGGACTTACAAGAACCTGTATTTCTTTATCTTCTATTTTTAAATCAATATGATTGCTTTCTCCTTTTAATGCCATATCAACAGCTTTTATAAATTTTTCTGCTCTTGAAAAATTTATAATATTTACTTTAATAACATCATTAGCTTGTAAAAGCTTTACTGCACTTTCATTTTTCATAAGGACATTTTTCTCCATATCAAAAAGTACAAATCCCTCTGACATATTTGCTATTAATACATTAATTTTTTCTTTTTCCTGTTTTAAATTTTCAATATGCTTTTTTATTTTTTCTCTTTGTACTTCTATAATATTTGAAAACGGGATCAGCTCTTCGTAAGTTACATTTTCTGGGTCAATTACCATATCTTTAATAGGTCGAATAATTCCGTTTGTGGCTTCTGCAGAAAAAATAAGACATATAGCAAAAACATATAAAACAATAATTACAACCAACGGAAAAAATCCTTTTAACAATGAAAAAACACTGTCTGCTTCCTGTGAAACACGCAACACATATCCGTTATCCAAAAGTCGTGCATAATAATAGCTTGTTTTTTCTATGGTTGCAGAATTACGCTGACTCTCTCCGCTTCCTTTTTCTCTTGCTTCAATAATTTCGGGTCTGTCGTTATGATTTTCCGATTTTGCCTTATCGGATCGTGTTGAATTATCCGTTACTACATTTCCCTCTTTATCGATCAGCGTAACTCTTACTCCGTTTTCTTTAAAATAAGAAAAATCTTCATAATTGTCTTTGTAATATTCCTCTGCCGCAAGATTTCCGCAGGTTTCAAGGTCACTTTTAACCTGCTCTGTAAAAAAATACCAAAAAATAAAGCTTAATGATACTGCAGTGAGTAAAATTGATATAATCCCCACAAATAAAAGCTTTTTTGTAATTTTAGTTTTAAGTTTCATTTAATCACCAGCTTTATATCCGACATTTCTCACAGTTTTTATAATTTTACCGGCTTCTCCTAATTTTTGTCTGAGTGTTTTTATATGCATATCCACCGTTCTGCTTTCGCCCTCAAAATCATATCCCCATACTTTTTCTATCAGTCTTTCTCTCGAAAGTGCTATACCTGTATTTTTTAAAAAGTACTTTAAAAGCTCGTATTCTTTATATGTGAGAATACATTCATTTCCGTCTACAATCACCTTGTGCTTACTGTCATCTATTAAAATTCCGCCGTATTCAATAATATCAGCCTGTTCTTTGTCCGAACACCTTCTGAGTATTGCTTTTACTCTTGATACCAACTCCATTACGCCAAAAGGTTTTGTAATATAATCATCTGCGCCCAAGTCAAGTCCTTTAACTTTATCAATTTCGGTTGTCTTTGCAGTTACCATAATTACAGGAACTTTCTTTATATTTGCATTATTTCTTATTTTACGAAGAATTGAAAGTCCGTCTTCTTCAGGAAGCATTATATCAAGTAAAATTAATGATGGCTTTTCTTTATCACAGGCACTATAAAAATCGGTACTGTCAGGAAATGATTTTACCTGGTATCCGCTGTTTTTTAAAGCATAGCTTTCCATTTCTCGAATATCTGCGTCATCTTCAATTATATAAATCAATTTTTATCCTCCTTGCGGAAAAATAATTTTATAATATATTAAATATTATAACACAGTTTAGTGATTTTGTAATCAGATAATAATGTTTTGATGTAATCGTTTTTTAATGAATATTTAAAAACTTCTTTTTATATATCATCGCTTTTATTTTATAAACAAAAAGCAGAGCGTATGCCCTGCCTTATTAAAAACGGTTTGTTATTTTCCTGAAAGCTTGTGATCTCCTGTTATTGAAAATATAACCCATTCTGCAATATTAGTTGCATGGTCGCCTATTCTTTCAAAATACTTTGCAACCATTAATAAATCAAGAGCTATGGCTCCTTTTGAGCTGTCTTCAGTTATAAGCTTAATCATATCGCACTGAACCTTGCTGAAAAGTTCATCTACAATATCGTCGCTTTTGCAAACAGACATGGCAAGTACAACATCTTTTGTAACAAAAGCATTTACCGCCTGTGTTACCATTTGTTTCATTTGCTCTGCCATATCAGTAATATGTTTAAGATTATGAACATAGGAATTTTTCGAAATTATTTTGCAAATTTCCGCAACATCAGATGATTGATCCCCTATTCTCTCCATGTCTGTAATCATTTTTAAAGCAGAAGAAATAAGTCTTAAATCTTTGGCAACAGGCTGCTGATGTAAAATAAGTTTTAAACAAAATGCTTCAATGTCTTTTTCTTTTTGATTAATTTGAATTTCTATTTTATCAACAAGGTTTGCTTCTTCAATATCCTTTTGAGTTAAAGCATTTACAGCATGAGTTATTGCATTTTCTATTAATGCACCCATTTCAACAAGTTCATTATTAAGCTTTGTAAGTTCTACATCATAATATTCTCTCATATTATCCAAACCTTCCTGTAATGTATTCTTCTGTCTTTTGCTCTTTAGGCGATGAGAAAATCGTGTCTGTATCGTTATATTCTATCATTTCTCCCAACAGAAAAAATGCTGTATAATCAGATACTCTCAATGCCTGCTGCATATTATGGGTAACCATTATAATTGTATATTCATTTTTAAGCTTCATACAAAGCTCTTCAATTTTACCGGTCGAAATAGGATCAAGTGCAGATGTTGCCTCGTCCATTAACAGGACCTCCGGTTTAACTGCCAACGCTCTTGCTATACATAATCTTTGCTGCTGTCCGCCTGAAAGTCCTAATGCACTCTTTTTAAGACGGTCTTTAAGTTCATCCCAGATTGCAGCATCCTTTAAGGTTTGTTCAACAATTTCGTCAAGCTGTTTTTTATTTTTTACTCCGTGTGTTCTCGGTCCGAATGCAATATTGTCATATACACTCATGGGAAACGGGTTTGCCTTTTGAAATACCATTCCTACTCTTTTTCTTAAAACATTAACATCCATATTGCCGTAAATATCTTCGCCGTCAAGCTTTAAGCTTCCTGTAATTTTGCAGCCTTCAACTAAATCGTTCATCCTGTTTAGTGACTTTAACAACGTAGATTTTCCGCAGCCTGACGGTCCAATAAAAGCTGTTATTTTGTTTTTCTGCATATTCAGGTTAATATTTTTTAAAGCGTGGAATTTGCCGTAATGCAGATTCATACTTTGTATCTGAAATTTATCCATACTATATCTTTACCCCTTCTTACTGCCAAGTTTCTTTGCTATAAAAGCTGAAAGTGTGTTAATGCCAAATACCAACACAAGAAGTACCACTGCCGTACCCCATGCCTGATTTGTATATAATCCTTCGTTTGCAAGAACATACATGTGTATTGCAAGAGTTCTGCCTGAATCCATAACGTTTGTAGCTGTGCCTGTTGCGGAACCGGAAGTATAAATTAAAGCGGCAGTTTCACCAACAATTCTGCCTATTGCAAGAATAATACCCGCCAAAATTCCCGGCATTGAACTGGGAAGAATAATTTTTACTATTGTTCTGAGTTTTCCCGCACCAAGTCCGAAACTGCCCTCTCTGTAAGAATCAGGAACTGTCAACAATGATTCTTCAGTTGTACGCATAATAGTAGGCAAAACCATAATTGCAAGAGTAAATGAACCTGCAAGAAGCGACATATTCCAATGAAGAGCAGTAACAAAGAACATCATACCGAAAAGCCCGTAAACAATAGATGGAATACCAGAGAGTGTTTCAGCCATTGTTCTGATGACCTTTACAAGTTTGTTTCCTTTTTTTGCGTACTCTGCAAGATAAATTGCAGCCCCTACTCCAAATGGGACAGCTATGGCAAGCGTTAAACAAGTAATAATTAAAGTATTTATAATAGAAGGCATACAGGATACATTTTCCGAATTGTATTCCCAAGCGAAAAGTTCGGGAGTAAGGTTAGGAATACCCTTAACAAGTATATATACCATTAAGAAAATAAGTGCTGCCGCAGACAGAAAAGCCGCAAGTCCTACAATTATTAAAAGCAGGAAAGAGAGTGGTTTTCTTTTATAGGAAAGCATACGCTGTTTAAAGGAAATTTTATTAATAGGTTTTAAATTCAAAACAGAACTATTAATATTTTTAGCCATGATTTTCACTCCTGCTCTTTATTGCCTGCATTGAAAGAGTAATAAGCAAAATAAATACAAATAATACAACTCCTGTTGCAATTAGCGCTTCTCTGTGCAGGCCTGTTGAATATCCCATTTCAAGTACAATGTTTGCAGTAAGGGTTCTTACACCGTCTGTAATTGATTTAGGAATTTGAACCTGATTACCTGCAATAAGAACAACTGCCATTGTTTCGCCGATAGCTCTGCCTATTCCCAGAACTACTCCCGCAAGCACACCTGATTTTGAAGCGGGAAGAATTGTTTTGAACACACTTCTTTCCTTTGTTGCTCCAAGTGCCAAAGCTCCCTCATAATAACTTTCCGGGACTGCTCTGATTGCAGACTCTGATACACCTATAATAGTAGGTAAAATCATAATACCCAACACTATTGACGCAGCCAACAGGCTTGAGCCGTTTCCTCCGAAGTACTGACGGATAAGTGGTACGATCACCATTAATCCGAAGAAACCGTAAACAATAGAGGGAATACCCGCCAAAAGCTCGGTAGCCGGTTTTAACACCTTATAAAGAGATGCAGGACAAAATCTTGCCAGAAAAACAGCTGTAAGAATACCTACCGGAACACCGATCACAAGCGCTCCTGCCGTAACATAAATACTGCCGATTATCATATCAAATATACCAAAACTGGGCGGTACATTTGTAGGCGACCATTTCTGGCCGCCTAAAAATTCAGAAAAACCAATCTTTGCCATAGCAGGGATTCCGTTGCAGAATAAGAATATACAAATAATGACAACAGCCGCTATGCTGGTTATAGCTGTCAGGAAAAAAACTCCCTGCATCGCCGTTTCTCTTATTTTACCTAATCTCATTTTACAATGTCACTCCAAACAGTAGTTTCACCTGTATAAATTGCTTTTACCTGATCAAGAGTAAGGTTATCGCAGGTATTGTTGTTATTTACGACTACTGCAATACCGTCTTTAGCAATAGTTGTTTCCGTAAGCTCATTTTTTTCTTCATCTTTTAATGCTCTTGAAGCCATGCCAATGTCGCAGGTTTCTGCCATAGCAGCCTGCATACCTGCTGATGAATCTGATGTTGTGATTTCTATATCTGCATTTGAATTTACTGCTTTATAAGCTTCTGCAAGCTTTTCCATTACAGGTGATACTGAGGATGACCCTACAACTACTACCTTACCTTCAGGCTTTGAGCCTGAATAAGCGCCGTTTTCAGATACTGATACATAACCGTTATCTTCAATTACTTTCTGACCGTCTGAACTTAAAATGTAGTCTACAAAATCCTTTGCAACTTCGCTTAAATTGGACTTGTACGCAATATTAAACGGACGGTTGATTGCAAAATCTCCTGATTTTACATTTTCGGCAGTAGCCTCAACTCCACCGATTTTTACAGCCTTAACCGAATCGTTAAGTGAACCGAGTGATATGTAACCGATTGCAGCGTCGTTATCCTTTACATTTGTAATAACTGCCTCTGTGCTGTTGATTGTAACTGCTGAAGTTACTGTTTTATCAGTTTTTGTGTCGCCGTCTTTAACAAGAACTCCTGTAAGCTCTACAAATGCGTCACGAGTACCTGATCCCTCTTCTCTTGTTACAACGGTAATTTGTTTGCTTGCGTCAAAGTTTGTTTGAGAAGCTGATGCGGTGTTGCTTGAACTTCCGTTGCTTCCTGCATTTTCAGTTGAACTTCCGCAGCCTGCAAATATTGACAACATAAGCGTTGCTGCTATTGCAATAGGTAAAATTTTCTTTTTCATTTTGAATTTTCTCCTTAAATTTCAATCTTAATTTTTGTACTTTATTTGTACAATTGAAATTATAAACACACAATGTAAAATACAAATGCAGGTAAATGTAAAACTTATGTAAATTTGTAAAATAATATTTTTGTTGTCTGTATAATAAAACTGTTATTTTCAGGCATAAAAGCAGACAGTAAGCTTTAGGGCAGTCAGCTTAATATAAAAACAATTTTTTCTGTCCGGCTGTTACCTTTTAATTTACAATAATATACACAAAAGTCGGTGATTTGTTTTTCCGGCAGACATCACCATATATAAACGCTCTTTCGTATCCGATTTTTTTAAACAGTTTTCTATAAAATCAAAACCACCCGTCAAACGGGTGGTTTGCTCGTGGACTATAAGCCCCGTTACTAACCCGCGTCTCAAGGCGCGGGCTTTCACTTTGTTCAAGCCTTATTGTTTTTGCTTCTTTGGCAACCCCTTAAGGGGTTACTTTGCAAATGGGTCTTCGTATTCTTTTACGCTTAATTTATCTAAAGCTATATCTGCTTTTTCCTGATCTTGTATGTATTTTCTGATTGTTGATTCATTAAGTCCAACTGTTGATACATAATACCCTTCTGCCCAAAAGTGTCTGTTGCCAAATTTGTACTTTAAGTTTGCATGTTTATCAAACATCATTAGTGCACTCTTTCCTTTGAGATACCCCATGAAACTTGACACACTATTTTTTGGTGGTATACTTAGTAGCAGATGCACATGATCCGGCATCATATGTCCTTCAAGTATTTCTACACCTTTGTATTTACATAATGTTCTTATAATTTCTCTTAAATCTGCTTTGTACTGATTGTATATTATTTTTCTTCTATACTTCGGTACTATTACTATGTGATATTTACATAGCCATTTCGTGTGTGATAAGCTATTATATTGATTTGCCATTAATTTCTCCTTTCTGTTTGCAATAAGACTCAACTTCCTTATTCTACCAGACTGGAGAATTTTTGTATAACTTTCGTCGCACACCCGCATAGCGGGTGGTTGTTTGTTCCGCTCTCTTGAGCGAAACTGTCTAAAGACATTAATCTGAATCTGTAATATGGTCATAAGAATAATGTTTTATTTTGATTCTATCATCTCTTTTTGTGGATTTTCATTTTTTATTACCGTGGGTTCCTTTGTTAATTAAAAGCTTTATTAAGAAAATCATTATTAGGCTTAACCCCAAAAGACCCATAAGAGGATAAATAATATCATCCTTTAGTTTCCCTTGTTCAAAGAATTTTACATCAGTTTGATCAATATTTATAAATCCATAAATACTATATAATATAGCAATTCCACCCATAGATACCAAGTTAAGATTTCCGTATTTATTTGGAAATATGAAAACATCTTTGAATACGCAGATACTTATAAAAACAATATAAGTGATAAACAGCCCTATGATTATCTGTATTTTGAATGATGCTACTTGAATATCTAACACATTTAGAATGAATAAGAGAACATTATAAGAAACATAAAAAACAAGCACTGTTTTGTAAGCAGAATTTTGAGCCTTTATTTGCACCTCATTCAGCTTGTATTTCTTTTTACTGATAAGAATTGCAAGAAAACAAGTCAAATAAATCACAAAGATAAAAATAAGAAAGATAATTTTATTTATAGTCATGATGTCATCTCCAATTTAAAATTGTATTAATTGCTTTTTTCAATAAAAGCTTTTATTTTCTTGTTAACCGTCTTGATTTTCTATCAAATCCCTTGTATATTTTATCCTTATTTACATTTTTAGTATTACTGTTAATCTTCCTTTATATAAAAAGGTTCGTCATTTGCTACTGCTTTTCTTGCAATTTCAAGACTGTAAGGCATCATGCTAAGCTGCATTCCGTTTAAATGGGGTGACGCTGCTTTGCCTATTGTTGAAAATATTTCATTCATATCTCCGTTAAAATCAACAATTATAAGATAGCTCTGCTTATCGTCACTTTCCGGCTTGAACAGTTTTAAATATGCGGCGTTTACATCATTTCTTTCTTGCAATACTCCGATCACCGCCGCCATTAAATCAATTGGGTATTCGTCGGGATCATTAAATTCAAGCCTTTCATTCTGCTTAAACTGCTTTTTATAAATTCCTTCGTTTTGTTTAGCCTGCTGCATAAGATTCATTACCATACCTCTCGGAAAGGCTACACTTTTTCCAAAAGGATTAATTACAAATCCGTTTATCGGACATTTTGGATCTGCCAGAATATTTGCATAATCTTTAAATGTCATAATTGTTGTTGCAAATTCCTTATTTGCTTTATCCCATCTGTTAAGCTCTTGAACATCGGTAAATGCAGGAAAATACTGTTCTTTATTCTCATTTTGTATCAACTGAAACTGCACTTGGCTTTGTTGCTGCATAACAGTTTTTCCGTTTTTTGTTTTTGCAACATTTTGGGGCGCATGAACTTTTGCAGGAGTTATAAACTTTGCTTTCATAACTTGATTGACCATTTCATCAACGGTCTCCTTTGTATTGTTTTCCTGCATATTTTCAATTGCTTCAAGCAATTTTGAGTTATTTAAATCTAAGTTCTTTGAAATTTCCATTTTTATCCTCCTGTTAATTTTTTGTCTTCGCATAATCAGCCTGAAAATAAATGTATGTCTGGTCTGCTATCATAAGAGAATTTGTATTTTTTATAATTATTATTTTCTTTGTCTGACAGGATTTTGCTGCAACTGCATTTACAAAATCTATTTCATTTATATCCAAATCAAATTTTTCACAAAATTGTTCGGATGTCATTATTTCCGAACCATAGCCTTTGAAATGTTCTGTCTGTGATTTTTCAATTAAATAATACTGCTGTTGCTCAAGATGTATTCCTATATCTTCGTTTATTAGTTTTTTTATATACTTGGGAGCATCGTTTAAAAACATTCCCGTTTTATAATATCCGATAGATACAGTCAAATTTGATCTTACTGCACACTTTGCAATTCCCGTATCTCCGTTAAGTCCGCTGTTAATATCTACGCTTATAACATATATGCCGGATTTATTGATTTTTTCAATGGCGGTCTTTGCTAGTCCTTTTGGCTCTCCTTTAAAGCCAGTACCGAAAATACAATCAACTATTATATCGTAATCCATAAGGAGCATGTCTTCGTCAAACATATCTATAAATATGCCCTTTTTTTCTGCTCGCTTGCAATAGTAAAGACCGTCTTCGGAAAATCGCTCGGAAGTTCTAAAAACACTGCATGATATATTGTTATCGGCACAAATTTCCGCAAGAGCATAACCGTCTCCTCCGTTATTACCGCTTCCGCAAATTATGGCAACCCTCTTTTGTGTAAAGTCCATAGAAGAAAATACTCCCTTTGCGGCTCTTCGCATAAGTTCTTTGCCCGATATGTGATGCTCAATAGTATGAGCATCGCTTTTTCTCATATTACTTACAGATACTACATTATCCATATTCAGCCTCGTTTATCACTATATCTATTTGCTCATTTCTTTATATGCTGTTATGACTGCATCTTCTGAAATTGTGCAATCCATCATATATATCGGGATTTCTTTTAAAAACAAATTAAATAAATCCAGTAGATTCTCCATTGATTTCTTATCTTTCGGGCGTTCTGTCTGGTCAAAAAATAAAGGCAGAGCTTCAATTGGCGTTAATTTCTTTATTTTATTATCCTTTCCCTGTCTTAAAAAACAAACAGCATGAACAGGCACTTTTACATTATTTCCTATATTTTCTTTACCCTGCCAAGGAGTTCCGTAAATATAAAACCTGCCATTTATAAGCCTGATAATAGGCTTATCATCGTTTATCATCGTTACCTTATCTCCAAAATACTCTCTCCACAGCCTTGTATGGGTAGACTTTCCTGTTCCGCTGTGTGCTGTAAACAAATACGCTTTGCCGTCCAGTTCAAGACTTGAACAGTGAAAGAAAAAACCATTGAAGTTCTTTAAAATATTCAAGCAAATACATCTTAAAATTGCTAAAAAATCATAATAAAAATCCGGGTAATCTTGTTCTGATATTGATCCTTCATAAGCTATCATTTCATCTGTAACATTTACTGTAAAAACAGGCTTTTCTGCGCCTGAATATTCATAATTTTTCATTAATTTTTCAGAATGCAGATATTTTGGATTGACCTCAATTATTAAATCAGCAATTTTATATTTGCCCATACTTAAATCCTTATTTTTAAATATATTTTTATGTTTATACATTATAAGTTTATCACAAGCATCATATTTTATCAAGCAATACAGTAAAAAAACTATTAATAACAAAATTATGTAATATAACATACAGTTCCTTCAATACTGAAGATAAAAAGATTTTCAACTCTATTAAAAACAACCGCTTTATTGAAAGTGATCAGAGAAATTCTTTGTATTTTTCAGTGAAAAGCAGCTTTTACTTTTTTAATCTCGCTAGCTTTTTGAAAAAGATTGACACAATAACTTTTAATTTTTTAATCTGAAATATACAATGATCCGTTTAAAAACCTTTTATACAGTGAAAAGCGGCAAAGCATTAAGCTTTACCGCTTTTTATGTGAATGAGTTTGTAATGGGTGGCAGATTACTTTTTAGAAGGGTGGCAAATTGAGGCGGAAGCACAGCCTGAACAGCCGCATCCGCACGATGAACAGGATGACTGTCCCTTACGATGTTTTCTAACGCTTAGAAACACAATGCAAAATACTACTGCCGCAACAATCAGCAAAACAACTATTGTACCTAAATTATTTATTAAAAATTCAAGCATTATAAACATCCCTTCATAAATGTATTTGAACAAAAATAATTAAATTAGCCTAATTTTTTAACAACACTTGATTTTAAAGTATTGCTTTCCTTGTACGGTCTGAATAGCAAAAACAGGAACAATGCTGCCACTGCAAAAGCGAATATCGCACCAATGCTGAAAGCACCTGTAAAAAGTGATCCTATTTGGAAGATACAAAGTGAAACTGCATAAGCGAATACACATTGATAACCAACTGCAAAAGCCAACCATTTACCGCTGTTAAGTTCTCTCTTCATAGCTCCGATTGCCGCAAAGCAAGGAGCACACAAAAGGTTGAACACCATAAACGAGAATGCAGCAAGCTGTGTTAAGCCCTCAAAATCAAGAACTCCGAATACACCTACAACTTCTTCTTTAGCAACAAGACCCATAATAGTAGCAATTGCAGCCTTAATATTACCAAAGCCAAGAGGAGCGAAAATCCAGCAGATTGCGCTGCCTATCATACCCAACACACTGTTTTCAAGTTCAAGTTCAGTACTAAATCCGAAAGCACCGCCTTCAAGAATACCAAAGCATGAACCTGCCCAGATAAGAATTGAAGATAAAAGAATGATAGTACCTGCTTTTTTGATAAACGACCAGCCTCTTTCCCACATACTTCTAAGTACATTACCCACAGTAGGCAGGTGGTAAGCAGGGAGTTCCATAACAAATGGTGCAGGATCTCCGCTAAACATCTTAGTTTTCTTAAGTATAATACCAGAAACGACAATTGCGGCAATACCGATAAAATAAGCAGATGGAGCAATCCACCAAGCACCGCCGAATAAAGCGCCTGCAATAAGGGCTATGATCGGCATTTTAGCACCACATGGAATAAAGGTTGTGGTCATGATCGTCATTTTGCGGTCTCTGTCATTTTCAATGGTTCTTGAAGCCATAATTCCAGGAACACCGCAGCCTGTACCAATTAACATAGGAATAAAGGATTTACCTGACAAACCGAATTTTCTGAAAATCCTGTCCATTATAAAGGCAACTCTTGCCATATAACCGCAGGATTCCAAAATTCCAAGGAATATAAACAGAACCAGCATTTGCGGTACAAATCCCAATACCGCACCAACACCTGCTATAATACCGTCAAGAATTAGACTTTGCAGCCAATCAGCACAATTAACGGCATTAAGTCCGTTTTCAACAAAAACAGGAATACCCGGTATCCAAATACCGTAATCCTCCGGAGCGGGAGCTTCTTCAAGGGCAGGATCTACAAGTTCTGAAATGTCATAGCCTGAATCAGTCAGAGCTTCTCCGTAAGAGGCATAAGTTTCATCAAATGCTCCGAAGTCTTCATCTTCAACAGCATTCAAAATATCTTCTGCTCCTACTACCTCTGCATTTGCTGCCTTGCTTATAATTTCTTTAACTTCAGGAGTCCAGACATTTTCAACAGCATACTTGGTAGTAGCATCGTCATATTCACTGCTTCCTATGCCGAACAAGTGCCAGCCGTCTCCGAAAACTCCGTCGTTAGCCCAATCTGTTGCAATTGTTCCTACTGTTGATACTGATATATAGTAAACTATAAACATTATAACAATAAAAATAGGAAGAGCCGCAAAACGATTTGTAACAACTCTGTCTATTTTATCGGATGCTGAAAGCTTACCGGTGTTTTTCCTTTTTATGCAATCATTTATGATTGAAGAAATGTATGTATATCTTTCATTTGTAATAATGCTTTCACTGTCATCATCAAACTGTTTTTCATACTTTTTCACAATACCTTCAACAGCGTCGCTTGTTGATTTATCAAGCTTTAACGCCTCGATGATTTTGTCATCACGCTCAAAAAGCTTAATTGAATACCAGCGTTTTTTACTTTTTTCAACCTTTCCTTCAAGCAATTTTCCAATAGAAATTATTGCATTTTCAATATCATTGGAGAATTTATGATTACATACAAAATCCTTTTTCTCTTGCGCTTTTTTTACTGCAAGTTCTGCTGCTTTATCAATATTTGTTCCCTTTAATGCGGAAATCTCAACAACTTCAACACCCAATTTTTGAGCAAGTTTATCACAGTTGATTTTATCTCCTTTTTTTTCAATAACATCAGCCATATTTACAGCTACAACAACCGGTATTGAAAGCTCTGCAAGCTGGGTTGTCAAATAAAGGTTTCTTTCAAGATTTGTACCGTCTACAATATTTAAAATTGCATCAGGTTTTTCGTTTAAAAGATAATTTCTTGAAACTACCTCTTCAAGCGTGTAGGGTGATAAGGAATAAACACCCGGCAAGTCAGTAATCACCACACTTTTGTCGGATTTTAATTTACCTTCCTTTTTCTCAACAGTAACGCCGGGCCAGTTTCCTACAAACTGGTTTGAACCTGTAAGCGCATTAAACAATGTTGTCTTACCACTGTTGGGATTGCCCGCAAGAGCAATTTTAACAGACATAATTTTCCTCCTTTTAAGTTAGTTGTTACTAACTTTTATACATTTAAAAAACAGCCGGTGGGCTGCACATATACATATAGTTAACACTTTATATGATCATTTTTTGAGCCCGACTGTTTTTAGGCAGTTTCATATAAAGTAAAAAGTTTTCTATAATATATAACCTGAAAATAACAAAAAAGTTATGTTAAAAACAAAGGTTGTTATCAAGAATATTAAAAGTTTTTGCGTCTCTTTTTTCAAAAAGAGACCGGTGGGCTGCACATATACATATAGTTAACACTTTATATGATCATTTTTTGAGCCCGACTGTTTCCAGGCAGTTTCATATAAAGTAAAAAGTTTTCTATAATTATAACCTGAAAATAACAAAAAAGTTATTTTAAAAACAAAGGTTGTTGTCAAGAATATTAAAAGTTTTTGCGTCTCTTTTTTCAAAAAGAGACCGGTGGGCTGTATATAAACGAGCAGGCAGTATCTTTTATAAATCTTCTTTTGTCCGGCTGTTTTAAAATAGTTTTTATAAAGCGAAAAATAAATTCATCTTCGCCTAAAATTCCCAGTTAAATTTTATGATTTTAAATTAAGTTATATACTTTTTATCCTTTAAATTATTCAACGTAAATCATTTCAGCATCTGCTTTTCTGATGCTCAATTCATATCCTCTTACAGTTACTTCAATAGGATCTCCCAAAGGGGCAACTTTTCTTATATAAACCTCTGTACCCTTTGTAATACCCATATCCATAATGCGTCTTTTAACCGCACCTTCACCGTTGATCTTTACAACCTTTACGGTTTCTTTCATACTTGCATCTTTTAAAGTTTTCATATATTTCTCCCTAACAATAAATTACACCATTATTTTATTTGCCATTTCACTGCTGATGGCAACTCTGGATTGCTTTACATTAACAATAACATTTCCGCCGTTTTTGCTTATTACAGTAACATTACTTCCATTTATAAAACCTAAATTTTCAAGAAACTGTCTTGTACTTTCATTACCGCCAACTCTTTTAACGGTCATTTCTTCTCCGCTGTTAGCCATAGATAAAGGCATAAACTCACCCCACAAACCAAAATGTATAATATTTTTACTAATTTTTACAAATCGATCACAAGTTAGTACTTGCTAACCTATTAATAAGTTAGCATACACTAACTCATTTGTCAAGCACTTTTGTAAATTTTTATAAATATTTTTATTATATAATATGTATAAAAACAAAAAAGCAGACAGTTTTTTTAAACTGTCTGCGAGCAATTATTATTTTTAGCAGTAATAGTTTTACAAGTACTTTAGACGGCAAAAGGCTTCTGATTACTATACTAAAACACGTTGACTATATAAATATATCAACAGGCAGTTTCGCCGAAAATATCGGAGACAAAAAGTTTCATGCCCTTAGAATTTAGTCCGCTTATTGAAAAAAGATACAAAAACTTTTTCTTCCATAAACAGAAAGTCTTAATTTTACAGCAATTTATTTACAGTTTTTTTACAATCTTTGCGGCTGTATTTTCAAGAGAACCGTTTTTAGCTACACTAACCGTTATGTCTGCATATTTTTTATAAAGAGGCGTTCTTTTATTAAAAATATCCTCAAGGGTTTCACCCTTTTCAAATACTATTCCTCTTGTTTTCATATTATTAATACGCTTTTTAAGTACATCAATGGGAACATCAATATAAACGACAGTTCCCAAAGCTTTTAAATTTTTCATGGCATTTTGGTTCATAACCATTGAACCGCCGGTAGCTACAACAGTATTTTTACAGTTAAGCTCTCTGCCGATTTGTTCTTCTATTTCAAGAAATCTTTTTATGCCCTGCATATCAATTAAATCCTGAAGTTTTTGACCTTCTTTTTCACAAATAATTAAATCTGTATCAATAAAGCCAAATCCGAGGCTTTTTGCCAGTACGACCCCTACCGTACTTTTTCCGCATCCCGGCATACCTATTAAAATAACATTTTTCATATTAAAGGATCCTTATACTTAATGTATCTGTACTTGAAGTAGGTGTGATCTTATTTGAAGAAAGAACAATAACAATATCGCCCTTTTTAACAATTTTAGTTGATAATGCTTTTTCCATAGCCTGTTTTGTAATTGCGTCGGAAGTTGTTTTTTCCTCTCCTAAAACCGCAGTAACACCCCAAGTAAGACACAGTTTTCTTGCAACAAATTCAGAGGTTACAACTGCAATAATCGGACATTGAGGTCTAAAATGCGCCATTGAACGGGCAACTCTTCCCGTGGCACTTTCTACGATAATTGCTTTTGCACCGATTTTTTGAGCAACATTTTTGGCAGCCAGACAGATATTTTCTCTAAAGCTTGAATCTGTCGCTCCGTTTAAAAGATTTCTCATAATATATTTTTCCAGAACTTCCGTTTCGCTGTTGCTTTCAGCCTCTTTGCATATATCATTTAATGCTCTTACGCTTTCAACCGGATACTGTCCCATTGCAGATTCTCCCGAAAGCATAACTGCGCTTGTACCGTCATATACAGCATTTGCAACATCACTGATCTCTGCCCTTGTAGGTCTGGGAGAAGTAGTCATACTTTCAAGCATCTGTGTTGCGGTAATTACAAACTTACCTGATGATACCGCCTTTCTTATAAGAGTTTTTTGAATTTCAGGCAGTTTTATAAAAGGAATTTCTACACCCATATCTCCTCTGGCTACCATAATGCCGTCGCTGACTTCAAGTATTCTGTCAATATCGTCTACACCGCTCTGATTTTCAATTTTTGAAATAATTTCAACATATTCATAACCTATACTGTCTATATAATCACGAAGAGTTTTTACATCCTCATAAGAACGCACAAATGAAGCCGCTACAACATGAGCTCCGTTTTTTAATCCAAATTCAATATCTTCTCTGTCTTTTTGGCTTACATAAGGCATATTGATTTTATAGTTTGGAATATTAATGCTTTTTCTGTTGGAAAGCTTTCCTCCTTTAATAACAGTACAAATAATTGCGTCAGGCGTAACCTCTTTAACTTGCATACTTAATTTTCCGTCATCAAGTAAAATTTCTCTGCCGATAGCTTCCCTGCCCTCTGAATGAAAAAGTTCAGTAAGCTTTGGGAAAGACAAACTTACTCCCTTTTCATCTCCTTTATCCTGTTCTTTTAACAATGAAAACTCCTGTCCCTTTTCAATCTCAACACTTCCTTCGGGAAATGTTCCTATTCTTACTTCAGGACCTTTTGTATCAAGAAGAAGTTCAACATATTTTCCACTTTCCTTTATTGCTTCCTTAACTGTGTCCATAAGCTTTTTTGTGTCTTCATAGTTTCCGTGAGACATATTAAAACGGGCAACATTCATTCCGGCGTCAATCATTTTAAGTATTGTTTTTTTATTATTACAAGCCGGTCCCATTGTACATACAATTTTTGTATTCCTCATAATTACCTCCAAGTAGAGTTATAATAAATATATTTTTAGTATTACCATACAAGTACTTTCTAAAAAATAAATTTTCTATATTGAGAATACCATTTTTTACATAAAAAGTAAATGATTATCATAGTAAAATTTTAGTAAATCAATGAAATTATATTTGTATAAACCAATAATTTCTTTTATTTGTAAAATTATGAAATTTTTTGTTTTAAATATTGCATTTTATAAATAATAGTGGTAAAATCTAAAATGCGATTTGTTCTTAATAACGAACAAAAAATTTTATATGGAGGTTTTTAACAATGGCGTTAAAAAATCAGTATTTAATTGACTTATTGGAAACAGTCAAAAAAAGAAACGCAGGTGAACCCGAATTTATTCAGGCTGTAACAGAAGTTTTTGTTTCTCTTGAACCTGTGATTGAAAAAAGACCTGAACTTGCAACATCAGGTGTTTTAGAAAGACTCGTTGAGCCTGAAAGACAAATCATGTTCAGAGTACCTTGGGTTGACGACAACGGTAAAACTCAAGTAAACCGTGGTTTCAGAGTACAGTTCAACTCTGCTATCGGACCTTACAAGGGCGGTTTAAGACTTCATCCTTCTGTTTATCTGGGAATTATCAAGTTCCTCGGTTTTGAGCAGATTTTCAAAAACAGTCTTACAACTCTTCCTATGGGCGGCGGCAAGGGCGGCTCTGACTTTGACCCTAAAGGTAAAAGTGACGGAGAAGTTATGCGTTTCTGCCAGAGTTTTATGACAGAGCTTTGCAGACATATCGGTCCTGACTGTGATGTACCTGCCGGCGATATCGGTACAGGCGCTAGAGAAATCGGATATATGTTCGGTCAGTATAAGAGAATTAGAAATGAGTGGTCAGGTGTACTTACGGGTAAAGGTCTTACATTCGGCGGCTCACTTGCAAGAACAGAAGCAACAGGCTATGGTCTTTGCTACTTTACAGATGAAATGCTTAAGGCTAACGGCAAGAGCTTTGAAGGCAAAACAGTTGTTATCTCAGGTTCAGGTAATGTTGCAATTTACGCTACACAGAAAGCAACAGAACTTGGCGCAAAGGTAGTTGCTCTTTCAGACTCTAACGGTTACATTTACGATAAAAACGGTATTGATCTTGCTCTCGTTAAACAGCTTAAAGAAGTTGAGAGAAAGAGAATCAAAGAATATGTAAATACACATCCTGACGCTGTTTACACAGAAGGCTGCAAAGGCATTTGGACAATTCCTTGTGATATTGCTCTTCCGTGTGCAACACAGAATGAAATAGACGAAGAAAGTGCTAAGATACTTGTTAAGAACGGCTGCTTTGCAGTATCAGAGGGAGCTAATATGCCTTCAACTCCTGAAGCTATTGATGTTTATCTTGCTAACGGCATACTTTACGGTCCTGCAAAAGCTGCTAACGCAGGCGGCGTTGCAACATCAGGTCTTGAAATGAGCCAGAATTCCGCAAGACTTTCTTGGACATTTGAAGAGGTTGACAATAAGCTTCATGACATTATGAAGGAAATCTTCAAATCATGTGACGAGGCTGCCAAAGAGTACGGCATGGAAGGCAACTATATGGCAGGTGCAAATATTGCAGGCTTCTTAAAAGTTGCTGATGCTATGATGGCTCAAGGCTGCGTATAATATCTAAATTTTTATATTAAATATTCAACATAATCATTAAACGGCAAAGTGTAGTTATCCGCTTTGCCGTTTCTTGATAAAAAACTTTTATTTTTATATAAAGCCAAGTTGATCTGTTGAAAAAATGCCCCTGAATTTCAGGGGCATTTCTTTATATTTTTACAACATTTAATTTACAGGTTGCCAAACATTAATCATAATCTTTGAAACATTGGGCTCATAAAGAGGGTTTCTTGTATAAGTTTGATTTATATTTATTACCTGACATCTTCCTATTTTGTCTGCTGTAAATACAAAATTATAAAATGTATTTCCATCTATGGTTGTTTCATACATTCTGTTGTATTCTATTTCATTATTATCGGCATCTCTGAAGTTATAAAAAATACCTGATTGCAGATAAGGAGTTGTAATAGTAAATGTATCACCAATATTCATATCATATTTATCTGCAAAAGCTGTATGTGAATTATATGCCATGTTATCTAAAACATCAATAGTAATATCATCAGTTAATCTGCCGTAACTTGAATGATAAACATAATAAGGAGTTAGGATCTTACTGCCGGATTCTGAAAAATTAAAGATATATTCATATATAATCTTATCATTATTTCTTGTTTCAATTACATTTTTAGGATTTACTGTATTATCATTTTGATCTCTGAAAAACAGTAAAAAATCGTTTCCGTAGGAAAAATCTACACTAATACTGTAATCCTGTCCGGTAAGTGCAAAGGTTGTAGGTTGATTTACATTAAAACTCTTATAATTGTTATTTATGGAATATTTATTTTGATCAAAAATGAGTTCCTGACCTGCTTTTAAGGGAATGCCCGGTTGACCCGAAGCCGGATATTGATGAGTTCCGTCAGTAAATAATATCCTTATATCTGACATATCATTAATAATTGCATAGTGTCCGTCTCTTGTGCCGTTTACAGACATAGCTTTTCCAGGCCAAGGTGTAAGTGCAACTTCATTTTCATCATTACTGTAATAATACATTTTTATATCAGAACCCCAATTTGACGGTGCTTTAAAACGAACATAAACAGATGTATCACTCATAGCAAAAACATGGTTATCTTTAACGCCCACATAGCCCTCAGCGTATAAGTCATTAGTCTGGTTTCCCAAGCCGTCATTAATAACAAAGTTGCAGGAAGAAATATCAGTACTGGAATATGTATATGTACCGTTGTATGATAAACTCATAGCTTTGCCGGGCCAACTTGTGTTTTCCGAACCTGCATTCCAAAGGTGGATATTTATGTTATTTCCCCAATTATCAGGCTTGTGGAATACAATTTTTACTCCTTCATAGCTATCTGTTGTTTCCGCATTAACAGAAATAATACACACCGAGCAAATCATAACAATTACAAGAAAAATACTGCATAAAGACTTTATTGATTTTTTCATTTTATCACCTCATTAAAATAAATTATATGTTTTTCGGCTAGCGCTTTCCGATGCTCAATACAAATAAAACTTATATTGAAAAGTACACTTTGTGAAATTATATCACCAAATTTCAAAATTATATGTCGAACAATGTCGAATATGTTAATTTTTTATAAATATTTTAAACATTTTATAAAATAATAATAAAATAGCTATAAAACAAACTTGTTTCGCCTTAATATAGTCTTAATATAGCCTTAATATATTTTGAAAGTATATGGTATAGTATATATTGTAAATTTTTAAGGTAATATGATATTATGTAAGTGGTGATTTATATGAAAACAGACAGACTTATAGGTATTCTTACAGTACTTTTACAAAAGGATAAAGTTACCGCCCCTTATCTGGCGGAAAAATTCGAGGTGTCAAGGCGTACAATAAACCGAGATATTGAAACTTTGTCCAAATCTGGTATTCCCGTTGCCTCAACAGCCGGCAAAAACGGCGGAATTTATATTATGGATGGATACAAAATTGATAAAACCTTGCTTACTTCATCTGAAATGCAGTCAATAATTGCAGGACTAAAAGGTCTTGACAGTGTATGCAAAACGAACAAATATAAAAATTTAATGGAAAAGCTGTCTGAAAAAAATCAAAATATTAAAACCGAGAATAATCATATTTTTATTGACCTATCCTCTTGGCACAGGTCATCTCTTGCTCCTAAAATTGAGCTTATTCATAATGCAATCAATGAAAAAAGAAAAATTCAATTTACATATTTTTCTCCAAAGGGTGAAACCATTAGGAAAATCAACCCGTATA
Organism: uncultured Clostridia bacterium; assembly: GCA_947627135.1. Lineage (GTDB taxonomy): Bacteria > Bacillota > Clostridia > Oscillospirales > Acutalibacteraceae > Ruminococcoides. The sequence continues at coordinate 62,649 of CANQUV010000011.1, forward strand.
TGTTAATTTTCCAGTGGTCGTCATGGTATGTTTGGGGATACTGTCATATACGTAAAGACCTTCGTATGTTTAAGCTGACAAGAATTTTAAACCTCAACATTTCAGAAGAATCATTCATCAAAATTGAAGAAATACCATCCTATACTCCCGTTGTATTTGACCATCAGCCCGACGAAATAGAAACTACCATATTATTTTCGGACGATGTCAAATGGCGTATTATAGACCATTTCGGTATTGAGAGTATTTCTTCATACAATAAAGGAAATATCATTACACTTACATGGTCTGATAAGCAATCTTTGTTTGAATGGCTTTTAAGCTTCGGTACTTCTGCTGAACTTTTGGAGCCTGAAAACTTGCGAAAAGAATTTAAAGAAAAAGCAGAAAAAATTATGAAAAAATATTTATAACAAGACATACGTATGTCCCAATAAAATTGTATAATTACTAAAAACTTTAGAGGTATTTATGCATAAGGTAAAGGTAAAAGGTATTCTATCTGCAAACAACGGAATGAATTTATACAGAGGCTGTACCCATGGCTGTATTTACTGCGATTCAAGGAGTAAATGTTATCATATCAACCACGATTTTGAAGATATTGAAGTAAAAGAAAACGCCGTGGAACTTTTGGAACAGGCCCTCAAGAGCAAAAGAAAAAAATGTATGATAGGCACAGGCTCCATGTGCGATCCGTATATGCACATAGAGCTCGAAACGGAGAACACAAGAAAAAGTCTTTTGCTTATTGAAAAATATGGCTTTGGGGCCGTTGTTCAAACAAAATCAAGCAGAGTTTTGCGGGATTTGGATATTCTTAAAAAAATAAACAGCAAAACAAAAGCCGTTGTTCAAATGACTTTAACTACTTTTGATGAAAATCTCTGCAAAATTATTGAGCCAAATGTTTCTACAACAAAAGAGCGCTTTGAAACGTTAAAAATTCTTAACGAAAACAATATTCCAACAGTTGTATGGCTTGATCCTGTTCTGCCGTTTATAAATGATACTGAAGAAAACATAAAAGGTATTTTAGACTATTGCATAAAAGCAAAGGTTTACGGAATTATCTGCTTTGGAATGGGACTTACCCTGCGTGAGGGAAACAGGGAATATTTTTATAAAAATCTTGATAAGTATTTTCCCGGATTAAAAGAAAAATATATCAAAACATACGGAAATTCCTATGAGGTTACAAGTCCGAATAATTCTATGCTTATGACGATTTTTAATAGGATATGTAAAGAAAATAACATTGTCTGCAATAATAAAGAAATTTTTAATTATTTAAAAACATTTGAAGAAAAAAATACTTTTAGACAACTTACACTTTTCGATATTTAGTTTTATATTTTTTACAATTTTTTAAAACACGACACACTGATGTCGTGTTTTTTGTTTTATTCTTGTATTACAAAATACAAGAAAGGAGTATGAAGATGAAACGAGAACATGGTATTGCAAGATGTGGTTTAGCCTGTTGCTTATGCTCACAAAACTCTGAATGTTCAGGCTGTAATTCAAACAACTGTAATAATAAGGATTTTTGCGAAAACAGGAAATGTTCCATAGACAAAAATCTTAAGGGTTGCTATGAATGTAATGAAAATTGCAGAAAAGGACTTTTAAGCAATATTAAACCCTATGCTTTTACAAAATTCATTAAGCTTTATGGCAAAGAGAAATTATTAAATTGTCTTGAACGAAATGAAAAAAGCGGAATAATTTACCACCGTAAAGGAATAAACGGCGATTATGACAATTTTGATAATGCACAAGAGCTGATAAATTTTATAAAAACAGGTAAAAAATAAATTATATTAAGAAAGGATTTTTATAATGAAATATGAAATCGTAAATTTAGAAGAAAGAACCGTTGTAGGAATAAGTACAAGAACAAATAATTCATCGCCTGATATGGAAAAGGTTATAGGCGGATTATGGAGCGATTTTTTTCAAAAGGGCATTTATGAAAAAATAGAAAACAAAACAAATTATAAAGCTCTGGGATTATATTTTAATTATGAAAATGAAGAAAATGCAGATTATACTGCTTTAGTAGGGTGTCAGGTAAATAAGGCTGAAAATCTTTTGCAAAATACTGTTAAAACAGTTATTCCAAAGGGAAAATACGCAAAATTTACAGTAAAAGGAAATATGCAAAAAGCTGTTTCAGAATTTTGGCAGGAGCTTTGGAAAATGGATATTCCCCGCTCTTATGTTTGTGATTTTGAAGAATACCAAAACAGCGATTTTGAAAATGCAGAGATACATATTTATATTGGTATAAAGTAATTTTATTTATATAAGCAGATGAAATTACTTGGGTTATACTTCCCTACGTTACTATGCGATACGAAAACGAATAATATAAAGGCTGTCTCAACTTGATTTGTTGAGACAGCCCTCTTCATACTTATAAATATTTTATATATTTTTTCCTATATCATTTTCATTAATGTAAGGGTTTATATATCTGAATGATTTTTTCTTGTCTTTATATTGAATTGCTTTTTGTTTACAGCGTTGATAACATCCTAAACATGCAACACATTTATCTCCAAATACTATTTTATTATTTGAAAAAGAAATGTTATTAATAGGGCAAAGCGATATACATTTACCGCAGGATATGCAAGATTCATTAACATGAAAGTCTTGTCCTATTTTATACCAATTGCTTTTATTTTTAAAATACACTTTATCTTTTGTTTTCTTTGACTTGGGAATATTAACAGTATTATTATCAATAAAATTTACAACTTTTTTTATCCGTTTTGGGGCGGATTTTAGTATGCTGTTTAAATAAAACTTTGGAACAGTATAAGAAAGAGTAAAATTTTCAGGCATTTTAATGGTATAAACAGCTCTTATATTTAAGCCTGAATTTTTTGCATGCATATATGTAAAGTAGTCTGCTCCACTTATCATTCCTCCGTAATTTAACACGATTTCAACAGGCGTGTGTTTAGACAATGTTGGGATAATATTATATACATGATAAGGTAACCCAAAGGAATATATGGGTGATACAATTATTATTCTGTCAAATTCAGAACCGTCACCGTTGTATGTAGGAATATAAAAAATTTTGGATTTTATTTTTTCCTGAATACATTTTGAAATATATAAACTGTTTCCGGTAGAACTAAAATATAATATTCCCGTCATTTCATAATCTCCAATCTCATTCACTGAACAAATTATATCATATTCTGAAAAATTGTAAACATAATATCTTTGCAAATAAAAAACGGACTGTCTCAAATAAAGTTGAGACAGCCCTATCTTTGTTATAAAAATTATTTCATAAGATTGCAAACAAGGTCTGCATAGGCTGACGGGTCTTCAAGAGGAAGTCCTGCAATCAACAGTGCCTGATCATAAAGAAGCTCTGAATAAAGCTTTGCTTTTTCATCATCTTTACCTATATTCTCTGCCAAGGCCTTAACAGCGTCGTGGTTAAGATTAAGCTCTAAACACCTTTGAGCCTTCATTCCGCTTCCCGGCTGTACCTGCGCAAAATATTTTTCCATTTCAAAGGAAATTCCTCCCTTTGCAGTCAGGCAAACAGGGTGACTGACAAGCTTTTTAGATGCAATTACTTCATTTACTTTGTCACCTAAAGCGTCCTTTACAAATGTAAGAACCTGTGAGTTATCCTCATTATTTTCTTCAGACTTTTCATCTTCCTCTATTCCCAAATCGTCGTTTGTAACGGAACGGAACGACTTATTGTCGTACATTCCCAAGCCCTGAATTGTAAATTCATCTACATCTTCCGTACAGTAGAGGATCTCATAACCCTTGCTCTGCAAAAGCTCTGCCTGAGGAAGATTGTCTATTGTTGCGATGCTTTCGCCTGTTGCAAAGTAAATATACTTTTGCTCCTCTTTCATTCTGTCAACATATTCCTGCAAGGATACAAGTTTTTTCTCAGTTGATGAATAAAACAGCAGTAAATCCTGTAAAAGCTCTTTATGTGTGCCGTATTCGCTTACAATTCCGTATTTTATTTGACGTCCGAACTGTTTAAAGAATTCTTCGTATTTTTCTCTTTCTTTTTTCATAATTGAAGAAAGTTCGTTTTTGATTTTCTTTTCAAGAGTTTTCGCTATGGTTTTAAGCTGACGGTCGTGCTGGAGAACCTCTCTTGAAATGTTAAGTGAAAAGTCCTGACTGTCTACTATACCCTTTACAAAGCGGAAATGTTCAGGCAAAATTTCCTCGCAATTATCCATAATAAGAACTCCGCTTGAATAAAGCTTTAAGCCTTTTTTATAGTCTTTTGTATAAAAGTCGTAAGGTATTTTTGACGGAATAAACAAAAGTGCTTTATAAGTTACAACCCCTTCAACAGATGTGGGTATTGTACAAAGCGGAGGCTCAAAATCAAAGAATTTTTCTCTGTAAAATGTGTTATACTCTTCTTCGGTTACTTCCTTTTTATTTTTCTGCCAGATTGGAGTCATACTGTTAAGAGTTTTTGTTTCCACAACAGTCTCATACTCAGGCTTTTCTTCTGTTCCCTCTTTTTGTTTTTGAGTTTCCATATCCATAATAATTGGATAATGAACATAGTCGGAATACTTTTTAATTAATCCCTGTATTCTGTACTGGTCAAGAAATTCGCTGTAATTCTCTCCCTCTGCGTCCTCTTTAATATGAAGAATAACCTGTGTGCCAACATTATCCTTTTCAACTTCTTTAATTGTATATCCGTCTGCTCCCGAAGATTGCCATCTATAAGCTGTATCGCCGCCGTATTTTTTTGTAAGTACGGTTATGTCGTCTGCAACCATAAATGCAGAATAAAAACCAACGCCGAACTGTCCGATAATATCTACATTTTCTTTATCTTTTTCCTCCAGCTGCTGGCGGAACTTATATGAGCCTGATGATGCTATTGTTCCTAAATTATTCTCAAGGTCATCTCTGTCCATACCTATACCGTTATCTTCTATAACAAGTGTTCGACTGTCTTTGTCGGCTTTAATTGTAATTTTAAAGTCCTCTCTGCTCATTCCAACCTTATCGTCCGTAAGTGAAAGAAAACATAATTTATCAATAGCGTCACTTGCATTGGATATAATTTCTCGTAAGAAAATCTCCTTATGAGTATAAATAGAATTAATCATTAAATCAAGAAGTCGTTTAGATTCAGACTTAAACTGTTTTTTTGCCATTAACAAAACATTCCTTTCAATTTTTAAAAATTTATGAAATTAAAACTGATTTTTCAATCGTAAAAAGTATTATACCTCTTTTTTCATTTAATTTCAATGAACAATTAGTCAAAAAACATCACAATTTATAAAATCAGGACCTTTCAGGAATAAAATGGTTAAAAAGAATATTTTTGTATTAATTTATAACATTAACTAATAACTTTAAATAACAATTTCTATTGAAATGCAACATCTTATATGTTAAAATAAAACTAATAATGTGAATTAGCATAAGACATTAGTTTCAGAAAGGATATGGACAAATGTTTAAAATTTTAAAGAAAAAGGTGCTGAATCCTACGGTTACTCTTATGGAAATTGACGCACCGCTGATTGCTAAAAAAGCAGAGCCGGGTCAGTTTATTATTTTAAGAGTTGATGAAAACGGCGAGCGTATTCCTTTAACAGTTGCCGATTTTGACAGACAAAAGGGAACGGTAACGATTATTTTTCAAATAGTAGGAGCAACAACGGAAGCCCTTAATCATAAGGAAGAAGGAGATTACATACAGGACTTTGTTGGTCCTTTAGGAGTTCCGTCTCATACAGAAGGACTAAAAAAGGTTGCCGTAGTTGGCGGAGGAGTAGGTTGTGCTATTGCGTATCCTATTGCTAAAAAGCTTCACCAGCAAGGAACTGAAGTGCATTCTGTTGTGGGATTTAGAAACAAAGACCTTGTTATTCTTGAAGAGGAATTTAATAATGTTTCAGATAAAGTCTGTATGATGACAGATGATGGTTCTTACGGTAGGAAAGGTCTTGTAACAGACGCTTTAAAAGATCTTATTGAAAGCGGCGAGCAGTACGATGAGGTAATTACCATCGGACCGTTGATCATGATGAAATTTGTTACTTTACTTACAAAACAATATAATATACCCACAATTGTTTCCATGAACCCGATTATGATCGACGGTACAGGAATGTGCGGCGGTTGCAGACTTACAGTAGGCGGAAAAACAAAGTTCGCCTGCGTTGACGGTCCTGATTTTAACGGCTTTGAAGTAGATTTTGACGAAGCCATGGAAAGAGGCTCAATGTATAAGTCTTTTGAGAGAAAGGCTCACGAAGAAACCTGCAACTTGTTTAAAAAGGAGGTAGAGTAATAATGCCTAATATGTCTTTAAAAAAGAATCCAATGCCAAGTCAGGAACCTGACGTAAGAAACAAGAATTTTCTTGAGGTTGCTTTAGGATATACTGAAGAAATGGCAATTGATGAAGCTAAAAGATGTTTAAACTGCAAACATTCGCCCTGCGTAAGCGGATGTCCCGTTTCTATACATATACCCGAATTCATTAAAGAGGTAGCAAACGGAAATTTTGCAAAAGCTTATGAAATTATTTCCAAATCAAGCTCACTTCCTGCCGTTTGCGGTCGTGTTTGTCCACAGGAAAGCCAGTGCGAAGCTAAATGCGTAAGAGGCATTAAGGGCGAGCCTGTTGGTATAGGTCGATTGGAGCGTTTTGTTGCAGATTGGCATAATGCTCAGGAAAACACTGAAATCAAAAAGCCGAAGTCAAACGGTCATAAGGTTGCAATAGTAGGTTCAGGTCCATCGGGGCTTACCTGTGCAGGCGACCTTGCAAAAATGGGATATGATGTAACGGTATTTGAGGCTCTCCACTTGGCAGGAGGAGTTCTGGTTTACGGTATTCCCGAATTCAGACTTCCAAAATCCATTGTGCAGAAAGAAATCGACACTCTTAAGGAGTTGGGCGTTAAGGTAGAAACAAATATGGTAATTGGCAAGGTTCTATCTATCGACGAGCTTATAGATGACGGCTTTGAGGCAGTATTTATAGGTTCGGGAGCAGGACTTCCCAGGTTTATGGGTATTCCGGGAGAAAATTTAAAAGGCGTTTATTCAGCAAACGAGTTTTTAACAAGAGTAAACCTAATGAAATCATATAAAGAAAATCCCACAACACCAATTATGCACGCCAAAAAGGTTGCTGTTGTAGGAGGAGGTAATGTTGCCATGGACGCCGCAAGAAGTGCAAAAAGACTTGGGGCTGAAGAGGTTTACATTGTTTACAGAAGAAGTGAAGAAGAGCTTCCTGCAAGAAAAGAAGAAGTTGAACACGCAAAAGAAGAAGGCATTATTTTTAAACTTCTTAATAATCCTGTTGAGATTTTGCCAAATGAAAATAACTTTGTAGGCGGTATGAAATGCGTTGAAATGGAGCTAGGCGAGCCTGACGAAAGCGGCAGAAGACGACCTGTTGTTAAAGAGGATTCAGAGTTTACACTTGATGTTGACTGCGTAATTATGTCTATCGGAACATCGCCAAACCCGCTTATCAAGTCTACAACAAAAGGCCTTGAAACGCAAAAATGGGGCGGAATTATTGCAGATGAAAAGGGTGCAACCTCAAGAATAGGCGTATATGCAGGCGGAGACGCAGTAACAGGAGCAGCAACTGTTATTCTTGCCATGGGTGCAGGAAAAACAGCCGCAGCTGCAATAGACGAGTACATTCAAAATAAATAATTAAAATAACTTTTATCATAATTAAAAACAATAAATATTTTTTGGCAAAACAAATCAGGGCGTTGGTTAACAGAATAACCAACGCCTTTATTATTTTAAATAATTCAAATTAAATCAAATAGTTCTGTCAGTGAATGTATTGTTTTGCGCTGACCAAAATCTTTTTCTTTATCAGTTCTGTTTATTAAAACCGAATATATTCCCCCGTTATTTGCACAAAGAATATCCTTTTCTTCATCCCCTACATACATCATAGATTCAGCATTAATTTTAAACTTTTCTGCAATATACTTAAGCCCTTGCGTATTAGGTTTTCTGTATCCGATATCGTTTGATGTAATAGGTAAATCTATATATTTTATTATACCTTTAATATCGTTAAGTGCATATTTATTATCCATTCCGTATGCAACATCTGACAATGTAGCAATCATGATACCTTTTTCTTTTAATGTTTTAAGTGAATATTTTACTTCTTCAAAGGGATATGCTTCTCTGCTGAAATAAGAATAAAATGCATCTTTAGCTTTTTCTATATCATTTATATCCTTATTCCACTTTATAAAAATTTCTTCAAAAATAGTGTTTGAACTAACTTCATATTCTCTGTGGTTTATTCTGGTATTATATTTTAACAATATTTCTGTTGCATCTTCATAATCTTTTTCAGTTAGATTAAATTTACACATTTTTGCTGTATCCTCTAATGCAGGACGATACAGCTCTTTCCAGTTTAATGGCTTATTATACTCGATGAGAGTTTGCCCTATATCAAAAACTATTGCTTTAATCATCTTTTTCTCCGCTTATATAATAATCAAATGTTTTATTGTTCAGTTCCTGTATTTTTTCTTTTATTATACCTGAATATTGTGATACTCTGCCTTTGTTTAAAACATAAGGGTCTATGTATCTTTTCTTGGTATCAACTTTGAAACAAAAAGGATTGTCCGGCTTTTTACTTGATGTGACCGTTTTAGTATAGCATTTTAATTGCTCCCACAACTTACTGCAAACCTTATTGTTCTGTATTTTGTCTATAACAAAAGGCTCTGTTTTGTATAGATCTTCTTGTACAATAACTTTATTTTTAATGGCAACCGATAAAATATATGCAATTGACTGTATTGTAAAACGGTCATCATCTGAAATAAAAACATCTGTGTTTTTTAAGGATATTTTTGAAAAAGCCTCTGCAATATCAGGATTTTTAAACATAAGTTCCTTTTCGCCTGCTTCGTTAATACCAATTACAATATTATTATAAAATTTCTTTATTTTTTCAAGGTCTGCAAACTGAAAATTAAGCATTGTTCCCAAAGTATATTCCAATCTGTCGGCAGATAATTTTGGTGCATTATTGTCGGCAACAGGATAAATATGATAATTTGAAACCTCTTCTGTTTTTAAATTGTACTTTTTTAACAAATTTATTATTTCAGATGAATTTTCAATAAATGCTTTTGTATATCTTTCTGTTGATGTCTGCTCTTTAAAATCATTGTTTAAAAAATCAATCGCATGGGCAAATACAGGAGTTGAAATATCATGCAAAAGTCCTGCAATCGCCTGTTTTTTATCATTTGTAAAATGCCATATAATTAAAGCTGTTCCTAAACTGTGGCTGTATCTTGAATATTTACTGCATCTTGCAAATACGGGAAACGATGTATATTCACAGCCGCAATTCATCCCAACATTCATTAATCTCTGTATTAAAGGTGTTTCAGCTGTTTCTCTTATAAAATCAGGTATTTCATTGTTATATATCTGCAACAGCATATCCATAGTTTTCTCCTAAATTTATTTAACTAAAACAGGCAGATTTATAATCCGCCCTGTTTATACAACTTAAAAGAACCTATATTTAATTTATTTGAGACTTTAAAAGCTCAATACCTTTTTTATATGAATCTTTTGTTTCTTTTAACATACTTTCATAAAATGCCACAGCTGAATGTTGTCTTTTAAGAGCTATTTCTTTTCCTCGATTTGTGTAAAATTTTGAATAAAGCTTTTCAAGCTTATATTTGTACTCCTGAAAAAACGACGGCAATATATCATTCTCTCCGTCTGATACTTCGCCTTGTTCATTTAATGTATATAACGGTTCATCGATTTTTCCCTTATAAAAAATTGTTCTTGCTATTCCTACGGTTCCTGTTGCGTCTATTTTATCTGCATCGAATAAAATTTTTTCCTCTATGCTTACAGGCGGATTATTTGCTCTGAATCTATGAGCTTTTATACAGCATGACACTTTTTCTGCAAATTCTTTTTCAAAACCGTTTTCTATTAAAAAATTATATGCCTTTTCAGCTCCTACCTGCGCATGACAAAGGGTTGGATTTTCATACTGCTCTTTTCTTCCTATATCGTGAAGCAAACAGGCTGCTATTAAAACATCAGTGTCTACTTTCTCTTCACTATCTGCAATATTAAGCGCAGTGTACAAAACTCTGTATATATGCTCTTTGTCGTGGGCGCTGTCCTGCATACATTTAAGCATATAATTTTCTATCAACTTATACTCTGTTTCTTTCACTGTAAACCCTCTGTTTTATCTTATTAAAAATATAATTAATTAAACTGAGGTAAATCTTTACCTGTAAATTCCAAATAATGCTTTTTCATACATTCAAAGGTTTCAGAACTTAAATCATGCTCAATTTTACATGAGTCTTTAAGTGCAGTTTCTTTATCAACTCCGATAGACATAAAAAATTCTGCAACAATTACATGGCGTTCATACATTCTTGTAGCAATATCTTTTCCTTTTTCCGTAAGAGTAATATATCCTTCTCCGTCTTTATCAATATAACCCTCTTTATAAAAATTTTTCATAGCTACACTTACAGTAGGCTTTGAAAAACCAAGCTCGTTACAAATATCTATTGAACGGACACTGCCTAGTTTTTTTTGAAGCATATATATAGTTTCAAGGTAGTTTTCTGCAGATTCATGTATTTGCATATTCATCACCCCAAAAAAATTTAATAATTCCTAAATTATGTATTTATTGTAACATAAATTAATTATTTAAGCAATAAAAAGTTAAAATTTATTTATTTTGACAGTTTTAATGTAATAATTGCGTTTTTATAATTATTAAATTGATATGCAACTTTACCATTCCATTTCAAAAAAGTACGGTTGGTCTGCACCGTTTTCAAGACTTGAACAACATATATATCGTACAGTATTTGTATTTTCATTGTATGCAAATATCAAAAAATCATAACTATTACTAACAGAGGTTTGTGTTTCAGAATATATCACATCTCTGAAAAACAAACAGTTATATTCTCCTCTTATTATTTTTTCATAATCGGTAAATTCATTTTTAACTCTTTCTATTTCCTTATAAAACTCTTCATTGTTTAACTGCCATTGAGCAATTATATCATAGGTATAGTCAAGCCCTTGAAAGTATTTATAATAATATTTTTCATTGGTTATATCATTCCACGGAACCCAAGCAGGAAACAATTCTTTCATTTCTGTATCTTCATTTGCAACACATTGTGCATCTAATATCATATAATTACGGATATCTGTTGTTTGTGAGTAAAAGGGTTGAATAAGTATAGTGAAAAAAAGAGAAAACATTAAATCAAAAAATATTATAATAAGAGTAATTACACTTTTAAGAAAAATTTCAATACCGGAAAAAGGCAGTGGAATATTATTTCGGTTGCTTATAAGCCTGTAAAGAGAAATAATTACAGGACAAATAGTAATTACTATAAAAACCCAAAAGTAAGAATATATACAAACATATCTATATTTGTTGTTTATGTTTTCAATAAATATAAATAAAACAGTCATAAATATTAAAAAAGAGGAAATAAACATTATCAACCTGAAAATGTTATCCTTTATCCATATAAAAACATCTGTAAATTTTAGCTTTTCGTCTTCATTTGGATATTTTAGACTTTTCGTATCTTTTTTTAACAATTCTGCAAGTTGTCCAATATTATAGCTTATCCCCGGCATTAGCTTATCTAAAAGTTTATCAACAGACTCCTTTGATTTCATTTCTTCTTCTTTCCTTTTAGATATATTTAAAACTGTTTTATACGAGCTTGAAGGCGCTTCAATTATTTGCTTAATCTCCTCAATAGAAAAATCAACTTTTCTCAGTACAGCAATTTCAGATAGCCTCTTAACATCATTATCTGAAAATTCAAAAGATTTTCTTCCTTTGTAGTTTTCGTTATATTCAGGCATAACCAGATCTTTTGATATGTAAAATCTAACCGCTCTGTCAGATAGTCCCGTAAGTTCACATACTTCCTTTATCTTCATAAAATCACTCTCCTTTATGTGTATTTTATATTTTTACCTTAGGTAAAAGTCAAGAATTAATTTTATTATTTTATATTTTATCATATAGTTTTTAAATTTTTTAACATACAAGAAAAAACTAAAACTCTGATCAAAAATTTTTTAGTTTAAAATAGCTCTTTACTTTTGACATTGAACTATAAAAAGTAAATGCACAAACGATATGATAGCTTTCGAGAACTACAAAAAAGCGTGCCTTTTCAGAGATAAGGAGCAACAGCAAAGCAAATAAAAAGTCCGCTTATCAGCGGACTTTTGGTTAACGTGACTTATTGCGATGTTAAAGCAGCTACAAATTTTGATATGAAATACACACCCTGCGACTTTTAGTTAAAAAATGCCGGTATCATTAAATCTTGCCGGTTATCGTTAAGAAATGCACACCCACTATTAAAATTTAGAACAGTGTAAAACTTTACCTGATAAGACGGATTTTTAAAGTTTATCAAAATCTCTCCCCTACTAAACTGTAAATATCTTTTCCGGGTTTTCTTTCAAAATGTTTTTTCAGCATTATATTTGTATCCCATTTTTTCTGCGGATAAAAACCATATCGACGTTTTACATCTTCCATACGCTCTTCTATTTTCAAAACGCCCTCGCTACCTGACAGTGCATCGCATAATTGAATTAGACGATCATACTCATCAAAAACTACATCTGCCAAGGCCGCGCTTATTTGTTCTGTCTCTTCATCGGAAGTATCAAATTTTCCGATGTATTCTTTCACGATTTTGTTATTAAATGAATGCGTGAGGCATACTTTTGCAACCTCATCATATCCCAGTGACATCATATAAGCGTAACCGTCTGAAACATGCCCCAAATGTCTAACGCCGAATTTTCTGCCGATATCATGAAGCAGACCCAATACATACGCCTTATCCGGCTCCAAATCCGAACAGTTTTCAGCAATTTTTTCGGCACAATGGGCAACAACTCGGCTGTGATTTCCCCAAGGTCCCGGATTGCAGTTTTCTGCTTCTTTTAATAATTCTTCCGCCTTTTTTCTGACAGGTATCATTTCTTTTTCCCTTCCAAGCCCAACCTACGGACTGTTTTATACAAATATAAAAACAGAACACCAACTTTGATTTTATGGTATCAAAATTGGTGTTCAATCATGGTTGCGGAGGCAGGATTTGAACCTACGACCTTCGGGTTATGAGAATAAGAACTACTATCATAACAACATATTTA